>CALFYT010000110.1 GCA_937952415.1 uncultured Planctomycetaceae bacterium | reverse complement strand
GCCGAGGGCTTTGGAGCGGAAGTCAAGCGGCGGATCATGCTCGGCACGTACGCGCTAAGCGCGGGCTATTACGACGCGTATTACCTCAAGGCTTTGAAAGTCCGCCGCCTGATCCGCCAGGACTACGACGCGGCTTTCGAGCAGGTGGATGTCATCGCAGGACCGGTGACGGCGACCACCGCCTTTCCGATCGGTGAAAAGGCGGACGACCCGCTGGCGATGTACCTGGTCGACCTGTACACGGTCAGTGCGAACCTGGCGGGAATTGCGGGCATCTCGCTGCCGTGCGGCTTTGGGTCCGACGGGCTTCCGATTGGGCTGCAATTGCAGGCACCGCCGTTCGAGGAAGAGCGCTTGCTCCGCGCGGCCCACATGTTTCAGACGGCAACCGATTGGCACAAGCGCTTTGCCCCGATGGTGGATTAGCGCAACCAAGTTTCCTGGTGTACCCGACTGTGGCAACGCCCTACACGACAATCATCGGCCTGGAAGTTCACGTGCAGTTGCAGACGCGCACGAAACTGTTCTGCCGTTGCAGCACGACGTTTGGCGCGGACCCGAACACACAGACCTGTCCGGTCTGCATCGGCATGCCGGGGACGCTGCCGGTCATGAATCGTCGGGCGTTCGAGCTCGGGTTGGAAACGGCCATCGCGCTGAACTGCGAAATCGCACGGTTCACCAAATGGGACCGAAAGCAGTATTACTACCCCGATTTGCCCAAGGGCTACCAGATCAGCCAATACGACTTGCCGTTCAGCCATGATGGCCATTTGGAAATCAGCGACCCGAAAGGGCGCTTCGAAACCAAGCGGATCGGCATTATTCGCGCGCATCTGGAAGAAGACGCCGGCAAGAGCATGCACGACGAAGTTGCCGGACAGGCCGACAGCCGGATCGACCTGAACCGGACCGGCACACCGTTATTGGAAATCGTCAGTGAGCCGGACATGCGATCCGCGCAGGAAGCCAAGGCCTATCTTACCGAGCTCAGGCTACTGCTGACCTATCTGGGCGTTTCGGATTGCAACATGCAGGAAGGCAGCCTGCGGGTCGATGCGAACGTCAACCTGCACATCGAGACTTCCGACGGGAAGGTGGCCACGCCGATTGTCGAAGTCAAGAACATGAACAGCTTCCGCGCGGTCGAACGCGCCTTGGAATACGAAGCCAAGCGGCAGTACGACGTCTGGCAGGAAACTGGCCAGCGCTTGGGCGATGTCCCCAAGCAGACCCGAGGTTGGGACGACGCGGCCGAAGTAACGCGCGGCCAACGCCACAAAGAAGAATCTAGCGACTACCGGTATTTTCCCGATCCGGATCTCGTCCCGGTCACCGTCACGCCCGAGGAGATCGAGGCCGTGCGGTCCAAGATGTGCGAGTTGCCGGCTCAGTTGCGGCAACGGCTCGAGCAGGAGCACGACATTAAGCCCTACGACAGCGACGTGATCGTCAGCGGCGGACGGGCACTGGTCGACTACTACGCCGAGTTGTCCCGTGCCGTCGGCGACGGCAAGCTGGCCAGTAATTGGGTGCAGCAAGACGTGCTGCGCACCCTTAACGAGCAGAAAACCACGATCGAAGAGTTCTCGCTCCGCCCGCCGGCACTGGCCGAGTTGCTCAAAGCAGTCCAAGAAGGGCAACTCGACACGAGCCGGGCTCGCGAAGTGTTCGTCGAGATGGTCGAGTCTGGCAAGTCCGCGGCCGACGTGATGAAGGCCCAGGGCATCGAAAAGGTCGATGAAGGCGATCTGGTCAGCCTGTGCGAAGAGCTATTGGCGGCCAATCCGAAGATCGTGGCCGACATTCAATCCGGGAAGCAACAGGCCGCGGGCAACCTGATCGGCCAGGCGAAAAAGCGGAATCCCAACGTGAATCCGGGCCGCTTCCGCCAGTTGGTGCTCGAGATGGTGGGAAAAATGTAGCGCGACGATGGCGCGGCCGGCACTTTGCCGCGCACGAGCGCCGGCGACTTGACGCTCCCGGATCGGGTGCGGACGATGAAACGAACCGCCACCGATCATCCCGGCTTGGGTCCATGTCGCAAGTCATCACGGTCACTACCGACTTCGGTTCGTCAAGTCCGTACGTCGCGGCAATGAAGGGCGTGATTTTATCGATCTCGCCTGACACAACAATTGTCGACCTGACCCACTCGGTCGGCGCACAAGACATCCGCGCCGGGGCGCTGGCGCTGTTCGAGACGACGCGGTGGTTTCCGCCGGGCACGATCCACGTTGCCGTGGTCGACCCCGGCGTCGGAACTTCGCGCGGGATCGTCTATGCCCGGATCGGCAATCAGGCGTACGTTGCTCCGGACAATGGGCTGTTGAGCCGTTTGGCGCTTGGCACCCGTCCCTCTACAATCATTACCGTCACGGAGCCGGCCTATTGGTTGCGTCCGGTCTCGAAGACGTTTCATGGGCGGGACATCATGGCCCCGGTGGCGGCCCATTTGAGTCTGGGGCTGGATCCGGCGCGCTTGGGCCCCGCCCAACGCGAGTTGGTGATGCTCGACTGGACGGAGGCATGCGTGGCTGACTCGAAGATAGAAGGGTCGATTCAATCGGTCGACTCGTTTGGCAATCTGATCACGGACATCTCGGCCGACTCGCTGGCCAACGTGCCCCGCGGAGAAGAAGTTGCCATTGTGTGCGACGAGCATGAAACGCACGGCATCTTCGAGACCTACGCCGACCAACCGTCCATGACGCTGATCGCCCTGGTTGGCTCAAGCGGCAAGCTCGAACTGGCCATCGTCGGCGAAAGCGCCGCCGAAATGTTGGGCATCTCGCCCGGCACGCCCGTCGTTATTCAGTGGTAGCCCGGCAAAAGGCAGGAGCGGGCCATGCCAGAGCCACCGGCACCGTCAGAGCCCACGCGCGATCAGCTCGAGCGCTGGGATCGCGAGATTGTCTGGCATGCATTCAGCCAGATGAGCGAGTATGACCCGCTGATCATCGAACGGGCCAGCGGCTGCACGCTGGTCGACGTCGACGGCCGGGAATACCTCGACGGCGTGAGCAGCCTGTGGTGCAACATCCATGGGCACCGTCACCCGACGATCGACGCGGCGATCCGCCGCCAGCTCGACCAGGTGGCACACGTGACGCTCTTGGGCGCTTCGCACCCGACGACGATCAAGCTGGCCAAACGGCTGGTCGACATTACGCCGCGCGGGCTGGAGCACGTGTTCTTTTCTGACGACGGGGCCACTGCCGTTGAAGTGGCGATCAAGATGGCGCTGCAATACTGGCGGCAACGCCCGGACCCGCGCCCGCGGAAGACTTCGTACCTCGCGCTGGGAGACGCGTATCACGGCGATACGTTGGGCAGCGTCAGTGTCGGCGGTGTCGAGCGGTTTCACGCGATGTTCGAGCCGCTGCTGTTCGACGTGTTGCGCACGCCGGCCCCAAACATGTATCGCCTACCGCCGGGCGTTTCTCGCGAGAATGCCCTGACGTACTACTTGCGCGAAGCGGAACGCCTGCTCGAAGAACATCACGAGCGACTGGCCGCGGTCGTGATCGAACCACTGATTCAGGCCGCAGCCGGAATGGTCATGCATCCGCCCGGCTACTTGCGCGGTCTGGCCGAATTGGCGCGAAAGCACAACGTGTTGTTGATTGCCGACGAAGTCGCTGTGGCCTTCGGGCGCACTGGAACCATGTTCGCTTGCGAGCACGAAGACGTCTCGCCTGACCTGTTGTGCCTGGCGAAGGGACTTTCGGGCGGCTACATGCCAGTCGCCGCGACGGTGGTCACCGACGAGATCTGGCAAGCGTTCCTGGCGCCCTATGCCGAATCAAAATCATTCTTCCATGGACATACGTACGGCGGGAATCCGTTGGGGTGCGCTGCGGCGCTGGCTACGCTCGACGTCTTTGCCGAAGAGGATACGCTGGCCGGGTTGCTGCCAAAGATCGACCGTCTGGCCGAACACTTGGCAGGCCTGGTCGATCATCCGCACGTGGGCGACGTGCGGCAGCGTGGAATGATCGGAGCGGTCGAGCTAGTGCGCGATCGGGAAACCAAAGACCCGTTTCCCTGGCACGAAAAACGCGGCATGCGGGCCTGCGACGCGGCCCGATCCCACGGCGTGCTGCTGCGGCCGTTGGGCAACGTGCTGGTGATCATGCCGCCGCTTGCCGTCTCGCTTGAGCAGATCGACCAGATCATGCGGGCCGTCGAGGCGGGCATCGCCGCGGCGACGGCAAACTAGCCATCGGTCATGAACAACGACTCACCGGCAACGCCACAGTTGGCGGCGGAATCTACTCGGCCGCCGAACGACTACCGTGCGGAGACGCGCCGATCGGCATGCCCTCGGGCAGCGGGCGCCCCGCTACGGCGTAGCCCAGGTCGTAAAGCTCCTTCTTCAACTTACGGAACTCGTCGAAACTATCGGGATAGGTCCACACCGTGATTGTGTACTGCCGCGGCGAAACCATCGACAGCTTTTCGCGAAATCGGGAACCGGGGGCCAGCGCCGCGTCGAGCGGTTCGCCCAAGCGGTGTGACTCGGGCAACAGCTCCAGATGGGCCACTTGCAAGTAGGTGCCGCGCGGCGTGTCGTGGCGATGGATTGTGTAGCGCGCCCGAAAACCGCCAATCGGACCGAGCGTGTCGACGACGTCGGATGCAACGTTGAGTTGCTGGCCCAGTTGGCGCATCTCGTACTTGAGCCGGTCGATGAGCGCGTCGAATGGCACGTACGTAAGTCGTCCGCCCAACAATTGAAAGTGAGCCTCTTTTCCGTCGACGGTCTTTCCGATCGGCGTCGGGTAGCTTTCGATCGTAATCGTTTCGGGCGCTTGGGTCGCTTCGGCCTGTTCACGCTCGTCGCGCAGCCGCGCCAGTTCCTTTTCGGCACGGTCTAGTTCGCGCTGCGCTTCGAGCCGCTCGCGCTGATCGGCGTCGAGCGCTGCCCGCAGCTCGGACAAGTCGTGCTCAACGGCCGCGATCACTGTCTGCACCTGGTCCCGTTCGAAGGTCGCCGCCGCGACTTCCGCTTGCACGAGCTGCCGCTGCGACTCGATTCGGTACACGTCTAGCTCGATGGCCGCGGACTCGGCCCGAGCTGCTTTCAGCTCCGCCTGCAGTGGTGGCTCCACGTCGGGCAGCGGCATCCGCCTTGCCCGATCGCCCACGACCATAACCAAGATGATCAGGATGCCGACGAAGTTCGTGATCACGTCCAGAAAGGAGTCGGTACCGACGGCATTGCTGTCGCTATCCATCGCCATGGCGTTGGCCTCTGGGTGCTAGTGTGTCCAACTTGGTCGAGCGCTGGGCCGGTTGGTCCTGGTCGAGGCGGCTTGCGCCCGGCGCAAGCGCACGTCCAAACCGCTGTCGGCCAACAGGGCTTCTAATTCAGCAACACGATCCGCTGCGCCGGGACCGACCGACACCAACAACGTCGGCCGCCAATAGAGGCCGCGCCCCGCAATGCCCCAACCCTTCATGTGTCGCCAAACGTTCGACACGAACTCGTCGATGTTTGCTCGCGCGTCTTCGTCGAGTCGAGTCACGCGTGGTGCCTGGCCGCGGTCTTCCGGCAAGATCACCAGCCGGTCGGTGTGGCACTCAACAGCGATTGGTCGGGTCACAGGCGTCATGCCCGCGCCGGCATCCGGCAGCCCCCAGTCACGCCCGCGAAAGGAAGCGATACTGGCCAGTTTGCGGGAATGTTGTTGGCTCGTCGACGAATGCGTGGCGGCGCCGCTTGGTTGTTGGGCATGCGAGTCGACCGCGCAAGCGCCCCCGTTGCCTGACTGGTTGCTCATGAGGATAGACGGCGGATGGCCGGTCGCTTGTCCGAGTGGCGATGCACCTTGCGGCTCGCCCGTTTGATCGGCGAATCGAGAACTTGTGTCCGTGGCGTCGCCGCCCTCGGCGGACCGGGCTGTATTGCCACTTTGCCCATTGCCCATACGCCCGTCGGCGAACTCTCCTTCGGCAAAATGCTCGTCGGAATAAGGCTCATTGACGATCGGCCCGTCGGAAAGCTGATCGCCGCTGGGATTCTGGCTGCCCGACGGACCTGCGTGCTTGGCCGAGGCACCGAATGCGTCGTCGCCTGTTCCTACGCTGTCGCCGCCATGGCGCTGGCCCGACCAAGCGTTCGACTTTCGGTCGGCAAGTGCGCCAGAGCGGTCGCCTGATCCGCCCAAGGCACCACCGCCATACGGTCCGTTCGAGCTTGAGCCGCCGGTTCCCACGCGGGCCGTGTCACCGACCAGCGCGCTGTCCGCGCCGGTCGTGGACCGATTTGGACCGTCGCCGCTTCCCATTCCGCCAACTGCCGACGTGCCAAGCCGGTTGCTGCCCGAGCGATCCGCCGCGTACTCGTCGCCTGTCCGGGTTGCGTCGGCATCGTCGTCGCCGGATTCGTAGTCGCCCCGAGCCCACTGCGAGTCGAGCGAATCCCAACTGCTGCCGCGATAGACGGATCGACCGGATCCACCACTGCGGGGCCCACGTTCCACGACGAACCCGCCGCTGGAGCTTGCCCGCAGGGTCATCCGCGGTCGCGACGCCTGCAACTCGGCAGTGGCCAGCATGAGTTCGCGCATCCGGCGGCGCGCGTCGTAGACGATCTGTTGCAGCAGCTCGGCGAGTTGAAAATCTGGCTCGGAGAACTTGAGGTTCCAGTCCTGGCCGATCAATTCGTAGCCAAAGTCCGCGCCCCACGAGTCCAGCGCGCGTCGGGCCGCGTAATACGTGGCGATCCCGTCCGGCCGCACAAGCAATAGCGGATACGGCTCGCTGGCAGGCTTGTCCGCGGGGGATTTCGCCGCGTAGTACTCGTGTGCGCCGCGTACCGCCGAAGCCAGTGGATTTCCCGCACCCAGGAATCCCGCGAAGTCTCCGGGCGTCAGCTCGATTCCTTCCGGCTGCAAGACCATCAAGTCCTGTCGGCACTCGACATAGACTGGTCGGCGGCGCGTCCGGTGCGGCCCTTCATACGGAACGACGCTATAGCTAGCCGCGCGTTTATTCTGTTGCCGCGCACGTTCCACCGCGGCGCGCGCTTCGACCAGCCGGATTCGCGCCGCCTCGAGTTCGGCCAGTTCGCGCACGGTCCTGGTTTCGCCGGTTTGCTGGACACGGTCCAAGTCGGCCAGTTCGGCCGTCAGTTGTTCGGCCTGCTTGCGGAGCCGCCGCTGATGATCTTCGAGGTGCGCGAGCTTCAGCCGTTCGTCCGCCAGTTGGGCCTCTGTTTTGTTTCGTACTTCGCGAAGTTGCTCGATGCGCCAGGTGACCAACTCAAGCGCGACTTTCGGATCTTCGCCCGTTTGTTCGGCCGCCTTGGCCTTGGCCTTGCACTCGGCTTCAACCTGGCCGTGGTGCGAGAATGCGTGCAACAGGACCAGCAGCGCACCGACGGTGCAGACCATCGCATCCAGAAATGAAAACATCTGGACGCCGCTGACTTGTCCACTTTGTTTCATGACGACCAACCCGTGACGCAAACATCTGTCGCCGCCGCGCACGACAACCCAGCGCGGGCCGGCGTGCTTGCAGCGCGAGCGCACCGATAGCGCGACTCGTCCTAAAAATCGGCGTAATCGTTAGGGCTTATGCAAGAAAAGTCACGCCCCGACCGCGGATCGAGCCTGCCGCGGCTGCAAGCATCCGGCGCCAGCATGCACGCCGCCGCGCTGTGATGGGCCGACGTGTCGGGTCAGCAGGCACTTGCCGGCAGTCCTTGCGCAATCGACAAGAATTCCCAAAGACAATCCGCTGCAGGCGACGATACTGCGTATGTCAACTTTTTTTCTGCCCATGGCCTGCCAGCGTCGCCTGTTCGACGCGCAGCGAAGGCGGCTTCGGGCCAAGCAGTCGGCGATCGTATTCCCAGGGGGGACGTACAGTCCGGTGCAGGTCCGTCGCGGACCTCCCGGACTGTTTTCGTTTCCCGAACTGGCGCAGGGCGACTTCGCGACTCCTAGCCGCGCCGTGCCGCCGCGTCGCACCGTGCGACGACCCTGCCAATTTCGCACGCCGCGAAATCGGCTAGCCGCGATACGTCGCGAAGCAATGCGGCGTTTCCCAGAGGCAGCACTCCACGATGGGCACGCTCTGGCCGTGCGCGTAGTCGAAGATTAGTTTGGCGATGTTCTCGGCCGTGGGGTTCGCGTCGATCAAGTACATCGGCTCTCCCAGGCGCTGCAGCACGGGCACGGCCGGATCGTCGCGGCGCAGGATCATTCGGTGGTCAAGGTTCTCGTCGATCCAATTGCTGACGATTCGCTTCAGGTCCGAAAAATCAATCACCATGCCGCGGTCGTCGAGGCGAGGCGACTCGATCGTGATCACGGCACGACCGTTGTGCCCATGCAAGTGCTTGCACTTGCCGTCGTAGTTGAGCAGGCGGTGGCCGTAACAAAAATCAATCTCGCGCGTCACTCGAAACATGGCGGCTCGGCGTTCCGTGAAGTTAAACGAACGGGGTCAATGGACAACGGGCGGGCTGTGTGGCGCGTATGTGGTCGGGTCCGGCATCGACGCCTTGCGGAAAGCCCCCTGTCGCTCGGCGCACTTGTTGCACATCCCGCAATGCTGGTCCCTATGGGGTGACAGGCACGAAAACGTCAGCCCGAGCGGGGCATCGCGGCCCAGTTGCAATACCTGCACTTTGTCCTTGTCCGACAGTGGACGAATCAACTCGACGTGGCCAGCCACAGCCTGCTGCATGGTAGCCGCGAAGGCGGCAAAGAACGCGTCGCTCGAGTCGGCAAACGGGTTGGTGGCCAAGGCACCCAGTGCCAACTGCGGCACGTCGTTCAACCGACACCAAACGTCGGCCTTTACAAGCAGCAATGGGTTGTGCCCGGGCAAATAGACCATCTCGTCCGGATCGTCGGCCATTGGCACGTCGCAACCGGTGATGCTCCAATGGTCGCCGTACAGATCCGCCAGCGGCAGCGACAGCACGACCAACGGCTCCATTCTCGGGTCGTCGATCGCTTGTACGTACCGCTCGGCCCACCGCGCTTCGGCCTGCTGCCAGGCGAGCCCACACGCGACGTACAGCGGCTGCACTCGATGTCCCTGCTGGAGCAGGTGCGAAAGCAGGATCGCGCTATCGAGCCCGCCGCTGTAGAGCACGGCGACGGTCGACTCTCGGTTCGTGGCACTGGTGGGCATGATGGCAAGCTGGCACGCTGCGAAAGGGCATTTGACGCACGCGGCCTATTGTAGGCGGTCGCCTGACACGCCGCGACCTGCGTCGCCAACGGCGTGTGCTGCGCGACTCGAGCCGATGTGGCGTGGCGCTAGGGCACCGGACCGCTTGCAAACGCCTGGTCTGCTTGCAGCCGGCAACCGTCGTACCAGAGGACGACATGAATTACACGATTCCGCTGGCAGTTGCACTTGTCGCGGCCGGGGACGAGCACTAGACTTGCCGCCCCTAAAATCCGTTCCAATCCGTCCGTTCGGACCTGCGTGAACTTCGACGCCAATTATCGTGCCGCCGGGTAGTCAGATCTTCCGGCCCGGGCGAAAACCGCAACCAAAACTCGCGGCTCGTTGGACCGCGCCGCCTCGTCGTACGACGCACCGGCGCGTGCCACCGCCTGCGCGTGAGGCTGGTCGGCGTGGTCGTGGATGCTCGAAAACCGGCCGAAATCCGGGCGGCGGGCGGGCTACAACTCGGTATTAGCCCAAGATTTGTGTTGAATTGGGAAGCGGTGCTTTTAGAATGGAAACTGAAAGCCCCGCTGCCCGCTAGACCTCCTAAGTTGAAAGGTGACTTATGAGAATTGCGGTCGTCGGAGCCAGTACGATTGCCGGACTCGTGATCGCCGCAATGGCGATGGCAGTCGGCCCACGCGTCGGTTTCGCTCAGCGGCCCGCCGCACCGGTGGCTGGTGGCAGCGGCGAGTTGGTGACGCTGTCGACATCGGCCGGCGAGCATGGACAACAAGTCACGGTAATCGACCCAGAGACGCGCACGATGGCCGTGTACCACATCGATACGTCCAGCGGCGAAATCTCGCTTAAGAGCGTACGGAACATCCATTTCGACCTGAGAATGATCGAATTCAACGCAACCAGTCCCTTGCCCGGAGAGATTCGAAGCATACTGGATCAACGATAGCCGCATGGCTAGAGGCGGACCGGCCCAACGGCGCGATCGGAAACGAACGATCGCCAACCGGGCCTGGCAGTCCGCGTCGGCACGGCATTAGGAAGTCGTTGGTAGTTCGGCAGGCGGCCACGAAGCATGTCCGGTGCCACGCGTCGTCGGTACGGCGCAGCGTGTGCGACCTGAGGAGAGTTTATGGCCCGCAAGTTTGTCAACCTTGACGAAGCCGCTCAGATTCTCGGTGTCACGACCGAGACGCTTGCCGAAATGCGCGATCGCCGCGAGGTTCACGGCTATCGCGACGGATCGAGCTGGAAGTTCAAGCAAGAAGACATCGAACGCGTGAAAGCCGATCGCGAGGCCGCCGCCGAAGAAGGCGACTTTGCCGAAGTGGACGAGGATCCGGATTCGATTTTGCTCAGCGAGGTCGAACTGGGCCAATCCGGCGAAAGCACGTCGAGCACGATCATTGGCGGCAAGTCGTCGCCCCCCGATCCGCTGGAAAGCGACATTCAAATCTCGCCGCCCAAGCACGACAGCGACGTGCTGGACGACGTCTTGGGCAGCGGTGACAAGGGCGGGTCCGACGTGTTGCAAACGGGGCCCGGTTCGAGCGCTAGCTCCGGATCAAGTTCCGGCTCGGGCGTAAGCCCCATGTTCGACGAACTGGACAATCTCGATCTGGAAATGCCCAGCGCGGCAGACAGCGGAATCTCGTCGAAAGCGCCCGATATCGGTAGCTCGGTCGAGTTGGCCAGCGAAAGCTCGATCGAAGTCGACGACGGAAGCGCCGACGCAACCGACGTTGCCGACGAAGAGTTGCCTGCCGGCGGAAGCGACGTGGACGCGGGCACCAGCGACATCACGCTCAGCCCTGAAGCGTTGGAACTGGAAGGGTCCGGCTTGTCGCTCGGCGGCGGCGACGACGATCTGGCATTGGACGAAGAGCCCGCACTAGAGCTCGAAGGCTCGCAGGCCGGCGGTTCGGACATCGACCTGACCGGCGACATCGACGACGACCTGGTATTGGGCGGCAGTTCGGCCGGCGACGTTTCGCGGGCGGGCGACAGCGGAATCTCGCTGTTGGATCCCGGCGATAGCGGCATCTCGCTCGAGTCCCCACCTCTAGAGCTGGGTGGCTCGGGAGTCGACCAGTTGGAGTTGGGCGAAGACGACGAGTTGCTGGGCGCTGCAGGAGAATCGGCCGCCGAGGAACTGGCCGACGACGACGCGGCACCCGAAGTCGCGGCCGAAGACTCGGACGACGACTTCCTGCTGACTCCGCTGGAAGAAGCCAGCGAAGACGAATCCGACAGCGGTTCGCAAGTCATCGCGCTGGAGGACGACGTCGAGTTCGAGGAAGAGGGCGTGGGAGTGGGAACACTCGAGTCCGAGCCCAGTGAGTCCGGACTGTTGGACGACGACTTGGGCGAGGGCCTAGGCGAAGGTTTGGGCGGTGCCGGTGGCTTGGAAACCGTAGGCACCGTCGACGAAGAAGATTTGATGCCTGCCACCGCACCCGCCGGAGCGGCCGCGATGGTGCCCGAGACGCCATTCACGGGCTGGAACGTCGGCAGCCTGGTGTTGTGCTCCTTGTTGCTGCTGTTTTGCGGTATGTTCATGTATGACCTGATGCGCAACATTTGGAGTTGGGACCAACCGTACACCGTCAACAGCTCGATGATGGATATGATTCTGAGCTGGTTCGAATAAATCCGGGCCGCAACGCCGCGGCGCAATCTCGCGGCACGGCCGGCACGACTATTCCATTGCAGATTCGAAAGGAGTCGAATCCATGTCTTCTGCGTGTCAGATTCTTGGCGTTGGCGTGCTCTGCGCCGCCGCGGCGTCGCATGGATGCGCGTCATCCGGAAAAGTCGCGGCTCTGGAGTCGCAAAACCGCACGCTCACCGAGCAGACGCGTGCCCAACTGGCCGAAATCGAAAACCTCAAGTTGCACAGCCGCAACGTCGAGGATCGCCTGATCCGCGCGGAAGAAGATCTGGCGCGGTCCGAAATGAATAGGCGAAATGCCGGCGTTGTTCCGCCGGGGCTTAGCGGCCGATTGGCCGAACTGGCTCGGCGGTATCCCATCCTGCAATATGATCCGGCGACCGGGATCAGCAAGTTCGACACCGACTTGCTCTTCGATAGCGGCGACGACCGACTGCGGCCCGGCGCGGAACAAATCTTGAGCGAGTTTGCCGATGTGTTTCGCTCGCCCGAAGCGAGCGAGCTGAAGATCATGGTCGTGGGGCACGCGGATTCGCAGGGCATCAAGGGCCGCGAGCTGCGCGAACGTTATCCGACCAACTGGCACCTGAGCGCGGGCCGGGCACTGGTCGTTGCTCAACAACTGCGCAAGGCCGGCATCCCCGAAGAGCGGATGGGCGTAACCGGTTTCGGCGAATATCAACCGATCTCACCCAACGACACGGCCGCCACCCGCCAGCGCAATCGCCGCGTGGAAATCTTTGTGCTGGGACCGGAAACTCCAGTGGTTGGTTGGGCCGATCACGCCGAGCGACTGTATCGATAGAGTAGCGCCATCGGGCCACCATTTGGCGCGGCGCCCTGTCCGATTCTGAAATGCCGTGTTTTGACGGTTTCGTTCGGAGTTGGCGGGCGAGTCGAGGGCCGTATATGTACTTTTTCGGCCGATCGCGACTATAATTCAACGTGCGGGCAGTTCGAGGCATCAACGCCGACCAGCGTCTGCCTGGAACCCTGCCAAAGGCTCGTGCCGCCGGCGCGCTGCCAGCGCCCGCACGCTTCGCGAATCTTACCCGACACACGCTCCCGGTCCGGGCGGATGGCGTGCCGCATCGTTACCCGGTCCAGACGTTTTCCACCGCGGCAGTCGAACACGGCCTGGGCGATTCTCGAAACGGGCCGCGGAATCGGCTGAAGGCTGCGAGACAACGATCCGGGAGCGACAAGCAAGCGACAATGCACAGAAACCAAGTTTTCCTGGCAATCTTCGCGACCCTGGGCTTGCTGTCGTTGGCTGGTTGCGGCAAGGCCGACAAGATCGAGCACTACACGGTGCGTAAGCCGGTGCCCTATGAGCCGCCACGCGCCAAGGCACACCCCGACACGCCCGTCGAGTCGCCTGGCGAGCCCACGCGGACGCTGGCGGCGATCGTGCCCCATGACGAGCAGGGCTGGTTCTTCAAGATCACCGGTCCAGACGACGCAGTGGCCGCACAGTCCGCGCCGTTTGACGCGCTGCTCAAGTCGGTCCGATTTTCCGAGAGCGGCAAGCCCGAGTGGGAATTGCCCGAAGGCTGGCAGCAGCGCCGGGGTTCGGACATTCGGTTTGCCACGCTGGTCATTCCGTCTGTCGACCCGCCGCTGGAAGTCAGCGTGACGGCGTTGCCGAAGGCGACCGACGATGAAGCGCAATACGCTCTGATGAACGTCAACCGTTGGCGGGGCCAACTGAGCCTGCCGCCGATCGCCCTGGAACAATTGAGCACAGAAACAAGAACAATTGAACTGGACGGCGCCACGGCGACCGTCGTCGACCTATTGGGGACGGCCGCGCCAAACTCAATGGGCCGACCACCTTTCATGCGGGGAGCCGGGAATGGCAACTAACGCGATCGACCACGAAGAACTCATCGAGTCGACCGATAACGAAGCGGCGCAGCTCGAGGCCGAGTACCGTAAACGTTCGCGTTCCGCGCAGTCGCCGATCGTGCGGCTGCTGATGCCCTTGGCGTCGCTGCGGCTGACGGTCGCGCTGTTTGCGATGTCGATTGTCCTGATCTTTGCCGGCACGTTGGCTCAAGTCGATCAGGACATTTGGGACGTGATGAATCAGTACTTTCGCACCTTCTTCGCGTGGATTCCGCTGCAAGTTTTCTTTCCCGACGCGTTCTTCTCGAGCGGAGCACCGGACATTCCGGGCGGGTTTTGGTTTCCGGGCGGATTCTTGATCGGCGGGGCGATGGCCATCAACCTGCTCGCCGCCCACTCGCTGCGCTTCAAGGTGCAGGCCCGCGGGACGCGCTTGATTGCGGGACTGGTCGTGATCGCGGTGGGCTGCGTGCTGACCTGGATCGTCATTGCCGGCGGCTCGGGCAAGGATACGATCGAAGGCGCCGCGCCGTTTGCGTGGAGCACGCTGTGGACCGCCATGAAGTGGAGCCTTGTCGCCCTGTGGCTTGTGGGCGGATATACGCTGGTGCAGCTTGACCGCGCACGCACCGTCGAACGCTGGTCGATCGGCGTCACGCTGCTACTGCTGAGCGGGTTGCTGATTTGGATCTTTCGGCAGGGTGACGCCGCGGCTCTGGGCGATTCGTCGATGCGCATTCTGTGGCAGCTTATCAAAGGCGGACTGGCCGGACTGGTCTTGCTGGGCGGCTGCTGGCTTGTGTTTCGCAAACGGGCCGGCATCGTCCTGCTGCACGCTGGAATCGCACTGGTCATGGGCAACGAGTTGGTCGTTTACGGCCTGCACAATGAAGGCGAGATGCGGATACGCGCAGGCGGGACATTCGAACGGTGGAACTGACCGTGGTGGATCCTTCGGACGCGGAGACCGACGACGTGGTCGTCGTGCCCCGGTCGTTCTTGGAATCAGGCGGGCGAATTTCCGATGACACGCTGCCGTTCGACGTGGAAGTGCTCGAGTACTTACACAACTCCCAACTGGAACGGCCCAAGCCAGACGCCGAAAACCTGGCCACCGCCGGCGCCGGCAAGCAATGGATTGCCGCGCCGCGCAGACCGGGCGCCGGCACCGACACCGGCGGCAAAGTCGACATCGCGGCGGCTTACGTCCGCCTGCTCGACAAGCAAACCGAGCAGCCGATCGGCACCTACCTGGTCAGCCTGGAACTGTTGCCGCAGAAAGTCGAAGTGGGCGAGAAGACCTACGACTTGGCCCTGCGGTTCAAGCGCACGTACAAGCCCTACTCGATGCGTCTGGAAGACGTGCGATTCGACAAGTATATGGGCACGCAGATGGCCCGCAACTATTCGTCCGACCTGCGACTGGTCGATCCGTCGCGCAACGTCGATCGCGACGTGAAGATTTGGATGAACAACCCGTTGCGGTTTGCCGGAGAAACGTTTTATCAAAGTAACTATGACATCGACGAGCAGGGCAACGAGGCCACGACACTGCAAGTGGTGACCAATACCGGCTGGATGATTCCCTACGTGGCGTGCATGTTGGTCGGCACCGGCATGCTGGCCCAATTTTCGATTACGCTGGTTCGGTTCCTTAAACGGCGCGGCACCGCCAAGGCGGCGCTAGCCGAAACAACGCGCAAACCGACCAAGATTCCGGCCCGCTACAACTTTGGACCGAGCGGCCGCGACACGACCAGTCTGGTCTTCGCATCCGTCGTCGTGCTGCTGTGTGCCGCGTGGGTCTTGAATTCCGCGTGGCAACGAAACACGCCGCAGGACCAGATCCAACTCGACGAATTCGGACGATTGCCGCTGGTGTACGAAGGGCGGGTCAAGCCCTATGACACGCTGGCACGCAACATGCTTCGCCAGATCTCTGACTATCAAACTTTTACCGACGAGTCAGGCGACGAAGTCGTCAAGCGCCAGCCGGCCATCAAATGGTTGGCCGACGTGGCCAGCGGATCGCCCGACGTCTTCAAACACAAAGTCTTTCGAATTACGAACCTGGAAGTGCTCCAGACGCTTGGGCTCAAGCGCCGCGAGGGATACCGCTACGCGATCGACGAGTTTCGCGACAAGATCGAAGATTTCGAGCGCCAGGCCGAACTGGCAACCACGACGCAGCAAGAAGACCCGCGCAAGCTGACAATTTATCAGAAGAAGATTCTCGAGCTGGACAAGAAGATCCGGCTGCTGACGCTGCTGATGCGATCGTTCGAGCAGCCGCAGCTTCGTCCGGACAAGGATCACTTGATGGAAGATTTGTCGGCGGCGATCCAGCGTCATTCGGCGCTGGCCCAAATGCAGCCCCCGTTGGTCATTCCGCCCGACGCGAGCGATGGAGCCTGGGAACCCTATTCAGTGGCCTACACCAAGGCGTTTGCCAATGCGAACGTTCTGGGCAAAGCGCCCAATCCCGGCGCGGTGGCGATGGCGTCGATGTTGGCCGCGTATCACAACGACGACGCGCAAGAATTCAACAGTGAACTCGCCACGTACGAAGCGTGGCTCGGCGAACAGCCGCTTGAAAACTACGACCCCGAACGCACCAACTTCGAGGCATTCTTCAACTATTTCGAGCCATTTTATCGGGCCAGCGTGCTCTACGTCGTGGCGTTTGTGCTGGTCGCGCTCGGTTGGCTTGGTTGGACCGCTCCGCTTAACCGGGCCGCATTCTGGCTGGTCCTGTTCACCTTCGCGTTGCACACGTTCGCGCTCGTTGCGCGAATCTACATCTCGGGCCGACCGCCGGTGACGAACCTTTACTCCTCGGCCGTCTTCATTGGCTGGGGCGCCGTGCTGTTGGGAATCGTGATGGAATACGTCTACCGCATGGGAATCGGCACCGTTATCGCCTCGGTGGCTGGCTTTTCGACACTGGTGATTGCACACCAACTGGCTTCCGCAGGTGACACATTCATCGTCCTGCAAGCCGTCCTCGACACGCAATTCTGGCTGGCCACGCACGTGACATGCGTCACGCTGGGCTACGCCACGACATTCGTCGCAGGATTCCTCGGCTTGCTGTACATCGTACGCGGCGTGCTGACGCCCAGCCTTTCGCCCGAGACGGGCAAGGAACTGAGTCGCATGACGTACGGCACGCTATGCTTCGCGCTGTTCTTCAGCTTCATTGGCACCGTGCTGGGCGGACTTTGGGCCGACGATTCGTGGGGACGCTTCTGGGGCTGGGATCCGAAGGAAAACGGCGCACTGATGATCGTGCTGTGGACCGCCCTGGTGCTGCACGCACGCTGGGGCGGCATCGTCCGCGAGCGCGGACTGGCCGCGCTGGCCGTCGGCGGCAACATTGTCACCGGGTGGTCATGGTTCGGCGTCAACGAACTGGGTGTCGGCCTGCACTCTTACGGATTCACCGAGGGCGTCTTGCTTGCCCTAGGAATCTTCTTTGTGACGCAATTGGCCGTGATCGCAATGGCGGCCCTGCCGACCGACCTTTGGCTCAGCAACCGGACGAAGGCATCCTAGCGTGATCGGGCTACGGCGGCGTGCCCTGGGCAGCGGGGGCAAACGGCACGTCGCTCGGGCCGCTGACGCGTCGCACGGTGACAGTTACTGCGGCCCGATGCGAATCTTCCGCGCACCGGGGAGCGGGGCTTCGCTGCCGGGCGGAGCCATGACCGGCGGCACGGGCAAGAATGCCGTCAGCGGCGCGGTTTCGCGCGTGGCGGGTACCTGGACCGTCGTTTGGGGCACCAACGTGCGCAGCAAGTTGACGACCGGCAGACGGTCTACGGCGGCCTGGCGAACTACGACGTGCTGGGCGTCGACCAGTAACGCGCCGTCCGCCTCAGGAATTTCGCCGCGTAACGACAAGCCGGTGGCGTCGACGTCGAATGCCAGGTTCAACTGCTGATACGCAATGCGGTTGCCTCGCGACAGCAGCGTCCGCCGGGCAATGCCGAGTTGCAGGTTGTTCTGTGCCGCGTCAACGAGAGAACGACTGATCGTTCCTGGCCCTGCGATCAACTTGCCTGTGGCCGACACGAGACGTCCATCTTCGACGGTGGCACGGTCGAGGGTCAATTGGCCGGTCCCGCTGAGGGTGTGTGGGAAGGGAGCGATTAGCGATACGAGATCGATCTGGTCGATGGTGCCCGAGAGTTCCAACTTCCAGCGGCCGTCAGTGCGCGTGCCCGTGATCGAGCCGGAGAACGTACTGCCCGGCCCCAGCCGTTTGGCCGCAGGCCACCACGACGCGATCAAATCGCAGGGCAGGGGGGCACTGCCCGTGACAACTTTCACGACACACTCACCCTGGCTGTCGAGTTTCGGTTGCAGGGAAACTTCGACGACCACAGGTTGCGCCACGGATGGAACAGCCTCCCCTGCCGAAGCGACGCGAAACGACGCGCGAATCTGGTGTTGATCCCCGCCCCACTCGCACGAGCCTTCGACGTCGTTGAGCGTGCGGTCGACGCCGTCGAGATGCAGTGTCAGGGAACTGGCACGCAGCGCGATCGGGCCAGCGTGCCGCTCCGCCTGGAGCAACTGCTCCGCGGAATGGAGCAAAGCGTCCAGCCGCAGCCCGTTGATCGTTGCCGGATAGGCGAGCGTCACGCTTGCGGCATTGCCGGCGTTCTGCACTTCGACAAACGGGGCTCGGACCAGCAACTGTCGCGACGCTGGATCGGAAAGCTCAAGCCCCTCGTACAACAGCAGGGCGGGCCGCGGCGTGCTCGCCGCGTGAAGCGTCGCATGCCATCCCAGCCGCCGATAGATCGCCTCTTCGTGACCGTGACGGTAGTGGGGCAGATGGACCGCCAAGCACCAGGCCGCCACCATGCCGGTCGTCACGAGACACAAAGCGACAAAGGCCGCGCGGCAAATCCAGATTCGGGTCGTTTCGTGGAGCGAGAACATCCGTGCTCCCTCGCGATACGTTGGTTACCGAGCGTGAGTTTTCAACATCATGCCACTGCCGGCCGTGCTGGTTTGCGCGACTAGCGCTTGCGAGCCATTTCCTGAAATAGTTCGTATCGGGCCAGCATTTCGTCGAGGCTGTCGCCGCCAAACTTGTCGACGAGCGCCGCGGCAATCTCGAATGCGACGACGTTCTCCAGAATCACACTGGCGGCCGACACAGCGCAAACGTCGCTCCGTTCGTAGCTGGCCGCCTCGGGCTCCTTGGTCGAAAGATTGATCGATTCGAGCGAGCGGCGCAGCGTGCTGATCGGCTTCTTCGCGGCCCGCACTATTAGCGGCTGCCCGTTGGTCATTCCGGCTTCCAGTCCGCCGGCATTGTTCGTGGGGCGCGCGTATCCCAGGCTGGGAGCATCTTTCGAGCCGGTGTCGAATTGAATCGGATCGTGGACCTGTGAACCGGGCCGCCGGGCCGCCTCGAATCCGAGACCGATCTCCACGCCCTTGATCGCCTGCACCGCCATCACGGCGTGCGCCAAGCGGCCGTCGAGCTTGCGGTCCCACTGGGCATGCGTGCCCAATCCGAATGGCAGCCCCTCGACGCGCACTTCGAGGATTCCGCCCAATGTGTCGCCCTGCTTGCCGGCGTCGTCGATCAGGGCCTTAATCTCATCGTCCTGTTCGGGATTCAGGCTGTAGACTTCGCTCGCGTCGCGCAGCTTGCGCTGCTGTTCGAGCGTGCCGTCCTGGGGCGCGATCGCCACTCCGCCCAACTCGACGACGTAGCCAAACGCCTCGATGCCGAATTGCGCGAGCAACTGCTTGGCCAACGCGCCCGCCGCGACCCGAACTGTGGTCTCACGTGCACTTGCCCGTTCCAGGATATTGCGAATCGGGCCCAGATACTTGATGGCTCCGGTCAGATCGCCGTGTCCGGGCCTGGGCCGTTCCAGGTCGTCAAGCCGCTCGAGCTTGGCGTCCTTATTAACGACTTGCAGCGCGATCGGACTGCCCAGCGTCTTGTCGTGCCAAACTCCGCTGAGAATCTCGACGCGATCGGTCTCGATGCGCTGCCGTCCACCGCGACCGTAGCCGCCTTGGCGCCGGCGCAACTCGACGTCGATCGATTCGGTCTCAATCTCGACGCCGGCCGGAAAACCGTCGACCAGGGCCAACATGGCCTTGCCGTGGGATTCGCCAGCGGTCCAATAACGCAGCATCGCTAACTTCGTAATTACCCTTGAATTGCGCCGTGTGACTAGCGCTTAACATCGACCAATCCTTGATTCTACTCAGGGGCCCAACGCGGCGATAGGTCGGTTGGCCGCATGCTAATTTGCGAAAGCAACGTTGCTGCGGCCCGTGATTTGCCGCCGGCTGAGCGACGCTCGAACTTGCTCCTCCTCAGCGCGACGGCTGGCGCGCCGCGCCAGCATGCGGTACATTGGCCTCATGGCCAAATCGCTGGTTGCGCTCGACTACCTTGCTCACCCGGACAAGCACCCGGTCGAGGACGTCTGCGCGGTGTTCGGCGACGAGTCGTTCTTGAAGCGACAGGTTTTGGACGAACTGCGCTCGCGCGTGCTCAGCGGCGACGACGCCGAGTTTTCGGTATCCACGTTCGACGGCCGCGCGGTGTTGTGGCACGACGTGGTCGACGCCCTGGCAGCGCGGGCATTGTTCGGCGGCGGACGCCACCTGGTCGTCGTCGATTCGTCGGACGAGTTCGTCTCGAAGAATCGCCCGGCGCTAGAGCAGTATGTCGAAGCGGGCCCGCACGATTCGGTCTTGGTCTTGGACGTGACCAAATGGCCCAGCACGACGCGCCTGGCCAAGGCATTGGGGCGCCGTGGGTTGCAGATTGAGTGCAAGTTTCCGCCGCCGGCTCGGCTAATCAAGTTTCTTACCGCTTGGGCTAAGCGGCGACACGGGGCCAAACTCGACTCGGACGCCGCCGAACTACTCACCGAAACGCTTGAGAATGACATCGGGCTGTACGATCAGGAGATCGCCAAGCTGGCCGCGTCGGCCGGCCCCGACGGCAACATCGACGCGCCACTCGTCCGGACGTCGGTGGGAGGCTGGCGGGTTCAAACGGCCTGGCAAATGCTCGATGCCGCGCTGGCGGGCAAGTCGGGCGAGGCCTTGTTGCAGTTGGACCGGCTGTTACAGTCGGGCGAAGTACCGATTGCGATCTTGGCACAAATCGGGGCCACGTTGCGCCGTTTTGCCGCCGCGACCCGATTGATCGAACAGGCCGAACAGGCCGGCCGCCGAACGACGCTTCGTGCGGCACTTACGGAAGCCGGGTTCAAGCCGTTCGTGCTGTCGAACGCCGAGGAGCAGCTCCGCCGGCTTGGCCGCCCCCGCGCGCGGGAACTCTACCGCTGGTTGTTGGAATCTGATTTAGCGCTCAAGGGCGTTAGCTCATCGCCGTCGCGGGCGCGGTTTGTGATGGAACAGCTCATCCTGCGCATCTCGGCGCCCGCCCCGCCCAATCGCTCCAATCGGACCGCCCTGAGCGCTTCGCGCCGCTAATTCGCGGATCGGCTTGGCGACGCATGTTTCGTTTGTGCAACCTGCGCCTGCCGGCAACATGGGTCGTGCCGCGGGCAATCGCTTGCTGATCGACGGACACGAGCTAGTTATTGCATTAGCGGGGCATCGCGCCGAAAGAATTGCTCGGCCGGCGGGTTCCCCCCGATTCCAACGACGTCCGGCGGCATCGCACACCTGTGATTGGATGCGCGGCGCAGCGGAATACGACCCTCACTCGATTTCGAAAGGCGGTTACGGCATGAATCGGATCTTTTGTGCACTGACGATCGTCGCGGCGCTGACGGCCCAATCGGCCCTGGCCGCAGGTGGCGAGCACGGCCCGAACGGCGACCAGGCGAAGGCTAAGTCGTCGCAGCAACAAACGTGGACGTCGCAGGACGGCCAGCAGAACGAACAATGGCAAGAAGGCCGCAGCTTCTCGTACGAACCGGCGATCGAAGAAGAAACCATGCCACAAGACGGCCAGACTTCGTGGGAGGTCTACCGCAACAACATGCGATGGGATCCGAAGATCATCGGCTCATACGGTAAGCGCCCGGCATCGGACAAGGCGATCGGGAACTACTAGTCCGCCATCGCTTGTCTTCCGTCGATTGCAGTAGTGAACGATCGGCAGCGCCGCGCGAGGCCCGAACGGGGTGCCTCGCGCGGTTTTTTCTTGCGCAAGCCACGAACCTTGTAAACGGGAAAGGCTGTTAATGTCTCGGTGCGAGCTACGGTCAAGGTATTGGCGATGCACCACAGTTCGCATAGGCTGACGGAGAGTGATCAAGCGTCGGCAACTGCCCCCGCATGGCAGCAATTTTTCCCGCCGCGTCACGCGACATACAATGACACGGAGCCGCGATCGGCCCCGTCGATCGCGCATCGAGCAGCAGGACCGGCAATGGCTACCGAAACGACCCAACGCGACATGATGCTCGTCTACGACGGCGACTGCCCAATGTGCATCAGCACCGTGGGAATGCTCAAGCGCTCCGGCCTGGTCACACCGGAACAAACCGTCAGCTCGCACGACCTTTCTGCGGACGAGTTCTCCACCGCGCACGCAGCCGGGCTGCGCAACCAGTTGGTCGTACTCGAACCGCGGACGCAAGAAACCCGCTCGGGCACCGATGGGCTGCTCTGGATCATCGGGCGCAATCGGGGCAATCCGCTCTGGGTTCGAGCATTGTCGTTGCCCGGCGTTCGGCACCTGGTGGGAATGGGTTACGAAACAATTTCTTACAATCGTCGCATTGTCAGCCCGCCGCGGCACGCGGTGCGCTGCGACTGCGAACCAGAAGTGACGCTGGGCCGGCGCTTGATGTTGGTCGTTCCGCTGCTGGTGGCAACGATCGCGCTGACCGCGATGTTCGGTGCCACACTTTTCGCGCGCTTGAATCTCGGCGACGCAGCAACTGGCGCTGTCTGGATGATCGCCGGAGCCGGAGTGGGCTGGGTCGTGATGGGTTGCTTCGCGTCGGCGGCGCTACGCAGCGAACAGCGCATCGACTACCTGGCGCACCTGGTTGTAACCGCGTTCATGGGCGTGTTGGTCCTCTTGCCTGCAGCGGTGGTTAGTTGGTGGTTGCCGCCGTGGGGCGTGGCGGCGCTGGCGATCGTTTCGGTGCTGGTTAGCTTCACGATCATGTTCCGGATGCAGGTGCGACGGATCCCAGCCGTGGGGCTATCGACCCGGTGGTTATGGGCCTGGTCCGGCGTGCTCGTGATCGCACTGCTCGGCACGACGCTGTTCTACTTTGCCGAAAGATCGATTCCATGACTTGGGCGCCACGCAACTTGCCCCTGAGTTTTTGCGGATCGCTCTTCAACATCAAGCTCGTGCAGTTCTCGCTGGCCGTCGAGGAAGCGCGGCACCATCTGCCAGACGGGTTCGACCCGGTTGTCCGGCGCGGTCGAGCCATCGTGTCGCTGGCCAACGTGCAGCTCGAACGGATGCGGCTGACCTGGATGCCGCGATGGCTGGGCTTCAACTATCGTCACGTGGCGTTCCGGTTTCTGGTCGATGCCTCGGGGGCTATCGGATCGGCAACCGAGCCGGGAATCTTTTTCGTCCGCACGTTTACCGACCGTGCCTGGCTCGCCCGGGCCGCCGATTGGCTGACGTACTACCGTGTCACTCCAGCGCGAATCCACACGACGGCCGACAGCATGTTGCTCGAACAGGGTAATCGCCGTATCGCGTACCACCTGGCTTCCGCCGATACAGAGCCCCGCTTGCACGGACCGGCGATCGAAACCTGGCCCGAGGCCACTAGCCTCGTTCAGCCGTTGGACCACGCCTACGGTGTCACGCCGCGCGGACAAACTGTGATGACGCACGTCCAGCGACCCGGGTGGCCGATCCGGCCAATGGAAGTGGTGGGCTTCTCGACCAACTTCTTTGAGACGGCCCAACTGGAATGCGGATTCCGGATCGACCAGCACGTTCCCTATGTGTGGCAAGCGCCGCGCGAGCTGACGTCTGCCACCGGCAGTGCCGACGGCGCGTCGATCGCGCAACGTGCGTGACGAAAGGCGGCAGCAGTCTAAACCTCCGCCGTACCGTTTGGAAGATCCCGTCAGGTCGTATCGTCGAGCCGCAACAAGCTCCACGCCAACAGGATAAAGACCAGCCCGAAGCCGGCCAGCACGGCGCACGACTGCAACACAAGAAACACGTTGGGGTCGGCTGGATTGGCCAGCAGTTGCTTGTAGGCCACCAGAGCCCAGGCGTGAGGCGTGATCAGGCTAAGCTGCTGCATATTCTCCGGCATCAGCTCGCGGTCGCCCATCAGACATCCGCTCAGTCCGGCCAGTACTAACACGAGCAGTGTTCCGTAAATGGCCACTTGTGCCTCGGTGCGTGCCATCGCGGCCACCAGCAGCGCAAGTCCCATCGCCGAGAGCGACGTGCAGAGCACGACCGGCACGAGCCACCACGGCTCGGATCCCCAGCTCATGCCGAAAACGAGTCGTCCGGCAATCAGCAGGAACAATCCCTGACCCACCGAGAGCAAGAAGCAGGGAAGAAGCTTGCCCATCAGAATCTGCGGTCGCGACAGCGGCGCAGCGCGCAACCGCTTGAGAGTTCCCTGGCGGCGTTCGGCAACGAACAACCAGCCGACGGTGAGAACCAGAAAATAGGCGAACATGACGGTGTAGGACGGGACGAGGATCTGATAGCGCTGCGCGCCACGGCTTAGCCAGCCGGCTTCGGCCTGGCCTTCGAAGACCGCCACTTCGGCGCCGTCATTGGAGCGTTCGGCGGCGCGGGTCAGGGCCGCCCAGGTCGTACCGGTCAGATCGTAGTTGGGAAACATCTGTTGCAATACGGTGGCCAACGGGCCCATCCGCTCGGCAATCGTCCCGAACGCGCTGCCGATCATCCACGGCAGGACGACGCGCAGCATCGTGACCTGGCCCACCTGCTCGATGATCGAGGCGGCGGTCAACTGCGTGGGGTCGCGGAGGACGTACGCGTCGAGCTTTTCCAGATCGACGCCGTCACGAAACAACGGATTGACGCCGCCGAGCATGAACGAGCTGCGCGTCACTTGTTCACTGAACTTCGGGCCAAAGACCAACACCGCTGCGCGTTTGCCGTTGGCGACCAGCGCCTCGGCCTCTTCGAGCTCGGGAATTACCTCGACACGAATGCCGGCTGTCTGCGCCAAATCCCGCTGCACGGTCTTCGACCAGTGGAGCGGCTCGTCGCCCTCGTCCGCTTTGGGATTGGGGAAGCCGGTGTCCAGATCGACGATCGAGACGCGGAGCCGGTCGTCGGGCTTTTGTCCAAAGCCCTCGCCCAGCGACACGCCCAGCACCAGGATGAAGATCAGCGGCATCGCCAGCAGCACGACCACGGCGCGCGGATCGCGCAACAGCAGACGGAGGTCTTTCTTGGCCAATGCCCAGGTCAACATCGTTCGGTCCGTAGGTTCGACATGGCTGAGTTGTTTAGTCGCGCAGTGCGTGCCCAGTGAGGTGCAGAAACACACGCTCGAGGTTCGGTTCGTTCGTTTCCAGGCTGACCAGCTCGACTTTCATTTCGTTCAGCAGGGCGATCAGTCGCATCAAGGCCGACTTCACGTCGCGACACTCCATTTCCAGCGTGGTCCCTTCCTGCCCGTTGAGCTCGACGCCTGGAATTTCTCCCAAGCGTTGCCGCAGTCCGGGTGTTTCGTCCGGCACGCGAAAACGAATCACGCCGCCCATTCTCGCCAACAACGCGGGCAACGTGTCGCAGGCAATGAGCCGGCCGTGGTCGATGATGCCCACCCGGGAGCACAAAGCCTGCACTTCTTCGATGTAATGGCTCGTATAGACGACTCCGACGCCGTCGGCGGCGAGGCGGCGCACTTCCTCGAAGATGTGGTTGCGCGATTGGGGATCGACGCCGGTTGTCGGCTCGTCCAACAGCAGGAGCTTGGGCCGGTGAATGAGCGCCGCTCCCAAATTCAGCCGCCGCTTCATACCGCCCGAAAAGCGATCGACGCGATCGTTTGCCCGATCGGCCAGGCCAATCGCGCCCAGCACCTGGTCCACACGCTGGTGCAACTCCTCGCCTTGGATTCCGTAGAGGCTGCCGAAAAAATTCAGGTTCTCGCGCGCGTTGAGTTCGCCATAGACGGCCAATTCTTGGGGCACGATGCCAATCGATCGCCGCAAATTGCGATCGCGCGGCGTGGCAGGTTGGCCCAGGATGCGGGCTTCGCCCGAAGTAGCTTCCAATAGACAAGAGACTATCGAGAGCAACGTCGTCTTGCCGGCCCCGTTGGGTCCCAACAGTCCGAACAACTCGCCGGCTTCCACGTCGAAACTTACGCCGTCCAGCGCAACCGTGTCGCGGTATCGCTTAACCACGTCGCGAATCGAGAGCAGAGGTTCGCCCATGCGCTTGATTCTATCGATACGGGATGCCTCGCGATAACCCTTCTGGTGATGCAAGGGCCGCACGATTCGATTTCTCGAACCGTCAACCAGCCCTGCGCGAGGCATGCCGCACACGAAAGAGCGGATGACGCGGCTAACTTTGCCCTGGAAAGTCCAGCGTGGTCGCGGCGCGCTGAACTAGCTGGAAGGCTGCACGTCGGCAGGTGCCGTCGTTTCGATTGTCCAGCGGCGGCGCACCGCGAAACGCAACACCAGGTAGGCCAACAGTCCCACCGGGCCCATCATCAGCGTTAGCGCGAGGCACGGAATGACCAGTAAGTGATTGACTCCGAACCGCCGGGCGTCGCGCACTTCCCAGCTACCAATGAACAGATCAAAACAGAGGTAATGAATCCAGCCGGCCATCAGCATGCCGTCGATCGACAGCGCCTTCTTGACTCCGGCCAGGGTGTTGAAGGCGGAGAAGCCGTCTGGATTCGAACCCCAATACATCAAGAACAGGGTCAGGTACGCGACCGCGAGAATGCTCGGAATGAGAACGGACGTCACGAATGCGGTCGTCCATCGCCAACCGGGCAGAAAGACAAGCAGCAACCATCCGGCCATCGCCAGAAAACTTGCCGCCGAGAAAACTTGCTCTAGGTCCACGGGATGGTCCCCCTCTTGTCTAATCGCCGCTGTGGGACAGCGTGTGATCGGTTTCTTCAAAGACCTGAATCAACGCGCCGTGGGTGTCCTTCGGGTGCAAGTAGCAGTGTTTCCAATTGGGATTGCTCTTATTGGGCGCCAACACGCGCAGCCCATTGGATTCGAAATGCTTGATGGCCTCATCCAGATTCTCGACGCTGATCGACAGATGATGAAATCCCTCGCCGTTTTTCTCGATGTATCGCCCGACGCCGCCTTCTCCGGCTTTGGTCGGCGAGACCAGCTCGACTTTCTTGCCGCCGAGCCGGAACGTCGTCCACTGAAACTTTTCGGCGTCGTTCGACCCGACGTCCTTCAACGGTTCGCCGCCCAGTACTTCGACGAATAGGTGTTTTGCCGCATCGAGGTCGACGACTCCGATCGAAATATGGTCCAAACGCTTGAAGATGCCCATAGGTTGTGATTCTCCATCCCCTCGCAAGGAGGCTCTGTTTATGGCTGATCAACGACTAGCGGTCTACGGCGCGATCGGCAGGTCGTAGGCTGCCATTTCCAAATGATTTCGTACGAAGATCCGGTTTCCGGCCAACGCCGGGTTGTTCCACGTCTTACCCTCGATCGCTTGAATGCGGCCCAACTCGTGAAAGCCTTTGGGCGTGGCCTCGACCAGCGCTAGCTCGCCGGCTTCGCCCAATACGACAAGCAGATCGTCGCGGCGCAGGAGCTGTCCGTGGCCGTACTGCCCATCGCGATCTTTCCACATCCGCTTGCCAGTGGCCAGCTCGAGGCAGACGAGAATGTTCTCGTCGATGCCGTAGACGTAGCCCTGGTACGCGATCGGGCAAGCATAACCGCACTTCATGCGAAAGTTCTGCCAAACCTCGTCGACCTGCCAACGATCATCCTCCTGCTGCAACTCATACAGCGCGGCTCCAGCGGACGACGAGATAAACACCGAGTTGTTGCCAATTACGATCGGCTGCGCGGCGTTGACGCCGACGTCGCTCTTCCAAGGTGTGCGCCAGAGTTCGTTCCCGTTGGTGGCGTTGTATCCGGCCAGCCCTTCCGCGTCGAATACGAGCACTTGGCGCACGCCGTCCAACGTGACCAGCATTGGCGATGCGTAGCTGGCTGTCGTCTCGCCGCCGTCGAAGCGGGGCGAGCCGGTCGCCAGATCGAATGTCGTGATCGACCGGCTACGAGCGGTGCCGTCTTGGTTGCCGGGGTTGACCAGCACCAGGCCGTCGTACACCAGCGGCGAACCGGACATGCCCCAGGTGAGGTTCTGCGATCCGTTCTGCTCAAGGATATTGAGCGACCAACGCGGCTCGCCAGTTGCCAGTTCGAGGCAGGTCAGCACCCCGGTGGCGCCCAGGGCGTAGACCGCGTCTTCGACGATCACCGGCGTGGCCCGAGGTCCGTCGCCGCCCATCTGTTCGCTGAACACCGCAGGGTAGGCATGGATCCAACGTTCGCGGCCCGTGTCAAAGTCGTAAGCCGCGATCGCCTCTTCATTCCGCCGCTGCTCGATGGTGATCACCAACGGGCCTTTGATCACAAACGACGCATAGCCACCGCCGACGGGTTGGCGCCAGACAAGACGTGGCGCGGCATCGTCCCACGTTCGGGCGAGCGCGGGCCCGGGGATCACGCCGGTGCGGTCCGCTCCGCGATAGTCGAGTACGGACCACGTATTGCCTTCGACCGGCGCGTTGGGCGTGTCATTTTTGGCGTCTTCGGCTGGCGACGCATCGGCGCGCTGACTGGCGCGGTGGGCTTCCAGAATCTCATAGCGGTCGGGCGTCCAGCGAAAGTCGAACGTGGGCACCATGTCTCCGGTGAACTCGACGCGGCGTACCGAGGCGGCAACACCCACGACCAGCAGCAACAACACGGCCGCACAAATGAAACGCGCTCGGGCCGAAACGCGCGCCAACCCGAAGAACCATACCGCGAAGGCCGCGGCCGCGACGATGAGGACCATCACCGTGAAGATGCTCCGCGTCCCGCGATCGAACTGCTCGGGCAACAAGAACCAAATCGCCAGGATGCCAACGGTCGCCAGTAGGTCGAAGACCATGAGAAACCACAGCCGCCGCGAGTGCTTGGCCGGAGACGATTCGGTCGCGGTCGATTCGGGATTTGACACTGGCTCCTCCCTGGGGGAACGTGTTCGTCTGCCTGATTCCGGTTGGGCGATGGTCCCACCACCGATTCCTGCGATTCGGGCCGAAGGGCCAATCCCGGCGAGGATCCCTCCGGCAGGGCATCGGAACTTTGAGCAAGCTCTGGTGAAACCGTCAGCAGCCTGACAGTGTACTGTTATTTGACTTCGGACCCAACGATCGGCGTCCACTCGGGCGGCGAGAGTTGTGATCCGCCATCGCAATGCTTGACGTTGGCAAGAGTCAGCAGATAGCATCGACCACAGCGCAGCCCGATCGTTGGCTGCCGGTCAAATGTTCCGGCCCAATTCCTCTCGCATAGACAATGGGGTACTACTGATGACGCGTATTGCACCGCTTTTGTGTATCGCCTGTACGATGTTGGGAGGAACCGCGTTCGGGCAGGGCCAGGTGCTCGATTTCTTGGCGTCGCGGTTGCCAGCGTCAGATGACCAGCCGACCCCGCCCGATCAATGGTCGACCACCGAAAACGTGCTCTGGAAAACGGACGTCCCAGGGCTGGGATGGTCGTCGCCGATCGTGTGGGGAAACCGTGTTTTTCTGACGACGTGCGTCAGCTCGGGCGACACGCGTGAGACGCGCAAGGGCCTGTACCTCGAAGACGTCGACGCGAACAAGTATCCGAAGCCGAAGCATGAACACGAATGGAAAGTCTATTGCCTTGACTTGGATACCGGCAGCGTTTTGTGGGAGCACGTGGCGCATCGTGGCATTCCAGCAAAGCCGCACCATATCAAAAACACGCTCGCTTCCGAAACGCCCGCCACCGACGGCGAACGAATCTACGTCTACTTCGGCAATGTGGGAGTGTTCTGCTACGATCTGGACGGCAAGCAGCTCTGGTCCAAGTTGCTGCCGGTCGTTGAGACGCGATACGGTTGGGGCACCGGAGCGTCGCCGATTGTCTACAAAGACCGCGTTTACGTCGTCAACGACAACGAGGAACAGTCTTATCTGCTCGTGCTCAACAAGCGGACCGGTGACGAAGTCATGCGGGTTGAACGCGACGAGACGACAAATTACACCACGCCATTCGTTTGGGAAAACGACCAGCGGACCGAGTTGGTCACCTCCGGCATCGGCTATTCGCGCAGCTACGACCTGCAAGGAAAACTGCTGTGGCAGATCAAGGGCACGTCGACACTGGCGATTCCGACGCCGTTTGCCCATCAGGGAAACTTGTACCTGACGGCCGGACACGTTGTGTGGGGCAAGAACCCGTTTTACGTAATTCGGCCCGGCGCCGAGGGCGATATTACGCTGGCCGACAAGGAAACGACCAACGAGCACATCATCTGGTCGAGCAACAAGATCGGTCCCTACCATCCGACGCCGCTGATCGTCGACGGCGTTGTGTACATTCTCTACGATCGCGGATTTCTCCAGGCGTTCGACGCGGCTACCGGCGAGCCGGTCTACAAGCGCAAGCGAATCCCGAACGGTCGCGCCTTTACCAGTTCACCCTGGTCGTACGATGGCAAGTTGTTCTGCCTGAACGAAGACGGTGTGACGTTTGTCATCCAAACCGGCCCTGAATTCGAGATCCTGCACAAGAACGCGCTGGCCGAAGACGACATGGGCATGGCCACACCGGTTCTTGTTGGCAATCGGCTCCTTTTGCGTACCAGCCCGCGCCTCTACTGCATCGGCAAGACCGACGCGCAAGCCGCGCGCTAACCCGCCGAACTGTATTTCGCTGGCGCCGAGTGACGCTCCGCGCCCGGGCATTGCGCGCTGCGCATTTGACTTGTGAATCGACCGATGATCGCCGGCAAGATCTTTGCTGCTCGGCGCGCGTAGCCCGATGGGGGCAGTGGTTTTGATGCGGCCGGCGCGGCCGCGACAATCGTCAGAACCGGGCCCGGCTCCTGTTTTTGCCACTAATGCTCAGTGGCCCTCCGGCGGAACGCCCCAAATTTCACTTCTGACTTGATGGGTCGGTCGCCCACCGAACCCGAGCACTGCGTTTCGCCCAGCAAATCCGCGCAGTGCATTCGTGTCCCCTGGCCGGGGACAAGCTATCTTTTCCAGGGCAAACTCACGATGCACACCGACACGGCCTATATCGAGTACGTTTCATGACCACTGACGAACTACTTTCCAGTCCGAAGAAATCAGCCAACGAACCATGGGTGCCCCGCGCGCAAGGGCTCTATGATCGACATATCGATCGGCTCAATTGTTGGATGGACCGCTCGATGGCGGCGCTGCTGATCGTGCAGTGGTTGTTTCAGATCGCGTTGGCTGTGTGGGTTTCGCCGCTGACCTGGGCCGGTTTGCAAAGCAGCATTCATCCGCACGTTTGGACCGCCGTGGGGTTGGGTGGGCTGGCCATCAGCGTTCCGCTGGCGTTGATCTACTTTCGCCCCGGGCGACGATCCACCAGGCTGTCAATCGCCGCGGCCCAGGGTCTGACGACCGCCATCCTGATCCACTTAACCGGCGGTCGCATCGAAACGCATTTCTACGTCTTTGTTTCATTGGCCCTGTTGGCCTTCTACCGCGATTGGGCTGTTCTCGTCACGATGTCAGCGATGGTGGCGATCGACCACTTCACCCGCGGCTTCCTCTGGCCACAGTCGGTCTACGGCGTGACCCTGGCCAGCCCGCTGCGCGTCGTGGAGCACGTGTGCTGGGTCGTCATGGAAGATCTCTACTTGTGGATGATTTGCCGGCAGAGTCTCCGCGAGGCGTGGAGCACCGCAGCCCGCGAGGCGCAGCTCGAACTGGCCAACGACGAGATGGGCACCGTTAACCAAAAGCTGCGCGACGAAATCACCGAACGTCAGCGAGCCCAAAAGGAACTGGAAACTGCCAAGAATTCGGCCGAAGCCGCCAGCCGTGCCAAAAGCGAGTTCCTGGCCAACATGAGTCACGAACTTCGTACGCCGCTCAACTCGGTCATCGGGTTTTCCGACGTGCTCGCCGAGAAGGTCTTTGGTCCGCTCAATGAAGATCAGGAGCAATACGTCTCCGACATTCTTGACAGCGGACAACACCTTTTGTCATTGGTCAACGACATTCTCGACTTGGCAAAGATCGAGGCAGGCTCGATGGAGCTCTCCCTCGCCCCGGTCGACCTGCGCCGGCTGGTGGAGCGCACCACGCAGATGTTCCGCGAGCGAGCCATTCGCTCTGGCGTGCGTCTAACCGGGCACGTTGACCCAGCCATCGGGCACATTACGGCTGACGAGCGCCGGCTGAAACAACTGCTCTACAACCTGTTGTCCAACGCGTTGAAATTTACGCCCGAGCACGGTGAAGTGCGCGTGGAAGCGCGGCGCCATGGCGACGACATTGAGTTGTTGGTCGTGGACACCGGTGTGGGCATCTCGCCCGAACAGCACGACAAGATCTTCCAGAGCTTCTACCAGGTGGATTCCACTCTCTCGAAGCATGTCCAAGGCACGGGGCTCGGATTGGCCGTCGTTCAGCAGATTGTCTCGCTGCACGGGGGTTCAGTCCGCTTGGAGAGTGAACCGGGAGAAGGCTGCACCTTCTTCGTTCTGTTGCCGCAGGCCAGCGTCGATTCGGACACCGTCTGCCCGGTGGTGCCAAGCGAAGAGCCGGTGGACGACGTCGAGATGAAGTGACCCCAAACAACGAAATGTGAAACACATGGCTACTGATTTGGACAAGACGCAGTCGTCTTCCGGCGACCAACAAAGCGACGGCCGGCTGATTCTCGTAGTCGAAGACAACGAGAAGAATGCGCGGATGATCGTCACGATGCTGGAATCGGCCGGCTACAAAACACGTTTGGCCGACGACGGACACGCCGGACTAAAACTGGCCGCCGAAATCAAGCCGGACTTGATCCTGACGGATCTTCAAATGCCAGGCATGGACGGCCTGGAAATGACCCGTGCGCTCAAACAGCGCGACGATTTGTCGTCGATTCCAGTCCTTGCCGTAACCGCCCACGCCATGGAAGAACATCGCGAACGAGCGTTGGCGGCCGGCTGTTCGAGATTTCTGACCAAACCAATCCGCTACAAAGCCCTGCTCAGCGAGGTGGCTGATGCCCTCCAGCCTACAACCAGCTAATACCCCTGCGCCGGACGCGCTCGATCACGATACATTCACCGCGGCGCCGACCGCCGGCGCTAAGGTGCCGGGTTCTCGACCGTCTGACTCGACGACCGGCGACCAGTCCGCAGACCGTGCATCGGTCCTGATCGTCGAAGACGACCCGCGCAGTGCCCGGCTACTCGCGGCGCACCTGACCACGGCCGGCTACCGCCCGGTAGTTACCCATTCGGCGACAGAAGCCCAAACAGCCGTCGAGTCGGCCATCCCCGACTTGATCCTGTGCGACGTGTGCTTGCCGGGCATGGACGGCATCGAACTCACGACCGAGTTCCGCCGCGACGGGCGTACGTCCCACGTGCCGATCGCATTGATTACTTCGTCGGACGACTCGCGCATACTTGCCCGAGGTCTGGAAGCCGGCGCTGACGACTTTTTGGCCAAGCCGGTCAATGCACTTGAGTTGCGAACACGCGTCCGGTCGCTGCTGCGAAGCAAGATTTTGGCCGACGAGTTGCGCAACCGCGCGCAATCGGCGCCAGCGGCGGGCGACGAAGCGCGACCATCGTCGTCGCAGTGCGAAACGAAGGCCATCGAACGAGAGCTTCCGTTGGTCGTCATCGTCGAAGACAGCCCGCAGGACTGCCGGCTGTTGGACGCTCACTTGACCGATTTTCAGTTCGAGACGCGCACGGCGAACAACGCTGCGACAGGACTCGAACTGGTGCGCGAATGCCAACCTGACCTAATCCTGCTCGATCTCCTGTTGCCGGACTGCAACGGTTACGAGTTCATCAGCACGCTGAAGAACGATCCGGCCGTTTCGCACGTGCCGATCTTGGTTGTCAGTGCGATGTCGGAAGTGCAGGACCGTGTCAAAGCGCTTGAGCTGGGAGCGGACGACTTCATCGTCAAGGGCTTCGAACGGCTCGAGTTCGAGGCGCGCACGCGCCGTCTGCTGCGACTGAAGCGATCGCTCGATCAACTCAACACGCGCTGCGATCAAGCGCTGCAACGCGCTGTGACCGACAGTCTGACCGGCCTGTACACACACGGCTACATGCAGGAAACGCTCGAACACGACCTGCAACGCGCCGAGCGCTACGGGCATCCGTATTCAACGATCTTCGCAGACATCGACCACTTCAAACAGATCAACGATCGATACGGCCACGCGGCCGGTGACCAGGTTCTGCGCGCCGTGGCCGATGCGCTCCGCGGACTGATGCGCCAGGCCGATACGCTGGTGCGCTACGGGGGCGAGGAGTTCGTGGCCCTGTTACCCGACACCAACGGTGAGGACGCAACGGCCCTTGCCGAGCGGATGCGATCCACGGTCGCAGCACTCAAGTTGCCCATTGCCGGTGGTCCGATCGTCCGTGTGACGATGAGCTTGGGTGTCGCCAGCTATCCCACCGACGCCACCGACGGCAATTCGCTGGTTCAATTAGGCGATGCCGCCATGTACCTGGCGAAGCGTTCCGGTCGCAATCGTACGATCGGCTGCGGCAGCCGGCCCGGACCGGCACTGAACGACGTCTGTGTGCTTCTCTTGGCCGACGAATATCAACCCCTGAAAGACATCGAGGCGCTGCTGACGGCCGAAGGCTGCCGCGTGCTTTGCGCCGACAACGCCGCCGTGGCCGCCGATATCGCCAGTCGCCGGCAACCGGAGGCGATCGTTGTTCGGGCCGATTCGTCAGGCGATTCGGGCTTCGAGCTGTGCCGGCAACTAAAACGCAATACCAGTACGCAACATCTGCCGGTCCTGATGGTGACGCCTCACGACTGCCAAGCCGCCAAGCAGCGCGGCATCGACGCTGGGGCCGACGAATTCATCTCGGAACCAGTCGAACGGGTGGAGCTGTCGACGCGCGTCCGATCCCTGGTCGGGCATAAACGTGATATGGATATCTCCGAGGACGCCGAGGCGGCCGTCTTCGCACTCGCGCATACCGTGGAGGCCCGCGATCCCTTGTCAGCCGACCACATGCAGCGCGTCGCGCGATATGCCGTTGAACTTGGTCGGGCGCTGTGCTTGCCGCCTCACGAACTGAAATCGCTGGAACGCGCCGGCCGAGTGCACGACATCGGCAAGATCGCGATTCCGGATTCTATCTTGCTCAAGCCGGCGTCATTGAGTGCCGAAGAGTTTGCGATCGTTCGAGATCATCCGGAAGTCGGCTATCGGCTGCTCGAGCCGCTGCGCGCGTTCAGCGGAGCGCTGGCGGCGGTCCGCTATCATCACGAACGGCTCGACGGGTCCGGGTATCCATGCGGATTGCGCGGCGGCGACGTGCCGCGGCTGGCACAGATCCTGGCCCTGGCAGACGTCTTTGACGCGCTGACTGCGAAGCGGCGATATCGCGACGCCATGTCGCGGGACGAAGCGGTTGCCGTGTTGCGCGATGAAGCCCGCAGCGGCAAGCACGATCCGCAACTCGTTGAGCTGTTTGTCACGAAGGTCGTCCAGGAGGGAGACCAGCGTCTTCACGACGACACCAACGGCACGGCCGATCAAACTTCAAAACGCTAGGCGTGAGTCGGTAGTGTCCGTGTACCGTTGCCATAGTTCTAGGGGCGGATTCGAGGATGGGACGCGCTACGAGATTTGTCTTGCCGGTTTGTGGCGTCGTCTGGCTGATCAGTCTGGCCGTCGGACTGGCCATGATCATCGATTTCGATGCACGTCCCGGTGAGTTGACCGAGACCACTTCCCAATGGCCAGACGGCACGAAACTCGTGCTGGATTCCCGCGGCAAGACGTTAGTGATGTTTGTCCATCCAGCCTGTCCTTGCTCGTTGGCTAGCCTGAATGAATTGGACCGCCTGGTGCGATCTTCACTGGTGCCCTCGACGTTGTATGTCGTGTTCGTCGGACCGCGGATCGAAGGGGGGCCGCTACCACGTCTGGTCGCACGCGCAGGAGAGATTGCCAACGCCACACTTCGCTTTGACCCGACCGGCGAAGAAGCGAACCGATTCGACGGGCGCACTTCAGGTACGCTTTTCGTTTTCAGCGCGACGGGCGAACTGGCCTATTGCGGCGGAGTTACGCCTGGACGTGGGCACATCGGCCCGAACTCTGCTTGGGACGCCGCGGCTGCAGCCATCGCCGGCCCCGCGTCGGCCGATTCGATGCCTGTCTTCGGTTGCCCGCTGTTCTAGCTGGCGCGCCGCTTTAGCGCGCACCGGCCGACGGGCTGCATCAACCGCTGCCGAGCGAGGCGCCATGCTGCGCCAAAATCAATTGAATACCGCTCTGGGGGCGGTTCGCGGCGCGGTAGACTAAGGCTTTCCGCGTGCAAGCCGGACTGCCAACCAGCAAGAATCCATCGCTTGCGCCGAATAAGGTCTAGCGGCGCAGCGCGGTGCCGAAACGAGACGCCGATTGCCGCCCGGCCGCCAATTCGCTGACTCACCCGGGAGCGAAAACTCATGAGGTTCCATTACGCCGAGCCATTCCGATGTCGCCTCGGCCTTGTTTGCGCGATTGTCGTACTGATCGTCACGACGTCGTCGTCCAACCAGGCCACTGCCCAGGATCCCGCTACGCCCGAAACCCCGGCGTCCGATGCGCCCAGCGAAGCCCCCGCCGAGCCGTCCAACACCGACGAAACTGAAGTGAGTGATCCGGACGCACAGGACAACAAGGACAGCGACACGGCGGAATTACCGGCCGATGACCGGGGGCCGAAAGATCCCAAGGAACTCGAGGCATTCGTCGACGGCATCATGGCCGTGCAGTTCAAGGACAAGCACATCGCGGGAGCGACGATCGCATTTGTGGTCGACAACAAGCCGTTTTTTTCCAAGGGCTACGGCGATGCCGACGTGGATGCCGGAAAGCCGGTCGATCCGGACACGACCATGTTTCGTGTCGGTTCGGTATCCAAGTTGTTCACGTGGTTGGCCGTGATGCGCCTCGTCGAGGAGGAAAAGCTCGACCTGGATACCGACGTCAACGAATATCTGACGGAGTTCAAGGTTCCGGATACGTTCGAAGAGCCGGTCACGCTACGGCATCTGCTAACGCATACGCCTGGCTTTGAAGACCATGTGATAGGACTGTTCGGGCGCGGCGCCGACGACGTTCGGCCGTTGGGCGAGCTATTGGCCGACGAGATGCCGGCCCGTGTGCGCGCGCCAGGCAAGTTGGCTTCGTACTCGAACCATGGTACGGCGTTGGCCGGGTACATCGTGCAAGAAGTGTCCAAAATGCCGTGGGCCGAGTACATCGAAACGACGATCCTCGAACCGCTCGAAATGCAGCACACCACCGTGCGGCAACCGCCCGAGGAGGAACTGCCGTCCGACTTGTCCAAGGGCTACAGCTATTCCGGCGGCAAGTTCGTCGAGCAAGGCTTCGAGTATGTTCCGGCCGCTCCCGCAGGATCCATGAGCGCGTCGGCCGGCGACATGGTCAAATTCATGATCGCCCACCTTCAAAACGGCAAGTACGGCGACACGCGAATCATGAGCGAGGAAACGGCGCGAACCATGCGCGACACGCTGTTTACGCACGATCCTCGGATCGAAGGCATGGCCTACGGATTCATGCGGATGCGGTATGGCGACGAGCTGATCGTCGAGCACGGTGGAGATACGCTCGCGTTTCACTCCCACTTCGTGATGCTGCCGGAGCGCAACAGCGGATTCTTCGTTTCATATAACACGACCACCGCCGGTGCAGCGCGCAATACGCTGCTGCAGGCGCTGCTCGACCGCTACTACCCGCCCAAAGATCCACCGCCCAGCAAGCCGACTGAGGATTTCGCGACCCGCTCTGCGCAATTCCCCGGCACTTACGGCGCACTTCGCCACGCGTACACCTCGCCGGCAAAGCTCGGCGCGCTGTTTTCGACGCTGGATGTCTCAGCCGATGACGACGGACTGCTGATCGGCGGCAACGACGGGCGGCGGTACGTCGAAGTCGAACCATCGCTATTTCGAGAAGTTGCAGGGCAGCGGATGATCGCCTTCGGCCACGACGAAGACGCCAAGGACGACAAAGCAACGCAACTGTTCATTTCCGGAGCGCCGGTGGCGTTCGAGCGACTTGAGTGGTTCGAGACACCCAACTTTTCGCTGTTGCTGATTGCGGCCTGCGTGGCGGTTTTCGCCTCCGCGGTGATCGGCTGGCCGCTGGCCTCGTTCATCGGCCGCGGCGACAGCCAGACTTTGAGCCGCACGGGCGGATCGAAATTTGCCAGTTGGATCGGGTGGCTGACCAGCCTTGCCGCGCTGGTCGCGATCGGGCTGGCAATGATTCCGCTCGGCAACCCGAATGAAATCGGCTACGGAATCCCGCCCCTGTTCCACGGACTGTTGCTGGCCACTCCGGCGATCGCCGTGCTGACGCTTGGCGTATTTCTGTGTTGGATCGTCGCCTGGGCCAAGAGTTATTGGCGGTTTTCGGCGCGGCTGCACTACACGGCCGTGCTTGCCGCGAGCCTGGCGTTCGTGTGGTTTCTGTATCAGTGGAACCTGCTGGGATACATAGCGTAGGACTGAGCCCGCGACTTCGCTGTGACGCCGTCAGCCAAGCACAAATGCCAGTAACCAGCGGCGCTGTCGCGTCTTGATAGCGGAAACCCCGTCGAGCCGGCCGAACATTGCGGTAAGATGGCCGCATGCGTAATGGCGCTGTAGTAACCCTGATCGTAGTACAGTTCTTCGCCGGAATACTCGGCGCAGCGGTGGCGGACAATGCACCGTCCATCGCAACGGCCTTTCTGGTGGGTACTATCTTTTGTCAAACCAGCTTGCTCGGCATGTGGTCGGGGCTGGGCCACACGCATGGGGCGGGCAGGGCGCTGGGCTTCCTTGCTGGATCGGCCTATCTGACCCTTCCGCTCAGCGTGGGGCTCGATTCACTTGACATCCAAACCGTATCGGTCATCTGTGTTTCCGGTGCCCCGGTCGCTCTCGCCGCATTGGCGATGCGTCGGGGTGACGGACCACTGCGTCGAGGCAGTTGCGAGGCGACCACGCCAGCGGGTCTGCGCTATTCGGTCCGCCACCTGATGTTGCTGACACTAGTGATCGCTTGCCTGATGGCCGGTGGCAGGTTGCTACTGCCTGAGATTCGTAGCAGAACGGACTTCGTTATCGTGAGCGTTGTCGCACTGGGCCACGCGGTGGTCGGCGTCGCCGCGATTTGGGCCGTATTTGGGTCGGCGCAACTGGTCTTCCGAGTTGCCGCCCTACTGGCGGCGTCGGGCCTGGCGGTGTCTATCGACATGGCTGTCACAGGAACTCCCAGCCGACTCTGGTTCTGGATCTTGTCGACGCTGATACAGGCGACATTTTTGGTTGCGTCGCTTTGGCTGCTGCGATCCGCCGGTTATCGATTGGCGCCGGAAGCACCTGCATGGCAGGTCGGGCGCGGCGAATTGCCAAGTTAGCGCACCGTCGCGACGACGATTCGCCAGCCGATCAGCGGACGGGCGGCATTCCATCGACGAACGGCGCACCGGTGCGCCGCAGCTCATCGACAAGCGCGGCGCGAAAGCGGCCAATCGACTCGGCGTACTTCGGATCGGTAATTCGGTTGCGCAGCTCGTCCGGATCGTCGGCTAGGTCGTAGAACTCCTCCCCTTCACCGTCCACCAGGTAACGGATGTACTTGGACTGTCCGTGGGTCAGAGAAACGTACCATGGCAACCCGCGGTGGTAAGCCGCATCGCCCACAGGCAATGGCGATGTTTCCGAGCCGTAGAGCCGATTCGACTGGCTGATCAACACCGGGTGTGGCCAATCGCTGGCCGGTTCCGTCAGCAGCGGCGTCAGGTCGTTTCCGTGCATCGGCCACGGTGGTTCAACCCGGGCGAAGCGCAAAAACGTGGGGATCAGATCGACGCCGCCAACCGGCGCCATGCAGACTCGATCTTTGGGGATTTCGCCTGGGAAGCTGACGATCAGCGGGGCGCGCAACGCGTCGTCGTACGGAGCCCATTTTTCGCGCAGCCCATGCTGGCCCCAGGCAAAGCCTTGGTCCGACGTGTATACGACCAGCGTGTTGTCTAATTGTCCCGAGTTGCGCAGCGCCTGCATCAGTCGCCCGACGTTCTCATCTAGCGCCCGCACGCAGCGATGGTACTTGCGGACCGCCTTCTGAAAGTTTTGCGGTTCGCCATCGGTGTCTCGTTTCCATCGAGTCAAGTCACGCAGGTACGGCGGCTTTTCCGGACGCGGTCCGAAGATGTCGGCCGGCACGCGCGCCCGGCTGCACGAATAATCTTGCATGTGCCGATCGGCCGGCGTCGACGGACCATGGACGGCGCCGTAGCAGAGCCACAAATACCAGGGGCGATCCTTCGCGCGGCCGTTGGGCAGGAACCGCTCGTCCGGTGTATTGGAAATGAAGTCGACGGCCCAATCCGTATAGTTGTCCGTCGTATATCCTTCGACACGGATCGACGCAGCGCCGTTGAAGCTGATCAACTGCGGGCCGTAATAGTTCGGGGCATCGTCGGGATGGCCCGGCCGATTCCAAACCGCCTGGTGCTCCCAATCGCGACCGAAGCCGGTGTCTCGTCCGGTGTGCCACTTGCCGATTTGGGCCGTCACGTAGCCGGCATTTCGCAGATGCGGCAGCCAAAACGGACACTTCGTCGGATCGTACGCGCTGCCGGGATACTTATCCTCCATCCGCATCGATTCCACCGCGAACGGATGCAGCCCGGTGAGCATGGTAGCCCGCGACGGCATACACCAGGTGCCGATGTAGGCCCGATGAAACCGCACACCCTGTTTCGCAAGTGCGTCGATGTTTGGCGTCTGGATCCACGGATGGGCTTCAGGATAGCAACTAACTGAGCGGTGCGACTGATCGTCGGTATAGATGAACAGGATGTTCGGCCGATCGTCGGCCAGAGCGGCAGCCGGTGCCACCGGCATGATCAATAGGATCGCCGCACCGGCGGCTAGAAGGATGCTACGCATGGGACTAGTCCTTGTACGAGTCGTAATAGTCGTCAGCAATCACGGCACCGTTCGGCGCTGGCACCCGCGCTGTACAATCGAAGACCAAGTTAACTCGGCAGATCGTCTCGGGCTACCTGAGGGAACTTTTTCCATCAGTTTGTGGATGCAGACGTGGGAAGCGATTAGAAATAGGGCGATGGGCACAGGCCCAAGCGACCAGACCGCGCGCTGAACCGACGACAGCGCGCATACCTAAGGAGCAACTAGGATGCAAACTCAATCAGATTGCTGGCAGTCTCTCATGACCTGGATTATTGCGGTCGGCGTCACAGTGTGCACGGCCACCGCCATCGCCGCCGAAAACGATGACGAGCAGCAATACGCGATCGCCACGAGCGGCACCCGTTGGCTGGACGGACCTGGCGGAGTGAAGATCAAGATGCTGGTCGAGCATTCAACGCTGGGCGGGGACGAAGTGGAGATCGGCGAGATCACGTTTCCGGCTGGGTACAAGAAGAGTCCGCGGCACCGGCACGGGCAAGTCGAGATCTTCTATGTTCGATCGGGACGGCTCGGCCACGAGGTCAACGGCGTCAAGAAAGTGATCGAGTCAGGCATGGTCGGCATCGTGCGACCCGGCGACCGTGTCGTTCACAGCGTCGAGTCCGACGAACCGGTCCACGCCCTGGTCATCTGGACTCCGAGAGGCGAAGCCGAAGCGTTGATCAACGCCGGTATCTTCAAGGCCCGACCGATCGAAGAGTAGGCTAGGGCGGACGGGATTCCGGGTGTCCGAGCTGTGCGCAACGAAAGCGCTGCTGACCACAGTCGAAGGAGATGCGCACGTTGCAGCGCTGCACATCTGCGCACTCGCACCACAGCTCTCGTCCGGTGCGAAACCGCGCTTAATCGGCGAATCGCACCTGCCGTCTTGGCTTGATTGCGACTCAGAGCGACAGCGAAATGTCGTAACCTCGGGGAGTCAGCGAGTAGGCACCTCGACGGCGTTCTTCGATCACAAGCCCGTTGTCGATCAACGATGCCATGGCGTTGCGGAATTTCGACGTCTGCGACTTGCTCATACCCGAGTTAAAGAAAAGCATCTCGTTAGCGCCAATCCGATATTGCCGGAAGTAACGCAAGATGTCAGTTTCTGTGGCGGTCATGCTAGGCTCCCCTGCGCTTCACAGTTGCAACGAACGAGCCGCTCGGCCGGTACGCCGATGGTGGTAATCACCCGGCGGAAAGGGCACCCTCGCGATCGAGATTCGCCCATCCAAGCGGAAAACCGGTGCCCGCAAGATCGGTCCATCGTCAGAGACGGGCACCCAAGATGGCCTCATTGTAGCGAATTATCGCCTCGCGCGGCACCCGCCGCGGTGGTAATCTGGGCGATTATTACGGGGAAAACCGCGAAAAACCGCTGCGTCGAGCGCGGCTGGCCGTGTTTCGCGTTTAACTGTCACGCGATGCCCAACGAAGAAGCGCGCACTGCATTCTGGCGGGTAGCCGGGCGACACGTCGTCTGCCGCCGACGACCTGAATCGTCAGCGTCGACGGACAAAGAATGGCAATTGTCATTCGGCTGCCCACCAGGCGGCTTCGACGCCGGCCGATCAGCGCCAGTTAGGCCAGCGCGCCGAATCGGCCGGTCAAGACGTGTTGCCCCGACCCCCACGGGAGTCACAATAGGAAGCACCGCCACGGCTCAGGCCAAATCACCCTCGGCAAGGCGGATCGTGTCTCCGTGTGCTGTCCCAACAATCAGGGAGAAAATCGATGCGTCATTCCAGCCCGAAAGTGCTCTTCGCTTTGGTTACCGGTGTGGTCCTGGGGAGCACGGTGATGGGCCGGCTGAACGTCGTTTCAGCTCCGGCCGCGACCGCCGCGCAGGCCGACTCCGATCCGGTTACTGATGAGGAACTCGACGCCGAGCTCGCGCAGCTACGCGCGCGAACGGCAATGATCGCGGTCGACTATCACGCAACCAATCTCTGGTTTGCCGGCAAAGCGGAAAACTGGCCCCTGGCGGACTACTATTGGGAGCAAACGCTCAACCACGTGCGGCTTTCCGCCGCGTCCAAGCCGGCCCGCGAAGGGGTCGGCGGCAACCAGCGGGACATGGAAGGTATCGTCGATGCCATCCAAAAAGCCCCCCGCATGCAAGTAGGCGCCGCGATCGATGCAAAGGACCTGCGGCAATTCCTGGTGAGTTACCGCGGCTTGCTAGAGGGTTGCTATGCATGCCACAAGGCGGCCGGGATGCCATTTCTGCGCCCTAAGATTCCGGCCCCGCCCGCCTCGTCGATTATCTCGATTGACACCAGAGCGACATGGCCCCAATAGTGAAATCCGGCGCCAACGTCATGTCGGCATCGCGCGGTTCGAGCACCTGGCGGGCACCGGGGCCCCGCCCGCTGTGATTCGATTGATGCGGCAGGCGCCGAACGCCAATCCACCAACTGACACACGATGGCAGAAATCAAGAAACGTCCGCCGAAAAACCCGCTGCTGCCGCGCGAGCCGATCGACTCGGTCACGCGGCCGTTGACCGAGTTTCTGCAAATCCAGGCGTCCAGCGGCATCGTGTTGCTGCTGACCACCGCGGCCGCCATTTACTTGGCCAACTCGCGTTGGGCCGAGGGCTTCGCCGAGTTCTGGCACACCTCGGTGGGAGTCTCGTGGGGAACCCGTCAGCTCGAACTCAGCCTGCTCCACTGGATCAACGATGGCCTGATGGTCATCTTCTTTTTCGTCGTGGGCCTGGAGGTCAAGCGCGAGCTGGTCCACGGCGAACTGCGCGAATTTCGCAAGGCCGCGCTGCCGATCGCCGGCGCGTTGGGCGGAATGGTCGTTCCGGCGGCCGTCTATCTGACTCTGCAACTCGGAGAGCCGGGTCAGGCCGGATGGGGCGTTCCCATGGCCACCGACATTGCGTTCGTCGTCGGTTGCCTGGCGCTGTTCGGATCACGAATCCCGCGCGGGTTGCGGGTGATGATGCTCACTTTAGCGATCGTCGACGACATCGGCGCGATACTCGTGATCGCGATCGGCTACACCCATGATTTGAACATGGTGGCCTTGCTGTTGGCCTGCGGCATGATTGTCGTGGTGTTGTTGGCCGGAAGGCTCGGGATCCGCAGCATTCCGATCTATGTCGCACTGGGAGTGGCCATGTGGTACTTCTTTCACGAATCGGGCGTGCATGCCACGATCGGCGGCGTGATTCTCGGGATCATGACGCCCGCCAAGCCGTATCTCGACGAAGGGCCGTTGGCCGCACTGGTCCAACGCATTGGCGAAGTGCTGCGCGGCGAGTCGGAACCCCTAGCGGATCGCTTCACCGAGGTGCAGTATTTGCGTGAGGCGGCGCGCGAGACCGTCCCTCCAGCCGAGTTTTTGGAGAACGTACTGCACCCTTGGGTCGCGTTCGGCGTGATGCCTTTGTTTGCCCTGGCCAACGCCGGCGTGGCCGTCTCGCTCGAGGAACTGCGCTCGCCGGTGGCCGTTGCGGTCGTTGCCGGACTTGTGCTGGGCAAGCCGCTGGGAATCGTTACCGTGTGTTGGCTGAGCGTTCGCGCCGGACTGGCTCACCTGCCGCTGGGCGTGAGTTGGGCAAACATCGTCGGCGGTGGGTGTTTGGCCGGAATCGGCTTTACGATGTCGCTCTTTCTGGCGAATCTGGCGCTCGACGAATCATTGCTGGCGCCGGCGAAGATCGGCGTACTGGCTGCCACGGCGGCTAGTGCCGTGCTGGGCATGGCGCTGCTTGCCTTGTCCTGCCGCGCGGCCGACGGAAACATCAGATAACGTCGATATGGCGCGCCCTAAATCTATGGTGGCAGGATCAATTCCGTCCGAGCCCAACGACGTGCTCAATAGCCGGCCGCACTGCCGCTGATGCGCGGATCCGGAACGGCGACCAAGGTGCCGCTGCGTGGGTCGATCCAGATCGTGTGCGCGTCGCCCTGCGTGCGCTCGGAGACCGCAACCGCCTGTCCCATTCCGCGCAATCCGTCAATCGCCGCGGCGTGTTCGGCTGCCAGGGCGGGTTCAACCCGCACGCGATCGGGCAACCAGCCGTTGTGCATCCGTGGGGCGGCAACGGCCGCAGCGGCATCCATCTCGAAGTCCACCACGTTGATGACGACTTCGAGCACCGTATTGATGATGGTCCGCCCGCCGGGACTTCCGGTTACCAGCAGCGTACGCCCGTCGCGCCGCACGATCGTCGGGCACATTGAGCTGAGCATCCGTTTACCTGGCGCGATCTGATTGGGCGGCGTGCCAATGCGGCCTTCACGATTGGTAACGCCTGGCAGCCAATTGAAGTCATTCATCTCGTCGTTCAGCAAGAAGCCGCCACCGCGAACAACGACCCGACTGCCGAACGGTTGTTCGAGCGTGTAGGTGAGGCTGACCGCCGTGCGCTCCGCGTCGACGACTGAAATCTGCGTGGTATGAGTGCCTTCGGGCGCGATGCGGATGTCGCCGGCTAACTCGACGCTGGGGGTGGCCTGTCGCGGGTTGATCGAGTTGGCCCATCGACGCGCGTACGGCTTCTCGAGCAACATTGCGGGAATCGAGGTAAAGGCCGGATCGCCCAGAAACGCGGCCCGATCGCGATAGCCGCGCTTCATGCTCTCAACCATCAGGTGGAGTGTCTCGGCGCTCCATCGACCGTGGCGGCGCAGATCGAAGTTCTCCAGAATGTTGAGCATTTCGACAAGCGTCGTTCCGCCGGACGTCGACGGAGGAGCGGCCAGGACTTCGTGGTTGCGGTACGTGCCGCGCACCGGCCGGCGAATCACAGGCCGATAGGCGGCCAGGTCGGTTTCGGTGATCAGGCCGCCACCGCGGCGCATCTCGCGGGCGATCAGCGTCGCCGTTTCTCCCACGTAGAATCCGTCCGGGCCCCGCTGGGCAATTCGCAAGAGCGAATCGGCGAGTTCCGGCTGCACGAGCTGGTCGCCGGCTTGCCACGGTCGATCTTCCGGATGCGCGAATGTTTCGTGCAGGGCGCTGAACGTTTGCCGCTCGCTATCGGCCAGGACGCCGTTGAGCTGGCCGGCCACAGCCGCGTTGAGCACGAAACCGTCGCGCGCCAGTTGGACCGCGGGCATCACCAATTCGGACCATGGGCGGCGACCGAGTTGCGCGTGCGCGGCGGCCAGTCCACGCACCGTGCCAGGCACACCCACGCAACGGTGCGCGCCGCGGGCCGACGTGTCGACAAACATGTCGCGGGTGGCAGCCATCGGGGCCGTCTCGCGAAAGTCGAACACGGTTGCCGCCCCGCTCTGGTCGCGGGGCACGATCAGCATGTACCCGCCACCGCCAATGTTTCCGGCGGCCGGATAGGTCACTGCCAACGCAAAGGCGGTGGCCACCGCGGCGTCGACAGCCGTCCCGCCACGCTTGAGTGCCGCTGCGCCAATTTCGGCCGCGGGCCGGCTGACGCAGACAACGGCACCTTGCCGAAACTGCGCGCTGCCGGCGTTGCCGGTCGTATCGGCCAGGGCAACTACCGATCCGATCGAAGCAAACAAAAGGCCAACGACCACTGTCGTGCGGCATAGCGCGTTCATCGAGACTCCCAACACGGCACGGTTCGCTGAGTCGGTGCGTTCGCCATTCGGCAAGGCTACACATAGACTACCGAACGTCAAGGTGATGATCGCACAGCTTGCGGCGGCAGGCAATCGCGTCGGAGGCTGCGCCCACGCGCATACACGGATTTCGTTGACTCGCCCGAACGCGTCAACCACAATGCGGGCATGACGCGCACTCTATTATCAATCGCTTGCTTGTTCGGTTTAGTCGCACCGCTGCCAGCAGCCGAGCGCCCGGCACAGCCCAACGTCGTGATTGTCTTCTGCGACGACTTGGGCTACGGCGACATCGGCTGTTTTGGCGCATCCGGATATGAAACGCCCAACTTGGACCGCATGGCCGCAGAAGGCATCCGATTTACGCGGTTCTACGTGGCACAAGCGGTCTGTTCCGCCTCGCGAGCCGCACTGTTGACCGGCTGCTATCCGAACCGGATTGGGATTCGCGGAGCCTTGGGGCCGCGATCGACCGTTGGTATTGCCGACGGCGAGATGACGCTCGGCGAAGTCGCCAAGCAGCGCGATTATGCCACGGCCATTTTCGGTAAGTGGCACTTGGGCCACCATCCACAGTTTCTGCCGACGCGGCACGGCTTCGACGAATACTACGGCTTGCCCTACTCGAACGACATGTGGCCGTATCATCCCGGCTACCTGCACTTGCCGCCGGCGGAGCGCAAGCGGCGCGGCTTTCCCGATCTGCCCCTGTTCGAAGGCGAACGAATCGTCAATGCGGCCGTCACGCCGGAGGATCAACAGCAGCTAACGACCCAGTACGCCGAACATGCCGTCGACTTCATCGAGCGAAACGCCGGTCGGCCGTTCTTGCTCTATCTGGCGCACAGCATGCCGCATGTGCCGCTTTACGTGAGTGACAAGTATCGTGACAAGACCCAGCAGGGTCGTTTCGGCGACGTCATCGAAGAAATCGACTGGTCGGTCGGCCAGGTTCTGGCGGCGCTTAAGAAGCACGACCTGGACGAAAAAACGCTGGTTATCTTCACATCGGATAACGGTCCGTGGCTCAGCTACGGCAATCATGCCGGCTCCGCCGGACCACTGCGCGAAGGCAAAGGAACCAGTTGGGAAGGGGGCGTGCGCGAGCCGTTCGTCGCCCGCTGGCCCGGCGTGATTCCCACCGGCCGTGTTTGCCACGAACCCGCCATGACGATCGACCTTTTGCCGACCATCGCCGGCCTGATCGGCGCCAAACTCCCGGACCACGCCATTGACGGGCTGGATATCTGGCCGCTGATCTCCGCGCAGTCGGGCGCGAAGTCTCCACACGACGCGTTTTACTTCTTCTATGCGAACAATCAGTTACAGGCGGTCTCGAGCGGGCCGCTAAAGCTCTACCTACCGCACCGGTATCGGACCATGGGCGGCAGACCGGGCGGGCGCGACGGAATCCCGGCAGACTACGAACATCGGACGCTCGAGCAACCCGAGCTGTACGACGTGGTCGCCGACATCGGCGAAACGACCGATATCGCCGCCGAGCGGCCCCAGGACGTCGAACGATTGCTCGCCATTGCTGAACGGGCCCGGGCCGAGTTGGGAGACACGCTGACGGATCGCACCGGTAGCGGCGTGCGTCCGTCGGGACGTATTGCACGGCCAACGGAGTAAACCGCGGCACGGCATGCGCCGCGCAATCAGCCACGAATGGCAAGACCGGCCCACATCAACATCCGCTAGTCCAGTGCAATGGAATATCCTGGCGAACAAGTAGCCGCGATGCTCGTCGAGTTGGGCGTCACACACGTGGTTTGGCTGCCCGACTCGGCGATCGGTCAGTGGGAACAGGCGTTCGAAAATGCCAGCCAGTTCTCGTTGGTTCGTGTTTGCCGCGAGGGAGAAGCGTGGGCGACCGCGGCCGGATTGCACTTGGGTGGGATGCGGCCAATGGTTGTGATCCAAAACACGGGTCTGTTCGAGTCGGGCGACGCGATGCGAAACGTGGTGTTCGATTTGGGACTTCCGCTGCAAGCGATCGTGGGCTACCGCAGCGCGCTCGTTCCCAATTCTTCCGACTCCGCTCGCCACTTCACCGAACCGATTCTCAAAGCCTGGGGGTTGGACTACGTGACGATTCGCTCGCCCGAAGAACTGCCCAGGGTGGTCGAACACTTCCGAAAGTGCCGCACGGCCGCGAAGCCGGGCGTGGCGCTGGTTGCTGAAGGCAGCATGTAGTCACTGACAATGCCATCATGAGCACAACCGAAAAAGAACGAATGCCGCTGGTGGCCGCTCTGGAAGTCCTGCGGTCGTTGCGCGACCAACAGATCGTGCTGACGACGATGGGCGCTGCCCGCGAATGGCCGAAACTTTCGCAGCACGCGCTCGACCTGCACTACATCCCGTCGGCGATGGGAGGCGCACCGCCGCTGGGACTGGGACTAGCACTGGCCAAGCCGAAGTGCGAAGTCATCGTCATCAATGGCGACGGCGCGATGCTGATGAACCTGGGTTCGCTGGTCACGATCGTGGCTAGCGGCGCGATGAACCTGACCGTCGTCGTGCTCGACAACGGCGTCTACGAAGTAACCGGTGGGCAGAAGACTGCCGCCGCCGCAGCGCATGCTCCCGTCGATCTGGCCGCGATGGCCGCCGCCGCCGGTATTCCCAGCGTCCGGCGTTATCAAGATCTGGAAACCTGGCGCCGCGAAGCGCCCCAGGTCGTGGCGATGCCCGGGCCGCGATTCATCGTGCTGTCGGTCGATCCGGTCGCCGAGTATCAGCTCAAGTCGCCCGGTCCGATGGCACAACGCTTGGACGCGTTTCGTGCGGCGCTGGCCGGCATTTGATCGCTGATCCCCGCACGGTTCAATCTCGCACGAGCGACGACTACAATGACCTCGCCCTCCGCTTGCCCACTTTCGGTACGGGCATCGCGGGCCAATCACACCTTGAGGATCCTCCATGCGATGCGTCTTCGTACTAGGAATCACGCTAGTCTCTGTTGCTGTTGCCATGCCAAGCTCTGCTAGTGCCGCCCGGCCGATGACCATGGACGACCTGCTGGCGATGCGTCGCGTGTCTGACGCGCAAATTAGTCCGGACGGTCAACACGTAGCCTACGTATTGACGAAAGTCGATCGGGAAAAGAATACCACGACGTCGACGATCTGGATCGCGCCGGTCGACGGCGCCCCGCCGCGACAACTCACCGGCGGACCGAAACACGATTCGCATCCGCGATTCAGCCCCGACGGGCGGCGCGTGCTGTTCTCGTCTGACCGGTCCGGCAGCGGGCAGCTATGGGTCATTGACCTGGACGGTGGCGAGGCCCGACAGCTCACGACGATCTCCACCGACGCGAGTCACGGCACGTGGTCGCCCGACGGCAAGTGGATTGCCTTCACCTCGGCTGTCTTCCCAGAGTATTCCGATCGCCCGTTCGCCGAGAGCGAGGCGGCCAACAAGCGCCGTGCGGAAGATAGCAAAGACAACCCGGTCAAAGCCCGCGTGTTCACCAAGCTGTTCTACCGGCACTGGGATTCTTGGGTCGACGACAAGCGAGAACACATTTTCGTGATGCCCGCCGACGGGGGCGAGCCGCGCGACCTTACGCCGGGCCACCAGGACGCATATCCCACGTCGGGCACGGGTGCGATGGGTGACGATCTGACGTTCACACCGGATAGCGGAGCGGTTGTCTATGCCGCGCCGCCGGCAGAAGACGAAGCCTGGAGCACGAACTACGATTTGTGGCGCGTCCCAATCGACGGTGGCAAGCCAACCAACCTGACAGCGGACAACGAAGCGGCCGACAGCGGCCCGCGTTTTAGTCCCGACGGCAAGTGGCTCGCCTACCGCGCGCAGCAGCGAGCCGGCTTCGAGGCCGATCGCTGGCAATTGATGGTGATGCCGGCCGCCGGTGGAATGCCGCGCAGCGTAACGGAGAAAATCGATCAATCGATCGGTGGATTCGTCTGGGGAGCCGACAGCAAAACCATCTATTACAACGCCGAGCAGAAGGGCAATGTCGCTGTGTTTCAGTTATCGCTCGGCGACGGCAAGGTCCGCCAGGTCGCCTCAGGCGGTTCGTTCTCGTCGCCCACGATCAGCGCGGATGGAAAGCGCTTGGCCTGTACTCACGCCGCACTGTCCCACCCGGCCGACGCCGTCGTGCTCGAAGGGCGAAACGTCCGCAACCTCAGCCAGGCCAACCGGGAGCTACTTGCGCAGCTCGACCTGCCGCGGCCCGAGAGCGTTGACGTTGCCGGCGCCGGCGGAACGCCGATGCAGATGTGGATCCTCAAACCGCCGGGATTCGACGCCGCCAAGAACCGCGGCAAGAAGTGGCCCCTGGTCTACATCGTTCATGGTGGCCCGCAAGGCGCATGGGACGACGGTTGGAGCTATCGCTGGAATCCAGAGCTTTGGGCCGCGCAGGGTTACGTGATCGCGCTACCCAATCCGCGCGGAAGCACCGGCTTCGGACAGCAATACGTCGACGAGATCAGCGGCGATTGGGGCGGCAAATGCTTTGAGGACCTGATGGCTGGCGTCGCCTACTTGGAAGAACTGCCCTATGTCGACAGCAACCGCATGGCCGCGGCCGGCGCGTCATTTGGCGGCTACATGATGAACTGGTTCGAGGGCCACACCGACAAGTTCAAGACGCTCATCACGCACTGCGGCGTCTACAATTTTGACAGCATGTATGCCACGACCGACGAGCTCTGGTTCGACGAATGGGAACATGGCGGTCCGCCCTGGGGCAATCGCGAGTCGTACGAGAAATACTCGCCCCATCGCTTCGCTGAAAACTTCAAGACGCCCATGCTGATCATTCACAACGACGGCGATTTCCGCGTGCCCGTCGCCGAAGGCTATCAACTGTTCACCACGTTGCAGCGGTTGGGCGTGCCCAGCCGGATGATCAACTTTTCGGACGAAAGCCACTGGGTGCTCAAGCCAGCCAACAGCGCGTACTGGCACAAGGAGGTCTTCGACTGGCTGAAGAAGTACGTCACGCCGGGCCCCGAGTGACGCGGAGCAGAATAGATCCGGATTCGCCGTCCGTCGTGCTACGGATCGCACGACCCGCCAAATTGATTGACCCCGATTGACCCCACTTCAAGGAAATCCACGATGCGCACCACCATGTTGCTCCCGTTTTGCCTGCTTGCCGCAATCGTTCTCTTGTCGACCGCGGGACAACGCATTTCAGCCGCGGCCGAAAAGTGCCGCGTCTACATCGGGACATATACCGGCGACGACAGCAAGGGCATCTACGTCTGCGAGCTGGACCTGGCCAGCGGCAAGGTTTCGCAACCTCGACTGGCGGCCGAAGTAAAGAACGCGTCCTTCTTGGCAATCCATCCCGATGGCGAGCACCTTTACTCCGTCAGCGAGATCAGCGACCTGGACGGCAAGCGAACTGGCGGCGTCAGCGCGTTTGCGATCGACGCGGACAGCGGCCAGTTGACGCTGCTCAACCAGCAACCTTCCGAAGGGGCCGGACCGTGTCACCTGGTTGTCGACAAGTCAGGCCAGGCCGTATTGGTCGCCAATTACGGCGGTGGCAGCGTGGCTGCGATGCCGATCGAGTCCGATGGCAAGCTTGCTCCGGCGGCAACGGCCATTCAGCACGAAGGGAGCAGCGTGAACAAGGCCCGCCAGTCCGGCCCGCATGCCCATTCGATCAACGTCGACCCGGCCAACAAGTTTGCCGTGGCGGCCGATTTGGGACTGGATAAGGTGCTGGTTTATCGACTCGACCCGGCCAAGGCCAAACTGACGGCCAACGATCCGCCGGCGGCGAAGGTCGCGCCCGGCTCCGGCCCGCGCCATTTTGCCTTTCATCCGTCGGCCAAGTATGCGTATGTGATCAACGAAATGGCCTGCACGGTCACGGCCTTCCGGTACGACCCCGAGGCCGGTGTACTGACCGAAGTGCAAACCATCACCACGCTGCCCGACGGCGAAAAGGTCGAGCCGGGCTACAGCACGGCCGAAGTCCAAGTGCATCCGTCCGGCAAGTTCGTCTACGGTTCGAACCGCGGGCACGACAGCATCACGGTGTTTTCGATCGACCCGGCGACGGGCAAACTCACGTTCGTCGAAAATGAATCGACCCAAGGCGAGACGCCCCGCAACTTTGGCATCGACCCGACGGGCCAGTTCCTGCTGGCCGGCAACCAGGGCTCGGGCACGTTCACGGTTTTTCGGGTTGACCAGGATTCAGGCAAGCTGACGCCGACAGGCCAACTGCTCAAGGTCGGAGCGCCGGTCTGCTTCAAGTTTCTGAAGCAGTAGGAGCAGGTGTCTGCATCCGAGCGCGCGAGCGACTTGCCTAGCGGACAAGACCTGGTCTACAACCGATTCGGCACATCCACGCAGACGATCGGGGCGTCGGAGCCGTGGATCGCTTCGGACGCTTCCAACGCCTCTTCGACCGTGGCGGTTGGCTCGTAGCCGAGATGGCGGGGCAGGGCCGGATCGACCGCTCCGGCCACGAATATCCGGCCCGCGTGCTGCAACCGCTTCAACGGGTGCGTTGCCAGGATCGCATGCACCGGATGGAACGCGACGCCGTTGCGATATTGATCGATGTAGTCCGCACGCGTGGCATACTCGTCGATCCACCGCTCGCTGATTTCGTACGGGTCGCGACTGACCGACAGTACCTGGTCCCAAACTTCGCGGTACGCCGGATGATGCTCCATGTCCCACTGGTCGGGGCAGGGCGTGGCCAAAATCACCGAGCAGCCCGGATTACCCAGCGCCTGAATGTAGCCGCCGAGATACCCTAAGCCAGACGAGATCAGCGTTAGGATGGGATTCATGTGCGCGAACGTGGCGTACGGACTCCAGGCCGGCACGCCGTACATGACGATGTCCGCCGGATTGCCCGCCGCGCGACGGGGCTGATGCACGGCGCTGAGCGCTTCGATTGCCGCGTGGCGCGTTTCGTCGACGCCGCCGGCAAAGACATGGCCCGTTTGAAACGGGTTGGCCAGCACGGTCTCGATCTTGAAGATCCGCCGCCCCAGCCGCGCCTCCAGATGCTTGCCCATCGCGTCGAACACGGCGTGCATGCGGTTCTTGTGCAGCGACATCGACATGCCGTCGGGCGTGTGCGTCCAGCGAATGCTCTTCCAAGTTGATAGTCCGACGCACACGCTTTTCCAGCCGCCGCCAAAGCCCAGGTAGTAGCCGGCATTGACGTACACGGTCAGATCGCACTCGGCCACCAGCCGATGGACTTCGACGTCGTACCCCTCGGGCGTTGTGCCGAAATTGACGATGGCTTCGGGATCCTCGGCGTCGTGACACTGCAACCGGTCGCCGAATCGGGCAACCAGCTCCTCGCCCAGGCCGGCCGACAGTTCCTCGTGCGTCTATTTGCGGTGCAGCGCGTTGGCGCACATGAGCGTGACTTGTTCCTCGTCGACGCCGGCGGCGGCCAACTCCTCGAGCACAGCGTCGACGGCCAGTTGGCGAATCGGCCCATAGCAGGGCACGGTCGGATCGTCGAACGCGATCAACACGCGGCTGCCCGGCTTGACCAGTTCCTTGATTCGCGGCATGCCCATTGGCTGGGCCAACGCCTCGCGCACCGCGGAGGCAGGATCGGCCAGCGGCTCGATGCGCGTGTTGGATTGGCTTCCCTTAACGATTTGTGCTCGGTCGGGCAATTGCGCGTCGATCGTGCCATCGCCGAACGGCAACGTTTGTGCAATCATCGTGTTCCTCCGAGCGGTCAACAGTTGGTGGGCGCAAGCGCGCTGCGCCGCAGACGAATTCTGTCCGATTTCGCCGCGTGACGCTAGGCGCCGCGCTGGCCGCGAAGCAATTCCTGGCGGTCGCGCCCTTTGGACGCCAGCCGCTTGATCAACCGGCGGTTCAACGCACGGGGCAACAAATTGCTCACGCGGGCCAACAGCCCTCGCCGCCAAGGGATGACCAACTCGCGTCGCGGCCTCGCCAACAACTGCACGATGGCACTGGCGACTTCGTCGGTTGTCAGCACGCGCGGACCCGAAAACGTCAGCGCCGCGCCAGGCTGATCCAATTGATAGTCGACCATCGGCGTGTCGACCGCGTCGGGGCAGACCACCGACACCACCACGCCGTGCGGTTCAAGCTCCTGCGCCGCCGCCAGCGAAAACCCGCGCACCGCGAACTTGCTGCCCGAATAGACGGCAATGCCCGGGATCGGCGCCAGTGCGGCCAGCGACGCAATGTTGACAATGTGGCCGTGCTGCTGCCGCACCATCAATCCGGCCGCCGCCTGCGTCCCAAGCATCACGCCTTTCACGTTGACATCGATCTGTAGCGCGATGCTCTCCGGGCGCAATGCCTGCACCGCCTCGACGCGCAACACCCCAGCTACGTTGACCACGGCGTCGAGTCGGCCGAATCGCTTTTCGGCCACGGCCATCAGCTCGGCCCACGCCCGCGGGCTAGCGACGTCCTGCTGTGCAATCAGCACCGAGTCGGCTGGCCAATACAGTTCGGTGGAAGCCTGTTTGAGGCGGGCAAAGTCGATGTCGGTGGCGATCAGGCTATGACCGGCGCGAACCAAAAGCGTGGCCAACCGGCATCCGATTCCGCTTGCGGCGCCGGTGACAATGACGTTCATGGTGCGCGGCCCCCTGCGGAGGCTTGTGCCGCGACCTGCTCCACCGAACCATCGCCCCGTCTGTGGCGGGCGGCTCGCCGCGCGCCGCGCTTCCATTCCTTGCGCAAATCGCGCTCGTAGATCGCCGTGTCCACTTGCATCGTGTGCCGCTTGCTCGAGACGAAATGGGCGTTTGCGTTGCGTTGATCGCGAGCCATGATCCGCTCCATCTCGTCGACCGGCGGTAGTTGGTAGTCGCCGGCGATGAAGGCGGCCAGCCAACGGGTTTGAATCTCGACGAACTTGATGATGCTCGGCACGGCCTGCGCGAAACCGACGAAGACCAAATTGTCGATCCCCGGCTTGAGCGCCCGCTTGAACAGCGGAAAGTCGTTGTCGTCGACCGACAGGAAGTCTGGATCAAAGAAGGGAAACGTGATGCGATAGCCCGTGGCATAGATGATCGCGTCGAACGGTTCCTCGCTGCCGTCGACGAATCGCACGCGGTCACCCAGCAAGCGTTCGATGTTCGGCTTGACGGTGATATCGCCGCTGCCGGCCCGAATCAGAAACTCGCTGGAAACCGTCGGATGGGTCTGCCAGATGCGATGATGCGGCTGCGGCAGACCGTACGAATCCATGCGACCCACGGCCAAACGAATCAAGAAAGCCCCGAACATCCGTTGCGGCAAGAGCGGCAGCCAGGGCCGGGTGCGAATGATCGCGTCGAGCGGCCGGCCGAACAGGTACTTCGGAATGACGACCGCGCCGCGTCGTGTGGAAACCATCAGGCGCGCGGCCACGCCGCGATGGCTCAACTCGCAGGAAATGTCCATCGCGCTATTGCCCACTCCAACCACCAGCACGCGCTTGCCGTGCAGGTCGTGTGGAGTGAACGCGTCAATGTACTCGTGCGAGTGCATCTGAACGCCGTCGAACTCGCCCGAAAACGGCGGTTCCGGCCACCGGGCGTCCCAATGATGACCGTTGCCGACGACCAGCAAGTCGAATGTGTGCTGCTGCCCGTTGTCCAATGTGATTCGCCAAGTGCCGTCAGCCGTCCGTTCGGCCCGTTCGACACCCGTGTTGAACTGGATGCCGTCCGCGAGACCGAAATGCTCGGCATAGGCTTTGAAGTAGGCCAGAATCTGGGTGTGGTGCGGGAAGTCGGGAAACTCGTCGGGGAACGGAAAGTCGTCGAATGCGATCGAATAGCGCGACGAATCGATGTGCAGCGAGCGATACGCGCTCGACATGCCGTTGCTGTTGCGAAAGACCCAGTTGCCGCCGAGCTGGTCACTCTTTTCGTACGTCGTGTACGCAATGCCGCGATCGCGCAGCGCCTTCATCATGGTCAGGCCGCTGATGCCGGCGCCAATGATGCAGATCGACGGTTGGTTCTTCATAGCTGGGTCAGATTGCGCGATGCAGATGGTTGCCCATCGGCATTGGACATGCCGGGCTGCATGATCATAACCGAAGTCGCCGTCGCGGCGAAACGTGCCCTGCCGCCGCGATGATCGAAAACAGGCTTTGCCTGCTGGCGATCGCGCGACGACCGCTCACTTCTTGCGTGCCTTGATCGCGGCCTGCAGCGTGTCCCACTGGTCCGACGAGACGTGCTCCAGATCGTTGAATTGGCCGGCGCCGCGGAGCCAGGAGCCTCCGTCAATCGTCACACACGTGCCGGTAACGTACGAGGCGAAGTCCGAAATCAAGTACGCGGCCAGATTTGATAGCTCCTGATGTTCGCCGTAGCGCTGCAGCGGTATTTTCTCGCGCCGCATGTCGTTCTCGTCGCCCAACTGCTCCGGGCGGAGCCGCGACCAGGCCCCTTCCGTCGGAAATGCGCCGGGCGCGATCGCGTTGATTCGGATACCGTACTTCCCCCACTCCGATGCGAGCGATCGCACGAGCATGAGCGCACCGGCTTTCGCCACCGCCGAAGGAACCACGTAGCCGGAACCGGTCCAGGCGTAAGTCGTGCTGATGTTGAGAACGGAAGCCGCGGTACGCTGTTCGATCCAGCGTTTGCCGGCGGCGAGCGTAAAGTTGTACGTGCCCTTGAGCACGATATCGACGACGGTGTTGATGGCGTTGTAGCTGAGCCGCTCCGTGGGGCAAACAAAATTGCCTGCCGCGTTGTTGACCAGGCTGTGAATCGTTCCGAAGCGCTCGGTCACCGCGTCGAGAAACGCCTCGACCTGTTCTGGCTGGCGTACATCGCAGGGCAGCGCGAACACCTGACCGCCGGACGACTCGGCAATCTCGCGCGCGGTCTGCTCGATCACGTCGCGGCGCCGCCCGCAGATGGCCAGGTTCGCGCCCAATTCGACGAAATACTGCCCCATCGAGCGCCCTAAACCTGTGCCGCCGCCGGTGACGACGATTGTTCGATCTCGGAACGATCCGGCAGGGAGCATCGACTGATTATGCGGCGAGGTCGTCATCGGGCGTTCCTCCTTCGAACAATTGGTGCGCGCAACGGGGGCGAGTACGTTGTACAACAGATGACCAGGCGACGCACGTTGCGCGCAGTTTTGCCCACGATGAAAGGCAATGGGTAGCCCGACCCGGTCAATCGTGCCGATTGAAGACGCGCATCCCGCCCGCGGACAGACGGTGAGCGCAACCCGCTACTTGTCGGGGCCGTGTGCCGGTGGCCCGTCGAAGGGCTTGGGAGCCGGCCCTAGTTTGGCCGACGCGGGCACGGTTAGCGGCGCGCCGGCGGTTGCCACTTGGGGCGCGGGGGCCGGACGCAGGCGGCTCAGCCAGCCTTCGCTGACCACGTGTTGCCGCAGCTCGAACGTGAGCGTGAAGAGAATTGGCACTAAGAACAGCGTGAAAATCGTCGAGACGAGCAAACCACCGACGACCACGCTGCCCAATCCGCGATACAGTTCGCTGCCGGCGCCCGGCAGGCAAACTAGCGGCAACATTCCTAACACGGTCGTCATCGTGCTCATGAAGATTGGACGAATTCGCCCGCGAACGCTTTCGGTCACGGCTTCACGATGATGGCGGCCCTCGTGGCGAATGTAGTTGAGCGCCTGGTTGACGATCAGAATGGCGTTGTTGACAACCGTCCCGATCAGAATGATGAAGCCGAGCATCGTCAGCGTATCGAGCCGCTGCCCGCTGTACAGGTATTGCAATCGCAGCGCGGCGAATCCGCCGACAGCGGCCATCGGCACGCTGATCATGATGACCAGGGGATACAAAAACGACTCGTACAGCGCCGCGATGAGCAGGAACGTGATCACCAAAGCTAGGATCATGCTCCCGGACAGGGCGGTACGCATCTGCCGCAGGCTGTCGGCCGTTCCGGCAAGGTTCAGATGGTAGATGCCCTGCAGATCGCCGGAATCGCGAATTGGCTGTAGGACTTCGCGGTCGATGCGCTGCATGGCCTCTTCCAGGGCGATACCCGGACCAGGTTGCACGCGGACAATGAACGCTCGTTCGCGGTCGATGCGCTGGACTTGCTCGGGCCCGGAAGACAAAGCCACGTCGGCCACGTCGCTGATGCTGATCAATTCGCCACTGGGCGTACCGATCGGCAGCGCGGCGATGTCCTGCGTCCGGCTGCTGAACTGGTCGGCGCCGTAGATCTTTAAGTCGATTTCCTTGCCCTGATGCCAGTAGCGGCCCGCGTACGCACCGTCGACCAGTGCATCGATCGCGTAGCCAAGCTCCACGTTGCTAACGCCGCTTTCGGCGGCCTTCTCGGCATTGCGGCGGATATGAAGCTCGGGGCTTTGCATGTCGAGCTTGGGCGATGTCTCGACGCTGCTTTCGGTTTCTTCCGGACTGTACATCCGGCGGACCTCGCCGGTGATGCGCCGGGCAATGCCAACCAGCTTCTCGAGCTCTGGTCCGCTGACCTCGATTTCGATGTTGCGTCCGCCGGAGCTGCGCCGCTCGAACAGGCCCGACTGGCTAATGAACGCCGTCACCCCAGGAATGCCGCTGGTTGCGCGTCGCAAGACGGGAATCAACTCGTGCGCGCGTTCCGGTTCGGCGGCGCGCGCACCCATAAACGTTCCGCCGCGATAGGCCACGAAGAAAAAGTCGGCGATCCGCGGCCCATCCAGCGCGGCCTCTTCCGGGCTGCCCTCCTCGGCCTCCCAGTAGGGCTGCAACCGCTCTTCGATCATCGAACCAATGGCCATCATCTGGTCGATGTTGTACCCGGCGGGCATGTTCAACCGGCCGTTGATCAGATTCTTGTTTCCTTCCGGTAGATAGTCGGCCGGCAACATCAATCGATAGCTGAGCCCCATCGACAACATGATCATCGTCAAGACAATCGCCAGCCGCTTCGCGCGAAACGCCATCGGCACGAACAACACAATTGCAATCCCGACGGCGGCCAGCCAGAGCAAATTCGGCTGCATGATGCGATGCGGCCACGATTCGATGGCGACCCAACGCACCGGCACCAGGCACAGCGCGCCCAAGCAGAACAGCACGACGACAACGGCCATCGCTGGCCGGCTCACATCACCATCCTGCAGCCGCTCGGTTACGGTCACAATCCAGTCGTTCCAAGAGCGCGCCACACGGCTGAGCCACCCGTCGTGTGGTTCCAGCTCGTGATGATGTTCTCGCTCGCGAAGCAATCGGGCCGCTCCGGTGGGGATCACGGTCAGCGACACAATCAGGCTGATCGACACCCCGGCGCTGATCGCGATCGCGATGTCGCGAAACAACTGGCCCGCCTCTTCCTGGATGAAGATCACCGGCAGAAAGACCGCCAGGGTCGTTAAGGTGCTGGCCAGGATCGCACCCCAAACTTCACTGGTGCCACGACTGGCCGCCACGAACGGCTTTTCGCCCTGTTGATAGTGGCTGTAGATGTTTTCGATGACGACGATCGCTGCGTCGACCACCATGCCGATGGCAAACGACATACCGGCCAGACTGATCACGTTGATTGAACGTCCCAGCAGGCGAATGACCAAAAACGTGCCCAGGCAACTGATCGGAATTGCCAACGCGACGACCAGCGTGGACCGGCCGCTGCGCAGAAACAGCAACAGCACGCAAATCGCCAACGCGCCGCCGATAAAGATGTTGTTGCGCACCAGACGCGTCGCGCTGCGGATGTACACCGTCTCGTCGTAGCCGGGAATCAGCTTTAGTCGCATCGCTGGCAGGATCGACTCGTTCAACTCGTCGACGACGGCCATCACGCCGTTCATTACCTCCAGGACGTTCGTGCCTTCGGTGCGGCGCACGGCGAGCGTCAACGACTCGACACCTCGCTGATGACCGGCGCCCTGTGTTTTCGAGCTGGTCAACTGCACCGACGCAAGGTCCTTGACATAGACCGGAGCACCGTCGCGGTAGGCCACGATCACGTTTTCGACGTCCTGGGGCGTATAGAATTGACCCAGCGTGCGGATCATGTAGCGACGCTTGCCCTCCCACAGGTCGCCACCCGATACGTCCGCGTTCTGCGCAACCAACGCAGCGCGAAGATCTTCGATCGTGATCTGGTGTGCTGCCAGCCGCGCGGGATCGATAACGACCCGCAGCTCCGGCTGGCTTCCGCCATAGATTTCGGCTTCGGAAACGCCGGAAACATTGGCCACGCGGGCCGCGACCACGTCCTCGGCGAATTGGCGCATCGTGAGCACTTTCGGATCGTTCTTGATCAGCTCGTTGAGCACCGGGTAGCGGCGGGCCAAGCCGTAGACATGGACGGTTTCGATCGTGTCGCGCGCCAATAACTTGCTGATCGGCTCGGCGACTTCCGGATGGGCATCGCGGAATGCCTCGAGTTGCTGCCGGCTCGGCGGCATCGCCATCAATCTTAGGTACGCAATCGAGTTGCTCGTCGAACTCGACGTATAGATCGTCGGCTCGTCGGCGTCGGGCGGATAGTTCTCGACTTGATCCAGACTGTTGGCGACCTTCAGCAGCGTCGAGTTGATGTTCGTGCCGACTCGGAACTCCATCTCGATATCGCCGCCCCCGTCGTAACAAGTGCTGCGAAAGTCGATCATCCCCTCGATATCTTGAAGCTGCTCCTCCTGCTTCGAGACGATGTCGTTCTCGATTTCCTGGGGGCCGGCGCCCGGCCACTCGGTACGCACGCGGATTACAGGTCGGGTGACCTCCGGCGTCATTTGCACCGGCACGCCGAACAAAGAAATCAGCCCGAACATTCCGACCAGAATAACCCCGACGACAACTTTCACCGGGTTCGCGATGGCAAAGTCGGAAATACGCATGGGTGCCGCTACTTCAGATGGGCCGTGCCGGCGCGGCCACTGTTCGTGGAGCGCGAGGCGCGGCAGTAGTAATCACGATGTCGGGGTTCAGGCTCGTCGATGAAGTTTTCGGGGGTGTCGATCACGTTGGCTGTGTGAAATCGATGGATCGGCTCTATGCTGCCGCTAGTCTCCGCCGGTAGTAACCGGCTCGGCATCTTCGGGCGCGCCAGCCGTTTGGGCCGCGGGCCCAGTCTGGCCGTCCGACGTGGGTCGATTCAAGATGCTGACCTGCTCGTACGGCTGCAGTCGTTCGACGCCGTCGGTTACCAGCAGGTCGCCCTGCTGCAAGTCGCCGGCCACTTCGATGAACTCGCCTTCGCTAAGTCCCTCTTGAACATCGACGGCGCGCACCGTGTTGTCGTCTTCAACGACGAAAACCGTCGACAGTCCCGCGGACCGAACGATGGCGTCCTTGTGCGCCAAAAGGCCGCGTCGCGGCGGGCCACGAAACGTGATCCGCGCCACCATGCCTTCCTTCAGGCGGGGCACGCCGTTGGTGATCTGATTCTTCATCCGCACCACGACCGGAAAACTGCGGCTACCCTGCTGCCACTCGGTCTTGGGCACGATGAACTGCACGCGTCCTTTGACCGTGTTTCTGCCGAGCGCGTCCACGCGCACGTCGACGTCCTGCCCGACCCGGATCTGATCGACCTGCGACTCGTTGACGTTGACCCGCACCTCGACTTCGTCGAGCCGAACCAGCGTAGCAACGCCGCCCCCGAGGTCGACCCATTCGCCGACGTCGGTATGTTCGGCGACGACGAAGCCGTCGAACGGCGCGGTGACGACGTGCTTTTTCAATTCATCTTCCAGGCGGCGAACTTCCTGCATTTGCGCCTGCATCGAGGCCTTCGCGGCCGCAACCTGTTCAGTCGGATAGCCGGCCGACATCATCTCAAAGTCCGATCGCGCGGCCGCATGTGACTGGCGCGTGCGCTCCAATTCGAAACGCGCCTCTTCGAACTGCTCGGCCGTCAACGCGGGCACCGAGCGCGAACGAATCTCTTCCAACCGCTTGTGCCGGGCCAGCGCGCGTTGGTGATCCGCCGCCGCCGACAACATCCGCGCTCGCGCCCCGGCCACTTCCTCGGGCCGATAGCCTTTTTCCAATTCGCGGTAGAGCTGTTCCTGCTGCGAGAGCAGGGCCTTGGCCTTTTCGATTTGGATCGCAAGCGCCGTCGTGTCGAGCCGGGCCAGCGCCTCGCCCTGACGAATGAACTCACCTTCGCCGACCGGATATTCGACGACCAGGCCGGCGATCGGCGCGGCAACGTCGCTGGTTTCCGACGGGGTGACCGTGCCGACGACAGGCACTTGCATCGCGATTTCGGCAAACGTGACCGACGCCACTTTGACGTTTGGGATCGGCGGGGCTGCGTCGTCCCCGGCCTTCATACCGCAACCGCTCGCGGAGACTGCCACCATGCACAGACCGGTTGCGGCCCATGCCAATCGACGTAACTGCGGCATCCTAGTCGAGATAGAGTGCATCGGCGGGAAAGTCGGGCGGGAGGTAACTCGGCCATTACCGGCGCCGGCGGGGGAGCCGGAAATTGGCATCGGCGCCTATCCCAACAGTATAACTCGAATTCGCTCGGCAAGTAGCCCGCTTCGGGGGCCATGGCCTTGAGAAGTTGTCGGGCCGGGGCCGTTGTTTCTCGACCTGGTGTCCGAATGAATTCATGGCATTGTCGGTGCAATTGCGGGATCGACCGCGCTTTCACGAAGCCTCCGCGTCGGGCCGATTCCGGCCCAGGGGCGTGCCGCCGCCGCGCCGCAGCAATTTCTTCGGACTGTATTTTTCTTGGCCGATCCGTTTGTTTATCGGCATTCGGTCTCGCCGGGCCACGCTTCCAAGTGTTGCCCATGCGGCGACTTTCGACGGAACCGTTGCCATGTTGGTGTGCTTCAGTGGCGCGGCAGAAGCAACCGGCAAAGGCTCACGTGGCGAGTCGTAGCGGAGCCAAGCCCCACATGCGAATACCTTGCGCGCTGTCTACAGAAGCAACGTTACACCAACGAAGAGCGACAATCGATTGTTTTCGTTGGATGCAACGAGCTACGCAGTGCTAGAATACAGCCTCACTAGTATTCGAGACTTGGAACTGCCAAATGTACGTCGTCGTCAGCCAGTTCGTCATTGCCAACGATAAGGTCGAAGAAGTGCGCGAAGCGTTCCGCAACCGTCCGCACCAGGTCGAGAGCGCTCCGGGGTTCATTCGCATGGAGGTGATCAGCCCCGTCGACGAACCAGCAGCGGTTTGGCTAATGACTTTTTGGAGAAGCAAGGATGACTTTGAAACGTGGCATCGCAGTCACCGATACAAAGAATCTCATGTTGGAATTCCGGCGGGACTGAAGCTCGTGCCTGGCAAGAATCGAATTACTTGCTTCGACCATATTTGTTCATGAGTGTCGAAAAAGAACTCGCCCGATCAATTGAGGCTCGGGCTAACGAACTCGCTCAGCAGATTGTTGATCAGCACTTTCAGCAGCGACCTCAATCAGCTACTCACTCTGGCGACGCGGAAAAGCGAAAATGCCTCGAGGACGCCGTGTTTCATTTGCGGTATTTGGCGGCGTCGTTGCAGACCCAACGCGCCAGCCTATTTCTTGATTACGCTGAGTGGACCCAACAACTACTGGCAACCCACGGCGTCCCCGTTGCCGAGCTTGCTCAATACATGAGGCTGGCCAAACGAACGCTACTCCTCGCCTTTCCAGCGCAGCAAGAGCTTCTCTCAGAGTATTTCGACCCCGTCTTAACGACTCTCCAACGGGAACCTCTACCGGTAACAACCCATCTAAAAGAAGGGACCGCTACGGACGCAATTGCAAAACATTTCTTGGACTTGTTGCTTCGAGGCAATCGCACCGATGCCGCGAATGCAATTTTAGGCGCCCTCGATGACGGTATTCCCCTCAAAGATATCTACATTCGTGTTCTTCAGCCGGTGCAGTATGAAATTGGTCGACTGTGGCACCGAGGGGAACTCACGGTTGCGCAAGAGCACTACTGCACGGCGGTCACGCAGTGGGTGATGTCTCGTCTGTACCCTGACGTCTTTGCCGGCAAAGCTTCTAGCGGACCGGTGGTGGCGACGTGCGTGGCCGGCGATCTTCACGAAATCGGACTTCGAATGGTGGCGGACCTGCTGGAACTTGATGGCTGGAACACCATGTACCTTGGAGCGAACACGCCGATTTCCGCAATTCTTGACGTGGTGGCCCAGGAGCGGGCTCAGATTCTAGCTCTTTCTGCTACAATGGGGTTCCATTTGGGGCCGTTGCAGCAAACCATCGAGTTGATCCGGCAAGATCCGCAGTTCGCGCACGTCAAAATCATGGTCGGAGGACGACCATTCCTAATCGAACCGACGCTCGTCCAATCTGTCGGAGCCGATGCCATGGCCCTGAACGCAGAGGATGCTCTACTCGTCGCGAAAAAACTTGTTAGCACCAATGACTGATCCGGTGAAGGCGAAAACGGAGGAATGTCAACCGACCGTTGGTCCGGGAGAGCGGGAGTTTGAAGAACTAACGCGCATCACGAACGAGTTGCTCACGACCCAACGTCAAGTGCAGAAACAGCGAGCTGTCCTGCGCAGACTGAACGACGAGAAAAACCTTGCCCTTGGTATCGTCGCTCACGATTTACGGAACCCGCTTGCGCTCATCGAGTTGCAGAGCGACTTTCTGCTACGCGAAAGTGCGGGGTCGCTCAGTCCTGCTCAACGTGAAATGCTTGAAAGCATTGCGCAGCAGGGCCGGCTGATGCTGTCGATTGTCAATGACTTACTCGACATCTCCGCCATCGACGCCGGCCATTTCGACGTCAAGTTTACCCACGCAGATGTCAATTCGCTGGTCGAATCGAGCGTCCGACGCAATTCGCTCCTGGCGGCCGAGAAACTTGTCACCATTCGCTACGAGTGCCCCGCCCAGAATTGTGATGCTCAGATCGATTTGCACAAGTTCGAACAGGTGCTCAACAACTTAATTGGAAACGCGGTCAAATACGCTCCCACTGGATCAGAAGTCGAAGTGACGCTTGCCTATTCGGACCATGAGTTCGAGATTCGCGTGCGCGATCATGGTCCTGGAATCCCAGAAGACGAGTTGGATGCTCTTTTCTCGCCTTTCGCGACGGGTGCAGTCACGACCGCGGGCGGCGAAAAGAGCACTGGGCTGGGACTTGCTATCGTTCATCGAATCGTCACTGGGCATGGCGGGTCGATTGAAGTGGATACCAAGTTGAATCAAGGCTCATGCTTCATCGTGAAAATGGGCCGTCGTGCAGATGGTGAACGCTCGTCCGGAGACAACGCTGCCGCGAGCGATGAGCGGGCCACGAAGGGGAATGAAGCGTCAGTGCGTGACGTGCAACGCGTGTTGATCGTCGACGATAGCGTTGGAACGGCAAAGATGACCGGCCGAATGCTGAATTCACTCTGCAACGCTGAGATCAAGTTCGCCCATGAGGGTAATTCCGTAGTCGATGCAGTTACCACTTTCCAGCCAGACATCGTCTTTCTAGATATTGAATTGCCTGAAATCAGCGGAATTGAAATTGCCCGCCGACTTCGCGAACGGCATGGTGAAGATACCCCATTCCTCTGTGCGTTAACCGGTCACCGCGAAGGCGACATCGGTCAAATGGAGGGTCGGGAATCACTCGATGAGATTCTCACCAAACCAGTTGCGCTCGATCAGCTAGAAGACGTTTTCAAGAAGTTGCGGATTAGGCAGGCGTGATTGCTATTTGAACAGGGTTCGTTTCGGGGTAACAAGCAGTGGCCAGTCCGCCGTAGCCACGCAGACGAGTTTCCCCAGTAGCCGCGGAACCCCGACCGTCACGTCGCCGGTGTGAGAATGCAGCTTGCGGGCGTAGCTGACCAGCCTGCGGATCGGCGCCGTTCGGCATCCGCTGGTAGCGCTTCGACTGGCACATGCGGTCTGCATTCGCGTCGAGCAATCCGTCAAGCGTCTCTTTGGCCGCTCTGCGGACCATTTGGTCCGCGTGCCCGCGGCACCGCTCCGCGTCGATTTGACCGATGTGTCCCTTCGGCTGTTCGTTTGCTGAACTCTCCTTGGCCTTCTTCTTTTCCTGGCAGGCTTGGAAGAAACTAGAAATTTCCTAGCAGGCAGGGACTGCCGAATTCGAACCTTCACGACGTTCAGGACGTCACCATTCAGGAGGTTATGTATAGCCAGTAGCGTGCCACACGCGGCACTGGCTGCCAACGCAAAACGCCCCGATCCGAGACGGGACGAGGAACCTGTGGCTCCGCCGACGTTCCAGGGCGAAGCCGCTCTTCCGATATGAGGAGTTAGGACAAATCGGAACCCTACCCCTATCCCCTCCCCGCCGAAGCCTGGAAAAGTCCAAACCGGGCGGGGCACTTATCAACGCACTTACGGCGCGCGACCCATTGGACGTAAAAGCTCGTGCCCCGGGGCAGCACTCCCGGCCTTGCTCAAGAGAACGTGCGCCCAACGGGCGTCAGCCCATCCGGTACTTTCCACGCCTGGCCGCACCTACCTGAGGCGATCCGAACTAGGAACTCTGTGGTAGTGTGGGTGGCACCGCCACTGCTCGCCAACCTGAGTCATGGGTGGAAATGGCGTGCATGCAACGGATCGGATATGGTGATGGAATGTCTCGTCGGTCCGCTCTTTCCAAGATGAGTAAACACGCTGGCAAAGCCTCCGGCGTGCAACGCAACAGTCGACAACGCCCATCACCCGGCCGACCACGCGTTCCGTTCGATCGGATCGTGGACATGGCGCTTCGTGTCGTCGACGAGGAGGGAGCCGAGGCGCTGTCGATGCGCACGCTTGCTCAAAGGCTGGGCACCGGCACGGCCACGCTTTATAGGGCAGTAGCCAATCGCGCCGAACTGATCGCCCATGTCGTCGACCGTGTGTTCGGCGAAATCGAAGTCGCCCCTGAGTTGTTCCAGGGCGACGACTGGCAGCGGGCCTGCCTGACAGCAGCCCAGGCAGCCTTCGACACGCTAAGGCGCCATCGGCGCGTCGCTCCATTGCTCATCGAGCAAGTTCCAACCGGCCCCAACGCAATGATCTTCCGAGAGCAGATACTTGCACTTCTGCTCGACAACGGCTTCTCCCGAGAAGCTGCCGCCCGCGCCTATGCAACCATTGCCCATTTCGTGCTCGGGTTCGCCGTCCAAGTTCAACTTCACAACGCAGCGGCCGACGCGGACTCCGCGCGCATTCGCGCCCTTTATCACCAGCTTGATCCTGCCCGGTTCCCGGCCACCCTGAGAGTCGCCGACGTGTTAACCCAAGAGACCCTGGAAGAGGAATTCCGCTTCGGGCTTGACCTGATTGTGGCTGGACTGGCCGGTATGAGTGACGCCACTTGACCTTAGTGATTATTTCGGCAACACTGTTGCCGTTATGAAAACGCGACGAGTAGCGGACGATTACATTGATCCAGATTCGCGCTTCACGACCGTCGAGGGCCTGAACGTCCATTACAAACGGGCCGGTGCCGGACCGGCGGTCCTACTCCTACATGGCAGCGGCTCGTCGCTGCACAGTTTCGACCGCGTAACGGCACTCTTGTCGTCGTCGTTCGATGTGATTCGCCCCGATATTCCCGGTTTCGGGCTGACCGGTCCGCGGCCTGACCGTGACTACCGAATTCAGACGTTCGCAGAAACAGTGGCGGCGTTTCTGGATGCCCTTGGCGTGCAGGTCGCTGCGGTAGTGGGCAACTCGCTGGGTGGAAACATCGCGTGGAATCTCGCGCTCGACGACCCGCAGCGCGTGCAACGTCTGGTGCTGATCAATTCGACAGGCTACCCGGACAAATCGCTGCCACTCGGCTTACGACTGGCGCGGAATCCGCTGACGCGGATGCTATTGCGGAGGTTGACGACCCGGTCCGCCATTGAACGCAGCCTGCGGTCTGCCGTGGGGACTGGCTCTACGATCGTCGACGAGAACATGGTCGATCGGGTGCACGCGATGATGATGCGGCCAGGAAACCAGGCAGCGTTCATCGACTTTGCCAACACCAATCAAGTCGATCGCACTGGCGAGATCCCGCAGATCGCCGCCCCGACGCTGATTCTGCGCAGTGATACAATCGATGGTCAGCATTTCGCCCGCGACCTACCCGCCAGTCGGGAACTGTCCTATGCCCGCGGAGGCCATCTGCTGCCGGAAGAGGCACCCGAGTGGGTCGCGAATGCCATCCGTGACTTCCTCGTCTCAGACCTATCCACCGTGCAGAGTACACAACACCAGGCAAAGCCATGAGGTACTTCATAGCCCGCGGCGAGCGACGTAAATTGGGCGCGTCAACTCGCACGGAGCTGCGCGGCAGCTTCGCGCAATGCTCTGACGGTGTCACCCACTACGAACTATCTGGTCCCGAGACTGGCGAGCTGGTCTTGCTTGTTGGCGGGCTGACGATTCCTCTCTTCTACTGGGACCAACTTGCCGACGAGTTACATCGCCAAGGGTTCCGCACGCTGGCCGTCAGCGGCTACGGGCGCGGCTACTCCGACCGGGTGCGCGCGGTTTACGACGAGGCACTCTTCGTCCGTCAATTGTCGGATCTGACGACTGAGCTGCGGCTCGTCGGCCCCTGGCACGTCATGGGAGCCTCGATGGGTGCGCTCGTTGCGATGGCATTTGTCGAAAAACACGTTGAGCAGACGTCGACGCTGACCGTGATCGGGCCGGCCGGACTGGAGCAGAAACCACCCGGGATTAGTCGACTGCTGCGGCATGAATGGCTTGGCGCGCTACTGGGTAAATACTTGGGCAGAAGGCTCTTGAAAAAGCATCTGTCTCAAAATGTACGTGACGCGGAGCAGTCCGCGGCGCTGTCGGCGATGGTCCTGGCATGCTACGAGTTCGAGGGGTCGATGTATGCGCTAATCTCCACAATCGCGGACTTCCCTCTGACTGCCCGACAGAATCTGTACGAGCACACAGGCAGTTTGTCGGTGCCGTCGATGTTGTTGTGGGGCGCTGAGGATTCCGTAACGCCGATCACTCGGTTCGAGGAAGTCCGGAGCCTGCTCGACCCCGACGAATCGTATGTCATCGAAGAATGTGGGCATATGGTGCCCTTTGAGCGTGCCGCCGTAGTGGCCGCGAAAATCAGCGCGTTCGCCCAGCGGGCCAAACAGCAGGCGCACCGATGAGCACGGATCTGCTTGATGTCCTCGTTGTTGGCGGTGGCCCGACCGGCACCGCACTGGCGATCGATCTGGTCCGGCGCGGACTGAATGTGCGAATCATTGACAAAGCCGCCCACGCCTTCGACGGCTCACGGGCCAAGGGCATCCAGCCTCGCAGCTTGGAGGTGTTCTACGACCTTGGCGCCCTCGACGACATTCTGGCGGCAGGAGCAACGTATCCGCCACTGGGAATTCACTTGGGACCGTTTTGCATTCCATGGAGCATGATTCCACTTCGCGAACCGACGATCGATGTGCCCTACTCCAATACCTGGTTGATTCCGCAGCACCGTACCGACGGGGCGCTGCATGCTCGGTTGCAACGTCTGGGCCGCGACGTCGAATTCGGGCGTGAATTAGTCGGGTTCGAGCAGGGCCCAGATGAGATCGTGGCAACCGTTGCGGGCACAAATGATTCCGAAGTGATCCGTGCCCGCTACCTGGTCGGCGCAGATGGCGGGTCGAGTACCGTTCGCCGTACGCTCGGAATCGATTTCCACGGTTCGACCAAAGAGGAGGACCGGATCGTCATCGTTGACGCCACGGTTTCGGGCCTCAGCCGCGACCGCTGGCATGTGTGGCCGGGTGGTAGCGGTCGATTCGTAGGAGCCTGTCCGCTGCCGAATTCCGAGCAGTTTCAATGGATGATTCGTTTGCGCCCAGATGAAGAACCACCGCTCGACGAGGACCGGATCGTCGAGCGGATACACAACCGCACTCGCGATAAGCGCATCCGCTTGTCGGAGATCACTTGGAAGTCAGTTTATCGCCCCAACATTCGATTGGCCGAACGATATCGCGTGGGGCGGGCGCTGCTGGCAGGAGATGCGGCTCACGTGCACCCACCAACCGGCGCGCAAGGACTCAACACCGGTTTGCAGGACGCATACAACCTCGGCTGGAAACTGGGACAGGTTCTGGCTGGAGCGCCAGACATGCTGCTGGACACCTACGAGGCTGAGCGGCTGCCGGTCGCGGCTGCTGTGCTGAAGCTTTCCACGAAAAAATATGAAGGCATCTCGAAACTTGATCCCGCGAGCATCAAGCGCGGCAAGGATGAGCGCCAACTCAACTTGCGGTATAGCGGCGGCCCGCTGGCACCCGCGAATACTGAAGGCACCGCAACTCTGCAAATCGGTGACCGCGCACCGGATGCGAAACTGCTCAATGCAGCCGGCGGTTCCCTGCGTCTGTTCGAGGTGATGCAGGGCCCGCAATTTACCGCGATTGCCTGGGGACCGGACGCTGCTGCGGATCTAAAGACGTTGCCGTGGCCCACATCCGGGGCGTCGTTGACGCGAGTCGCCGTCGATGCAGGCGTCAACGCCGACGCCGACGTGGTGCTCGCCGACATCACAGGCACGTTCCAACGCATCTACGGTCTGCTAAACCCAACGCTGATGTTGATCCGGCCAGACGGCTACATCGGTTCGATTGCCACAGCCGACCGTGCTGGCTTCACACAAACCCTTGTCCAGGCAATGACTCCGCCGATCGCCAACACGCAGTTGCAAAGCTGACGCCAACGGATCATCCGTCCAACATGAACGCCACGATATGAATGACGGGATTGAGGAATAGTGTGGTGTCGAACGAAACTCTGCCGACGATGCGAGCATGGGTGCTCAAGAATCCGGGTGAGCTTTAACTCGTAGAAAAGCCGACGCCCAAGTCTGGCCAGGCGGAGTTACCGGTGCGCATTGATTCTGTAGCAATCTGCGCTACAGAAACACAACACTCGGCAACGAACCGCATTCGCCTCCGAAGACCAACGCGAAATTCCCCGGCCCAGACGGGACGAGACATTGGAGACGCACGATATGGCCGGCAGGCTGCTGCCGAGAGGGCAAAGTCTAGCGCGCCGTTGCCCGGCCACCGGTTGCCGAGCAAGCGAAGTCTGGCGAGCGGTCGCCCGGCCAGCAAGTGGCCGGCAGGCAATCGCCCGCCGGCCAAAGTACCCCCACGGGGAGTCGAACCCCGGTTTTCGGACTGAGAATCCGACGTCCTGGGCCACTAGACGATGGGGGCGTGTGGCACGTCAACCCGGCCGACTCTCTTGGTATCGTCCAATCGTCGAGCCGAGCTTAATTTCGTAACCAACCGCTTGCCGGCTGTCAACCGGAAGGCCGCGGGCCAGCCGCAAACGCGGCCATGTTGCACCGACGATCCGCGAAAACCTGACAGCAACACCGATGTGTCTCACATCACAATCGTTCGCGGCACACCGCTCTGGGGCAAGATCACTGCACTGCCAACGGCGGCATTCACTCTACGGCGCGCCGTCGGGTGGGTTTTCGCCGGGCTCCTCGGGCGGGGGCGGCTCGCGCAGGAACCAGTCGTCCCACTGACGCGACGCCTGCGTCTCGCCCAGCGCTTCGCGATTGCGCCCAATAGTCAGTCGCACCAGCAATCGCAGGTCGCGATCGAAAAGTTGATTTCGCAGCGGGAACAGCTCCGCCAAACTCGCGGCCGACGCGCGATAGTCGCCCAACCGATTCAACACGACCGCCTGCCCGGCCAGGCCAAACGCTTTGTATTCCTGTTCGACGTTGCTCATGTCGGCAAACTCGTCGAAGATCGGGAGGGCCCGTTCGAAGTCCAAGTCTTGCAGGTAAAGCCGCGCCAATCCCTGCTTCGCCCGACGCACGTAGTCGTCGCTCTCGGGAAAGTACTGGCCGACGCTGCGCCAGGCCGCCTCGTCGTTGAGCATCATCGCGAAGAGGTACTGCTGCGCCGCCGAGTCGTAGCGGGGAACCTGTTCCTCGACCACCTCGGACGTAACGAGCGGACGAGGGCGGAATGCAAAGGCAAGTCCCACGCCAACCGCGAAACAGATCGCCGCTGCCACGGCCCAACCGGTCCACATCTGCCGGCGGCGCAAGGCCGGCATGGCGGTTGTTTTCATCGCGGTGGCCAGCCGTTCGGTCGCGTGGCGGCGGGCTTCGACGGTTTCGGCTACTTCATCGTCTTCTGGTTCGGCATACGCTTCGCCGGCGCTGTCGGGATAGAGCTCGACCGAGACGGCGCGCAGCTCGCGCAGCAACTCCCGCGGAGAGGCGTAGCGTTCGTTTGGATCCTTGGCCAACATCTTGTGCACGATCCGGCAAACAGCGTCCGGCAGGTCCGGCCGGACATTTTCCAATCGCGACGGCTGCGACTTCAAATGCTGCACTGCGATGGCCAGCGCGGTCTCGGCCCGAAAGGGCGGCTCGCCGGCCAGCATCTGATAGGCCGTCACTCCCAGGGAGTAAATGTCGCTGCGCGGATCCAGTGGTTTGCCTTCGACCTGCTCGGGGCTCATGTACAACGGCGTGCCCATCGTGACGCCGATCTGAGTCAGGTTGGTCGCGGCCTGGTCCTGGCTAAAGAGTCGCGCCAGGCCGAAGTCGGCCACTTTCACCTCGCCACTGGAGGCCAGCATGATGTTTTCTGGCTTGATGTCGCGATGTACGATCCCTTGTTGAGCGGCTTTGTCCAGCGCGGCGGCAACCTGGCGCAGGATCGCAAGCGTGCGCTCGACCGTGGGCGGTCCGCGGCGCGCGAGCAGCTCGGCCAGGTTCGACCCCTGAACGTATTCCTGAGCAATGAAGTGTACGCCCTCGACCCGACCCACCTCGTAGATCTGCACGATGTTGGCGTTGACCAGTTGCGCCGCGGCGCGGGCCTCTTGATCGAAACGGCGGACGTAGGTCGCGTCGTTGGCCAGCGTGGAACGCAACACCTTGACGGCTACCTGGCGCTGGAGCGATAGCTGCTCGGCCAGATAGACCTCGGCCATCGCACCCTGTCCAAGCTGGCGCAACAGACGATATCCTCCGATCTCGCGTCCGGAGAGATCGGCGTCGCCGGCGGGCTCGACGTTGGGACGATGCGTGTCGGTCATCGCGGATTGCCGCGGGCTGGAAGTATCTGTGGTTGGTTCGAGGACGTGCGTCGACGCGGGCAGTGCAGCTATCGGTTGAGTTGCTCCGGCCAATTCAAATGGCGGTGCAAGAACTCGAACGTGCCGACGCCGTGAATCGTATGCGGTCCGTCGAAGAATTCAATCGCGGTACGTTCGGGGATTCGTAGATCGGCGTACAGCAACCGAATTTTCGCGTATTCGTACGCTACCCATTCGTCCGGCGCGACGCCGTCGCGATGCCCCCGCTCGACCATGAATGGCCGGGGCGCGATCAGGGCCGCCATCTCCGCATAGTTGAACGTGTTTCCCAGATCGAACTCAAAGATCTCGTACTCTCCAGTCGTCACGTAACTGTACGGTGCCCGGGTGGACGCATTCTTCCAGATCCATTCGTCAAAGTCCGCCGAACAGATCGACAGGCAATATCCTTCGACGATCGCCGGCACGCGCATCGCGGTCTTGCCCCCGTACGACAACCCATAGAACGCGATCCGCTCCGGATCGACTTGCGGCAGCGTGGCCAGCCAGTCGACGAGCGCCTGATGCTGGGGCACGATGATCGAAAACAGCGTCTTGCCCAACGGGTTCGCCTTGCGCTGCAGCGTGCGGAACTTGTCTTGAAAGATGTAAGGATTCTGCGGCGCATAGACGACGAAACCGCGCTCGGCCAGCCGGCAGGCGTATTGATTGTAGGCGGGATGGATCTTCTGCGGATCGGCAACGTCGGTGGGACGCCCCTCCAATCCGTGTTGGCAGACGACGACCGGTCGCCGCTCGCCCGCGTCAATTCCCTTCGGCAACAACAAAATGCCGTAGGCGATTACGTCGGGAAAGACGTCGAGCACCACTTCGTGGCCCGTGTACGTCGGCTCGTCGTAAATCTGTCGAGTCCGCGGATTGGGCGGCAGGGGCTTGTGGTCGAAGCGGCCGATCACGTCGTTGTAGAACCGCTCACGATATGCCTTGGTCGATGCGGTAAACTTCGCCACGTCGCGCGATGCCCGGTCGGCTTCCGACCAGTACTGTTTGCGCACGTTTTCGGCCTCGCGCAGCAAGTGTTGCGTGTCGTCGTTGATTTGGTCGAATAATCGCCGCAGGCGGGCCCGATGATCGTGCTGTGTGGTAAGACTTTCCGGCGGCGTCGAAAGGGACGCCACGCGGGCATTGGGGTACAACGCCGCCAAGAACGATTCCAACGCCTGCTGACTACCGAACGGGCCCGTGCCGCTGCCACTAGCGATCAACTCGAACGGCCGGTCCAGCTTGAGTCCGTCGACCAGTTGCGTCGCGCGATCCAGTTCCGTGATGACTTGTTCAACCGGGGGCGTCTTCAATCGGCCAGGTGCGGCCGAAGCGTTGCGATCGTGCCGCGCCGGCGGCGGACCTGAAACATCCGGCACGCGGCACGCTTCGACGATCAGCGCCCGTGGCGCGATCAAGCTTGCCAACTCAGCGTCGCCAAACTGGTCGAGCAAGCCGAACACGTTTCGATAGATCGGCTCTTGCCACACCTCACCGCGGGGTTGGAAGTAACCGCTGACGCACGTCGCATCGATCCGCGGGTCGAGCGCCGCGGCATGTAGCGCCAGCAAACCGCCTTCGCCGTAACCAATGACACCGATGACTGCGTCGTTTCCGGCTGCCTCGTGCGCAAACCAATCGACGGCCGCAAGAACCTTTTGAACTTCGTACCCAATGATGTGCCGGCCCAGCTCGAACGCGGGCCGGTAGAGAAACTCTCGGTGCGGCTGATTCGTGGCCCGCGATGGCGAGGCGGAAAACGTATCGGTCCGATCGATCAGCGCCGGCACCACGACGCGGCAGCCGCTTTCGGCAAGTCGGCGGGCGAACTGCGACTGCGCTTCGATTCCGGCGGTCAGCCCAGTCAGTTGTTCGGGCGTTTGGTCCGCGTCGGGAATCGCGACGACGTCGGCCACCGGCTTGCCCGAAGTAGGCACCAGCAACAGTCCCTCAGCCCACACGCCGCGCACCGCGGGCCAGCGCACGGCAAACGCCTCGAAGGTGCTGCCCCGGCCGACCAGCGCAGTCCGCGAGGTCGTCGCCACAAATTCGAGCGACGTAACGGCCGGCCGGGTGTCGGCGGCGCCGATGATCTTGGCCAGGCGGGCCCGGTTCGGCGCGACCGATGCGTCATACTTCTCGGCACCCGCAAAGTCGCGCTTCCAATTTCGCGGACGGCGAGCAACGCTGTCGGCGATTTCGCGCAGCAAGAATCGATCGATTCCAGCGACCATTCGCTCGGCGATGTCGCCCTGCATCTCCAACGGGGCCGTGGCGGGCAATGGCTTGGCCGCCGATTCTTCCGCGCTGGCGCAATGTCCGATTGCAAGCAACAAACAACAGGCGGCAAATAGCGACGATGTTCGCAACGGCGCGGACCTTGCAGAAAACCTGGCATGCGAAACGTAAGGGTTCGGTTCGTTCGAGTTTAGCACGCCGCGCGGTGCCGTACTATCGACGCACCGCGTCCTAGGGAAAAGGACGATGGATACGTCGTGTCGTAAGTTGTCCGCGGCCGTTTCGGCCAACTATAATCGTCGGACAATCGGGCCGCTTTGTGCAATCAACCGCAGCGGCCGCAACCCGTCGCAGAAGGAGACAAGCCATCCACGCTTCATTCAACGGATCTCGAATTCGTTCTCGACGACACTTTCTTGGCACGACGTTGGCTGCTGGATTGACTGCCGGTATCGCAAGGCCGATGCGTTCGATGGCGGCGCCGACGCGGCGACACAGCCTAAAGAAGGCAGTCAAATTTGGCATGATCCAACTGCCCGGCGCTTCGATCGAAGATAAGTTTAAGCTGATCAAGTCGTTGGGGTTCGAGGGAGTCGAATTGAACAGTCCCAGCGACGTCGATCGCGAAGAGGCCGCGCAGGCCCAACAAGCGACCGGCATCAAGATTCATGGCGTAATCGACTCGGTCCACTGGCAGACGCGATTGTCCGACCCCGACGCATCTGTGCGAGCCGCGGGCGTCAAGGCACTGCGCACCGCGATCGACGATGCCGGATTCTACGGCGCCGACACCGTGTTGCTCGTGCCAGGCAAAGTGACCAATGCAGAAACCGAAAACTACGAGCAGTGCTACGAACGGTCGCAGCGCGAAGTGCGCAAGGTCTTGCCGCAGGCGCAAGACGCCGGCGTGAAGATCGCGATCGAGGTCGTCTGGAACGACTTCATCACCAAGCCTGAGCAACTGGTCCGGTACGTCGACGACTTCGACTCGCCAGCCGTTGGCGCTTACTTCGATTGCAGCAACATGCTCAAGTACGGCGTGCCCTCGGCCACGTGGATCCGCACGCTCGGCAAGCGGATGCTGAAGTTCGACTTCAAAGGATACAGCCACGCCAATCAATGGGTGAGCATCGGCGAGGGCGACGAAGACTGGCCGGAGATTCTCAAGGCCCTGGACGAGGTCGAGTATCACGGCTGGGCAACGTCCGAAGTCCGCGGAGGTGGCGAGCAGCGTCTCCGCGAGATTGCCGAGCGGATGAACCGCGTGCTGCAGTTGTCGTAGCGGGCGGCTGTCGCTCGAGGGCCGGTCTAGCGCACCTGTTCCAGCCGCGCGGCCGTATCCTGCCGGTAGTACTCGGCCAACAGTTCGTACAACTTCGGATGTTCGTCGCGCAAATCGGCCGGACAGTCGAAGAAGCACTCGCTGGCCACGGCGAAGAACTCCGCCTCGCTCTTGGCTCCGTACGGATCGAGCAGCGTTGGGCGGCCTTGTTGGGCATCGTCGGCCAGTTGGGTGAACTCGGCTGTCATGATGTCGTGCCAACGACGCCGCTGATGGCAGTCACTCAATGGCGGCGTTCCGTCAGTGCTGCGGTCGAGCATGTCGAGCTGGTGCGCAAATTCGTGCCAAACCAGATTGTGCCCGTCGCCGGGATGACGCGCATCGCGGCGCACGTCTTCCCACGACAGAATCACCGGTCCGCGATACCACGATTCGCCCTCACGTGCCGCGGGATGCACGATCGACCACCCCTGATACCATCGCTCCTCGGGAACCGTGTAGCTCCCGGAATAGACCAATACGCTTAGCAATTTTCCGAAGGGGTCGTCCGGCAGGCAGAGCGCCATCAAGCAGGCGTGGCCGGCGATGGTGACGCGCATCTCGTCGGTCAGTTCGAGTCCGCGGCAGCCTTCCCAATTCTTTTCCGCGACGAATATCTGCACGTGGTCGTGGAGCCGCGCCTGTTCTTCGTCGCTCAGATAACGGTAGTGCAGCAGATTGTCGTGCAGCACGGGCAACCACGCTTCGGGAAACGGCGTGGCCAGGATTCGCTGCCGACGCCGTTTTCGCAGCCAAGAAAATATCATCGCGACCCGCCTTCCGTGTGTTTCGGGGCGACAAGCCAAATCGTGCGGCGGTGCACGTCGAGCTAGCCCGAGAGCGACCAGCCCTTGCGATACTCGCGGCGAATGAACGGATCGGCGTCTGAGGTATTCGTGGCCCGCAGTGCTTCGGCATCCCAATCTAGTTTCTGCTCGCCCGCCCGATACGAGACGTTGCCCAGCAGCGCGGCTTCGGCCAGCGCGCCGGAATAGTCAAAGTTGCAGGTCGTCGGCCCGCGCGACTTGCAGGCCTCGGCCCATTCCGCCCAATGGCCAATCGAGTTGGGAATGGTTGGTTTCGGCGGGGCAGGCTCCTCGCCGTCGTCCATGAAGAGTTTGCGCGTGCCGTAGTCGGCCAGCAATCGGCCGCGCGTGCCCTCGAACAAGACTGCCGAGTTCTTTCCGTAGTCTTCCGCTCCCTCCGGCTTCCACGCGCCGTGATACCACGTCAGGTGCACCGGCGGCTGTTCGCCTCGGGCGGCAAAGTGATACTCGACCTGCATGTTGTCCGGAACGTCGTTGTCGCCCTGCGACGTCTTCTCGCCTTTGGCCGCCACGGTCGTCGGGTAGCGCAAATCGAGTGCCCAAAAAGGCAGATCCATATAGTGGCAGCCGAAGTCGGCCAGCGTGCCGCCGCCGAAGTCCCACCAATAGCGCCAATTGAAGTGAAAATGCGATTCGTGGAATGGCCGCATCGGCGCGGGACCGGTCCACAGATCGTAGTCGACCGTTTCAGGAGGGTTGCCTTTCCGCGCGCGAATGCCCGGACGAATCGAACCGCCCATCCACACGTGAACTCGCGATACCGGCCCGATCTGGCCCGACTGTACGATCTCGACCACACGTCGATAGTTGTCGCCGGCGTGGATCTGCGTGCCCATCTGGGTCACGGCTTTGTTGCGCGCCGCCTCCTCGCGCATCTGACGCACTTCGTAGACGCTATGGGCCAACGGCTTTTCGCAGTAGATGTCCAGCCCGCGACGCAAACCCCAGACAACGGGGATTGCGTGCGTGTGATCCGGCGTCGAGACGACGAGCCCGTCGAGATTCTTTTCCTTGTCGAGCATCACGCGAAAGTCGGCGTACTTGTTCGCTTTCGGAAAGCGATCGGCCATCTTGCCCAGGTGCAGCGAATCGACGTCGCACAAAGCCACGATGTTCTCGCTGGTCAGGTTGTCGATGTTATGCGCGCCCTTGTTCGCCACGCCGACGCACCCGAGATTGAGCTTCTCGTTCGGGCCCTTGGCCGCCAACGCGGTGCGCGGCGCGTGGACCGCGGCGGCACCCACGGCCAACGTGCTTGTGCCGGCCACCACGGCTCGCTTCAGAAACTCGCGTCGTTCGAGATGCTGCGACATGGGGAAGATACCTCGCTGGGACGGTAGGATGCGGATGGGGGAGGGCCGTGTGGCTTCTCAATTGTGAACGGCGCGCCGCGCGGCGTCAACGCGCATCGGCGGGCCTGCACGACAGTCTCAATTGGGCCCGAGCGGCTCCTCTGCGCGGAACGAACCGCGTGGCACACAACACAGGCCGCCCGTGTTAACGCGGTACGACCGAAGCAGGGTAGGGGGGCGCCGCGGCGCTTGGCCAGTTGGTCGATGGCGCGGATTCAATGGTCGACGTTTCCGGCATGGCTCCGCCAGACCACTGGGGTGCTGGTGTTGCGTGCGGCCAAACGGTCGCGTCCGAATTGTCCGACGGACCGTACGACGTCGGCGTGCCAACCTGCGATTGGTTCGGCGGATGGCCCGGAACCTGCGCCGTGATCGGTCCTTGTGGCCAGCCGCGGTGGTGCACTCGATCGACTTCGGACAGATGGGCCAGCAGAATGCGGTGCACCTCGAGCACCGACAGCGGATGCGAATGGATCGTGGTGTGGTCCGCGTTGACGACAACTTCGGAATCGACGTTGTCCAAGTGCGCACTGGTGTACGTCACCACGCCATCGCCCTCGCCGACCACTTTCCCCAAGATGCCTTTCTCGGGAATGACGCCGATGATCGTGTGCGTGCGGACCCACGGAGCCGGCGGGGTCTCGAGCATTACGGGCAAGTAGGGGGAGTCGGCAGCCAGCGAGTCGATGCTCGTGTCGACGTCGATCAGACTCGGCGCCTTGAAAACGTCGGGGTTATCGTTGCGCAACTGCTGCCGTGTGTTGACGAACATCTTGGGCAACGTGATCAACTTGCTGGCCACCCAGCGCGCTGTGGAGTTAGCGAACTCGCTGCCGCGATAAGGCGTGCCGATCGTGATTACGCGGCGCACCGATGGGTTGGCACGGAAGAAAAACGCCCCGCCCAACTCCCGCCTCGTTTCGTCAGTGGCCTTGACCAACTGGAACGGCTGATCGGTGACGGTGCGCCAAAAACGGTCGCCGCTGTCCAGCGTTTGCAAACGGCTCAGCAGCCCGCCCATGCTGTGGCCCACCAGCACCATTTGGTCCAGCGCCGGCTGCCGGCGAGCCGGATCCAGAATCTCGCGGGCTTCGGCCAGATCGTTGCGCAAATCGGCAGCGCTGTACCAGAACGGTTGCCCGCTGGGATAGAGATAGAACCAGAATTGATAGCGATTGCGAATCTCCGGCGCGCCGCGCAGATCGTTGAACATGGCCATCCAGGTGATCGGGCTGGACCACACGCCGTGGACCATGATCACGGGGATTTTGCCCGGCTGATAGGGCTCGAGCATGTATAGCCCTTGCAGCTTTTGCGTCTTGGCGACGTTGAGCAGACCCACGGTTGACGATTCGAGATTGCGAAGATCTTTTTGGTTCAGGGCATAGGCCAGCGGCGTGGTCAGATCCGTCTCGAGCGGCACCCGGCGACCGTCGACGTCAATCTCCGCCGTGTTGAGTGGATCGTATAGCTCGAGTTGTGCAACGTGGTGCGACCCGGTGTCGGTCTTGTTCGACGCGACGCGGAGAAACGCGGTCACCGGAAAGCTCATGCCGGGCGGATAGTATTTTTCGTCTGGCGCCGGCGGATCGCGCCGCTTACGCACAGCGACCAACGGCACGCCCAACCCGTAGGAATGGTAGTGGTTTTGCAGCCCGGCGACTTCGTAGTCGGATACGAATCGGAAACCGGCAAAGTCCTCGGCTCGCCAGCCCTTGCCGCGCAACACGACCGTTGCCTGGATGGTCTGATTTGCCGCGCGAATCGTATGAGTCGAGCCGGGCACGAGTCCGCCGCGGCGATTGATGATTCGCAATGCGCCCTCCAGCGCATTGTTGTACAAGTCGCACGCGCCGCGAAACTCGGGATCGTACGGATTGCGAAAACGTCCGAAGCGCTCGTCGAAGAGGTATTGATACCCCTTGACCATCGCCAGGCCGTGCAGCTCAAGGGCCCGCTGGCGGTTGATGGTTTCGGACCGTTTGGCAGAGATGTAGGCCAACTCGGACAGCGAATAGAGTTTGTCGGCGGACGGCTCCTGTTGGGAGATTTCGTGCAACTTCGTCAACAACGTGGACGAATGGCGGTTCAACTCATCTTCGAGGTCGTACCGGCGCACCAACAGCATCGTGCGCCCGGTGGGCTTCGGACCGCTGGGCGAAAGCAAGTTGAGCGGCCCAGCTAGCGGGTTTTCGGGCACTTCTCGCAACCGCACCCACGTCTGTTGCGCGCAGCCGGACAGCGACACTGCCAGCAATAGCAAGCAGATCGATGCCACGGCGGCTGGTGCGCGTGCCCCTTCCCTGGGCCCATGCACGTGGATGACAGCCCTCATGCCTCGGTTCGATTTCGTGTGGTGAATGACCTAAGATGTGCCAACGTGCGATTGCACGCCGCGCGCAGTCCGGCGCGCCCGACAGAAAGCCGGTTTTGGGCCGCAAACAATACGTGCAAGCGGCCAGTGCGGCAATGCCGCTTTGTCGGCCAGCCACTTGCTCGGCCGATGAATCGCCAGCACTCCCGACGATGCGAACTTTTGCGAGCCGTGGCGCGTCCTCACGATGACACGGTGGGCGGTGCTGGCATGCCAGCAACCCCAGCCGGAGTCGTGCTAAATGCCAGATGGCCAGCAGGCAGTTGACGCACCGATCACTCTGGACAACCTGAATCGGAAACATCGTCCCTCAAAACGGGCGACGAGGTCTAATGACATGGCGAAAGACCACGACGTCGAATTGACCAGTGAAACGTTGCACATGCGCCCGTTTCGAAAGAGCGACGCCGAACCGATCTGCGAAGCGGTTTGCGAATCGATGAACGAGTTTCTGCCGTGGCTGCCCTGGTGCCACGACGCCTACACCATCGACGATACACGTGCGTTTCTGGCAAGTCGTGCCGAAACGTTCGAGAAGGAAGGGGAGTACGGATTCGCGATTGTCGAGCGGCGATCGAGTAGGTTGGTCGGCGCGTGCGGCATGAACCAGATCGACCAGGCCAACGCCCGAGCCAATCTCGGCTACTGGATTCGCCGCAGCGCGATGCGCCGCGGCTATGCGACAGCCGCCAGTCTGCTATTGGCCCGCTGGGCGTTCGACACGCTTGCCCTGGAGCGCTTGGAGTTCGTCGTCGCCGTGGGCAACGACGCGAGCCAGCGCGTGGCCCAGAAGGTCGGCACCGTTCGCGAGGGCGTGGCTCGCAAGCGACTGCACGTGCGCGGCAAAGCACTGGACGCCGTGGTGAACTCCCTGGTCCGCGAAGACCTTGACTGGCGGTAACCGGGTTGTCGCTCGGCTCCGGGCCACGAACGAACGTGCCCTGAGCAATTCTTGCTGGCCGACGTCCGACAGTGTCGCATCTCGTGCATGGTGACCGTCGCTGCCTGACGTTGCGCCCGGCGTACGACGTTGCACTTTGCCGCCCCGCCTTGCACCGGCTACAGTGGAACTTGGTGAGCCAAATGGCGAACAACCCGTTGGGAACAGCCATCGATACCGAACTGGAACAACTTGCGATCGACGGCGGCCCGCGCGCGATGAGCGGTGGACCCTGGCCGTGGCCGGTGCGCGACGAGGCAGTCCGCGAAGCCTTGGAGCGTGCCTGGCACGACGGCAGTTGGGGACGCTACGAAGGCCCTCACGTTGACCGACTCGTCGAGGACCTGGCCACCCGTCATGGTGTTGAGTTCGTCATGCCGTGCTGTTCCGGCACGTTCGCCGTCGAGTTGGCACTTCGCGCCCTGACAATCAGCGCCGGCGACGAAGTGATCCTGGCCGGGTACGACTTTCCGGGCAACTTCCGCGCTGTGGAAGCGACGCAGGCTCGGCCCGTCTTGGTCGACGTCGAACAGCATGGATGCCTGATGGATCTGGGCCAGATCGAATCTGCCGTGACGCCGGCGACGCGGGCGATCTTGGCTTCGCACTTGCACGGCACGCTGGTCGACATGCCCCGATTGATTGAGATTGCCCAGCAGCACGAAGTTGCCGTGGTCGAAGATGCCTGCCAGGTGACCGGCGCCGATGTGGCCGGGCGCGTTGCTGGCTCGTGGGGCGACGTAGGTGTGTTGAGTTTTGGCGGCAGTAAGTTGCTTTCGGCTGGTCGCGGGGGGGCGATATTGACGTCGGATCCCGAGGTGCACCAGCGGGCGAAAATCTACTGTCAACGCGGGAACCACGCGTTTCCCCTCAGCGAACTGCAAGGCGCCGTCCTCCTGCCGCAATTAAGCGCGTTGGACCCGCGGAATCGTCATCGGGCGGCATCAGTCAGCCGGCTGCGCGAACAGATGACCGGCATCGAGGCAATGCACCCGCTTGTCAACCGTGCGCTGGGCTCACAGCCCGCGTTCTACAAGCTCGGGTGGCGCTACGACGCCGGCTCGGCAGGCGGAACACCGATCGATGAGTTCGTTGCGGCACTTCAGGCGGAGGGTGTGCCCATCGACCGTGGGTTTCGCGGCTTCGCTGGACGCAGCGAACGCCGCTGTCGACGCGTCGGATCGTTGATGCACAGTCGAGCCGCCGCCGATACAACCCTGTTGTTGCACCACCCGGTGCTGCTGGAACCGCCCCAACGGATGGACGAATTGGCACGCGCCATTACCAAGGTAGCCACGGCATACGCGCGCCGCGCCGGCAACTGACACGCTTCGCGCGATACTTTCGCAAAGAACTTGGACGATCCAGCACCCGGGCCATTCAGTGGCCATCAGTTCGACGAGACGACGATGAAGTTCTTGCTGACCAACGACGATGGTATCGAGGCGCGCGGTCTGGTTGCCCTGGAGCGAGCTATCGCGCCGCTGGGCACAACCGTGATCGTCGCCCCGGATCGTCACCTCTCCGGATGCAGCCATCAAGCGACAACCTCGCGCCCTTTGGAATTGAAAGAGTGGGCGCCAGGTTGGCACACGCTCGACGGCTCACCGGTCGATTGCACGCGGATCGGATTGACGCGCGTTGCCCCGGCTACCGACTGGGTGCTGTCCGGAGTCAACGCCGGCGGAAATCTTGGCGCCGACGTATTCCTATCGGGCACGGTGGCCGCGGCGCGCGAGGCCTGCTTGTTGGGTAAACCAGCGATCGCGATCAGTCAGTACGTTCGCCAACGGCCAATCGACTGGGAAACGTCGGTCACTTGGACGCGCGAAGTCGTGCGGATGCTGCTGGAACGTCCATTGCAGTCAGGATGCTTCTGGAACGTGAATCTTCCCCAACCCGACGAGCCCGGTCATTCGATGCCCGAAATCGTGTTCTGCCGGGTGGATCCCCATCCATTGCCCGTCAATTACGAAGAACGCGACGGGAAGTTGCACTACCGGGCCCGGTATCAGGATCGCAAGCGGACCGCCGCCCATGACGTGGAGACGTGTTTCGCCGGGCGGATATCCATCAGCCCGATTGCGTTGCACCCAAACCCGAGTGAAGCGGTCCAGGGACCTGACGCGTCGATGTCCTAACGCGGTTGAACCGGGTAGAGGTGTTCCCGCATCCGGGGTTGGTGCGCCACGCCGTTTGGTGCATCGTCGAAGCGCGGCAACTCTCCGCGGACGATGCGCACCGATTCCGGCGCTTCGATACCGAACGTGACACGTTGCCCATGAATCCTCTTGACCACCAGGATAATCCCATCGCCAATCACCACCTTTTCGCCAGCTTTTCGACTAAGAACGAGCATTCGAGAAACCCTTTGTTTGTCCTTCCCTGATTGCGAGGCTGTTTGCGTCGACCGCCTCCACCGTGCCATCGATGGAAAGTCTTGCGGCCGTTTCCGCGGGCCGACTAAAGCAACGCAGGTGCCAAGGGCCGGACAAAAATTCGAATTTGGTGGGCGATAGCGTACGCAATGCCATTCCTGGAAATGGTTTGCGACTTTCGGAAGGGTTTCCGCTCGAGCCTGGCAAAGGAGATTCCGCTGGAGAAGCGCGTCTCAGGTTGGGATTCCTGTCCTATTCTGAGACGGGCTTGCGCTGGTCGGCCGCGTGGCCGGCACTTCGGACAGCACAGCGGTAGACCGGCTGCCGCGCCTGTCCGCAAGTCGCCGCAACAGGCTGGATGGCACAACGCGGCGTCATTGGCGCGTGGCGCGGCATGACCGATGCCTGCTCCAACAAGGATTTTTCACCGTAGATCTTGGCAATTGTTGGTGAGCGCTCACTCATAAACGCGCACGTATGTGTAGTTGCACGCTTGAGGTCGCTAACTATACTGAAATCATGGAACAGATCGAACGGCTCGAAGTTCACGAGAGCTGCATTGTGCCGTATCGGCACGGCGAGCGAGGCATCGAATTCTGCCTCGTCAATCGCGTTTCGGGCAACCGGTGGGAGTTTCCCACCATGCCGACCGAACGTGACGGAGCGGCTCCCAATGTACTGTTGGAAAATGTGGCAACCGGCGCCGGGTTGCGCGGACATCTGCACGACGATGACCCGTTGGACGCGTTTGTCGCGGCGCGGGGCAACGAGTCGCGCTGTGTGACCGCGTACTTAATGCGCGTCACGCAAGTCGAAGACAACTGGCCGACCCAAGACACGCATCGCCGTTTGTGGTGCCTGGCTGAGGAAGCCCGTGCCCGGCTGCGCCGCAAGCCGTTTCGGCGATTCATCGACCTCGCGCTGCGTTGGGTTTCGCCACAGCGCACCGCGGAGAGCGACGCGGCGTGGTCCAGTGGGCAGCGACCGAAACCGCGCTAGGTCCACGCAGCAGCGAGTCTTGCGCACGCAAGTTTCGCGAACTGCTCTAGTTCGCTCTGCCGCGCTCCTTCCGTCGCGTTGCCGCCGCGCTCGTTGGTGAAGCACCCGTTTGCGCACTACAATGCACGCCGCCCGCGGGCCGGTTCGTTGGCGGCCTGTTTCCATCGTTTCACTTGGCCGCCATGACTTCGGAGGTCTTTGTGCGTATCAAGCGTAACTTGGTGTTTTTGACTCTATTGTTAACAGCGGCGGCCGCGACGCATCAGCCCGCCGCGGGCGCGGATACCAGCGCCGAACGCCGCGCCGCGCAGCTACGCGAGCAATCGACCGTCGCGGCGCGCGGCGGCAGCCCGGCCGACGCGATCCGCCTGGCCGGCGAAGCCATCGAGGTCGAGCCGAACAATGCGGAAAACTACACGCTGCGTGCCCGGTTGCTGTCGGCTGGAGGCCAGCATGAAAAGGCCGTCGAGGACTACGATCGCGCCGTCAAACTCGATCCACGACGCGCCGACGCACTCGAGCAACGCGGCAGCCAGCATTTCATGCTGGGCAACATCGACGCCTCGATCCGAGACTTCGATCGTCAAATCGAACTACAGCCCGACCAAGAACCCTGGCATTGGAAACGGGGCATCTCGTACTACTACGCCGGTCGCTACGACGAAGGACAACGTCAATTCGAGGGCTATCAGACGGTCGACGACAACGACGTGGAAAACGCCGTTTGGCGGTTCCTCTGCATGGCCCGGCGCGACGGCGTGCAAGCCGCGCGACGCGACCTGCTGAAGATCAAGCGCGATCCGCGGGTACCGATGATGACGGTGTACGCTTTGTTCGCGGGCGAAGCCACGCCCGATGACGTGTTGGCTGCCGCCCGTGCCGGGTCGCCCACGCCCGACCAGCTCAATACGCGGTTGTTCTACGCACACCTCTATCTCGGCCTGTACCACGAAGTGGCGGGCGACGCGCGTCTTGCCAAGATGCACCTGAACACGGCGGCGACGGAGCACAAAATCGGCCACTACATGTGGAACGTCGCCGACGTCCACGTTCGGCGCCTCGATGATCCGGCAGCGCAATAGCGGTCGACCTTGCTAACTTGCCGTGGCGTCAATCGGCACCGGCCGTACTGGCTGTCACGCGAATCACGCGCCGCGCTTCGTGCAGATCTCCATTCACGTCGGTCGCGCGAATCCGCAGCAGGTGCGGACCAGGATCGGACGATGCCGGCAGACTGGCTTTCCACAAATGGGACGAGGCTTTCGGCTTGGGCAACTGCCGCCATGTGGGCGCCTTGGCCAAGATCGCTTCCTCGATCTTGAAGACCGCCTCGTAGCCCGGGTCGTTTTCGCGCGTCTGCTGCATCGCGACCCAATCGTCGTCGCCCTCGAGCGACATTTCGACCTTTGAGCGTTCCGAAGCGTTAAACACGTTGACATAGACCGTCGTCTCGGCCAGCTTGTCGGCAGCCACGACTTCCGGCGCGTGGATCTGCATCTGGTAGTCGGCCGACCGGCCGGCCGCTTTGAAGTCGAGCCGATAGTCGGTGCCGTCGAAGCTGATGATCGAATATCCGTTGGGCGCCCCGTCGGCCATGGTCGCATGCGGGATGCCACGTTCATCCGGCGCACCGCTCCACCAACTTCCGCATACTGTCACGTTGATGATGTGATGGTGCGGCTTGGGACCCATCCAGCCGTCGTCCTTCTTAATGTACACGTGCTCGTGATGGTGCGTGTGCCCCGATATAGAGATGCAAAACGGCCGCTTTTCGATCATGCGATAGAGATCCTGCCGATCACGAACGCCGACGATTGGAATGTGCATCATCAGCACGACCATTTGTTCTTCCGGAATCATCGCCAAATCGTTGCGGATAAACTCCATCTGCTCTTTGCCGAGTCCGCCGCGGTAGGATCCTTTGCCGCCTTCCTCCGGGTAATACCATTCGATATCGTCCAGCACGATAAAGTGAACCTGTCCGTAGTCGAACGAGTAGTATGCCGGGCCGTACACGCGCTCGAACGTCTCGTCGCTGTGATGGTCGTCCGCGGCGTCAAAATTGATGTCGTGGTTGCCGATGACGTTGTACCACGGGATTCCGATCAGCGCGATCGACTGGTTGAGCGCGTCGAACGTATCCAGGTTGTTGAACGCAATGTCGCCGAGCGTCACGCCGAACGAGGCGTCGGCCCCGACCAGCTCCTCGACCACGTCGTGCCCGACGAAGTCGACTTCTGCTTGATTGCGCGGTTGCGGATCGCCAAATAGAATCGCACGAAACTCCTCGGGCTCCTTCTGCTTGTACAGCGGAAAGTCGACGGACTTCGGCAGTGGGCCGGTCGGCGCGACGCCCGGGTACTGCGACTTCGGCGAGCCGTTGGGCTTGTGGATGTAGTAGAACCGCGGCAGCTTGTCGTTCGACAACGGCGTGCGGTAGCCTCTCGGCTTGATCACGAAGATGATGTCGTCGTCGTCCACCGGCAACGCGTAACGCCCCTGCTCGTCGGTGGCGACGATCTTTGTTCCGTTCGAAACCTTCACGCCCGGCAGCGTCGTCTCGCCCTGATCGAATTTCCGGTTGTGGTTCTCGTCCACAAAAACGATCCCGGCGGCTTGCTGCCCGGCAGGCGCGTCGGCAGCCAGAGCCAAAGCACTGCAGGCAAGCCAACTACTAACCATCACAACCGGCAGGCAAGAGCGCGAACGTAAACTCATGATCATCTCCAGGATGCGGGAAGGACTCAGGCGGGAATGGCGTGGCGCTCCATTCTTATTGTCCGATCGGGCCGTGTCCAGCGCCGGTTGCGCGGGGCTTGAGAAAGCTGTTAGACAAACTAAAACCTGCACCGTTGGAAACGTGCACGCGGCGCGCCATGCAGCGCGTAATCAGGTCGCCGTACGACTACATGCCTGCAGCACCCGGCGTGTGTAGTGGACCATGCAATCGATCGCACGGTCCTTGCATGAGGGCTGACAACTCCGCAGAATGCCGTCTCAACGTCGCCCGCCGACGGGCCGTTGCGACAACGATGCTTCTCGAAGGATCACCCATGAATTCTGCCGACGATCACTACGGAATCGATGTCTCCGCGGCGCGGGGGCGCCAACAACGATTGCTCGACGTGATGCACCAACTACGGCTCGACGTCGTGGTCATTACGCAAAACGTCCACGTTCAGTACCTGATCGGGCCGCGTTTTGATTGGAAGTTTTCGCCGAGCGCCGCGATCCTGGCCGATGGGCGCGCGATCCTCGTGGCCCCTTTCGTACTGGACGAACCGGTGGCTGCTGACGACGTGTTGACCTTCGAGGCTCAATCGTGTTGCACGCTGCGCAACGACCAACGGCACAAGTCCGCACAGGTGTTGCTCGATGCCCTGTCCCGGCATCCGGCTCCCAAGCGGTTGGGGGTGGAGTTCAGCTCGTGCGGACCGGAAATCACCGCTCGGTACGACGCCGAGTTGATCGACGTCGAACCGCAGCTTTATGCGATGCGACGCCGCAAGGATCCGGACGAATTGGCGCGGATTCGCAAGGCCATCGCCGGAACCGCGGCCATGCATCGCCGGGCACGCGAAATCATCGAGCCCGGCGTCAGCGAACTACACGTGTTCAACGAATTGCAAGCCGCGGCTGTAGGTGAGTATGGTGAGATGCTGACGGGCACGGGCAACGACTACGCCTGCGGCGTGCCGGGAGGTCCGCCAAGAGATCGCGAAATCGAGCGGGGCGAACTTTACATACTCGACTTGGGTCCGGCGTTTCGCGGCTACTTTGCCGACAACACGCGCGTTACCGCCGTCGGTCGACAGCCCACCGACGAACAAATCCGTGCCTGGGAACACATTGTGCCGGTATTCACGCTGGTCGAACAAACCGTCAAACCGGGAGCAAGCTGCCGGGCTTTGTTCGAACAGGTACACCAGCAGCTCAACGCGGCCGGGCCGTGGAAGTTCGACCATCACTTGGGCCACGGCATCGGACTGTTTCCGCACGAAGCGCCCCACCTGAACCCACATTGGGACGACACGTTTCAGGCTGCAGAGGTGTTCGCCGTCGAGCCGGGGCTATATGGCGAGGGGCTGCGGGCCGGAATCCGTTTGGAGAATAACTACCTGGTTACCGACTCCGGTGTCGAGTTGCTCACACCGTTTCCACTGGAACTGTAGCGCGCTGGCGTGTGGCAGGCATGTGCAACTCAAATGCGTCGTGCGCACCGCCTAGCGCCGACGGACGAGTTCTGCCGACAACGCGTCCAATTGGCCCTTCAGATCGGCCAGCAGAAACTCTGGACTGGCGTCATCGGCCATGTGGGCATAGAAAGCCTGCGAGGCCGAACCGTGGGTGGTATTGAGCAGGCTGGTCGCCTCTTCCAGATGGTGCAGGTGACGGTCGACGTGGTCGAGCTTGTGGACCGCGTCGCGACCGTTTTGCCAAACGCGTTCCAATTGCAGCACCAGGCCGAGAAGCAAGCCCACCTGGCCGGCCACCGCGATGGGAATGCCGAGGGTCCAAAGCTCGTCCCGTGCGTCAACGACCGACCAAACCAACAGCGCGGACCCGCAAGCCAGCGCCGTCAGTCCGATCGCCAGAAACATCCAGGCCAAGAGCGACGTGCGGCGCTTGCCGCGCGTTTTCGGCCGGCGGCGCCGGGCGACCGTCGGATAGTGCCGATCGCGTCGCGGCTGTCGTGCTTGTAAGTACCGCGGCGGAGGCACGTCGGTGCGCAGTGCATCAGTGCGCCGCCAGTTGCCGACACGGGCCTGCAAGCGCTGAACACTTTGATCGAACTTCCAATCGTCGTAGCCGGCGGTAGGCGGAGCCGGGGATTGGCTGGCTGCGAGCTCCACGCCGTGTGCCGCCGACTGCGCCAGTCCGGCCGCTTGCGTTCCGGCAAGCGCGTCACGTCCCAATCGGCGGTCGCACTGCGCGCAGCTTAGCGCTTTGCCTTGCTTGGCGCGATAGACTGCGACATGTTGTCGGCACCACTTACACCACATGGTCTCGATCGAGAACTGCTTCTTCACGAAGATCGAATTCAGAAACACCCAACCAACCGGGCCCTGGCCGGCAACACGGTCCGCCACACCGCGCGGCCGTGAAAGCACTTCGCGCGCACCACCGGCCGGCAGCATCGAGCCATCATTGGATCGGCGCGACGACGCGGGAATCTGTACCGATTTCGCAAAGATTGCCGGCTGCGGGAAGTTTGCCGGATAATCTGGGCGCTCTACGGCAACTTGCTGGGGTCGCAAGATCGGCCGACGGACAGCGGCCAAATCGGCAGCGGACGATCGGTCAGCGAGAATCGTCGGGCGATTCGTCCGTTGATGGGTCGGGCGGTTCCTCGGCGGGCTGGCCGTTGTCCTGCTTCTCCGCCGGTTCGCCCGAAGGTTGTGGCGTCGCTTCATCGGCCGGTGGCTCGCCAGAATCGTCGTCGGACGGCTCGGTCGATTCCTCCTTGGCTTCCGGATCGTCGCTCGGCTCGTCGGGAGAATCACTGGCTGGATTGTCGCTGTCGTTGGATTCATCAGACGGCTCGGCCACATTCTCCTCGTCCGCGGGTTTCGCGGTGGCTTCGGTGGCGTTTTCGTCGGCAGTCGAAGGCTCAGCGGGCACTTTCGCCTTTTCCTTGTCAGCCGACCGTTTGGAGGATTCAGCAGTCGATGCGGCGGCCGGTTCGTACCACTGGCCGCGCAACCAATCGGCCAATAGCCCAAGTTGTCGCGCGCTGAGTATGTTTTGCGACGAGTCGCCGCCGTCTTTGGCAAAGGCTGGCATGCGATCGTTATTGTCCGCGTAGTAACGCTCATGGTTCGGGTCGCTGATCATGCCGATCAGCCACTGCCGCGAGCCGTACCCGGTCAGGTCGGGCGCCATGCCCAGCTCGCCACTGTCGCGGAACTTGTGACAGCCGGCGCAATGGTCCTCGTTTGCGATGAGCTTTCGCCCGGCGTCGATGAGCGCGCCGTCTTGGCTGTCTTCATCCGCCTGGCTGGGTAACTGTGCTTCGGCCGAAAGCGCTACGACGACTTTGTGTACATCGTCTGGGTTCCATTCCGGCAGCGTATCGATCACGAAGCTAACCATGTCGCCTTCGCTGTGCGAGGTGTTGCCAAAATAATCCGGCCCGGCCACGTGTTTCGGATCGAGCAGCCCGGCGATCCACTCGCGACTGGCAAACCGGTAGAGATTGGGTGCCGACGTTTCCGCCGAGCCGTTTTCGGCCATCGGTTCGTCAGGATCCTGGTGCGCGTGACAATTGGCGCAATAGCGTGCGAAGAGTTTCGGTCCTTGTGTCTTTGGATCGTTGCGCAGCAGCGTGACGGCCCCCGAATACGGAATACCGCTGGGTCGCGAGGCCAGGGCCACTGCGCGGCGCGCTTCGCGTTCGGCCTGTTCGACCGATACCAGATGCTCGCGCGATTTTCGATACCGCTCGTAGCGGCCGGCTTGTTTGTGGAACTCTCGAATGCGGACCACATCGTTGTCGAAGTGCGCGGCGATTTTCTGTTCGTCGTCCCCGACTTGGTTGATCACCGCTTGGACTTCGGCAAATGACTCGCCGTCGGTCCACTGTGCCTGATAGTCCTCGTTGAGCGCCGCGGCGGTCAAAACGCCGGCGCCGCCAATCAGCACGAAGGTAAACAGCACGTTGAAGCCGTGGCCCAGCTTCCACCGTCCCACCAGCGGCATCAGGAACAATGTCAAGAGCACCAGTGAGGGCGCGATAATGGCACCGAACAGCTCGCCGTTGGCCCCCCAGCCTTCGAATAGTTTCAAAAACTGAAAGAGAAACAGGAAATACCACTCAGGCCGCGCCGCGGCGTACTGGTTGGACGGGTCGGCCGGCGCGCCCAACTCGGCGCCCAACTGCGTGACGTTGACTGGGCTCTCGTGCCCCGAAAAAAAGGTGCGCACCGGATGCACGACCAAGATCAGCACGACGATCAGCACCGCTAACGCGGCGACAGCGTCTTTCAACACCTGATCGGGCCAGAACGTGGCGTCGGGCTTCTTGAGCGGCAGCTTCGCGCAGATGCCGTGCCGGCGAAACAACGCCACGTGCAATACCAGGAAAAAGATCAACAGCCCGGGTAAGACGCCGGCGTGCAGCGCGAAAAAGCGCGTCAGCGTGTGATGCCCATAGTCCGGTCCGCCAACGACAAGCTGTTGCAACTGCGGGCCGACCAGCGGCACGATGCTCAACAGATTGGTCGCGACGCGCGTGGCCCAATAACCTTTTTGGTCCCAGGGAAGCAAGTAACCGGTCAGCGACAGCGCCAACACCAAGAGCATCAATACCAGCCCCAGCCAGAAATTGACTTCGCGCGGGGCACGGTACGCGCCATCGATCACCACCTGCATCAGATGGAGGGCCAACAGCACGACCATCGCCTGGGAAAAGAAGTGGTGCAGTCCGCGAAGCAGCCAACCGCCGGGCATTTCATGTTGAATGAAGTAGACGCTTTCCCAGGCGGTTTGGGCGCTGGGACTGTAAGCGGCCCAGAGAAAAACACCCGTGATCACTTGCGAGACGAAGACGACTGATAGCGTGCTGCCCCAAACGTAGCGCCATCGCGCACCGCCGGGAACCCGTTCATACAGGGCTTCGTGCACCAGGCGCCGGCATCCGGTGCGATCATCGAGCCAATCGAGAAAGGCCTTCATCCTTTGACCACTTTTTGGGCTCGGCCGCTGTAGAACTCTTCGAACTTCACGAGAATCTCGTCCGTACGGACCTCTGTTTCCAACGCGTCCATCGGGCGCGGGCTGGGACTGGGCTCGATGATCGCGCCATCCAGCGCGAACTGGCTGTTGTGACATGGACAGACGAACGTGTCGGACTCGGTGTCGTAATTCACGAAACAGCCCGCATGCGGACACATGGCCGACAAGCACTCGACCTGCGACTCGCCCTTTTGGCGGCGCAAGTAGACCGCGCCGATCGGCTCGAGCGATCGATTCCAGGCATCGACCCGTTCGGCGACTACCGGAAACTCATGCGGTATTCCGTCATCAGGGACGGCTGCCAACGGCGCCACCGGGATCAACTTTCCGAGCGCACTTGTGCGCCGCAGCGGATCCAGCAGGACCAACACACCGGTGGCCAACGGGACGAGCAGCGCCAACCCGCCGCAGGCGATGGCAATGGCCTGCGAGAAAAAGCCACGGCGGTCGCTCGCCGCCGGCGCCGTCGATCGTGTCACGCAATGCCAGGCGGAAGTGCCGCACTTCTGGCGCGATCCTTCGCCCGAAGGAGTCTGCGACGGAGTTGGCATGGCGCTAGCCTCCGTGTGGTTGAAGCAGGCCGATTGTGAGTTTCGATCGGATGCCGGGGCAAAGGGCGGTTCCGACCAATCGTCGAGGCGGGCAGGTTCGGCGTGGTTTGCCCCAGGGTGGTGTCCATGCGCTATCACGCATGCACAGCCGAATTATCGCATCCACTTGCGAACGGCGTCAAGCACCTGCGTCTGCGCTTCGGGCCAAGGCGCATTAGTGAACCCGCCGGCTGCCGCTTTGTGCCCACCGCCAGAGAATTGCTGTGCCAACTCAGCACAGTCGAGCGTAGGTGTGCGACTGCGAAAGCTCAACTTGAATCCGCCGGCTTCCTGCTCCACCATGATCACCGCGACTTCAGTTCCGGCGATGGCCAATGTCATGTTCACCACGTCTTCGGTGTCGGAAGCCAGCGCGCCGGTCTCCTCGAAATCCGAACGCAGCACCGCAGTGTGCGCCAATCGACCGTCAAGTTCGGTCGTCGTGCGAGCCAAGATGCGTCCGCGCAGTTGCAGCCGGGCAAGCGTGTCCCGCTCGTAAAGCGCGCTATAGATCTCGCTGGGCACGGCGCCGGCGTCGACCAACTCCGCCGCGGCACGAAACGTGGTGCCCGTGGTTGAATTGAACCGAAACCAGCCGGTATCCGTGGCAATGGCCGCAAACAGCGGGGCCGCGATTTGGGGCGTGACCTGCACGCCGAGATGCCGCGCGGCATCTAACACCAACCGGCCGGTCGCCTCGGCCGTCGGCTCCTTGAACAGCTCAGCGCCCAGGTCGTCTTCGCCGACGTGATGGTCCAAAATGGTTTTGTGCGCCTTGCTCGAGCGGATCACGTCGCCCATCGAGCCAAGCTGTGCCCAGGCACTCGTGTCGAGCACCATCAACACCTCGCAGGTCTCGAAATCGGCCGGCCCGATATCGACGCCAAGTGCTTTGAGCTTTCGGTCTGGGTCGATGAACGCAAGATTGGGCGGCGTTTCCTGTGCATTGACGATCCAGACCGTCTTACCAAGTGCCTCGAGCACGCCGGCCATTCCCAGTTCGCTGCCTAGCGCGTCGCAGTCCGGCCGGATGTGGCTGGTCAACAGGAATCGATCGTGCGATTGGACAAGTTCGGTGAAGCGGGGCCAGTGGATCGCCATCGTGTTCGTTTCGTGAGTGCCAGGTTACGATTGAGCCCGACGTCAGGCGCCGGTCGATTCATCCTCGTACGCACGGCGCGCGGCGTCGATGTCGCGCGCCAGTTGCTCCTTCAGCGCTTCGACGCCGGAGAACTTTTCAACGCCGCGTAAACGCGCCAGGAAGTCGACTTCGAGCGGCTGACCATACAATGGCGCGCCGTCCCAGTCCAACAAATGAGCCTCGACTTTCAAGTCGCCCTGGCCGAACGTCGGGTTGGGCCCGATGTTGATCGCGGCGGGCCAGACGGCATTGTTCACAAAAGCCCGACCGGCGTAAACGCCAACCGCTGGCAAGAGCGTGTCGATCGCGTTGAGATTCGCCGTGCCGAAGCCGAGCTTGGCGCCGCGTCCCGCTCCGTGGACGACCATGCCGCGAATGCGATACGGCTCGGTCAGCAAACGGCGTGCGGCGCCCACGTCGCCGTCACGGATCAAACCGCGCACTCGCGAACTGGAAACGATCTGGCCGCCTTCGACCAGCGGCTCGACCACGTCCAGAGCAATGCCAGCCTGTTCGGTCAGTTGGCGCAGCACGTCGATCGTTCCGGCCCGCCCGCGGCCGAAGTAGAAATTGGGACCCTCGACCATCGCACGGGCATCGAGTGTCTCGCGGACGATATGGCGAAAGAAATCGTCGGCCGAACGGGCCAGCAGCGCCTCATCCGTCGGATACGCGATCACCGCGTCCACACCCAGCGCGGCCAGCAATTCCGCCTTGCGATCCGTCCAAGTCAGCGGCGCGGGCGCTTCGGACGGGCGCAGAATTCGGGCCGGGTGAGGATCGAACGTGAAGACGACCGCCGCGCCACCAACCTCGCGCGACTTTTCCATCAACCGCGACACGATCCGCGCGTGTCCACGGTGGACGCCGTCGAAGTTGCCGATGGCCACAGCGCCCCCACGCAGTTCGCTGGGCAGATTGGCGACTTGGCGCAGCAGCTTCACGAGACCGACGCTCGGTGGACCACGATGCGATACGAAACGCTCGCCCGATTATGGGGCCCGCACGGCACAACGGTCAACGGGCCTGCCGGTCGACCATCCAAAGCGCCGGTCGTCAAAAATGGGCCACGGCGCGACGGACGCGGTGCGCGCTCGCCGGCGCGCGACGCGCAAATAACGTCTACCGCCACTTGCCGCAATCACCTGGGCGAATTTCTGCGGAGATCGAGTCGCTCAAGTGCTTTTTTCACCTAAGCGTCTCGCCTGCCAAAGGGGCTTTATGCTATCCTTGATTACCCACACTGGCATGTGTCGCCACCCGTGGAACCCCCATGGACGAGAAACAGTTTTTCCTCTCTCCCGACCTGGTCTATCGCATGGCGGCGATAGACATCGGCACCAACAGCCTGCGGCTGATCGTGGCCGAACCGCTGCGCGGCGGCAAGTATCGGATTCTCGACGAAGAGAAGGAATCGACCCGGCTGGGCCGCAACCTGAGCAAGACAGGCCGGCTCGATCCGCGCGCGATCGATCAGTCCTTGGCCGCGCTGCGGCGGATGAAGAAGATCGCCGAGGGGTTTCAAATCACCGAGTTCAAGACCATTGCCACCTGCGCCGTGCGCGAGGCCGCCAATGGCGAGGAATTCTGTCGGCGGGCGCGTGACGAGGTCGGCATCACGATCGAAGTCATCGGCGCCGAACAGGAAGCGCTCTTGGCATTTGCCAGCGTGCAGCGGGCGTTCGACCTGACCAACCAACACGTGGCGGTCGTCGACATCGGCGGCGGCAGCACCGAAATCGTCTTGGCCTACGGCGAGCTGGTCGAAGCCGTGTACACCACCCAACTCGGCGCGGTCCGGCTCAGTGAAGTGTATCAGGACACGGCTTCCGACCATGGCTACCGTGCGCTGGTCTCAGGCGTGGATCGGCATCTGCGCAAGAGCACGAAGCATCCGGTGTTTGTGCCGCACACGCTATTCGGCTCCGGCGGCACGTTTACGAGCTTGGCGGCCATGGTCATGGCGCATAAGGGACAGCAAGGTTTGCCGGTGCGCGGATACCAGGTCACGAGGGCCGAAGTGCGGCACCTGCTCGAACGCTTGCGGACGATTCCGGTGAAGGATCTGGCCAGCGTGCCGGGCCTGAGCCCGGATCGGACCGACATCATTGTGGCGGGCCTGGCTATCGTCGATCGCGTGATGAATCGCTTCAATGTCAACAACGTGCAAGTCCACAACCGCGGCGTCCGCGATGGGCTGCTGCTGACCATGATCGACCAATCGCTGGGATCGATGGCCGACAAACCGCACGATCGCGACGTCGCCATTGAGCGATTGGCGTCAAACTGTGGCTGCGAGATGGAGCACAGCCGCCACGTCGCCCGGCTGGCCGGTTCCATGTATTCGCAGCTGACCAGCGTTTACGAGCTCAATCCGCACGATCGCGAGTTGCTCGAAACGGCGGCCAGATTGCAAGACGTGGGCTATTTAATCAACTACGATCAGCATCACAAGCACAGCTACCACTTGATTCTTCACAGCCGGCTGGAAGGCTTCAAACCGAGCGAGCTGGAATTGATTGCCAACGTGGCGCGCTACCATCGCGGTGCCGATCCCAAACGCAAACACGGCAACTTTCGGCAGCTTTCAGCCCGCGATCAGGCACGCGTCAGGCAGATGGCGGCCGTGCTCCGCTTGGCTGGTGGGTTAGACCGTAGCAACACGCGGCAAGTCAGTGACGTGCTGGTCGAGGTGGAACGCGACGGCAACATCAAGCTGCGGTTGGCCGCCGCGCAATACCCCGACGTCGACATTTGGGGTGCCCGCAAGCGCGCCAAGCTATTCGAAAAAGTGTTCGACACGGATCTGGCCGTCGAATGGGACCAGACGCTGGCTCATCGTTCCGCCGGCACCAACGCCTCGCCGTCCAACGGCAAGGCGGCGCACGGTGCGTCGCGCGTGGTCGGTCCGTCGTAGCGGTCCGCTTCGTAGCCGTACCATCCGACCCCACTGGGCGGTCCGCTGCATACGGCTTCGTCAGAAGCCGCTGATTCGCTTCCAGGCTTTCGGTAAATAGCGAATCAAGTCGCTGGAAATCATGCCGATCTGTCCCAGCTCCGCGGCAGCCAAGTCACCGGCGAGCCCGTGCACGTACACGCCAAGCCGGGCGGCGGCGTAAGGTTCCAGATCCTGCCCCATCAGTGCCGTAATCATACCGGTCAGCACATCGCCGCTGCCTCCGGATGCCATGCCTGGATTGCCGGAAAAGTTGAGTGCGAGCTGCACTCCGTCGCAGATGACTGTGCGGTGTCCTTTGAGAACCAGCGTCGTGCCGGTGCGTTCGGCGAACTGTATTGCCAGGGCTTCGCGCTCGTGGTGTTCAATCTTTGCATGACCGATCAGTCGCGCGAACTCGCCCGGGTGGGGCGTCAGGACGCGCGGCGCCGGGCACGATTCTAGCGCGGTCGTGTCTTTCGACAAGGCGAATAGCGCGTCGGCATCGACGACCATTGGCCGCTCGATGGTTCGGTACAGCCAGCCGACCAGTTCGACCAGTCCGTCGCTTCGCCCCAGGCCGGGCCCCAAGGCGACAACGGTGGCTCGCTCGGCCTCGGCCAGGATCCGATCGCGGGCCTCGGCTGCGATGCGTCCTTCGTCGTCTGAGACGAGCGCGACCGACATGGCCGATGTCTCGAATGCCGCTACAGTCGCCTGACACGCCGACGCGGTGGCCAGCGTAACCAGCCCCGCGCCGCTGCGCAAGCAGGCAATCCCCGCCATCGCGATCGCGCCGGCCATGCCCGTCGATCCTCCGATCAACAGTGCGTGCCCGTAGTCACCCTTGTGACTGTCCGGCCGGCGCGGCTCCAAACGGGGAAGCGGAGGATCGATGTCCGGCACGCTCATTGCCAGTTCCGTCAGGGGTTCGGCTCGCATCGGGCGGCCCGAGCAGCAATCAATCCGGCAACGTAGGCGCCCTTAAAGCCGGCGTCGATGTTGACGACGGTCACGTTGGCTGCGCAGCTATTGAGCATTCCCAACAGCGCGGCTATGCCGCCCAGGCTCGCACCGTATCCGACGCTGGTGGGCACGGCGATTACCGGGCACGCAACGTGCCCGCCCACGACGCTCGGCAGTGCGCCTTCCATGCCGGCGATTACCACCGTGGCATCGGCCGACTGGAGTTGCGGAAGATGTTCGACCAACCGGTGCGGTCCGGCCACGCCGACGTCGAAGATCATCGTCACCTCGGCCCCCATCCAAATCAGCGTCTCCTTGCACTCCTCAGCCACAGGCAGGTCGCTGGTGCCGGCCGTGACGACTGCGACGCGACCAGCATGCTTTGTCGACGCGGTACCATCCTCTTGGCTGCCGCCAATGCGGATCGTTCGGCCGATCGAATTGTGGTGCGCCGCTGGAAACTTCGGCAACAGCGCGTCGGCTTGTTCGGTCGACACCCGCGTCGCAAGCACAGGCACGCCATCGCCGACCAAGCGCGTGAATATTTTCTCGAGGATGGCGATCGACTTGCCCTCGGCGAAGACGACTTCGGGATAGCCGCAGCGACGGTGCCGATCCAGGTCGATCTGCGCTTCGGCCAGGTCGGCGGTCGCGGGCCGCGAAACCTGCGCCAGAAACTCCTGCGCCCCCAACTGCCCGTCGAGCAACTGCCGCGCCAACTGTTCAAGTTGCGTACGATTCATCACGCTTCATCGTACCGTGGAGCCGGTCGACGTGCGAATCAAAGGGGCGATCGCGTCGTCCGTTGCGGCCCGTGTGTGGCGAAACCGAATCGTGCCGCGCGTTGTCCGCTCACGAGCGGCCGGTGCGCGAAACCGCCGCGAGGCGTCGGTACGGCAGAGAATGTCGGCCTTTCGCGGCGGTTTCCACCTTGTCAGAACCGGTAGGCGATGTTAGCAAATGGCTACCGAGAACGCTCTTTTTTCCTGAATTGTCGAGACACGATGAGCCGCTTTTCCGCCCGCCGAAACCGCCTCCGCCGAGCCTTTCGCTCCAGCGGCGTCGACGCGTTGCTGGTTACCAATTTCACAAACGTCACGTACCTGACCGGATTCACGGGCGACGACAGTTATCTGTTGCTGTTGGACAAGAACGACGTCATCATCAGCGATCCGCGCTACACGACCCAACTGGAGGAGGAATGCCCAGAATTGGAGGCCTCGATCCGCCCGCCCGGCGTGGGGATGGTCGAGCGCGTAGCGCAATTGTGCAAGAGCGGCCGCGTGACGAAGCTGGGCATTGAAGCCGGCTCAATGACGGTTGGCCTACGCGATGAGATCGCAGCGGCACAGCCACGGTGTGAGCTGGTTCCCACGACCGATCTGGTCGAAACGCTGCGCATCAAGAAAGACCGCGAAGAAATCGCGGCGCTGCGTCACGCGATCTGGATTGCCGAACGCGTTTTCGGAGTGCTGCGGGCTTCGCTGCGCGCCGAGCGGACGGAGAAGGAAGTTGCCGACGAGTTGGAAAACCAGACCCGGTTATACGGCGGCAAGTCGTGCAGCTTTCCTCCGATCGTGGCGGTGGGCCCGCGCGCTGCATTGCCGCATGCCGTTCCGACCGACGCGCGGATCGGCGACGACGGCTTCGTATTGGTCGACTGGGGTGCCGATGCGGCGCAGTACAAGAGCGACTTGACGCGAGTATTAGTGACCGGTAAAATCTCGCCCAAACTCGAACGGATATATAGAGTTGTGTTGTCCGCGCAGGAGAAGGCCATCGCCGCAATTCGGCCCGGACGAACCTGTCACGAGGTGGATGAAGTCGCGCGTTCGGTGATCGCCAAAGCCGGCTACGCAAAGCAGTTTGGGCATGGGCTGGGCCACGGTTTGGGCCTGGACATTCACGAAGCGCCGCGACTTGCTGCCAAAGTTAACCTGAAGCTCGAGCCGGGCATGGTTGTTACCGTCGAGCCGGGAATCTATTTGCCAGGTTGGGGTGGTGTGCGCATTGAGGACGATGTGCTGGTCACCAAGGACGGCTGCGAGGTGCTGACCAGCGTCCCAAAGCAATGGGAAGACGCCATCGTCGGTTAACGGCTGGTGAACCGCCGCGGGCGATGGTTGACACAAGGTCAATTCAAGATCACACCGGGGGCGTTTGCCGCCGGTCGACGTATCAGCGGAGAACCACAAGATGCCGGGCCCGAGCCCCAAAGAGGGCGACATCTTCGACGTCAAGCGTATTCGCCGGCTCGTCGAGCTGATGAACGAACACGAGTTGGCCGAAATCGATCTGCGCCAGGCCGATCAGAGGATTCGTCTGCGCAAGGGGGGCGAACCGTTGATTACCGGCCCCATCGTGCCGCCAGCTCCCGCCGCGGCGCCGGCACCGGCCGTGGCCGCCGACGCGGGTTCGCCATCGGCGGCGGACGACGACAGCCTGTTGGTCGTCAAGAGCCCGATGATCGGCACGTTCTATGCCGCGCCCAGTCCGGACGCGCCGGCCTACGTCAAAGTGGGCGACCACGTCGGCCCCACCACGACGGTCTGCACGATCGAGGCCATGAAGGTCTTCAACGAGATCCCAGCCGAAGTATCGGGCCAGGTTGTCGCGGCGCTGGTTGAAAACGGCGAGCCGGTCGAGTTCGGCCAACCGCTATTCAAGGTCGACCCAAGCAAGTAGGCCCTCGGGCGCCCGCACCTGGAAAGGGGCCGACGCGCCGCGATTCGCCAGCCGTTGGAATCGCCTCCGGTTTTGGCGCTAGAACGGATAAACGGATGTACAAGCGAATTCTGGTTGCCAATCGTGGCGAGATTGCGTTGCGTGTGATTCGCGCGTGCCGCGAGTTGGGCGTCGAGACGGTTGCGATCTTCAGCGAGGCGGACCGCGGCTCGGCCTATCTCGATCTGGCGGACGAGGCGTTTTGTGTCGGCCCGGCCAAGGGTGCCGACAGCTACCGCAAGATCGACCGCGTGATCAGCGCCGCCGAGATCGGCAACGTCCAGGCAATCCATCCCGGTTATGGGTTCCTCTCGGAAAACGCGCACTTCAATGAAGTGTGCCGCAGTTGCAAGATCGACTTCATCGGGCCGACGCCGGAAGCCATGGCGCGGCTGGGCGACAAGAACGAAGCCCGCAAACTGGCCCGGGCCGCCGAAGTTCCCGTGGTGCCTGGCAGCGACGGGCTCATTAGCGAGGAAGGTGAGGCGGTTCGCATCGCGCATGAGATTGGCTTTCCGGTCTTGGTGAAGGCTTCGGCCGGCGGTGGCGGGCGCGGGATGCGCGTGGCGCTAAACGACCTGGCCCTGAAGGCCGCGTTGCAACAGGCCCGTGCCGAGGCCGAGGCCGCGTTCGGCGACGGCAGCATCTACCTGGAAAAGTACGTCGAACATCCCCGCCACGTCGAAGTGCAGGTCTTGGCCGACCACCACGGAAACGTCCTGCACCTTTGGGAACGCGACTGCTCGACGCAGCGCCGTCATCAGAAACTGATCGAGGAAAGTCCGTCACCGATTCTCACACAAGAGACGCGCGTGGCGATGTGCGAGGCGGCCGTGCGGCTGATCAAAGCGGCCGACTACACCAACGCCGGCACGGTCGAATTCATCGTCGATGGCGACGGCAATTTCTACTTCATCGAAGTCAACGCGCGAATTCAGGTTGAGCATCCGGTTACGGAAATGGTCACCGGCATCGACCTGATCAAGCGGCAGATTCGCGTCGCTGCGGGCGAGCCGCTCGACCTGCGCCAGGAAGATGTCGTGGCCAGCGGCGCGGCGATCGAATGCCGCATCAATGCCGAAGACCCACGCAACAAGTTTCAACCCTCGCCGGGCAAGATCGATCGGTTGATCGTGCCGGGCGGATTCGGCGTGCGGTTCGATTCGCATGCATATTCGGGCTACGTCGTCTCTCCGCACTACGACTCGATGATCGGCAAATTGATCGTTCACCAGCCGACCCGCCGCGAGGCAATCGAGTGCATGCAGCGGGCGCTAGACGAGCTGCGGGTCGACGGCATCGAGCCCAGCGGGCCGCAGCCCCGCGACGCGCTCAGCCACGCGGCGTTCGTCGAAGGCCGCATCGACACCACTTTCGTAGAACGAAGCGGATTGGCACAATAGGGCTTCGCCCCATGCGTGCCCGGGTGGATCGACCAAGCGGAACGAGGCGGCCGCTGTCGAGCCACTGGCGCCGTGCCGGCGCGATGACGCGGTGGGGCGACAACGCACCTTCCGAATTCCGACGGATCAGGGCCTCATGTCACTTTCGCGACCACCCAAAGTCGAAACCCACTTTCGCCGCGTGGCGATTCTGTTTGCCGGTGGGCCGGCGCCGGCGGCCAACGCCGTGATCTCGACGGCCGGCGTCTCGTTCTTGCGCAACGAGATCGAAGTGATCGGCATGCTCAACGGGTACTCGAGGTTGGTCGACTATTCGCCGGACGAACCGCTGCAACTCGACCGTGACTACATCGTGCTCGACGGGCGCGCCATGCGGCGCACGCGGAATTCGCGCGGGATCTTGATCGGCACGGCGCGCAGCAACCCGGGCCGCGATATCTCGAGCCCTGCGCACCTGGACGACCCCCAACGCGCTGCGCCGCTGCGGCGAGTGTACGAAGGACTTCGCTCGCTGGGCGTCGACGCGCTGGTTTCGATCGGCGGCGACGACACGCTGAAAACGGCCAACAAGTTTCGACTGTTTCAGAATCGCCTTCCGGCCGGAGAACCACGGATTCCGATCGTGCACGTGCCCAAAACGATCGACAACGACTACTTGGGGATCGACTTTACGTTCGGCTACTTCACCGCCGTAGAGACGCTCGCCGAGGAGATCCGCAACCTGTTGGCCGATGCCGAGGCGACTCGGTCCTACTTCTTGACCGAAACGATGGGCCGCAGCGCGGGCTGGCTCGCCTATGGCGCGGCATTGGCCGGCGAGGCCAGCCTCGTGATCAGCGTGGAGGACATCGCTGGAAAGTACCGCACAGTCGAGACAACGCACGATCCGCAAACCGGCGAGGCGATCGAACGCCCCATCATGAACGTCGACCAGGTCGTCGGGCGGATCTATGCCACGATGAAGGTCCGTGAAGAGTCGGAAGGCAAGGAGTACGGCGTGATCGTCATCGCCGAAGGTCTGGCCGAATACCTCCCGATGAGCTACCTGGCCGGCGTCGCCCGCGACGACCACGGCCACATCGCGATTTCGCAACTGAACATGAGCCGACTTTTCGCACGCTTGGTCGCGGAAAAGTACGCCGCCGAAACCGGACGCAAACGGAAGGTCACCGGGCTCCAACTCGGATACGAGGCTCGCTGTGCCAAACCCCACGCGTTCGACGTCATGCTCGGCAGTCAACTGGGCGTGGGCGCGTATCGGGCCCTGGTCGAGGAGCGACTCGACGGCGTCATGGTTTCGGTCTCCGGCCAATTGGATCTGACCTACGTGCCGTTCGAGGATTTGGTCGACCCGGAAACGCTGATCACCAACGTCCGCTTCGTCGAGCCCAAGAGCGACTTCCATCGGCTTGCCCGGTTCTTGGAAACCTACGTCAACGACTAAGTCGACATGACGGCCGGTCAAGAGCAGTCGGAAAGACTCCGGCACGGTTTTCTCAGTGGCCGCTTTCTCGGCGGCCGTTTTCATAGCGTCGATTTTCTTGATGGCGGCGCGCGCCGCCTGACGCCTAACGACGCTTGCCTCATCCAGGGGTGCAGCCGCGCGCCAAGCATCCACAGAAGGCTGCAATTCCGAAACTGTGTGACCCGTCGGGTTCCCCGCGGGCGGGGACCGAGATGCTAATATCAATGGAACGCCTCGCGCGCGCTGCGCGACCGCACCAACCGGCCGGAGGAACGCTTACGAATGTGGCTTCGACTGCTGCCAATCAACGCCGCCATGCTCGGGCTGGCCGTCGCGGTCAGCGTGCTGTTCGGTCTGGCTGCGCTATGGGCCGTCGGCGGACGGGCACACTGGCTGGCGCGCCTCGGACCGGCGGCATTGCTGCTGGCGGCGCTCGTGCCAATCGGCGCCTACGAGCCACTGGTCTTGTTCGGCGCGCAGGTGGCCGTCGTCATCGGAGGGCATGTCGTGGCGGCGCTTGTCGCAGCGTTACGGCGCCGTCACGCTGGCGCCCGGCCGTCGCGAGAGTCACCGCCTCACGACACGCCGGCGACGAACAATCGCCCCCACTTCGGCCTGAAAGACATGCTGTTGGCCGTGCTGCTGGTGGGCACGATTTCGGCCATCGTGCGGTTCGGTCCGCCGCTGGGTGTTGCCTTTATGCTCGGAGTTGGTTGGAGCTGGTACGCACTGGCTGGTGCCATACTGGGACTGATCACGGTTGCCGGCGCGTGGATTGCAACCGGCCGCGGTCGATGGTATGTGCGGGCGGGACTGGTCGCCGGCGTCTACCTCATCGTTTGCATTGCCGCACACTGGTTTGGCGTCTACCTCTGGGCGGCCGGCATGCCGCTGGCCGGGGTCATGATCGGCGTGCTGCTACTGAACGCCGCGGGTTGGGGCTTTCGACGGGTCGCGCCGCCGACTGGCATGCAAGGTCGACCGGCGGCGGCGCCATCGCGACGACGCGTGCGTCGACTCTCGCAAGCGCTGGTCGGCCTTGCCGCGTTGGCCATCGTCACCGGGATCGGTCCGCTGTACTACGAATTGCTCCCCAGCGCTCCACGTCCGGTCGAACCGGCGCCGGAGCCCAACGGCTATAGCGTGCTGGTCAGCCTGGCCACGAAACTCAACTGGTCCGCCTGGCCGAGTCAAGACGTTGAGACGGCCTCCGCGGCCGCCTGCGCGCAATTCGTCAACGACAACGCCCAAACCCTGGCCCTGGTACGTGAAGCACTCGAACTGCCCAGCCGTGCGCCGGCCCTGTCTGGCCCAACACTTCCGCCCAACAACCTGACCGACATCCAGGTCTTGCGGAGCCTGGCTCGGGCCCTGGCAATGGAAGCCAAGCTGGCTGAATCCGAGGGGCGCATCAGCGACGCCGTGGCGATCTACACAGACATCGTCGCACTCGGCGACGCCGCCTCGCGCGGCGGTGTGCTGGTGTTCGAATTGGTTGGCATCGCGATTAAGGGCGTCGGCCTCGGCGGCATGGAGCCGCTGGTCGCGAGGTTGGATGCGGCCGAGCTCGCCCACGCCCAAGAACGGCTTGCGGTTGTCGTCGGAGACAGCGAGCCGATCGATCAGATGGGGGAGCGGGAACAATTGCTCGCTGCCCAGCAGAATGGGTTCGGCATGCGGGTTCGCCTGGTGTTCAACGACTCGATGCTACAACCTGCGATCGACGCCGCTATGGCAGCCCGAATGCGGAGCGATGCCAGTTTGCACCTGATGCTGACCGAGATGGCCGTGCGGCGCTACGTGCTCGATAACGGCGCGCCGCCCGAGTCGCTGGCGGCGCTGGTGCCAAAATATCTCAAGGAAGTGCCGCGAGACGCCTTTGGCGACGGCCCGCTGGTCTACCGCACGACCGACGACGGTTATCTACTCTACAGCGTCGGAATCAACGGCACCGACGACGGCGGCCAGCGCGCGTGGTACGAAGACGCGGTCATCTCCGGCAACGGCGACTACTTCCTCAACGCGCCAAAAGAAGCGGACCAGGCCGTTAACGAAGCGGAGAACGAAGCGGACGCAACGACGGACGAGCCGGCGGACGCCGCACCGGACGAAACGTTTGAAGACGGCTAGTGCATTAGAAACACGCGATCGGAGCGAGTTGTCATGGCACCAGGATTTATTAGACCCTCGGCGTCAATTGGAGTATCCGATTGATGTGGATGCACGCACTACCAGTGCAGGTCGCGAGTATCGCCATGACGGCCAGCGCAGCCACGGTGTATGGCTTCGCCGCGCTGTGGGCCGTCGGCGGCCGGGCACACTGCTTGGCGCGCGTTGCCCCCGTCACCTTGCTGTTGGCAGCGCTCATGCCCATTGGGGCGCTGGCGTTACTAGTCGTCTTTGGCACCCAGGTCGCAACCATCGTCGTTTGGGGCCTCGCGGTGCGCCTGTTTCGCGCGACGCGCGAAGCGCGAAGGCAGGGTGCGTCGTGGCTGGCGGCGCTACACTACACGACGGTCTTGCCTTTCGGAAAGACGTTCCGATTCCGCCTGCGAGACGTCCTGGCCGCATTCCTGCTGGCAGGCGTCGTGCTCGCGGTTTTGCGCGCCAGCGAGCCGAACGCTTCATCCAACTCGTTCGAGCGCGCCGAAATCCTACCCGTTGTCGTTTGCGGTTTGATTTTGGGCGGACTGACACTGTCGGCCCAATGGATCATCGTCGGAGGTGGCCGTCGGTGGTATCGCATCGGGTTGCTGAGCCTGACCGCCGGAACACTTTGCGGCTGGTTGCACTGGCAGATGCCACTAAGTGCGCTCAACGGCGTAGGCTGCACGCTGGCGATCCTTGCTTTCCTTGGCGTGGTACATTACGCAGGTTGGGCTCCGTGGCCACGGCCCAAGCATGATCCACAACAGGCATTACCGGCGCGTAGCGCAAACGCACCGCGCCTGGGCCTGCGATGGTTCGCGCGCTGCGTCACCGTCGCCGCCGTTGTCGCCCTGTCAGCCGTGCTGATTCCGGCCTACCGGGTCATGTTGCCGGGTCCACCGCCAGTTGCCGCCGAGCTGCCGTCACCCAATGCGTACGACGAACTCGTCGCACTGGAACAAAAGGTAAATTGGACGGCGATACCCACAGAGGACGTTGACGCGGCCTCGGTGGACGCACTACGACAGTTCGTCGAAGACAACGCGGGAGTTCTGGAGTTGGTCCACCAAGCGCTGACTAAGCCGTGTCGCGTTCCAGTTGTGGACGATATGACGGCCTGGAACAACTTGGTTTATCCCCGTTTTCGAGCGCTCAGGAGCCTCACCAGAGCGCTATACGCTGAAGCGAAATGGGCTGCAGCAGAAGGTCGGTACGTCGACGCCGCGAACATCCACGTCGACGTTGTGGCCTTTGGTGATCTGACGGAAAATGGCGGAATGGTCGTCGACCGACTTCTTAGCCATCGAATCGAAGCCATAGGGCTGGCCGGGCTCGAGCCGTTGATAGGGCAGCTCGCTTCCACGGACCTCGCCGCCTGCATCCGCCGGTTGGAATCTTCGGCCGCCACCCGCGAACCGATTGAGCGCGTGATCGAGCGCGACGACGCAGTGTCCCGCAATCTCTTCGGTTGGGCATACCGCCTGTTGAAAGATTCCCCAGATTCGGAACTCGCCTATGACTATACGTTTATGGCTCTAGAGTGCCAACGTAGCGATGCCTATCGGCGGCTCGTGCTGGCCGAGATGGCCGTGCGGCGCTACATGGTGGAGCACGGCGCGCCGCCCGAGTCGATGGCGGCGCTTGTCCCAGGGTATCTTCGGGAGCTGCCGCTAGACCCGTTCGGCGACGGCCCGCTGGTCTATCGCACGACCGACGACGGCTATTTGCTGTATAGCGTCGGAGTCAACGGCACCGACGACGGCGGCCAACGCGCGACCTACATCGATGCGGTTGTCTCTGGCATCGGCGACTTCTTCTTCGACGCGCCGCACGATTCGGACGAACCCGGAGCGGAAAACGAAACAGACACGACGCCAGACGGCGCCACCGACGAGAACCAGCCAAGCTAGCCGCGCCAAATCACCACCCGCGTCCGTGCCTACCCCGTCAACGTGCCCTTGGTGCTGGGCACGCCGCTAGTGCGCGGATCGCTTTCGACCGCCATTCGCAGCGCCCGGGCCGTGGCTTTGAAGATCGCCTCGGCGATGTGGTGGCTGTTCCGCCCGTAGTGCACCGTCACGTGCAGATTGCAAAGGCCGTTGGCCGCCGCGGCCTGCCAGAAGTCTTCGACCAGTTCGCTGTCGAAGTCGCCGATCTTGGCGGTGGGAAAATCGGCGTTGAAAACCAGAAAGTATCGGCCGCTCAGGTCGATCGCCGTGGTGGCCAGCGTCTCTTCCATCGGCAACGTGAAGTGGCCGTAGCGGCGGATGCCTGCCTTGTCGCCCAGCGCCTGCTTGAGCGCTTGGCCGAAGCAAATGCCGACGTCCTCGACCGTGTGGTGCTGATCGACTTGCAGATCGCCCTTGGCCTTGACCGTCAGATCCACCAGCGCGTGCCGGGCAAGCAGATCGAGCATGTGATCGAAGAAGCCGACGCCGGTGCTCACCTGCGCGTTGCCCGATCCGTCCAGGTCGAGCGTCAACTCGATCTGAGTCTCATTGGTCTTGCGTTTGATCGTGGCGGAACGGGTCATGGCGGGAACGTGCAGCGATTCGGTGGCCTTGAGTGTTAGGCGGCGGCCCTGTGCGGCGGGACAACTCGATACGACGTCTAGTTACATCATCGACCCCAGCGCCGCCAAGCAGGCGTCGATTTGGTCGTCGGTGCCGACGGAGATTCTTAGCCCGTCCCCCCAGCCGGAATAATCCATGTATCGCACCAGGATCTGTTGGTCGCGCAGCTTTTCGGCCAGCGGCCGCACAGGCACGCTGGGGTGCGTGTTCCACACGAAGTTGGCCTGCGAATCGAGCGCCTCGAACCCCAGTGTCCGCATACCATCCGTGAGTCGGCCGCGGGTGGCGATCACTTTCTTTCGGTTGTCGGCCAGCCAGGTCTGATCGTCGATCGCGGCGATCGCGCCGGCAATCGACAGCGCGTCGCAATTGTACGAGTCCTTCATCTTCGCGAATTGCGCAATCAAGTGCGGCTGGGCGACGAGAAAACCGAAACGCAGACCGGCCAGGGCGTACGACTTGCTGAGCGACCGCGAGACCATCACCTTGTCGCACCGCGACACCAGCGACAGACAGTTCGCGTCGGCGAAGTCGACGTACGCCTCGTCAACCAACAAAGGGCAGGGGAGTCGCTCGGCCAGTTCCAGAATCCGCGCCGGCGGAATCATCGTGCCCGAGGGACTGTTGGGGTTGGGCAGAAACGCCAGCTTCAAGTCGTCCAGCGGCGCGGCGAACTTGTCGCCGAGCGACCAATCGGACTCGAACAGCACTTCTTCAGCGCCGGCACCCTGCAAGTGCGCAAGCGTCTTATAGAGGATGTAGCTGGGGTAGGGAAGCCGCAGCCATTGCCCTCTGCCCACCAGCGAGCGGGTCACGATCGTCAGGATGTCGTCGCTGCCGTTGCCGCAAAGGATCCAATCCGGTTCGACGCCGAGCACTTCGGCCGCGCGGCGGCGGAACGCGCCGCCCGTCGGGTCGGGGTAGCGCGCCAGCCCGCGCTCCAGCGCGGCGTGGATCGCCCGGCTGACTGCTGGCGACGGCGGATACGGATTCTCGTTGGTGTTGAGCTTGATGGTCTTGCCCGGCGGGGGTTGCTCGCCCGGCACGTATCCGGCAAGGGCTTCAAGTTCAGGTCGGAAGTAGCTCATGGCGTTGGTGAAAATGACGGTTGGGGTCGAGCGTGACGACAATACTCCAAGCCGGCACAATAGCCGATGGGGCGCAGCACGGGCTACGATTTGCCGCGCACGTCGACGCTGGCCCGATGCGCCGTCAAACCCTCCTTGTCGGCCATGGTTCGTACGTCGTCGGCCAACGCGGCCAGACCCTCCGGCGAAAAGTGCAACACGCTGGCCGAGCGAAAAAAGTCGCGGGCCGACAGTCCGCTGGCGAACCGGGCCGTGCCGCCGGTCGGCAGCACGTGCGACGGGCCCGCCGCGTAGTCGCCGACCGCCACGGGAGTGTGATTGCCCAAAAACGCAGCGCCGAAGTGACGGATTTTTTCGAGCAGTTTGGGGGCGTCGTCGGTGGCAATGTGCAAGTGCTCGGGCGCGATCTCATCCGCCACGGCGGCCGCTTCGTCGGCGTCGCGCACCAGCACCAGCGCGCCAAACTGTTCCAGGCTCTGCCGCGCCAGGTCGCCCCGCTCCAAGTGCGACGTCTGCTGAGCAAGCTGCTCGGCGGTGGCCTCCAACACCGACTCGCTCCAGGTCAACAAGATGCTCGCACCGGGCGCGTGCTCCGCTTGGGCAATCAGGTCGGCGGCCGTGAAATCGGGCCGGGTCGACGCGTCGGCGATGACCACGACTTCGCTCGGCCCGGCGATCGAGTCGATGTCGACTTCGCCGTAAACATATTTCTTGGCCAACGCGACGAACAGGTTGCCTGGGCCGACAATCTTGTCGACCCGGGCGATGCCCTCGACGCCAAAGGCCAGGGCTGCCACGGCCTGCGCTCCGCCCAGCCGATACACTTCGCCGACGCCTAGCTCATGGCACGTCGCGAGCAAGTCGGGATTGTTGGCGCCAAATGGCGTCGGCGGAGCGACCACCGCCAACTGCTCGACGCCAGCGGCCTGTGCCGGAACGGCCGTCATCAGCACGGTCGACGGATACGCCGCGGCGCCGCCAGGCACGCACAATCCAACGCGCTCCAATGGAAGAAAACGCTGCGCCAGATAACTGCCGTGCGGCCGTTCGACGCGCACGTCCTGGGGCACGAGCGCGGATTGAAATTCGAGAATATTCTGGCGAATGCGACGAATCGTTGCCAGGAACGCGGGATCCGCCGCCGCGTGGGCCTGCCGCAGCTCATCGTCAGAGACGCGCAACGTGTCGGCCGTGAGCTCGGCCTTGTCGATGCGGGCCGAGTAGTCGAGCACGGCCGCAAGACCTTTGCTGCGAACGTCGTCACAGATGCGTTGCACGACTTGCTGCGGCGTCAACTCCTGGCCAAAGACTTCCTTGGTGCGACGGCGGCCTTCTTCGCTGACGATGTTGCCCCGGGGGCTGAGTGCCTCGCGCAGCTCGGCTAGCGCCACGCGCACGTCGGTCTGCCGGCCGTCAATCTTGCGGATGTTTACCGGTGGCTGTGTCATCTAGAATCGCGGTTTCTCTGCGTCCCGTCGGTGCGGGCATCGAACGTCTGGTCAGTGCCGGTCTGGCGGGATAGGATGGACTCCCGTCGCACAGGAACTCGGGCGTGGCCTGGCAGCGAAACGTCTATTCTGTCCGCCGCGCGTTGCGAGGAAAAGCCCACCGTCATTGAAGGACAACGAAATGCCCGACAAAGTTCTCGATTTTCGCAGCGACACCGTGACCCGACCCACCGCCGGCATGCGGGCGGCCATGGCGGCCGCCGAAGTCGGAGACGACGTGTTTGATGAGGATCCGAGTATCCACGCGCTGCAAGACCGCATCGCCGAGATGGTGGGCAAGGAAGCGGCCGTGTACGTGCCCTCTGGGTCGATGTCGAACCAGATCGGCATTCGGGTCCACTGCGCACCGGGCGACGAGTTGATCTGCGAGGCCGGCTGCCACATCTACAACTACGAGCAGGGCGGGCATGCGCAACTCAGCGGCGTTACGGCTCGAGCCGTCGAAGGGGACAACGGCGTCCTGCAACTGGAGCAACTGACCGGGCTGATCCGCGCCAACAACGAGCATTTGGTGCGCACGCGGCTGGTTTGCCTGGAAAACACCCACAATCGCGGGGCCGGCCGGATTCAGCCGTACGACGTGGTCGAGGCGATCTGCCAGTGGGCCCACGAACAGGAGCTGGTCACGCACCTGGACGGCGCACGGCTGTTCAATGCGGTCGTGGCCAGCGGCATCGACGCGCCGAAGTGGACCCAGCATTTCGAGACGGTCAGCATTTGCTTTTCGAAGGGACTGGGCGCGCCGGTCGGTTCGGCGCTGTGCGGACCGAAGGATCTGATCCGCAAAGCCCGACGGGTACGCAAGCTGTTCGGCGGCGGCATGCGCCAGGCCGGCATCATCGCGGCCGGGGCGCTCTACGCCTTGGAACACCACGTCGACCGCCTGGCCGACGATCACGCCAACGCCCAGGCACTCGCCACGGCAGTGCGGGAGATCGATGGGCTGGACCTGATCGGCGATTCGGTCGACACCAACATGGTGATCTTCCACGTCGACGCGTCGCTCGGCACGGCGGCCGAGTTCTGTGAACGGCTCAAGCACCAGGGGCTATTGATGTTGGCCATCAGCCCGCAACAGGTGCGGGCCGTGACGCATCTCGACGTCGACCAGGACGACGCGCAGCGCGCCGCCGAAATCCTGGCCGAAGTAGTTCAACAAAAGCCGGACGGCGCCGAAGCCGTTGGCAAGGGTGTTACGTACGCGTAAGGCCAGCGCGCAATGAAAAGCGACCCTGCCACCGACTGCATCGATGACAGGGCCGCTAGGAATTCCAACTGGCGATTCCAACGTTGGATCGCGTCGGTCAAAGACCGATTTAGCGGGCAAACGCCTGCGAGTGTCCGCCGGCGAAGTTGACCGACAGGCCGCGACGGCTGCTCAAGTTACCGGCGTAGCTCAGGTTCTTACCCTTGGCGAACGAGCTGCCATGGTAGTGGCTCGCGGCGGCTTCGTAGCCGTTGGTCGAGCTGTTTTGACCCTTCCAGCTGTTGTAGTTGGCGATGCTGCCGCCCCAAACCGAAGCGCTGGTGCCTTTACCGCGAACTTCCATACCTTCGGCGTCGGTCATGACCGTGGCGGTGCCAAAGCCCATCGCGTCGAGCGTCGACTTCGAAACTTCGCCGGCCTTCGCGCTGGCAACGAAACCACAGGCGATCACGGCACAAGCAATTGCAAACGTCTTCATCGTAGCGTCCTCAAATGGTGAGAAGGGAAACTGCCAAAGTTGTTGGCTGGCTCTAACGCACGCCCCGTGCCAATTCGTTTTTCCCGGGGATTACGCCCGCCGACGCTAAAGATGGTTGCCCAACGGCATCACGAAGAAGCTGCCGCGTTGCCTACGCACAACCTGTCGCACGCCGGCGGCACCGATCGGACAGGCCGATCGCATAATCCGCCGAGGCGGCCGCGCGGGATTCTTCGCGGCAAAGGGCCCAACGCCAACGGCCGTGGTCAGAGATTCCAATGGCCGAACAGATTCTCGCGGAATCGATGCCATTCCGGGCGGTTTTCCGCGGGCTCCTCGTCGCAATCGTCGGCCAACGCGGCGAGGCGATGGTCCATCGTACGTAGCCTTTTGGCAACACGCTCGACGACGTTATAGGCCAGCTTGTAGGCAACCGCCGCATCGTCGTGGATTAAGGCATCGTAGTCCGCGCGATCCAATTGCAAGAGCGTGACGCGCGTCGTGGCCACGACGCTGGCCGAATGAGGTGCCGGGCTAAAGAACGACATTTCGCCGAACAAGTCATCGGGCGACAGCTCGGCCAATACGGCGGTGCCGGCGTGCGCCGTTTTGCGAACGACCTGGCATGCGCCTTCCAGCAGAACCCACAGCGCCTGAGAGGTTTGCCCCTGCTCGATAATCGTCTGGCCCGACTCAAACGTCACTTCCCGCGAGATGCCCAGCAGTTGGCGAAACTCGTCGGGCGTCAGCCCACGAAACACCGCGATCTTGGCAAGCTGCTCTGTGCGATCCGGATCGCCCGTCACGAAATGCCTCCCAAGATCGTGGCACGCCCGACCCGACCGATGCCCAGGATGTAGGCTGCTGCGCGGAGACTGATCTTGCGTTCGGACGACATGGACCAAACCCGCTCGAAGCTGTCGGACAACACCCGATCCAGCTCCTGGCGCACGCGGTTGAGGCCCCACGAATAGTGCTGCCGGTTCTGGGCCCACTCGAAATAGCTCACCGTCACGCCACCGGCGTTAGCCAGAATATCGGGCACGATCACGGTGCCACGCTGTTCGAGCATTTGATCGGCATCGGGCCAGACCGGCTGGTTGGCCGCCTCGATAATCATCGGCGCGGTGACGCGCTCGGCGTTTTCGGCCGTGATCACTCCGCCCAAGGCCGCGGGGATCAACAATTCAACGTCGAGTTGCAGCAACTCTTCGTTCGAGAGTCGCTCGGCGTCGCCGTATCCGCGTAGCGAGCCCTGATTCTCACGGGCATGTTGCAGCACCTTCGGAATATCTAACCCGTTGGCTTTGTAGTAGCCACCAGAGATATCGCTAACGGCAACCACCTTGAAGTCGGCTTCGCTAAGAAACTTGGCCGCGTGCGATCCGACGTTGCCAAATCCCTGTAGTGCAACCCGCGTTTCGGCCGGTTTGCGACCCAAGCGACTCAACAGCTTGAAGGCCAGGATTCCCACGCCGCGCCCCGTAGCTTCCTCGCGCCCGGGAATACCATATAGCTCCACTGGCTTGCCGGTCACGCAGGCGGGGCTAAAACCGTGGTATTTTTGGTACTGGTTCATAAACCACGCCATCACCTCGGAATTCGTGCCCATGTCGGGCGCCGGAATATCGATGTCCGGTCCGATGACGTCCTGGATTCCGTCGACGAATTTGCGAGTAATGCGTTCCAGCTCGCGCGAGTTGACCTTTGTGGGATCGACGGCCACGCCCCCCTTTGCCCCGCCGAACGGAACGTCGACCAGCGCGGTCTTCCAGGTCATCAGTGCCGCGAGCGAACGGACTTCGCCCAAGTCGACCTCGGGATGAAACCGCAGCCCGCCCTTCATCGGCCCTCGCGCGTCGTCGTGCTGCACGCGATAGCCGATCATCGTGGAGATCTGGCCGTTGTCCATTTCGACGGCGATCTGCACGGGAACGTCACGCTTGGCCGGCAGCAACATCTGGCGGATGTTCTCGCTGAGGTCCATCTGGTCGGCAGCCCGATCGAAGTACAAGCGAGTGGCATCGATCGGTCGCATCGCTACAAGAGTCTCCCAGGAACGCGTGCGCTATCTCCGAATACAAAGCAAGCCAGTTGCTCGCTCGGCCGGTTGCAGAATCATATGCGGCGTGTCGAACTTGCTCAAGACGGGCTGCAAGCGCACCCAGATCACCAGTGGGCATCGCGCCAGCATGCGACGGTCACGCCGCCGCGGCCAACCACCGCGCGCACTGCGCCGTGCGTGGCGGTGTGACGGACTTCGCCAAACCCCGA
>CALFYT010000109.1 GCA_937952415.1 uncultured Planctomycetaceae bacterium | reverse complement strand
AGTTGCCGAATGCGCCGGCCAGGATCGGAATGATCACGAAAAAGATCAGCACCGTGACGTGCATGGTGAACAGCATGGTGTAGAACTCGGGCGATATCTGGCCGCCCTCGCCCGAAAACAGCATCTTTCCGATCACGGGCATGTCGGCCCAGGGCCAGGCCAACTGCCAGCGAATGCCAAGCGCCAGCAATCCGCCGACCAAGAACCAGATCAGCGTCGAGAACAGGAACTGGATCCCGATCACCTTGTGGTCTTTGGAGAACACATAGGTGGTCAGGAAGCTGCCGGAATGCCCATGTGCATGGGCATGGTCGTCATCGTGTGCGTGTGCACCTGCCGTCGTGGAACTCATTCACCAACCCCTTCCGCGGCCAATTGCGGATCTTGCGTGGCCTTTTGTTCTTCGTTTTTCTCGGCGAGCCACTTGTCGAAGTCCTCGCGTGATTCGACCGTCAAACGCCCCTTCATCTTGTAGTGACCCCAGCCGCACAACTCGGCACAGACCAGGTCGTAGGTGCCGGTCTGTGTGCAGCGGAACCAAACCGGAATCTTCATGCCCGGCACGGCGTCTTGCTTGACCCGCGCGTTGGGCAGGAAAAAGCTGTGCAGCACGTCGGCACTTTTCAGCTCGAGCAGGATTTCTTCGTTGACCGGCAAGTGCAGGTCGTTGACCACGAAAATATCGTCGTCGTCGCCCAGCACGCCTTCGGCCTTGAGCCCCGGATATCGAAGCCGCCACTCGAACTGCCGGGCGGTGACTTCCAGCATGGGCCGCATGTCGTCGGCCGTGCCGTAGATTCCGTCGGGCCCGGCCGCCGGGTTGCGAATCTTGGAATTCGCCCAGGCGTTCATTTGATAGATGGCGATAAACAGCAGCACGGCCGCGGGGATGATCGTCCATACGATTTCCAGGCTGTGACTGCCGTGGGTGAACTTCACCGGGGCAGATGCCTTGCCGTCGTACCGCCAAAGGAACCAAAACAGCACGACTTCAGTCACCACGAACACGGCCCCGGTCAACCACAGAATGAAATAGAACAAGTGGTCGATCGTATGCCCGTTCTGCGAGATGTCGCGCGGCAGCCACAGGTTGTACCAGGGCGAGACGACAAACACCGCCACACCCAAAATCGGCACCAGCAAGAACACGATGCTCCAAAACTTACCCACGACTATTTCTCCAAACGTGCGGCGATGCGGCCGGGCGGAAGGTGCCCCGGCGGAAATCGTCCTCAGTATTTTGCCTGGCCTACCAGCGGATGCTGTTCGGGCGGATGGTCGGTTGCCGCCTCGTACGGGAGCGACATGACGTAGTCGACGATGTTCCAGATCTCGTCCGAAGTAAGCGTTCCGGTGGCGCCCGGTGTGGCGGGACCGACGCCCGGCATCGGCGCGCCGTTGATGCCCGCATACAGCCGGCGATACACGTCGACCGGGCGGCGCCCGCCGCGATAGACGTTCTGTCGCAGGTTGCGCGGAATGGCGCGGCGCGGCGGCAACGCGTCGGTTTCCAGTACGCGGCTGTCAAATGCCACGCGGTTTCGGATTTCGGCCCGTTGTTCGGAATCCATTTCCGTATCGTTCGCCAGCGACTGCTGCTCGCGCTGGATCGCATCGGCCATTTCCACCAGCGGTTTGTTCCAATCGTCGTAGTCGGTGGTTTGTCCGTCGCCCAGTGCGCCCGGCCCGTGACACTTCACGCAGTTGGCCTTCGTGCCGTAGAACAACTCGCGGCCCTGGGCGATGGACTGGGCCAGCGCGATCTCGGGCTTCGGCTCCGGGTTGATGATGCTGTCGGGCGCGCTGGTCCAACTTTCGGCGATCGGCGTAAGGATCTCGTCGACGAGCACATCGCGCGACGTGTCCAGTTCGTCCCCTTCGCTCAGATCGGCCAGCGCGTTGATCAGCGAGATCTCGGTCTGGCCGCGGATGCTGAGGTATTTGACGTACTCGACCAAGGCTTCAATCTGTGAGTCGGGCAATAGGCCAAATGCCGGCATCGCGGTGCCCTGCACGCCCTCGCGCACGATCCGCTCCAAGTCGATCTCGGTCGGCTTGGCGGCCCGTTCGGTCGACTTAAACTTAAACTTGCCTTGGCGGTAGTCGCGAGGATAGGGGTTGAGGATTAACGCCGTAGGGCCCATGCCGCCGCCGGTGGTGCCGTGACAATGAGCACAGTGCCGGCGATACAAGCCGCCTTCTTTGCCGAACTGATCACTGCGCACTGGTCCGGCCGCCAGCGCAACCTTAGCCGCGTCCAAGCCGGTTTCGGGCAGCACGAACGGATCGTCGGGCGTTCCGTACATGGCCGTCAGCACGTTGGCAATGGTCTGTTGCTGCTCTTCGGGGATTTGCGCTCGCGCGATTTCGACCATGTTCAGCCGAAACGGCGGAGAGCCGGCCTGGCCGCATCCGGCAAGCAACGTAAGACCCACGAGAAGTGTCGAGAGTCGCAAGGTGTCCCAGATTGTTCTGTTCATGAGAACTCGCGGCGCCGCGACGATTGCGCGGCGAACTGAATTCGGTTGCCTATGGGTTTCGGGTAATTCGTCGGTTTGGCGGGCGAAGCGGCCGATTCGGTCGCTGTCGTGCCCGGCCGTTTCATGCGCGGTTGTTAGTTAAGTGCCGACGCGGGGACTTCGACCTCCAGGTCGGTCGTCTGGTCCTGATCGAGCTTGATCTTGAAGCGGCCCTTGCCGGTCCACTTGAGGTCCTTACGATCCAGCACCAGCGCCTTGCCGGGGCCCGTGCCGCGTTCGTGCCACACTTGAAATTCCACGTCCTCGCCGGCGGGCAAGTTCGGGATCTCGAACGTGCCGTCGGGCTTGGTCACGGCAAAGTACTTGTCCTTCCGCGGCAGCATGTAGGCCCGCATCCAAGGATGAATGCTGCACGAAACGTCGGCCGGCATGGCCTCTTCGGCCGTGGGGACATACGGCACCGCCTGGTTGACGGCCAGCGTTTGGTTGAATGGCACGCCTTTGCGCGGGTCGATCTTCGTGTTGTGGCCGATCGGATCGCTATTCTTGATTTCGAGCGGTTGGCCGACCTGCAGCGCGACCACGTGCGACAGGAACATGCAGTTCTTCTGGTCGAAGACGACCGGTTCGACATCGCCCTCGGTCGGCTTGGCCGAATCGTGAACCCGCTTCGCCCGGGCGTAGATGACCACGTTGGCTAGCCCACCGTCGGAGTTGACCACTAGCGAGTTGTCCATCAACTGTCCCTCACGACCGCAGACTTCGGTGTCTTTGTCCACCTTCAGCGGCGACGGCGAAGGCGGCGTGCCGGTGAACTTGAACTTGCCACGCAGCGTTCCCCAGCCGGTGCCGGTTGACTTCGCGTCCGCCGTGGCTCCCCCGCCGGACGAACCGCTCAGCAAGTTCTCGCGGATGTCCAGCGCGACTTCCGTCTGCGGCGCCGGACCCGCGGCCACCGAGCGACCGCAGCCGGACATCGCCAGCGACAGCAGCGCCACGCCCATCAGTAACGCGGCAAACGAGATCTTTGGCATGAGATAATCCCCAAGTTGGCGGTTTGTTTGGGCGGTTCGCCCTACTTATTAAAAACCGAGGAACTGACCGTGATATCACCAAGGTCGTTCTCACCTGGCTTCAATTTGATCTTGAATCGGCCGCGATTGTTCGCCTTGCCGCCGTTGTACGACGCGTTCTTGAGATAGCCTGAGTTCTCTTGCCAGAGGCCAAACTCGAGTTCCTTGCCAGCCGGCAGGTCCTTGATGACGAACTTGCCGTCGGCATCGCTCACCGCGGCGTAGGGATCCTGGCGGACCACCAGGTAGGCCTTCATCCACGGATGAATGTTGCAGCCCACCGGCACGGGCACGGCTTCGGCCGCTTCGAATTTGTAAACCACCGGTTCGCCACCGGCAGGCAGAATCGGGTTGATGCCCGGATTGAGGATCGGATCGATCTTGCTGTTGTGGCCGACCGGGTCCGAATTCGAAAGCGCGACTTCCTGGCCGGTCATCACGACCGACACGTGCGGTTCGAAGCGGCAATTCTTGTTGTCCACGACGACCTTCTCGGCCGCTGCGTCGGCATAGCTGGGCGCGACTTCGACGTCCTTGGTGCGGAGCATGATGACCGCATTCTGAATGCCTCCGTCCGAGCTGACGATGAGTTCCTCATCCGGAATCTCGTGCTTGCCGCAGACTTCCACGTCTTTGGTCGGCTCGATCGGCTTGGTTTCCGGCGGGTTGCCGTCGTAGACGATGCGGCCGGTCAACGTGGCCCAGCCACCTTCTTCCGCCGTGCCGGTCGTTTCTTCGGCGGAGGCTTCCTCGGTCGACTCTTCGGTGGCTTCGGCGTCGGACGCCTGCTTGTCCTCGGTGGCCGAGCCCAGGTCGACTTCCGGAGCGCTGACGCGCTTCGTAGCGCCCGGAGGCGGACTGGCCGACCCGCCGCACCCCGTCAGGGCGACGGCCGTCAGCAGGAGCAGGGCTTGGTAGAGCACAGGGCGGAGGATGGTCATGGTGGTTTTTCTCCCTTCGAATTGTTTATTGCGCGGCGCCGGCGGCAGTTTCGTCCGACGGCACATCTGCTGCGTCGGCCGCGTCGGCCGCGGCGGGCGCCGCCTGTTTTACGAGCGGCTTGATCGACGTCTTGCTCTCGGTGTAACGGTCGAAATTCATCAGCAGGTCGACCACTCCGTCGAGTTGCTCAAGGGGCGTGCCCTTGTAGAGATCCTGGCTGACGCCTTTGTCGGGCGGAATGTTCACCGGCATGCCCGTATAGGGCAGGATGCGTTTCGGATTGGCGACCCAATCGAGCGTCCATTGGGGCCGAATCCGCTCGAACACGCGATCGAGCTGCGGCGCTTTGGCCCGGTCGCTTCCTTCCGGAACGAAGTCGCCAACGAGGTGGCACTTCACACAGTAGTTGTTGTCGACCACGATCTTCATCGCGTCGTCGAGCCGATTGGGATGATCGGCGGCTGCCGACGCCAGGTGCGACTCGGTGGTGCGCGGATCGAAGTCGTACGGATAGTCGGCCCCGTCGATCGCGGCAAAATAGTTGACCAACTTTCGCGTATCGTCGGGCGACAGGTTGAACTTGGGCATCCGCAGCACGGCGGCCGGGCGGATGGGGTAAGGATCCAGCAGGAATTGATAGAGCCAGTTCGGCTGCACTTTCGTTCCCTCGCCCACCAGCGGCGGCGGCAGCCAGCCCCAGGCTTCTTCCGCCTTGGCGGCCGGATTCACAGCCTTTTCGGCGGTTACCACGGCCGGATACGCAAAGTCGGCCAGGAAGCCGCCCTTGGCCGCATAACGCTTCGTGATCCGCGCTTCGGGCACTAGCAAGTTCTGCAGTCCGGCTTGCCGTGCTTGGCCATTGAGCAACACGCTCTGCCACGGCACGAACGAATAATACGCCGGCGTTTCGGTATCGTCGGCCGGAATCGGCGCGCCGTCTTCGTCCAGCCGCAGGATCGACCCGTCTTCGTTGACGGCCGGTTTGCCGATTAGCGTGGCGTGCATCAGGCCGGCGGGGTTCTTTTCGAGCGACGCTTCGATTTCCTCGGGCGTGAAGTGCGGTTGCAGGAACTCGTAGTCGGGAATGTTCGGCGCGTCGGGGAAGTCGTCGGCCGCGTACTCGATTTCCCAGCGGTCCATCTCGAAGGCGTGGCAGCCCGTGCAGTTGAACTTCTTGATGACCTCGGAGCCCTGCACGATGGCGTCACGCTTGGGCGTGCCTTGGTAGACGTATTGCGGCGGGGGCGGTTCGGAGACCAGGCCCAAGACGAAGGTGATGATCGCTTCGCGCTGCTCGTCGTCGAGCGCCGTGAACCGCGGCATCCGCAGCCGTTCGTTGTACGTCTTGTTCTGCGTCTTTTCGTAGTCGTAGCTGCGCGGCTCGCGGAGCTTTTGCCAGATGAAGCCTTCGCGCTGGTGATTGAACAACTTCTCCATGAAGTAGCCGGTCGTGGGATCCAAGTCCTCGAAGTTTTGGTGCGTGGACCCGTACTGCCCGACGTCGGATTCTTCGATTTCCGCGTCGCTCACGTCGCCGCTGGTGTGCGGTTCCAGGCGACCCGGCTTACCGTGGCCGTGCTTCAGGTATTCGACGATCTGCTCGAACGCCAAACGGTCGGGCGCTTTGCGGCCCCAATCGGCCAGTCCGGTCCCGATCGGCTTGGCGTCCTCGAAGCCCGGAATGTCGTGGCAGCCGTAGCAGCCGTACTTGCTGATCGTTCGGCGCCCGACGTACTGCATCTGTTTTTCGACGCGGTTTTCGTCGGTCAACTTGCCCAACAGCGCGATTTCGTCCCCCTTCAGCTCGCTGCGGCGCTCCTCGGGGATGCCTTCCTGCAAGTACTTCTCGGCCTGCCGGCGGGTGAAGGCGTTTTGCAAGTGCTCAAGCGCCAGGTCGTACAGGGCCGACTTTTCTTCGTCGTCCAGTTCGCGCGACGGGATGTTCGCGGGCTTCCAGTCTTCGGTGGCCGTCATCAGGTAGGCCGTGATATCGGCCGCCGGATCGGTCATCTGCCCGTCGGCGCCCTCGACTGGCTCAAGCAGCAAGTTGGGCATGAACGTGCGGGCGTGATACTGGTTCGGATTCTTCAGCCAAGTGTAAAGCCACTTGGCGCCGTCCGGATCGCCCTTGTGCGCGAGCTTCGCACCGATCCGCGACAAGTCCGGACCCTGGTTCATCGTGGCTTTGGGAAAGTCCGCTTCTTGGTGGCATGCCAAGCAGCCTCGCACTTCGAACAAGTGCTTGCCGCGTTCGGCCGATGGTTCGGCGTTGACCGACGACGGCGGATCGACGTATTCGAACGGCTGACTGTTGGCCAACAGATATTCGACCGACGCGCGAATCTCGATCGGCTCGTAACGCTCGGACTGTTCCAAACTGTCGCCGCCCAGGTGGCTGTGCAGGCCGAAGAACTGCGGCATTTTGGTCGAAGGCCGGAAGTCGCTCGGCTTGCGAATCCACGAGTACAAGAAGTCGAACGAATCCTTGCTGGCAACGTACCGCAGGCTCGGACCGACGCGACGCAGCTTGCCGGGTGTATCCAACTCGTCGAGCAAACCGATCAGCTTCTTGGCTTGGATCGCGTCGCCGGGCAACTCCTCCTGCGCCAAGAGCGAACCGGTCAATCGCCGACGCACGACGTCGTTCGACGGGTGATGCGACAGTTCCTCGGCCCATTGCTGCTGCTCGGGCGTCAATCCGCCGTTGGCGATCAGGCCCAGCGCGGCCGAAGAATAGGGCGGCTCGAGCCGCATGTCGGGCCCGATCCGCTTGTTCGGCCCGTCGTACCCGTTGATCTCGTGACAGCCGTAACAGCCGAAGTCCTGGATCAACTCGAAGCCTTGCACCAGCTTCGGCGCCGGCGGATCGGGGAACCGTTCGCTGGGCTCCAGTTCCGTCACGTTGTGATGGCACTTCAAGCACAGACTTTCGGAGAAACGATTGGGCATCATCGGATAGATCCAATGATGATTGTCGAACCAGCCGTACTCGCGCCGCCAGCGCCGCTCTTGAAACACGTCGTTGGGACTATGCGACGCCCATTTGAAGGCCGTCGCACTGCCCTGCCCGTCGTGGCAAATCGTGCAGCCGACCTCGTCCTTCTTGTGCGGGCTGAGCGAACCGACGAACAAATCGAGCCGCGGATGGCTGGCGAACGGATGCGGCAATCCGCGACGCACCGAAAGCGTGATCGGCTGGCCCCAGTTCGGCGTTTCCAGCAAGTCACTGAAGATTTGCCCGCGGCTAAGAACCTGCGAGCCGTTGACCTCTTCGATCACGTCACCCATCTCGAGTCCGGCTCGGGCACCGGACGTGTCGGGACGCACGACAGCCACCATCGGCTCGTCAGCGCCGAGCAGCCCCGTGGCGGCGAATTGCAATCCGTAAGTCTCCTCCAGGACCCGCGCATAATATTCGGCGCGGTCGTCGTCCGACATTTCGGCCAGCGACGCATCGGACAGAGCCGCGGGTCGCTCGTCGGGTGTTTGCAGCGTAAGCGTGAGGCGGTGTTCCGACTCATAGCGTGGCTTGGTCGCCGAGCCGGGGGCCGATTCGGCAATCGCCTGGTGGCAAGTCACGCAGCGATCGAATCGGGCAATGTCGCCCACGTCGCCAAAGTTGTAGTTGATCGTCAGCTTCGGCAGCCAAACCTGTTCGATTTTGATCGGGCGGCCAAACGCATCGAGGATCGGCAGCTCGACGATGTCCTTGGTGATGTGCTTCTCACGGTCCCAGAGCGTGGCCTGCAGTTGCTTCAGGTCGGCTTCGTGATCGACCAACGCTTTCTTCGCGGCGTCTTCGTCGCTGGTAATGTCGGCGAGGATTGATTCCAGATCTTTGCGATAGGTGTTCGCATTTTGGGCCGCGTCGTTCGCTTCGTCCACCGTGGCGATTTGCTTGGTTACCTCAGCTTGCAGCGCGTCGAGCTCTTCCTTGGGCAACTCGTTGCCCACGCCCAGGTCGTACTGGCTGCGGGCCACGTCCAGATTAGCGGCCTTGAATTTCTTGTCCGTGGCAAGTTCGTTCTCGCGGAACCTCGCTTCGGTGACAAACTTCTCCATCGCGGAGCGCAAATCGTCCCACAACGGGGGCCGATCCTCTTTTTCCGCCTTGGCCAGCGCGTTGTACGCGACGTTTACGTCGGTAAAGTCCGGCTCCGGAGCCTCGCGCTGGGCGGCGTCTTGCTTGACGGCCGCCTCGAAGCGATCCATCACGTCGGTCGGGGGCACAACCGTCCGCGCGGCGGCGATCTTGGCTTCGAGCGCCTCGGTTTGCTCCTGATACTGCGTGCTCATCTCCTGGCTGATCCGCGCATTGGCGGTCCAGGCCTCGATCGCTTGGAACTTCTTTTGGTAGTCCTTCCATTCGCGGCGATGGTCGGCCGCCAGCATCCAGATCGTGGTGGCCAGCATCGCCAGCGCACTGATGCCGAAGACGACGTGCAGGAACTTCGAGTCGCGCCAGGTTTGTTCGTTCGCAGGCATGATGCACAACCGCGCGCAGCGGCGCGGTCACTTTCGCTAGAAGTTCAAGAAATACTCAGGAATTGCCACGATGTATTTCAAATTCCACACCCAACGCAGGACCATCTTCAATGGTAGCGCGACCATGAACAGCAGCAAGTTGGCCATCAGCATGTAGCGCACGAATCCCATCTTGGCGAAGAAGCCGCGGAAGAAGGTCACCGCCATCAGCGGCGGCAGCACAATGAAATACAGTGCCAGCAGCACGATGCCGGGCGACTCGCGCAATAGGATGTAGCCGATTTGCGTACCAAGCCCGCTGCCGGCCGGCGCCTTGGGCAGCCCGCGCCCCATGCCGTCCACCCAAAAGTACTGGGACAGGTCGACGTTGTTCAGCGCGAGCACCTTGTGCGCATCCCAATACTCGAACGGGCCGAAGATGTTCCAATTCGGTCCGCGGAAGAAAGTGCCCAGGATGATCAACGTGACCCAAAGTTCCAAGAAGCCGAGCTGGAAGACGATGTAGCTGAATTTGCGCTGCTCGATCGTGTAGTAGCCGTTGCCCTGCTTATTGAAGTCGAGAAATGGGATGGCCATCAGCCCGACGATGATCAAGCTGGGCAGCAGCACGCCGGCCATCCACGGATCGTAGTAGACGAGCATTTCCTGCAAGCCCAGGAAGTACCACGGGGCTTTCGACGGGTTGGGCGTCTTGACGGCGCTGGCAGGTTCTTCCAGCGGCGCTTGCAGTGCGATTCCCCACACGAGCAAGAATGCCGTCAACGCGATCATGCAGATCAGCTCGGTGTAGACCAAGTCGGGCCACACGAGCACTTTCTCGTTGTCGAGCGATTCAGTCGGCGGCAATCCTTCGCGGGCCCGGTCGTCGTTTTCGACCGCTTTCGCGGTGGCCAGCCACGTGAAGAATCCCAGCAGGAACACCAGCCCCACGATCGGCACGTTGTCTGGCTTGGTGACGATGGCGGCGAAGTTCATGTTGGCCATCGACAGTCCCATCACCACCAGCGACAGGTTCAAAAGCGACCAGCCAACCATCGGTTGCACCAACCAGCGTCGCGCCAAATAGGCGATGACCAACAGCGCGGTGGTGCCCACGCTGTAGATCACCGGCCCGGTGGCCCAATCGATAAATTTGCGAATGTCTTCGGGAATGCCCAGCGGGCTGCCGCCCATCGCGGCCGAGGCGACCGCCACGAGCAGGAAGGAGACGACGACCCAAAACACGGCCTGTCCGGTCTTGTGTTTGTAGTGCCAGAGGTAGAACGCCATCACGGCGTTCATGGCGGACAGGGCCAGGTAGTATCCGCCCAAGAACGGGGAGATACCTTCAATGAAATCTGTGTAGGAACCGTGCATGGGGTTGGTGCTTTATTGGCTACCGGTCAGCCCGTTCTTGGGACCAAGCCGCATCCGGACGGCTGGCATGGCGATCGATCGCTTGCGGCCACCGTGGGCATCGGCCGCGGGATGCCTCGGACAATCGTTACAAGAGGCCAGTTACAAGGGGCCGCTGATTCCGCCGTCTTTACGTACGCGCCAAAAGTGGATGGCCAGCAGTAGCGCAACGGCCAGCGGAATGGCGATGCAATGCAAAATGTAGAACCGGTTCAACGTTTCTTCGCCCACGAAGCGCGCACCAAGCAGCGCAAAGCGCGCATCGGAAGCGTTGGTAATCATGTCGATGCCCTGAATGTTCAAAAGCTGCTGCCCCGGCCCTTCGTGACCGAGAATCGGCGTGGCCCGGGCCATGTTCGAGCCGACCGTGATGGCCCAAATCGCCAACTGATCCCACGGCAGCAAGTATCCGGTGAACGACAACAGCAACGTCAGCAGCAGCAGGATCACGCCGACGACCCAATTAAACTCGCGCGGCGGCTTGTAGCTGCCGGTGAGAAAGACACGATACATGTGGAGCCAGACGGTGATCACCATCGCGTGCGCACCCCAACGGTGCAATTCGCGCAATACGCCCAGCGAGGTCACGTCGCGCAGGGCCAGGATGTCGTTGTACGCCCATTCGATCGTGGGCCGGTAGTAAAACATCAAGAGCACGCCGGTCACGGTCTCGACCAAAAACAGGAAGAACGTGACGCCACCCATGCACCAGGTGTAAGACAGTGCAATGCCCTGCTTTTTGATTGAAACGGGATGCAGGTGCAGGAAGAAGTTGGTCAGCATCACCACAATGCGATTGCGGCGATCCTGGGGCATGGGGTGACGGAAGATACTCTTCCACACCTGCGACTCGCGAATCATTTCGCCAATGGACATCGTTTGCTACCGGACTCTGTAGAAGAAAAAAAGGAACCACCCTGCCAATCGGCCGACTAATTCGTCGCGCCTCCGCGAACCGCGACATTGCGAACGAAATGGCGACAATCGGCGGTCGCCACTCGGGAGGAAACACATCGACGCGCCGGTGCGCAGCGCGGGGTCGCTTCGGATTTCGCGCAGGGCGATACGCCGTTCGGGCGGCAACCACCCAGATCTACACCGGGACGTAGGAAGCTGGATCGCTCCACTGGCCGATTTCTTCCTGAAAGAGTTTGCTCTTGTCGATTTCGATTTGCCCGTCGTCGGCAATGCGGATCCCGAAGCGTTCCAAGGGGCGCGGGGCCGGCCCTTCGAAGTTGATCCCGTCCTTGTAGAAACCGCTACCGTGGCACGGACACTTGAACTTTTGCTCGCCTTCGAGCCAATTCGGTGTGCAGCCCAGATGCGTGCAAACCGAACGCAACGCATAGATCGACGGGACGCCTTCGTATTCGTAGTTGACCACCCACACGCCGTACTGGGCCTTGAACTTGGTCTCGACCTGTCCGGGCGTGAAGTCGCTGGGGAAACCCACCTTGAACTGGCTTGGCGGCTCGGTCAGCACGTTGGGGAACATGAACCGCGCAGTGCCGAGCGTCCACAGCCCGAATGTCATCGCGGTCGACGTCCAGCCAATGCCGAACAACGACCCCAACAGCACGCCCATCAAGAATCCGCGCCGCTCTGCGTCGGCTTCCTTCTTGGGCTCCTTCGGTTTGGCATATTCCGGCTTGACCGGCATCGGCGGAACGGTGATCCGCGGCTTTTGCGCCTTGGCGGATTGCTTGCCGTCGCCACTGCGCCGTGCGGCTTCGGCCTTCGACATCGGACCCGGCTTCGACTCGTTGCGAGCAGCGGCCAGAATGCTGCCGGTGTCTTTCGGAGCGCTGGCCTTAACGGGCGCGGGATCCGGTTTGGGTGATGCCTTCGCGGCCGGCTTGTCCGCGGCTTTGGCAGCCGCGGGCTTGGCGGCCGGCTTTGCCGCAGGCTTTTCCGTATCCTTTGTCTCCGCGGCGCCGCCCTGCTTTTCCGCCCGAGCCGCCGCAAGCATTTCGGCAACGCTCGGCCGTCCGCCGCCGGACTTCTTCGCTGCCGGTTTTGCGGCGGGCTTGGCGGCCGGCTTTTTTTCCTCCGCCGCTGGTTTGGTTGCTTCCGAATCGGATGCGGCAGGTTCGCTTGCCGGCGCCTCTTGCTCCGCGTCGCCGCCGCCATCTGCCTTGCGTGCCGCGGCGAGAATCTCAGCGACGGATAGTTTCTTCTTATCGGCCATGCCCAAGCACCCTCAGGGCTGACGTAGTTGTTCTCGACCTAACAGCACGCGCCGTTTCCAATCGCCCCGCACGTGCGGATGCCAAAGAGCGGCAACCGCATTGACCCATCTCTTCCTGAGAAAAGTCCAGATAAGCGCCTATAGCGCCTGTCCTTACGAGGATTGTGACATTTTTCACGATCTACCACAATTTGTAACCCACGCTGCATATCCTTGTCAACCCACCTGGTCCGCACTGCCCGTAGACAGGCGGACGGGAGCGCCGGCCCCAACTGGACACATCAGATCGACGCACCGCCGGTCACTAGGACCAAACGTGCAGCTCACCGCGCGATACTCGCTTTCCGTCACCTCGGCGGATTGCGTCCATCGCACGGCTGGCAGTCGCGACCCTGCCCGCCACGACGCGCTCACGCCAAAGTGTCGGACTTGGGCTGAACGTCGGCCGGTGCGGCGCGTTACGATGACGCACGCTTTGCGTCGGTCCGTGGTACAAGACCGAACATCTTATCAAAGTTACGGTTGTTTGCGAGCCCATCGAATGTCGAACCAACCCGAGCGCCTCACGGCACCGCCGGACGTAAGCCGGATTGACGCCGAAAACGAGGCCATTGCCTGGCCGGCACTCGAAGCGATCATCCACGTCGACCCTGCCGGACGCGGCCTGGCCAGCTATCGACGGTCCGGGGTGGCGCTGGACGCGGGCCAGCTCCAGGCAGCCGCGCTCGATTTGGCGAAGAACGCGCGCTCGGTGGCCATCGTCACCGGCTTCTTCGTGGAGGGCGAGGATGGCGCAGCGGCGGAAACCGATGGCCCTCCGGGCGCACTGTTTCTGGCCAGAGCGCTTAGCGACCTGGGCGTTGACGTCTGCCTGATGACCGATACGTACGGGTTGCCAATGCTAATCACCGGGAAGGTGTTGTGGAAAATGCACGACGTCGAAATCGTCGACGTCCCGCTGGAACTCGGCCCGGCCACGGCACCGTCTGTGGGAGACGACGACGGCGATTGCGAGATGATCGATCGGTGGTTCCATAACTTCCTCGAATCCCCGCGTGGACAATCCCTGACGCACGTCGTAGCGGTCGAACGATGCGGCCCCAGCCACACGCGAACGTCGGTTACGTCGCAGGTCGGCACGTCGCCGGCAACGCTAGACCTGTTTTCGGAGCTAGTCCCGGTCGAGCACCGCAACCGTTGCCACAACATGCGCGGCGAGTCCATCGACAAGCAAACCGCGAAAATGCACCGTTTGTTCGACGCAATCGCCGCGCGGAAGCAGCCGATCCGGACCATCGGCATCGGCGACGGGGGCAATGAGATCGGGATGGGCTCGTTCCGTTGGTCCGAATTGGTTGTCGCGTTGGATTCGCCACCTGCCCCGTGGATAGTCTGCCGCACACCGACCGACCACACGATCGTGTCCGGCATCAGCAATTGGGGCGCCTATGCGCTGGCGCTGGCGGTCGGCCGCCTCTGCGGTGCGGTCGACCGGGGAGGCCAGTGGTCCGCCGAAGGCCAACGCAGCCTCATCGAGCTGATGATTGAAATGACCAGCGCGGTCGACGGACTGACGCGCCGGAATGAACCGACCGTCGACGGGCTGCCTCTGAATGACTATCTCCGCCCGCTCGACGAATTGCGCCGCTTGCTCGGGTATGCCGACGCGCCGCCCGACTGACACGGTCATGCCCCGAGTCGAGGCCTATCGGGTATGATGGCGTGCAGCGACGCCGTGTCGGGCGCGATCCGTGAGAACGCCGCGCGCCATTCGGGATTTGGCAACCATCTTTTGCCGGCTCGTCCATGTATCTAGTCGACAACCCTGTCCTGCAGCGCGAACTACTGGTCAATCTTCGGATGGCCCGGGCGTTTGCGTTGTTGCTGGTCTACCTGGGGTTGCTCGGTTTGGTTGTGTTGATGGCCTGGCCCCAGGAGCGGCAGCTCGACCTGACGACCAATCCCGAAGCCTCGCAGCGGCTGATCAATCTGGTTTTCCTGGGCCAGTACATCCTCTCGGCCATGATGGCTCCCAGCTTTGCGGCCGGGGCCATTACCGGCGAAAAAGAGCGAATGAGCTACGAGATGTTGCTGGCCAGCCCGTTGCGTCCCGCAGCGATCGTGCTGGGGAAGCTGTTCGCCTCGTTGTGCCATCTGCTGCTGTTGGTCTTTGCTTCGCTGCCGATCGTCATGCTTTGTCTTCCGTTGGGCGGCGTTTCGATTTACGAGGCCTTGGCGGCCTACTTTGGGTTGTTCGTCTCGGTGATCACGTTCGGCATGATCAGCCTGGCAGCCAGCAGTTACTTTCGCCGCACGTCGGCCTCGCTGTTGGTCAGCTATTTGCTGATCCTGCCGCTGGCGATGCTCGCCGTGTTGTCGTGGTGGGCCTTGTCGGATCGAGGTGAGACGCGGCTCTTCTTGGCGGTCACGGTGTTTCCGGCGGTGTGCGCGCTGATCTGCATCCAGTTGTTTCGCCGCACGACCGCCCGGCTGCTGCACCCGCCCGATTTGGGTTCCGGCGGCAAGGACGTTGTCGATCTGGAAGAGGAAGCCAAAGAGGCGATGGGGCTAGTCATCCAGAGCGACCAGTTTCCGGATTGGCTGTTTGCGCCGAGCAAGCGGAACGATCTGTTGGCTGACGGTTCCAATCCGGTCTTCGACAAGGAAATGCGCAGCGAGATCTTCAGCCAGGGAACGCTGATGTTGCGCGTCGTGATTCAGGTCAGCATGTTGCTGGCCATTCCGCTGATGGCGTTCTTGCTCTACGTGTGGCCCAATTTGGCACCGTGGTACGTTTCGTACGTGATCCTGTTCAACGTGCTGGTGGGCCCGGTGTTTTCCGCCGGCAGCGTGACCAGCGAACGCGAACGCGAAACGCTCGACCTGTTGTTGACCACCGTGCTCTCGCCGGGGCAGATCCTGCGCGCCAAACTCACTTCGGGGCTGCGCGTCTCCAGCGTGTTGACCATGTTTCTGCTGTGGCCGCTGCTGTTAGCGGTCGTGATGGTCAACACCTACTGGAGCCACCTGCCGCAGGTGATCGGCTACGTTTCGGTCGTGTTGACCGTCTGTTTCACGACGGCCACGATTGCGCTGTTCTGCTCGGTCATGTTTCACAAGACTTCTACGAGCCTGATGACCACTTATTTGATCATCGCCCTGCTGTTCATGGTGCCGCTGGCGGTCACGTACTTTGCCAATACCTTCTTCGCCGAAACTCCGACGGCCAACCTGCTGGCCCAAGCCAGCTTCACCAGCCCGTTTGCGGCGGCCTTTGCGTTGCCGATCGACCTGATGATGCCCGGGGCAACGCCCGAGGCTTCCAACTGGTTGTTGTTCGCGGCGTTCGAAGGCTTCTACGTGGCGCTGAACTTGGCGCTGATCATGATCATGGCGTGGTCATTTCGCGTTCGATGGCGGATGGAATAGCGGTCGATTCGCAGCGCGTCGCGACGCCGCGCGGATGTGGCGCAACGCTGCCGCCCAGTGCTACGTAGTCGCACCGGCCGAGTCGGCCCGAGCCCGAACGGCCCGATCGCCGCCGGACCGTTTTGCCTCGCGCAATGCCGCTTCGGCCGCGGTGAAAACCTCTGTCGCGCTGCCGTCGAACTCGGCGGACGACGCATAGCCGATGCTCGCCGTGAGCAGATGCGCCGAATCGACACCCTGCTGGCGAATTGAATCGGCCAATCGCTCGATCACGCGGCTTGCGACCGCTGCATCGACACCGGTCAGTAGCAATCCAAATTCATCGCCGCCAAGCCGCGCCAGCAGATCGTCGCGCCGTATGGCGCCGGCCATGCGCTCGGCGGCTTGCCGCAACAGCCGGTCGCCGGCGGCCATCCCCAACGTGTCGTTGACCTGCTTGAACCGGTCCAGATCGAGGATCGCCAGCCACGATTCCGCACGCCCGGCGGTCAACCGCGATGCGAGTTGGTTGTCCCAAGCCCTGCGATTCGGTAACCCGGTGAGCGGATCGGTGTTGGCCAGCTCGGTCGCGTCATGGTGCAGTTGGGTAGCGCGCGCCTGCCCGGCACGCAGTCGGGCGATCTCGGCCAGCAGTCGGCAGGCGATCTGCAACTCGCGCGTGGAAACATCGGGCGGAAGATGGACCTCGGCCCAATCCGCCGGACCGATTCCCAGCCAGGCGTGCGCGGTCGGGCACTTCGTTTCGCCCTCGGCCGTTGTGGCGCGCTGCTCCAACGCTGCGATCGCGTCGTCTTGCGTCGGAAGATCAGTGACGACGACATCCGGCTGGGCACTGGCGGGCACGTCAGCGGCCGACGTCCAAACCTGGGCGGCCTCGCCGCCGATTCGCTGCGCCAATTCAAGCGCTGTTTGGGAGTTTTGTGCCAGGATGAGCACGTTGGCAGGCGAGATCTTGGGCATCGCTGGATTATATCAAGCATTGCGCTGACCCAATCGCCCGGGGACTGCGCGGCGCATTGCCAGGCTGGTTGCTTTTCACTCATCGGCCGGCGCGGTAGAATCGCTTGCGCGCGTGTCTCGGCGGTAGCGATTTCTTAGCGACTTGCGACCTTTTTCGTGGACAGGCCGGCCGGCGCGGGAGCCTCGGGCGTCCACGGTTTTTCCAGTTCGTCGATGCGCGCACAGCCTCCAGGAAGGACGCGGCACCATGAGCATTGATACGGTCGATATTGGCACGGTTCCGGCCGCCTGGACACGGCGGCATTTGTTGGATCTAGAGAGTCTGTCTGCCGAAGAGCTGAACATCATTTTGGACAGCGCGGTCGCGTTCAAGGACGCCACGGCCAACTGTTCGCAAAAGGTGCCGGTCTTGGCCGGCCGCACGTGTGCCAATCTGTTTTTCGAGAACTCTACGCGCACCCGAACCAGCTTTTCGCTGGCCGCCCGACGGCTGGGTGCCGACACGATCGACTTCACGGCATCGTCGAGCAGTTTGTCGAAGGGCGAGACGTTCATCGACACGGCCAAGAACATCGAGGCCATGAACGTCGACGCGGTGATCGTGCGTCATCGCACGCCCGGCACGTCGCACCTGCTGGCCCAGAACATCGGCTGTTCGGTCATTAACGCCGGCGACGGCCCGCACGAACATCCCACGCAGGGCCTGCTCGACATTTTGACGATTCGCCAGCGACTGGGGCGGATCGACGGGCTGACCGTCGCGCTGGTCGGCGACATCGCGCACAGCCGCACCGCGCGGTCCAACATTTGGGGGCTGCGCAAGTTGGGCGCGCACGTGATTGTTTGCGGTCCGTCCACGCTGGTCTCCGAGCGGTGGGAAGAGCTCGGCGTCGAGGTGGCGCACGACCTGGACGCAATCTTGCCACGTTGCGACGTGTTGAACCTGTTGCGGATTCAATTCGAACGGCAATCGACGCGCCCCTTTCCCTCGGTGCGCGAGTATGCCCTGCTCTACGCCATGACGCGTGAGCGGATCGCGCGGGCCAAGTCCGACATCCTGATCCTCGCGCCCGGTCCGATCAATCGGGGCGTCGAGATCACGCCCGACGTGGCTGACGGGTCGCACTCGGCCATTCTCGATCAAGTAACCAACGGGCTGGCCGTGCGGATGGCCGTTTTGTGGTTGATCCTGGGTGCCGAGCCGTAGGCCGGTGCCGCAATCCAACGAGGCAAGTCAACGTGCAACACAACGGCTCGATTCTGCTGACCGGCGGACGCGTCATCGATCCTAGTCAGGACATGGATCGAACGACCGACGTGTTGATCGAAGACGGGCGCATCGCGGCATACGACGCGACGGCCGACGGCCGCGACGACGTCCAAGTGATCGATGCGGCCAACAAGATCGTCGCACCGGGGCTAATCGACATGCACGTCCACCTGCGCGAGCCGGGACGCGAGGAGGACGAAACGATTCTGACCGGTACTACCGCGGCGGTGGCGGGCGGGTTCACGTCGATCGCGTGCATTCCCAACACCGAACCCCCGCTCGACACGCAGGCCCAGGTCGAGTTCGTGCAGCACCAGGCTTCGCTGGCCGACCAGTGCAACGTCTACGTCGTGGCGTGCGTCAGCAAGAATCGCGAGGGCAAAGAGCTGGCCGAGATGGGCGTGTTGAGCAAGGCCGGGGCGGTCGCGTTCAGCGACGACGGCTCGCCGGTGTACGACGCGGAGTTGATGCGCCGTGCGCTTGAGTACTGCCGAATGTTCGACAAACCGATTCTCAACCACGCCGAAGTGCGCGAGCTGACGACCGGCGGCGTGATGCACGAAGGGCTCGTTTCGATGGTGCTCGGCTTGCCCGGCATGCCCGCCGAGGCCGAAGACGTCATGACCAGCCGCGACATCGCGCTGGCCGAAGCCACCGGCGGCCGCGTCCACATGATGCACGTCTCGAGCGCCGGCAGCGTGGAGTTGATTCGCCGGGCCAAGTCGCGCGGCGTACCGGTGACCACCGAAGTCTGCCCGCACCACTTCACGCTCACGGACGAAAGTCTGCGGACGTTCGACTCAAACTTCAAGATGAGCCCGCCGCTCCGCGAGCAACGCCACGTCGACACCTGCATCGCCGGCCTGATCGACGGCACGATCGACGTCATCTGCACCGACCACGCGCCGCACGCTCTGGAAAAGAAAATGCGCGAACTGGACCAGGCGCCGTTCGGGATCGTGGGCCTGGAGACATCGCTGGGGCTGGTGATCACGCGGTTGATCGAGGCGGGGCATCTCGACTGGTCGCAGGCCCTGGCCAAAATGACGATCAATCCGGCCCGGATTTTGGGAATCGACGACACGAAGGGCACGCTGCGGATCGGCGCCGACGCCGACGTGACGGTTATCGACCCGGATGTGCGCTGGACGGTCGATCCGAAGAAGTTTCACTCCAAGAGTGCCAACACGCCGTTTGCCGGATGGGAGCTGCACGGCCGGGCCGACACCGTGATCGTCGGCGGGCGCGTGAAGTATCGCGCGACCGAATCGGCCGGTGGTCGCCCGTCACGCATTCCCGCGAAAGCGCGCTAGCCAGCATGGCGCTGATCATCGACGGCTACAACCTGCTGCACGCCAGCGGCATTCTGGGGCGCGGCGTGGGCCCCGGCGGATTGGAACGCTCGCGCAACGCGCTACTGAACTTTCTGGCCGAATCGTTGGAGGACCGCGACGCATCCAACACAATCGTGGTCTTCGACGCCCGCGACGCTCCGCCCGGCTTGCCCCGCACCACGCGTCATCGGGGCATTCAGGTGCGGTTTGCCGATCAGGGCGGCGACGCCGACGCGCTGATTGAGAAACTGATCCGTGCCGACAGCGCGCCGCGGAAACTGACGGTCGTGTCGAGCGATCACCGGCTGCATCGCGCCGCGCGTCGTCGACGTGCCCGCGCCGTCGACAGCGACCGCTGGTACCACGACGTGCTGCGCGATCGCATCGATCGGATGCGGAGCGGCACGGCGTCGGCCAAGCCGTCGGCGCCGCCGACCGAGGCCGAAGTTCATTACTGGTTGCGCCGATTCGGCCTGGAAGACGCGCAAGACTCCGACGACTCAAGCGATTCGAGCGCGCCGGAAACCAATCTCCAGCATCCGTTTCCGCCCGGCTACGCGGAGGACGTGGACATCGACGAGCCTTGACGCGTGTCGCGTGCGGTTTGCGCAGACGAGACTCTTGGCACCGACCGCTCAAAGTTGTCTGCGTTTGCTGCTTCGCAACACCAACGCAGTCAGCGCGACGCCCAGCAACGCCAGTACAGCCGTGGACGGTTCCGGCACGGGAGTGTATCCGAAATCGTCCACGCCGTTCATGAAGTTCGTTGCCTGGTTATCGAATTCGATGCGGTCCACGGCAGATCCGAACGAGACAAGGGTCCATCCGTCGACCGTCGTCAATGAAACGGGGCTGCCAACCGGTTGGTTCTCTAGAAATGCGGTGATGACCGTATTTCCGTCGGCACTGGGATGCGTGCGCGCGAAGAATTCCACTTCCGCCGCGTCGACCTCAAAGTCGACGGCCCCCACGCTTCCGGGTTGGATCATCCAGGCGCGAACACCGGGCGTCAAAGCTTGATGATAGAGCGATCCGATGCCGGCCACGCCCGCGAACGCATTGCCGCTGAAAGTGGCCTCGGTGGCCGCCGGCCCAATCGAGAAACTCACGTTCGGGACGGTGTTCGGGTCGATTCCTTCAAAACTCTCGTACACGTCCAGGTCGAGCGGTGATGCGTGTGCCACACCAGCCACCGTGGAGACCAACACGACGACCAACGACGATCTACTAATACGGTTGTGCATGGTTGCCTCGTCCCTTCGTAGTTCCCTGGTCCGAAGTCGGCAATCGACGACGCGGGAATCGTGTGTAGTCGACCCGATTCGCCTCGTTGCTTGCCGTTTAACGATGGGTAGAGTATCGCCGGCGGCCGGAACGGCTGCTGTTAATTGGATTACACTTCGAGACGCGTCCGCCAGCGTTTATTGGGCAGGACGGGTCGGGCAGCAGAGATCTTGCCGGATGGCCGCGTCTGGCAATCGGATCGGCCGGCGTTCGCTACGTCACCGACGAGAGGGCCTTGTCCGAGATGTCTTTGCGGCACCAGGCCCCCTTCCACCGAATGCACTTCACGGCCGTATAGGCCTGCAGCTTTGCGGCGGGAATCGTATTGCCCAGTGCGGTCACCGCCAGCACGCGCCCTCCGTTGGTCACGACCTGGCCGTCGGCCGTGGCGGTTCCGGCGTGAAAGACTTTGACGTCGGGAATCTTGGCGGCTTCGTCGAGTCCTCGGATCGGGGCGCCCCGTTCGTAGCTGCCGGGATATCCTTCGGCGGCCATGACGACGCTGACCGACGCGCGCGGGTCGAAGCGCAGCGGTTCCAGCTCGTCGAGCCGACCGTCGATGGTTGCATCGAGCACGTCGACCAGATCACTTTGCAGTCGCATCAGCGTGGGCTGGCACTCGGGATCTCCGAAGCGGACGTTGTATTCGAGCACCCGCGGCCCTTGATTGGTGAGCATCAGTCCGGCGTAGAGCACGCCGCGAAACGGTCGCCGGCTGCGCTTCATCGCGTGTACGGTTGGCACCAGGACGTGCTCTTCGATGGTCCGCATCGTGTCGTCGTCGACCAGCGGCGCGGGGCAGTAGGCACCCATCCCGCCCGTGTTCGGTCCGGCGTCGCCATCATAGGCGCGCTTGTGATCCTGCGACGGGGGCAACGTGAGGATGGTGCGTCCGTCGGTGATGGCCAGCACGCTGGCTTCGTGGCCTTCGAGGCGTTCCTCGATGACGATCTGATTGCCCGCCTCGCCGAACTCCTTGTTGCGCCCGATGCGCTTGACCGCTTCGATCGCTTCGGCCCGGGTCGAGCAGACGAACACGCCCTTGCCGGCGGCCAGCCCGTCTGCCTTGACGACGACCGGCACGTCTTCGCGGTCCTTCAAGTAGGTCGTGGCGTGATCGGCCGTGCGAAACACCCGATAGTCGGCCGTTGGCACGTCGGCGTGGTGCAACAGGTTCTTACAGAAAACCTTGCTGCCTTCCAATTCCGCGGCCGAGGCCCGCGGGCCGAACACGCGGAGCCGTGCGTCCTTGAAGGCATCGACGATCCCCTTGGCCAACGGCAGCTCGGGCCCGATGACTGTCAACTTGACGTCGTTCTGCTTGGCGAAATTGATCAGCCGTGGAAAGTCGGTCGGCGAAATGTCGACGTTTTCGGCGTCGGCCTCGGTGCCGGCATTGCCCGGCGCGACGAAAACGCGATCGACGCGCGAACTGGCCGCGATCTTCCACGCCAGCGCGTGTTCGCGCCCGCCGCCACCTACCACCAAAACTTTCATAGCCACATTCTTTTGCGGGAGTCCGTTCGTCGTGCCGCACGCCAAACACCTCTGGGCCGCGCGGCGGTAACCAACCAGCCGTACTAGGTTGTGTCTCGTAAGTGCGATCTAGCGTCGTGCGGTCGTTTTGCCGCGCCCTTTGGCCGACGAACCGCCTACGAGACGCAACCTAGATTCTAGCGCTCCGTTGGCTGGTGCGGTAGGGTCGCGGCGAGCGAAGTTTCGCCGCGCAACATGATCGGGCACGATGCGCCACGCCGATTTCCGTCGATCGGAACCGCGTGAGAAAGAACCTAGAACGTTCGCGGATTCACGCGGGCCTGCACGCGGCCCGGAAGGCTATGAATGCGCAAGAATCCTTCGGCGTCGGTCTGGTTGTAGCTCCCGCCGCCTTCCATGCTGGCAATGCCCGCGTCGTACAAGCTCTGGTCGCTGCTGCGGCTGTCGACCAGGATGTTGCCTTTGTACAGGTTCAGGGTCACTTCGCCGGTGACGGTTTTCTGGGCCTCGCGGATGAAGGCCAACAGGGCATCCATCTTGGGGGCGAACCAAAAGCCGTAGTACACCAGCTCGGCCACTTCCGGCGACAGCCGATCGCGCAGGTGCATCAAGTCGCGGTCCATGGTCAGTTGCTCAACCAGCCTATGTGCGGCGTAGAGCACGGTCATGCCGGGCGCTTCGTAGACCCCCCTGCTCTTCATGCCGACAAACCGATTCTCAACCATGTCGATGCGGCCGATGCCGTTGCGCCCACCGATCGCATTCAGCTCGGACACGATGTCCAGCGCGCTCAGCTTGCGGCCGTTGACCGCGATCGGGACTCCGGCGGCGAATTCGATGGCGACCTTCTCTTGCTCGTCGGGTGCCTGCTGCGGCGAGACGGTCATGCCGAAGTCAACCAGCTCCAGCCCGTTGGTGCCGAGTTCTTCGAGCCGGCCCGCCTCGTAGCTGATGTGCAGACAGTTTTCGTCCGAGCTGTACGGCTTGTCGACCGTTGCCTTGACGGGGATCTTCTTCTGCTGGCAGAAGTCAATCATCTCACGGCGCCCGGGAAACCGCGCGCGAAACTTCTCGATCCGCCACGGCGCGATGACCGTTACGGATGGATCCAGTGCCTCGGCGGCCAACTGAAACCGGCACTGATCGTTGCCCTTGCCCGTGGCGCCATGAGCATAGGCTCCGGCGCCCACCTCGCGGGCGACCTGCAAGCACACTTTCGAAATCAGCGGCCGCGCGATCGACGTGCCCAACAGGTACACGCCTTCGTAAACGGCCTGCCACGCTAACACCGGAAATGCGAACTCGCGGCACAGCTCCTCGCGGGCATCAACGATCCGGGCTGACTTGGCTCCGCATGTGCGGGCCTTTTCCAGCGTGGCTTCGCGATCCTCGCACGGTTGACCCAGATCGACGTACACCGCGTGAACGTCGTAGCCCTCCTCCTGCAACCAGCCGAGGATGACCGACGTGTCCAACCCACCCGAGTATGCCAGCACACAGCTTGCCATGACGCGCGATCCCTAAAGAATTTGTGCCGAGCGTGAAAACGGCCCATTGTCATCCGCTAGACACCTTCGGGCAAGTGGCGGTTCGTGTGCCGCCGCGGCGGGCGACGAACCTACGGCACCCGATGCACCACCAGTTGGTTGTGCCGGCCGATTTCCGACCCAATGCCGCCGACCAGCACGATGTGATCGTCGGAACCGAGCACACCTTTACGCGTGCCCCAAGCGGTGATCGCTTGGAGCATGTCTTCGTTCGAGGCGGTGGGCACGCCGGCCAGCGGAATCACACCCCAATACAGGCACATCCGCCGCAAGGTCGCCTCATCGTCGCTGACGCCAACCGTCTGCACGTAGGTCCGCTGCTCGGAAAGCGCCAGGGCCGTGGCGCCGGAGTGGCTGGCCACGACGATCAACTTCGCGTCGAGTTCGGCTGCGACGAATCCCGCGCCGTAGACAACCGCCGCCGTCACGGCGCGCAGTCCTTCGGGGTTGAACTCACCAGGCGGCAGCGGCACGTTGTCGCGGAATAATTCTTCGGTCGCCAGCGCGATGCGGTTCATCATGCGGGCCGCCTCGGTTGGGTATTTCCCGATGGCCGTTTCGCCGGAGAGCATGCAGGCGTCGCCGCCGTCGAGTATCGCGTTGGCCACGTCGGTCACTTCGGCCCGCGTCGGACGACTGGAGTGTTGCATGCTGTCGAGCATCTGCGTGGCGATGATCACGGGCTTTTGATATTCGCGACACGTGGCCACGATGTGCTTCTGCACAATGGGCATGTGGGCCACGTCGATCTCCACGCCCAAGTCGCCGCGGGCCACCATGATGCCGTCGGCCGCTGCCACGATTTCTTCCAGGTTGTCGAGCGCTTCCTGCTTCTCCACCTTCGCGATGACGCGCGTCGTTGCGCTATGCTCGCGCAACAAGGCTTTCAGTTGGCGTACGTCGTCAGGGTCGCGGACAAAGCTCAGGCCAACGTAGTCCACGCCGCTTTCGGCCGCCCAAATTGCGGCGTCGCGATCGGCGTCGTCCATGGCCGGCGCGCTCAGCGTCACACCCGGAAGGTTCACCCCCTGCCGACTGCGGATGATGCCGGGTTGCGTGACGCGGCATTGGACGAAGTCCGCCTCTTTGCGAGTGACCGTCATGGCCGCGGTGCCGTCGGCCAGCATCACCCGATTGCCGACTTGCAGTTCGTCAACCAGCGGCGGGTAAGTCGTGCAAAGCTCGTCGGCTCGCTCCGATCGGTCGCCGCGAATGAAGCGGTACTCGGCGTCCAGCGCGCAGTCGAGTTGGCCGCCGGGCAACTCACCCAGACGGATTTTGGGACCGGCCAGGTCCACCAGCACGGCCACGGGCTGTTCGGAATCGGCACTGATCCGGCGAATGGCCGCCAAGACCCCGGCGTGCGACTCGCGGCTGCCGTGCGCGACGTTGAGTCGAAACACGTCGACGCCGGCTTCCAGCAACTCGGCCAGTTGGTCCGGCTGCTGGCACGCGGGCCCGACCGTGGCGACGATCTTCGTCCGCGACCGTGGTGCTGCGCTCGAACCGTCTTGCATAATTTCGTCCGAAGGTGCAATGTCGCCCGAAGCGGACGTGTCGTCCGAACGTGGGCACGCCGGTTCCGCGAGGAAGTGTGCCGGATGCTTGGCCACAGCCTACTGCGCTGGATAGAATTTGGCCAGCAGGCATCGCCGCCGCCGAAGGCCATGCCGTTGCGGAAGTCTCGCTCGCACAAACCACTGCATCGCATCCCATGGACCCAACCGGTTCCGAATCGCCGGCGCGCGAGACTTCGCCCGCTGAGAATGCCGCCGGCACGCATCGTCGCGCGTGGCCGCAGCGGCATCCGCTCGCGCTCGGGCTGCTGGTCGGACTGGTCGGCACGGGGATCGTCGGCTTGGTGCTGTTGGTAGCCCAAGCCATGCGCGATCGGCCGACCGTGTTAACGCGGGCCGACTACGAGCGGGCCTCGGCCCGCTGGGACGCCCACGCGCCGGACAGCTACGACTTGGATCTGGAGCTCGGAGGCCGCCGGCCCGGCAAAGTTCACGTCGAAGTGCGCGACGGCGAAATTACGCACATGACCCGCGACGGCATCGAACCGAAGCAGCAGCGGACCTGGTACTACTGGTCGGTGCCCGGCCAGTTGGACACGATCGAGCAGGAGCTGGACATGGCCGAAGATCCGGCCGTTTCGTACGGCGCTCCCTCGGCGTCGGAAGTGGTGTTGTGGGCGGAGTTTGATCCGAAGTACGGCTACCCACGGCGCTTCGACCGAATCGTAAAGGGGGCGGACTTGGAAGTTCACTGGAAGGTCACCCGGTTTGAGCCTGTTTCACCCCAACCGGCAGCGAAAAACGACCCGCCCGGTAGCATTGACGACGGCGGCTAAGTACACTTTGCGGCTACTTTCCAGCCCGGTGTGAGTGAAGAACTTACCCCGACCGGGCCGCGTATGGACCAATACCCTGGGCATTGGTTTCGCGACTGCCGCCCCTCTTTGGTGAAGACGATCGACGAATCGATTGCACGCCTCCACTTGTGTCGCGTCTGCGCGCCGCAACGAACACCTCGCAAGATAAGGAGCCTTTTCGTCTCAGAGGAACCACCCATGAATCAGCGACTAAACCGCCGCACGTTCGTTAAGTCGTCGGCCGCCGTGGCGGCCCTGGCAGCCAATCCCTACTGGTCAACCAGCCGAACGCTGGCCCAGGAATCGAAAAACGAACGACCGCTCGTCGGGTCGATCGGCTTGGGCGGGCAAGGCACCGGCATCGCGCGCCGCGCCAACACATACGGCGACGTCGTCGCCGTGTGCGACGTGCACCGGCAGCACGCAGAGCGGGCCAAGGAAAAGCACTTCGCCAAAGCCGACATCTTCGAAGACTATCGCAAGTTGCTGGATCGCAACGATATCGAAGCGGTGACCATCGGCACGCCCGACCACTGGCACACCGAGATCGCGCTGGCCGCGCTCGACGCCGGCAAACACGTCTATTGCGAAAAGCCGCTCACGCTGACCATTGACGAAGGCAAGCAACTCGTCGCGATGGTCAAGAAGACGGGCAAGGTGCTCCAAGTCGGAACGCAGCAACGCGGCGACCAGCATGCGTTGTTCGGCCGCGCGGTGGCCACGGTCCGCAGCGGGCAACTGGGCAAGATCAAGAAAGTGACCGTCAATCTGCCGCTATCGACCGAAGAAGGCGGCCCGTTCTCCGAGCAGCCGGTGCCCGAGGGACTCAACTGGGATTTCTGGCTCGGCCAAGCGCCGAAAGTGGACTACTGCCCCGAGCGATGCCATTTTCGGTTCCGCTGGTGGTACGAATACTCGGGCGGCATTTGCACGGATTGGGGCGCGCATCACATGGACATCGCGCATTGGGCGCTCGACGTCGAGCATACTGGACCGCGCACGATTGACGGGACCGCCACCAAGCTGCCGAGCATTCCCGGCGGATTCAACACGCCCAAGCTCGTGACCGTCAACTTCCAGTATCCGGACGACGTCCACGTGCAACTGCTGGCCCAACCGCCGGGCGACGAAGGCGTGACCTTCGAGGGCGAGAAGGGCCGCATCTACGTCAATCGCGGACGGATCACCGGCAAACCCATCGAGGAGCAAGACGCCGACCCATCGCTCAAGGAGCCAATCCTCGAAGCGGTGGAAAAGCTCTACAAGGGCAACACGGCCAAGATGGGCGATCACATGGGCAACTTCTTTGAGGCCTGGAAGTTCGACAAGTGGCCAATCTCCGACGTCGAGACTCAGCATCGCTCGGTCAGTGCGTGCCACCTGGCCAACATTTCGATTCGTCTGCAGCGCAAGCTCCAGTGGGACGCCGACAAGGAGGAGTTTGTCGACGACAGCGAAGCGAACGCAATGCTCACCCGACCCCAACGCGCGCCGTACGAAGTGCGCGACGTGGCATAGGTCGGCGATTGTGTGACGAAACCCGCGACTGCTCCTTGGCGCGACCAGCGCGCCGTGGGGCAGTTTTCGTTTTGCCCTTGGTCCCTGTTTGCAGTCGAACCAGGATGTGCGAACATCTGGGGCTATGAGTGATTGGCAAAACAAGGTGGCCATCGTGACGGGCGGCTCAAGCGGATTGGGCCGCGCGATTGCCGCCGCGCTGGTGCGGCGCGGAGCGCGAGTCGTTCTGGCGGCGCGCGGCGAGGAAAAACTGCAATCGGTGGCCGAGGCGTTGCGGCAAGGCGGAGGCGACGTGCTGGCCGTGCCGGCCGACATTACCAACGCGGCCGACGTAGAAAAGCTGATCGCCCAGACGATCGAGCGCTTCGGCCAGATCGACGTGTTGGTCAACAACGCCGGGCGATCCGCGCGCGGCCAGGTCATCGACACCAGCCCGGAAGAGTTTGCGGCCATGGCGGAGCTGAACGTGATCGCGCTCATTCGCTGCACGCAGGCGGCCATGCCCTATTTGCTGCAAACCAGAGGGCACGTCGTCAACATCGGGTCGCTGGCCGGCAAGACCGCTGCCCGATACATGGGCGCGTACTCGGCCACCAAGCACGCGGTCAGCGCGTTCTCGCAGCAACTCAGGTTGGAGATGGGTGATCAGGGGCTGCACGTCCTGTTGGTTTCGCCAGGGCCGATCGCTCGCGACGAGCCCCGGACGTATTCCGACGACAAGGCTTCCGCACTTCCGGAAGCCGCGCGCAAGCCCGGCGCCGGCGTCAAAGTCAATCTGATTCGCGCCGACTGGTTGGCCGAGAAGATCCTCGACGCCTGTGCGCGCCGCAAACCGGAATTGGTCGTTCCGGGCCGCGCGCGGCTGGTGTTTGCCATCGCGCAACTCTGGCCGAGCCTGGGAGATTGGATCATTCGCAAAATGAGTTGAGCCCGCCGACAAACACGCCGCCGAGCGCCGGTGCGCGCCGCTGCGAATTTTCCGGCGACGCCCTAAGTCGCCGCGTGGCGGACCAGTCGCGACAGCCCTTCGCAATGGCACGCGTGCCGACTTGCGCACCTGTCGCCGCGGCCCCTTGCTTGGGCCCAGCGGATTTGCCACGATAGCTCGTCGCGAGGCACGTCGCGTTTTGCACTGAACCACCGATCCGCGTAGGACTGCGTACCCATGGCCGCATTTCCCGAAGTTGAGAAAATCCGATTCGAGGGTCCCACCAGCAAGAACATGCTCGCCTTCCATCACTACGACGAAAACGAAGTCGTGGAAGGCAAGCCGATGCGGGAGCACTTTCGATTCGCGGTTGCCTACTGGCACACGTTTCGCGGCGCGGGGGCAGACCCGTTCGGCCCCGGCACGATGCTGCGACCGTGGGAAGCGGCCGAGGACACCGTCGAAAACGCGCAAGACCGCGTCCGCGTGGCGTTCGAGTTCATGGAGAAACTGGGCGTCAAGTTCTACTGCTTCCACGATCGCGACGTTGCGCCCGAAGCGGCCACGTTGGCCGAGACGAACAAGAATTTTGACGCGGTGGTAAAGGTGCTCAAGGAAGAACAGCAGCGGACCGGGATCCAATTGCTGTGGGGCACGGCCAACCTGTTCAGCAATCCGCGCTACATGCACGGCGCGGCCACAAGCCCCAATGCCGACGCGTTCGCTTTCGCCGCCGCGCAGGTCAAGAAGGCCCTGGAAGTGACCAAGGAACTGGGCGGTGTCGGATACACGTTCTGGGGCGGGCGGGAAGGCTACCAGAACCTGTGGAACACGGATCTCAAGCGCGAGTTCGACCACCTGGCCGCCTTCATGCACATGGCCGTCGACTACGCAAAGGAGATCGACTTCACCGGCCAGTTCTACTTCGAACCCAAGCCCAAGGAGCCGACCAAGCACCAGTACGACTTCGACGCCGCGGCCTGCATCAATTTCCTGCGGGCCTACGGGCTGACCGACCACGTCAAGTTGAATCTCGAGACGAACCACGCCACGCTGGCCGGCCACACGATGCAACACGAGCTGGAGTACGCCGCCAGCCAAGGCTTCTTGGGGTCGATGGACGCCAACACCGGCGACCTGCTGCTTGGTTGGGATACGGACCAGTTCCCGACCGACATTTACCTGACAACCACCAGCATGTTGTCGATCCTGAAATACGGCGGGCTGGCGCCGGGCGGAATCAACTTCGACGCCAAGGTGCGCCGCGAAAGCTTCGAGCCGGTGGATCTGTTCCACGCCCACATCGGCGGCATGGACGCGTTTGCCCGCGGGTTGAAGATTGCCGCCGCGATTCGCAAAGACGGCATCCTGGACAAGATGCTCGGCGAGCGCTACGAATCGTGGGAAACGGGCGTCGGCGAGCGCATCGAAAGCGGAAAAGAAAATTTCCAATCGCTCGAAAAATATATGCTCGACAAGGGCGACGCGACGCCCAACAAAAGTGGCCGTCAAGAGCTGCTCGAGAATATCATAAACACTTATCTTTAGGCCCGCGCCGCAAGGCGCGCCACAAAGCAGGCGATAGCAGCGCCAGTGGGTTCGCCGTTGCGCGATGTGGGTGCAGCCGCTTTGCTGCCGGTGCGCGTTTTCTGAGCAGCCGGTGTCGTCTTCGATCGTCTTGCGCTAGGTCCACGCGCCGGCCGTGGCCAATTCGTTAGAAGTTCGTGTTGGCGGTTGCCCCGCGGCATGCCCGTTGCAACGATACCGGCGCGATGTGCGGTGGGTCCGGCGTTGCGGGCTCTCTGCATCGAAACCGCTACTACTACCTGAAGGAACATTGAATGATGTCGCGTGGCTTTTTGATCGACATGGACGGTGTGATCTATCGCGGCGGCGATTTGATTCCAGGCGCTGTCGAGTTTGTGCGGCAGTTGCAATCCACCAATACGCCATTTGCGTTCTTGACCAACAACAGCCAGCGAACGCGACGGGACGTCGCCACCCGACTGCTCCGCATGGGCATCGGCGTGGACGAACGGCACGTGTTTACGTGCGCGATCGCGACCGCGCGTTTCCTGGCCCAGCAGCTTCCCAACGGCACCGCCTACGTGATCGGCGAAGGCGGACTCTTGCAGGCGTTGCACGCCAACGGGTACTCGATCGTCGACCACGAACCAGACTACGTCGTGGTCGGCGAGGGACGGGCGTTCACGTTCGAGATGCTCGAAGCCGCCACCCAGATGATTCTGGACGGTGCCAAGTTGATCGCGACGAACCTCGATCCGAACTGTCCGACGCAACACGGCATGCGCCCCGGCTGCGGTGCCATCGTGGCGATGCTCGAATCGGCGACCGGGCTCTCCGCGTTCAGCGTCGGCAAGCCCAGCCCCGTGATGATGCGGATGGCCCGTAAGGAGCTCGGGCTATCTACGGCCGAGACCACGATTATCGGCGACACGATGGAGACCGACGTGCTGGGCGGCGTGGCAATGGGTTACAACACCGTGCTCGTGCTCTCGGGTGGCACGCGGCGCGACGACCTGAAACGCTATGCCTATCGGCCGGACGTCGTCGTCGAATCGATCGCGGATCTTTGCGGGCAGGATCTCAATCACGTCGGCGAGCCGGTTGTGGCGACTGCCGTGTGAACGGATCGACTAGCCTGGCCCGGCGATGCGTCAGTAGTTGAACGTCAGACCACGCGCGCGAAGCTCGCTGGCCACGCCCTGCGCGTCGCGATATTGCACGGCGTCGAAGCCGGCGGCCCGGGCGCCGTCGACATGGCCGGCGACGTCGTCAAAGAAGAGAATGTCCTGCGGCGGCACGCCGGCCAATTGGGCGGCCGCTGCGAAAATCTTGGCGTCCGGCTTGCAGGCCTTGATTTCGTAACTTAGCGCGGCCAATTCGAACGCCCGACGGATCATGATGTAGCGCCCGTCGGCGCAGTAGTTCCAATGCGCCGGCGATGTGTTGGAAAGAATGCCCAGCCGGCATCCAGCGGATTGCAGCGCGGCCACGATGGGAAACAGCGGCACGTTGGGCGTGAAGATGTCGTTGCCGGCCAAGGTCAGCGCGTCGATGTCCGGTCGCGTGTCCGTGGCCTGGCAAAACTCTTCGTAGAATTGCCGTTCGTCGAGCTCACCCGTCTCGAACCGGTGTTCCAAGTCCGTGCCGAAGACCACCTGGTAAACTCGCTCGGCGTCGATGCCGGCCACTTCGGCCATCTGGCGCGCGGCGCGACGATGGTCGAAAAACAGCAGCACGTTGCCCAGATCGAAGTAGATGAATCGAGGCGGCTTCATGCGGCGGCCCGTTTCGGATGCTGCACTTGCAGATTAGAGCTCTTTGATGCGGATGTTCCGATAACACGCTTCGCTCGGCCGGCCGGCATGGATTTGCAGACCGATGATGCCGGTCTGTTCGATCGTCTCGTCCGGCTCCGTGTAGTCGACAGTCGGCTCGCCGTTGATCCACAGTTGTATCCGGCCGCCCTGGCGCCGGATGGTGTAATCGTTCCAGTCGTCGCCCTTGAGTGCTCGTTTCATTACATCGGGGTCGGCTTTGGCCAAGATCCGGCGCCGTCGCGATTCGTCGTAGAGCGAGCCCCACCACCCGTCGCCCAGATCCGCCTGATAACCCCGCACTTCGTGGTGATCCGCAATTCGCTGGCTGCGAATCTGCACTCCGGCGTTGGCGCCCTTGCCGACCAACTTGAACTGCAAACGCAACTCGAAATCGCCGAATTGCTCGCGCGTGCAGAGGAACTCGTTCCGCGCGATTGGGGCGTCGAGCGTTCCGCCGACAATCGCCCCGTCCTCGATTCGGAAGATCTCTTCGTTACCTTCCCAGCCGTCGAACGTCTGGCCGTCGAACAGCGCGCGATACCCCGGTTCGGCGGCACCGGCGACCATCGCGGCCGACAGCAAGAGCATGACGCCCATTAGCATTCGGAACATCGTCGAAAGCCCTCCGGAATGTGTCCGCCGTGCGAACTGCGACGTGCGGCCAGCATAGCCGGGCGGAGGTTTGCAGGCTAGTCTCGCGCCGGCCGCTGCATTCCGCCTACCGACAAAGCCGACGACGGTAGGAATCCACCGCCGGGGGCGCTATCATTTGGCCTGGTACACGTTGGCACTAAACGAACCGGAGGCCCGAGGGCATGAACCAAATCCAGATCATCACCCGCAGCTACGGATTCAATCGGGATCGGACGTTGGCGACGCTGGCCGAGATCGAGAAACTGCCCGACCCCCAGGCGGCCCTGGCATACCGACCGGGTCCAGGTCGGGCCCACATCGCGTGGCAGCTCATGCACGTCGGAGTCACCGAGGAGATCTTTGCCAGCGAGCGGCTCGCGCCGGACAAGCCAGGCAAGCGAACCGAGCTGTGGCCCCGGTTTCGCGGCGGCAGTACGTGCGACGACGACGTACCGACCGCGGCGCTCATTCGAGAAGTGCTCGACGATTCGCGCGCACGGCTGCTCGAGACGCTGTCGACGTACGACGAGAGTCGCTTAAACGAGATTCCGCCGGCATTGGCCGAGCGCAAGCTCACGTTCCTCGACGTGTTGCACATCCTGAGCTGGCACGAGTCGCACCACCAGGGCCAGGCCCATGCCACGCTGAACGCGTATCGAGCGGAATCGCAGTAGGCGTCGGCCGTGGCGCGTGTCCACCGCACGTATGGCACGGACATCCTCGGTTGCGCGAAATGCGCGCAATGCGGCGTGCGCCACCGATTTGCAGGCCATTGCCCCGTCCTACCGCCGGCGACTTGGCCAGGCCGCCGAGCGCGCTATAATCCCCTGGCGTTCGTCGGCTGCTACAATGCCATGCGTCGCGCACGACGGCGTCGAGCGCACCATCAGAGTTCATCCTGCGTCCAACATCAGAAGCGATCGTCATTGATGACAACCACCACAAAGCCATCCACCTTAGCCGAACTGCGCGCCAGCGGTTGGGAATCGAAGCCGGTCAAACAAGAAATCTACGATAACTTCGTCGCCAAGTTGAGCGACGGCGAGGAGCTGTTTGGCGGCATCATCGGGTACGACGATACGGTCATTCCCGAAATCAGTCTGGCACTGATCGCCCAGCACGACATGCTGTTCCTGGGAGAAAAGGGACAAGCTAAGAGCCGGCTGATGCGATCGCTGGTTCAGTTTTTGGACGAAGAGATTCCTTACATCGATTTGCCGGAAGCGCCGCTGCACGACGATCCGTTTCACCCGATCACGCGCGCCTGCAAACAATTGGTCGCCCGCGTGCCCGAGGAGGAAGTGCCCATCGCGTGGTGGCCGCGCGAAGCGCGCTACGCCGAGCGCCTGGCACCGGGCACTAAGTTCGCCGACATCATCGGAGAAATCGATCCGGCCAAGCTGGCCGGCGGAACCAGCATGTCGGCCGAAGAGGCGCTGCACTTCGGGCTGATCCCGCGGATGCACCGCGGCATCTTCGCCATCAACGAGCTGCCGGAGCTCGACGAGTTGGTGCAAGTCGGCCTGTTCAACATTTTGGAAGAGCGCGACGTGCAGATTCGCGGCTATCCGATCAACTTCGATATCGACGTGCTGATCCTGTTTTCGGCCAACCCGGCCACGTACAACCGCAGCGGCAAGGTGATTCCGCAGCTCAAGGATCGGATCGGTTCGGTCATTCACACGCACTACCCGCGCGAGCGCGATTTGGGCATTCAGATCATGGAGCAGGAGGCCGCGGTCCGCCTGGACGGCGACTTTCCGGTCGTCGTGCCCTACTTCATGCGCGAAATCGTCGAGCAGATCAGCATTGCCGCGCGAGCCTCGAAGTACGTCGACCACCAGTCGGGCGTCAGCGCGCGGTTTAGCATCGCCAACTACCGCACAATGGTCGCCAGCGCCCGGCAGCGCAGCGCCGTATTGGGTGAACGGCCGGCCGTGCCGCGGATCAGCGACTTGGGCCATCTCTACAGCAGCTCGCTGGGCAAGCTGGAATTGGACATGATGGGCAGCCATCAAATGTCCGAACGCCAGGTGCTCGACGCGATCGTTGCCGAGGCGATACGCACCGTGTTCGACGAATACGTCGATCGTCACGGCCTGGACGAGATCGGCGAGATCTTTTCGCAAGGCGTCCGGATCGAAGTGGGCGACATGTTGCCGTCGAGCTACTACGCCGAACGGCTCCAGCGCGTACCGCCGGCCTGGGAGAAGGCGTTCGAGTTGAACGCTTCGAGTGATGAGGCCGTGCGGGCCTCGTGCGTCGAGTTCGTGCTGGCCGGTCTGTACGCGTCGGATCGCATCTCGCGGGCCCAGCATCGCGGGCGGATCGTCTACGAGTTCAAATAAACCGCCGCTGGCGTTCGGCAGTTTGCCGGACGGCACGCGACTTTGGAAGCCGACCGATGCCGAAACGCTACTCGCCTGGCGGTGTGATCCACACGTACCAGAAGTTCGATCCGCAGAATTTTCCCAGCCCCACGGAAGCTCCACCCGACGTGGTGTCGCCTGCGTTCGAGCACATGCTGATGTACGGCAGCATGCGCGAATTGACCGACGAGGAACTGGCCCGTGCGATTCGGCTCGATCCGAGCCAGATCGCCGGCTTTGGGCCGAGCATCGACGCGCTGCGCGCGATGCTGGAGGAACGCAAACGCAAGATCCTCGAAAAGTACGAAACCGACCGTGTCATGAAAGCGGCCCAGTCGGCGTATCGGGACATGGCCGAATCGATCAAGCCGCCGCGCAACCTGCGGAAGCGCTTCGAGCAGGCCGTGCAGCAGGAACAGATTCGCGACCTGGAGCGGCTCTGGTATCGCACGGGCGACGATCGGTCGAAGTTCGCTCGGCAAATCGTCCAGCTCGTCTCGCGGTTGGCCGACCAGTATCAAGTCGACGAGCTGGCGTCGAAGTACGAATTCACCGGGCGCACGCCGATAACCGTGCCCGAGGCGCTAGAGATTAAGGAAGAGTTGGAAACGATCGACCGCCTGCTCGAGCAACTCGAGGAAGCGTCGAAGACGGCGCAAATCGGCGTGATTGATCTGGAAGAGCTGTCCCAGTTTGCCGAGCCGGGCGAAGTCGAGCGTCTGAACGAACTTCAAAAGCAGATCGAGGAATACCTGCGCCACATGGCCGAGCAGCAGGGACTGGAGCGCGGCCCGCGCGGCTATCAACTTACGCCCAAGGCATACCGCCTGTTTCAGGGCCAACTGCTCGAACGCATCTTCAACAACCTGCAAGCATCGCGCACCGGCCGGCATCAGGGCCCGGTGGTCGGCGAGGGCGCCGTCGAATTGCAACACACCAAGTCATACGAGTTCGGTGATTCGGTGGCCAACATGGACATGCCTGGCTCGTTGACCAACGCCATGATCCGCTCCGGGCCGGGTCTGCCAATCAAACTGAAGCAGGAAGACATCGAGATCCACCGCACGCGCAACACACCCAAGTGTGCAACGACCGTGTTGATGGACATGAGCGGATCGATGCGCTACGGCGGACTGTACGTTCACGTCAAGCGGATGGCATTGGCCCTGGAAGGTCTGATTCGGCGCGAGTATCCGGGCGACTACTTACAGTTCGTCGAGATGTACAGCTTTGCCAAACCCGTACGTTCGGCCGACATTGCCGCATTGATGCCGAAACCGGTAACGGTGTTCGATCCGGTGGTGCGCTATCGCGTGGACATGAGCCGCGAGGACGTGAGCGAGTATTACATTCCGCCGCACTTCACAAACATCCAGCACGGCCTGCAAATGAGCCGGCAGTTCCTGGCGCTACAGGACACGCCGAACCGGCAGATCATCTTGATCACCGATGGGTTGCCGACGGCCCATCTGGAACCGCCGCACCTCTACTTGATGTACCCGCCGACCGAACGGACCGAAACGGCAACGCTCCGCGAAGGCAACCTTTGCCAGCGAGACGGCATCACGATCAACATCTTTCTTTTGCCGAGTTGGTCGCAGTCGAGCGAAGACGTGCAATTCGCCTATCGTCTCGCCGAATCGACCAAGGGTCGTGTGTTTTTCACCGCTGGCAACGACCTGGACCGCTACGTCGTGTGGGATTATCTGAACCGGCGTCGCGAAATCATTGCGTGACACTCCACAGCCGGTACACTGCTTGAAAGCAGCCGGCGCGCCAGACGGGGGCGTGGCACGGCGAACGCTGCCCGCGATCCCCCGGCCTGCTGCCATGTTTGCAGGAGTCGAATGCCATGAATGACAATTCACCACGTGCCATGATCTACGGGGCCAACGGCTACACCGGGCGTTTGATTGCCCGTCATGCCGTCGCGCAAGGGCTCAGGCCGACGCTGGCCGGCCGCAATCGCGAGGCGGTGGGGCAGTTGGCAACGGAGCTCGGCTGTCCGGTCGCCAGCTTCGACCTGGACAAACCCGGCCCGATCGCCGAACACCTGGCCGGGCATTCGGCCGTGTTGCACTGCGCGGGTCCGTTTTCGCAAACAGCGCAGCCGATGATGGAGGCCTGCATCTCGACCGGCGTCGACTACCTGGACATCACGGGCGAGATCGACGTCATCGAGTTGGCCGTTGCATTGAGCCAGCGAGCCAAGGACGCTGGCGTGGCGCTGATTCCCGCGGTCGGCTTCGACGTGGTGCCGAGCGATTGTCTGGCGGCGCTCTTGGCCGATCGCTTACCCGGTGCACAGGTCTTGCAATTGGCCTTCACGGCCACCGGCGGTTTCAGCCCCGGCACGAGCAAGACGATGCTCGAAGGAATGCCGACGGGCGGCCGGGCACGGATCGACGGAGTGATCCGCAGCGTGCCGACCGCCTGGAAGACCATGGACGTTCCGTTTCGTGGCGGGACCATGACCAGCGTGACGATTCCCTGGGGCGACGTTTCTAGCGCGTACTACTCGACCGGCATCCCGAACATCGAGGTCTACACGGCGTTTCCGCCAAAACAAATCGCCAATATGCGCCGGTTCCGATTCCTGTTGCCGGTCTTGAGCCTGCGTCCGCTGCAAGCCCTAGGCAAACGATGGATCGATCGCAACGTGCAGGGCCCCGACGAGGAAGAGTTGCAAACGGGCCGGTCCTCGTTGTGGGGCCGTGTCAGCGACGATCAGGGCAATTCGGTTTCGGCAACGTTGGAAACGCTATCCGGCTATCGGCTGACATACGAGACGGCCGTCGCCGCATTGCAACGCACGCTGCCGCGGCAGATCCCGCGCGGCTTCTTGACCGCGTCGCAAGCCTTTGGCAAAGACTTCATCCTCGGCTTTCCCAAGACCGATCTGCGATGGGAAGGGTCGGACGAAGCGACCGAGGAAACGCCAGCAGCCGCCAAACAGGCCTGACGTTTGGTGCCGTCTGCCACCGCAACGGCGCACGACTACGAACGGTCGTCGGGCGGATCGAGCGAGCGGACTGCTTGCGCCAACAATAGGCAAATCAAGTCCACGATCCAAACGATGCCCAGCACCAGCGCCGTGCGATTCAGGCCAGTCGCGCCGCTCTGGTCGCCCATCGCCGCCAGCAGCCAACCCGCGCCGACAACCACGATAATCGCCACCGGCAGAACACAGGCCGCGGTGAGGAGAGTCAGCAAGGCGCGTCGCGAAATCACGGGGTTGGCCGTCTTAGATGCGTGGTTTTTCCCGTTATGTGAGTTCTCACGGCGCGTGTCAATCCCGGCCGATTCCTGCCCGGCGAATTGACTTGGCACGCGCCCAGGACACAATAGAGACTATAGAGAGAGGCGTCCGCCGTTTGGTACGCACCCGATTCGCCGAGTGACGCGCCATCGTCCGTCAGGTGCGGTCGTGCCCGTTCCACTCGCATGTCTAAGTGCAACCGAACAAAACTGCTCGGTAGCGTGTGCAATCGGCGTTTCACGGCCGATTGCCGCCAATCGATGCGGACCGGTGCCCGGTTTTGTGAAAACGCATTTTGTGCAACCGAACGGAACTGCTGGGCCACGCGTACCATCGGCGCCTCACGGCCGATTGGCGCCAATCGATGCGGACCGGTAGGCGGTTTTTGCGAGAACGCATTAAGGAGCACGTCATGAGCCGACGGAACCGGACATGGCTGCGGCTATTCGTCGTTGCAATCTGCGGCATCTACTCCGTGTGCCTTTGCGCCGGCGGTGCGCGCGCCTCGACGATCTTGTTAAAAGACGGCCGCACGCTCCGAGGCCGCATCGGTCAGACCGCCGGTATGGCCGAAAACCCGCTCCAGCCCAGTTCCGACGGACCGCAATCCATTCGGTTCGTGGACGACGACTTGCGGCGCGTGTTCGTGCCGACGTTTCGCATCGCGAACATCCTCGAGGCCGACCGAGGCGAAGTGCCTGAGCGGATTCGGATCGACCAGCACATCGCCCGCCGCGGAAGTCGCGTGCAGCGCGTCGGTCCGATCGTAAAGATCACGCCGTTTAACGACTTTGGACGGCGGACGCTCACGATGATGACCGACAAAGGCGAGCTCGACGTGATCCAAGGCATCACGATGATCACGCCCCAGTGGACCAAGGTCGAGGGAATGCAAACCAGCAGCCGCCAACCGCTGGTGTGGGACATGCGGATCGCCACCAGCTCGATCCCGACCGAAACGCTCGAGGCCGTGATCGCCAAGGCAATCAATCACGAGAACCTGGAGCAGCGTCTGAAGGTCGTGCGGTTGCTGATCCAGACTGAGCGCTACAAAGACGCGCAACTAGAACTGGAGAAGGTGCGCAAAGACTTCCCGGCTGAGAAAGATCTGGCCGACGAGATCAAGGCCCTGCGGCAACTGCACGCGCGCAAGATCGTCGCCGAGATCGAGACTCGCAAGGCAGCCGGACAGCACGCGCTGGCCTACGCCCTGTTGCAGCAGTTCCCTGCGGAAGACGTGGCGGGTGAGATCCTACAACAAGTCCGCGAGATGCTCGAGGAATACAACCAGACACAGCAGACGCTCCGCCGCACCTACAACGAGCTAAAGGCCCACATCGCCTCGCTGAACGACAGCCAGCGTCGCAGCCAATGCGAGGAACTGCTCGACGAGATGGCCCGCGAGTTGGGCATCAACACGGCTGCCCGCCTGGCCGACTATCTGCGGCTGCGCGACGATAAGTCGCTGGCGCCGGAACAGAAGATTGCGTTGGCGTTCAGTGGCTGGTTGTTGGGCTCGAATCGCGGCGAGACGAACCTGGCTGTGACACTTTCGCTGGTCGACGTTCGCCGCGCCATCCGCGACTATTTGACTGAGCCGATCAAGCTGAATCGTGATCAGGTGCTTCGCCAGATCGAGTCGATGGAGGCCGCCTCGCCGGAACTGGTGGCACTGTTGCTTGCGCACATGAAGCCGCCGATGAGCACGCCGCAGGAGTCTGCCAGCGAGCCGGGCTTTTTCAGCTTCTCGGTGCCGGTGGGCATCGCCGACGAGCCGGACGTGACCTACCACACACAACTGCCTCCGCAATACGATCCGTATCGCCGCTACCCGACAATCGTGACGCTCAATGGATCCGGCACCACGCCCGTGCAACAACTCGACTGGTGGGCCGGCGCCCCAGACGCCAAGGGCAATCGCGGCGGCCAGGCGACGCGACTGGGCTATATCGTCTTAGCGGTCGATTGGATGAAGGACGGCCAGCACGCGTATGGATACACGGCCCGCGAGCATGCCGCGGTACTGGCCAGCCTGCGCGACGCGTGCCGCCGGTTCGCGATCGACACGGATCGCGTGTTTCTCTCCGGGCACTCGATGGGAGGCGATGCCGTCTGGGACATCGGTCTGGCGCATCCCGATCTGTGGGCTGGCGTGATTCCGATCGTGGCCCAGGTCGGCAAGTACTGTGCCCACTACTGGGAAAACGGCGACCTGGTCCCCTTCTATTTCGTCTCTGGCGAACTGGACGGCGACAAGACGATCCAGAACGCGCGCGACTGGAATCGCTACATGCAACACCGCTACGACATCACGATCACGGAGTACATCGGGCGCGGGCACGAGGACTTCTACGAAGACATCCAGAACATCTTCGATTGGATGGACCGCCGGCAGCGCAACTTCTTCCCAGAGGAGTTCACCGTCTCGACCATGCGCCGCTGGGACAACTACTTCTGGTGGTTCGAGGGCAACAATTTCCCCGAACGAGCGATGGTCGACCCGGTGGCCTGGCCGCCGAAGCGGGGCGTGCGGCCGCTTGAAATCTCCGGAAAGCTGACGGCCAACAACGGCATCGCGATCAAGACCGGCAGCGTCAACACCACGATCTGGCTTTCGCCCGAAATGGTCGACTTCAACCAGCGGGTGCCTATTTCGATCAACGGGCGCCAGGTCAACAGCGGCGGCACGCAAATCGTGCCGGAACTGGGCGTGATGCTCGAAGACGTGCGCACGCGCGGCGATCGGCTGCACCCGTTTTGGGCCAAGGTCGAGCCGTGACGCGGCGGCGAGTTACTTCGCCTGGGCGGTCGACTCTTTGGGCTGCTCGATGGGCGTCGGTCGCGGCTGTTTGGCCAGCGTGAACCCGGTCAGCATCCATCCGTCGGCTTCCGTCGTTCCGGTCATCCCGGCCGGACCGAGATAGCGGCGGACCAAATCGTAGTCGGGCAGCTTGCTGCCGTCGATCTGCTGCGGGCGGAGCACGCCTTCCTTGCCTTCGCCCAACAGCGAGTTGAGCAGCTTGCCCAAAAACGATTCCGATTCGGGCATCCGGCCGGTCTTGAGCAGCTCGTAAACGCCGCGATAGGCGTCATCGGTTCGCGTGAACGCTTGAACCGACTGTTCGGGCAACCGGGCCTTTTCGAGCTCGGCCTCGATTCGCAGAAAGTCGCTGCTCTTGTTGAGCGAGCCGCGCACCGACTCGTCGGCCAGCACCTTGGCCAGGATGTCGATGTGGGTGGCGACCAACAGTTGCCCGTAGGCGACCGTCACGGCCGAGTTGGGCAACAGCGGCTTTTCTTCCTCGTCTTCTTCCATCTCCTCTTCGGCACTCGGGTCGCCGAAGAAGCCAAAGTCGGGGTCGTTCTCGATCGTGACCATCGGCAGTTCCGTCTGCTCGTCGACGATTTCCCACACGACATAGCCGTTGATGTTTCGCTCGTGGGCGTCTTGGTCTGTCTCCATTTGCTTGCGAATCGTCACGGCCAGCGCTTCCGGGTTGCTGGTTTCCACCGCGAACACCATCCGCTCGCTCTTGGGCGTGATCGGGCGTTGCAGGTCGGAAATAATCGTCACCCGATCGCCCAAGTGCGCGACCAGGTCGCTGCGGACGTCGATCATGGGCCCGTTTTCGTCCGTGTGGATCGACTCGATGACGTCTTCGAACACTTCGTCGCCGACGATCTCATTGACCAGCGTCTTCGACATCTCGAATGCGTTCGAGGTATTCAGGTTCACGGCGACATAGCTGGCCACGTCGCGCGGCACCCAATCCGGAGGCAGAAAATTGCCGCCGTTGGGCAGATCGAGCATGCGGGCGGCCAGCTCGAAACGGCTGCCATCGGCATTGCCCGGGGCATAGATGAACGTGCGGTGGAGCATCTCGTAGGGTTCGACGTAGAAGTTCAAGAATCCGCCGACTCCTTCGATCGCCGTGAAGCCCTGGTTCATCAGGATCTTCAGCATGTCTTGTCCACGACGGCGCGGTTGCTCGGCTTCTTCCAAAACGCGGATCGCTTCGGCATAGCCGAACGGATCGATGAACCAACGAACGTGGGGCGCCAGGTCGCCGGCCGCTTTGCGGCAGCGATTCGTGATTCCTTCGAACGCCGGCAGGCTGGCCAGCGTCGCGCCCTGCGCATCGGATTGGCGGGCGAGAATGCTCGCCATGACCTTCACGTTATCCGTCGCGATCAGCATGTCGTTGTGGATGACATAGGCCATCTGTCGCGGCGGGTTGTCTTCATACTTTGGAATGTCGAACACCGTCACTTTGGCGCCGTGCATGTCTTGGCGCGAGCGAACGGCGTTTTGTTCGGTCAGGTTCGTGTTGACTTTTTCCAACAGCACATTGGCCTGGTCCAGGTTGCCCGTCACGTCGGCGGTAATCGCCAGGGCGACTTCCTTTTCGTCGGCCCGAATCAGTGCCAGTGCGACTTCACCGGTCGGAACCCCGTCCAAGTCATTCCAACCGATGCCCAGCTTGCGATGGCTCTTGGTCCACTTTTCCTGCATCTGCTCCTTGAAGCTGTCCATGAACGGCTTCATAACCGGGTCGTTCATCAGTTGGCCGAGCTGCGTTTTGTTCCACGCCTCGGTAAGAACGTCGATCGAGCCGACCGAGACGAAGCCCTTGGTCGTGTCGGGAAAAACCGTTTCGGCCCGGGGGACCGCAGCCAAGACCTGAGCGCTTGTGGTCGCCAAGGCGACGACAATCGCAACCACGAACCAATGCGAGGGGCGAGACACGATGGCTTCTCCTTGGCTACACGAAAAGACGGGAGGGCGCGGACAAGGCCCAGGTAAATGTTACGCCTGAGCAGCTAGTCTTGCTAGATCGGCTATTTTGCCAGAAACAGTGTAACGTCGCCGATGCGCGCCGTACTGCTTGCCAAGCAGGCACTTCCAGAGAGTCACCGATAATCGGAATCCGCCTTCGGATCGGCGTGCCTGGCGTGTGCATTTCCGCTGTCCAGTTGGCCTGGCGAAACTGTAACGATTCGCCGGCCTGTTTCACAAGTCCGAATTCGGACGGTACGATTCCGGCTGCTCGACCAGGCCAATCGGCGATAGAATTCACTTTTCCCGCACCAAATAACGCAGCTTGCCAGCCGCCACCAAGCGGCTCCCCATGCGAGACTTCCTGACCCAAAACCTGGCCCACGACGCCGTCCACGGGTACATCCCATTCGGATCCAGCAGCGCGCGGGCCAAGGGCGAGGTTACCGAACGCGAGATCATCGATCATGCCTGGGTGCAACGGTTGCGCCAGATTCATCAACTACAAACGGCCTGGTGGGTTTTTCCGACCGCCGAGCACACCCGCTTCCAGCACGTTGTCGGAGTGATGCACTTGGGCAGCCGGGCCGCGGCCGCGCTGTACGACAGCCTGCGCGACGTCTGTCCGGACGTGCCCAGTCGGGCCTACGTCGAGTCGCTGCTGCGGATGGGCGGCTTGCTCCACGACGTGGGGCATGGCCCGTTCGGCCATTTCTTCGATCACCACTTCCTGTCCGACTTCGGGCTGAACCACGAGACGCTGGGGTCGGCGATCATCACGGGCGATTTGGCCGACAGCCTGCGCGGCATTCGCCGCAATCCGAACGGAGCGCTCGCGCCGGACGAACAGCTCGATCCGGCGCAGATCGCGTTCTTGATCGCTCGACCCGGCAATGCCGCCGCCGACGAGGCGCAACCCCACTGGCTCCGGTTGCTGCGGAGCCTGTTCAGCGGCATCTATACGATCGACAACATGGATTTCGTGCTCCGCGACGCTTACATGTCGGGTTACAGTGCCCGGGCGTTTGATCTGGATCGGCTGCTGCACTACAGCTTTTTCACGGACCAGGGGCTTACGATCCACGCTCGCGGCGTCGCCGCCCTGATTTCGTTCATGAGCGTGCGGGCCGACTTGTTTCGGACGGTCTATTTTCATCGCACGGTGCGGGCGATCGACCTGACGCTGGCCGAATTGTTCGCCGACAGCAAGCAGTATGTCTTCGCCGGCAATCCGCTGGAACATCTGGACGCCTATCGCCAATTCACGGAGTGGTCGCTGCTGGTCGACGTTGCACGGTGGACCGAGAGCCACCAGCCGCGCAAGCGCGAACTCGGACACCGCTGGCAGGACTTGCTCGATCGCCGGATACCCTGGCGCATGGTCTATCAGCGAAACCTCGTGTTCGACGAAGCGCACGCGGAGCGGACCAGCATTTTCAGCCAGGCCGACTACGTCGAACGCGAGCTGCGCGCCGCGTTGCCACCCAATCTTGCCAAGCTGCCGATCAAGGTCGACCTGGCGCGGCACATCCATCGGCCCGACACGCGTGGGCCGGCCGCTGGGCAGAACTTCTTGTTCGATCCGGCGCGGGGCGAACCCCGGCCGTTGACCGACGATCAATTGTTTCGCCAACTTCCGCTGGCGCACCGCATCTGTCGGATCTACGCGCAAGACCCGTGCCACGCGTCGGCGCTCGCCGCCGCGCTCGACTCGCTGATTGGCGATAGTGGCGGCGACGACTTGACGAACATGTGACGCACGGTCGCGCGCCGATCTCATCTGCGTTGTGCCGGACCATGCCGGACCATGCCGAACCGGCCGGCTTCGCGCCGGGTCATATGCTAATGGTCCCTTCTGATTGCGGCGCGGCTGCCCGAGAGTGCGCCGGCGACTATGCCTTTTCCGCCGACCGTGGTACGCTAGGCCGCATGAATGCTCGCAAGAAACAATCGTCTGACGTGCCGCCGTCGGATGTCTACAAAAACCCGCTGATCGAACGCTATGCGTCGGCCGAGATGGCGCGGTTTTGGGGGCCGCAACGCAAATTCTCGACCTGGCGCCGGCTCTGGGTCGCGCTGGCCGAAGCCGAAGCGGAATTGGGTCTGCCGATCACCAAGAGCCAGCTCGACCAGCTTCGGGCACACGTCGACGACATCGACTTCGAGAATGCCGCCGCGTACGAGCGAAAGCTGCGGCACGACGTGATGGCCCACGTTCATACGTTTGGCGACGTCTGTCCTGACGCCCGGGCGATCATCCACCTGGGCGCCACCAGTTGTTTTGTCACCGACAATACGGACCTGATTCTAATTCGCGATTCGCTCGAGCTGGTACGTCAGCGGCTGATCGGCACGATCGACGCGCTGGGAACGTTTGCCGAGCGCTACCGCGATCTCGCGTGCCTGGGCTTCACCCACTTTCAGCCGGCCCAGCCAACCACCGTCGGCAAGCGGGCTTGTCTGTGGGCATATGACCTGGCGCTCGACCTGGCCGAACTTGAGTACCGTCAGTCGCAGCTCAAGGCCCGCGGCGCAAAGGGAACCACCGGCACGCAGGCCAGCTTCTTGCAATTGCTCGACGGCGACCACGAGAAGGTACGCCGGCTCGATGCGCTGGTGGCCGAGAAGATGGGCTTTTCGTCCAGCTACGACGTGACCGGCCAGACCTACCCGCGCAAGGTCGATGTGCAGGTCGTGGACGTATTGGGCGGGATCGCGAACAGCGCACACAAGGCGGCCACGGATCTGCGGCTGCTGCAAAGCCGCAAGGAGATCGAGGAACCGTTCGAGGCGGACCAGATCGGCTCGTCAGCCATGGCGTACAAGCGCAACCCGATGCGCGCGGAGCGCATCTGCGGGCTGGCGCGTTTCGTCTCCAGCTTGGGTGCCAGCGCCGCCGAGACCGCGGCCAGCCAATGGCTGGAACGCACGCTCGACGACAGCGCGAATCGGCGGCTCGTCCTGCCGCAGGCCTTCCTGGCCGTCGACGCAATCCTGATGCTCTACCAGAACGTGGCCTCGGGGTTGGTCGTTTATCCGAACGTCATCGCCCGGCACCTCGACGCCGAACTGCCCTTCATGGCCACCGAGGCCATCTTGATGGAGGCGGTGGCCCAGGGTGGCGACCGCCAGGACCTGCACGAGCGCATTCGCCGCCACAGCCAAGAGGCCGCCGCCGTGGTCAAACAGCAAGGCGGCGCGAACGACCTGCTCGAGCGGCTGGCGGGCGATGCCGCCTTTGCCGGCGTGGATCTCAAGGCCACGCTCGATGCCTCGCGATTCGTCGGCCGCGCGCCCCAACAAGTCGACGAGTTTCTGGCCGAGGTGGTTGCCCCGATCCGCGCTCGTCGCAAGGAAGCGTCGTCGCCGGAAGCCGACATTCGGGTCTAACGGCGCGAAAGATCGGACGGGCGTCGCCGCGCAATCCGGCCGCAAATGTCCCGCCAATCGCTAAACCAGGTCTAGCTTGCGCGTGGGTCGTTTCTTCGCGCGGCACTCGGCGCAGATCCCGGTAAAGATCAATCGGTGGCCGGTCACGCGGAACTGATACTGTCGGCTGAGCTCTTCGCCGATGGCGGCCACTTCGTCGCTGCGGAATTCGATCAGCTTGTTGCACTGCTGACAGTGCAGATGGTCGTGCTGCGGATAACCGTAGTCGTGCTCGTACACCGTCCGGCCGCCCAGCGCCATCGAGCGCAGCAAGCCGGAGTCGACCAATTCGCTGAGCGTTCGATATACGGTCGGCCGGCTGACGCGCTTGCCGCTCGACGTGGAGCCCAGGTGGCTGATCAGGTCTTCGGCGTCGAAGTGGTCGTGGCGTTTGAACACTTCGGCCACGATGACGCGTCGCTGCTGCGTCATCCGCTTCGCCCGGCTCTGCAAGAACTCCTCAAACCGCTCCAATGGCGGCAGCGCGACTTCAACAGTTCCCAGCGAGAAATCGTGAGGCATCGGCGCTGCGTTCCGCCACGGACCGTGCGGCTGCTCGACGTGGGCACGCCGTCGGCGTTGCGGGCGGGTTGGGGGCTCAAGGGCTATTTAAGAATCATTATTGATTCTAGAGGATCGCCCGGCGATTGCAAGTTGGCGGCGTTGGGAGATCGCCGCCATCGCACATACCGCGCAAATAAAAAGCGGCGTACCGCACGCTGGCGGCACACCGCGTATGGGTTTCCGTTTTAGTCGCGCTTACGCGATTTCGTCGAACAGCCGGTCGACCGCCGTCGACAACTTGTCGTGCGTCTCGTACGTACCGTTGAGAATCGCCGAGCGCAGTTCGGCTACCCGATCGGCGCGGATGTCGGGCAGATCGGCGATGCGCTCGGCCATCTGCGCGGCCGGCGAGATATCGAGTTGATCGCTGATCGGCGCAGCAGTCGCGTCGTTGGCCGGTTGGGCCGGACGGGCCGCATGCGGGCTGTTGATGGGGGCGGCGCCATGGACGTGCGAGGGACCATAAATCTGCATCGTTCTCTCCTCTGACAAGTGACTGCCGTACCCAACGCGGCACCGATCAAACGGCGGTCGCGCGACGGTACGCAGGAGTCTGTCAAACAGTCAATGAAGTGCTTGTAGATTCGCCAGCTTGATTGGACGACGCGCCTCGGGCAGTTCTGATTCGCTTGTCTGCCTGACCCAGAGCCGGAACGGCTTTGGGATGAATGGGTTTTGGTCAGGCCGACCTCATGGAATCAGCACACTGCTGCCAAACGATTCGCGGTCCTCTCAGATTCAGTTGCTTGCCGGCGCCGCAGTCCATGTCAAAGGATTGACCTCGCGAGCGCGTGAGTCATGCATCCCTACGTATCGGCTGGGCGGTCGGCAAACGTTGAACGAAACTTCAAACCCTCCATTGGCTTAGCCATGTCTCGCGTGTACTTGTAGCGACTGTATCAAGCGGCGCCAGCAGCGCCGATTCTGCACGGTTTTGGTGGTGGCGGCGCGACAGTTGGTTGCCGCGCCCGGGTCGCCTTTTTGCAACGTGCGTCGCGTGGGGATCGAACCAATCGGCCGGATCGTGGCGACCGGTCGTCCGGACACGGCGGTTGGCTGGCGCCGGACAGCGCACGGTCAACGTGGCGATTTAGCTCGACGCGTAAGCGCGCTCAAAAAGGCGGCGGATTATAGGAGTCACCCAGTTGCGCGGCAAGGCCGCTTCGGCACCGGCAGGTCGGACCGAGGTTCGCTAGCACGCATTGATGCCGCGCGGGCGAATCGGCAATGCGGCGGCGGCTGTTTCGCGACACGCTTGGCGTGCCGAACAGCACCAACACAGCGAAAACGGCGGTTTTCGTCCGGCGACCCGCGAAACTCGCCGGCCCGGGCGTGGTTACATAGCTTGACGGTGCTAAACTACTAGCACCGCATTCACGTCACCTTCAATCAAGGAGCGGGGCCGTGCTTAAGCGACTTCAATTCATGTCCACGATTCTCATCGCGGCGGTGGTATTGCCCGTTGCGGCCCGGCCGGCAGTGGCCGACGACGCGGAGTCGGACCGTCCGGACAACGCGGGTTTGTTCGCCGACCTCGACACCAACGGCGACGGCACGCTCGCCGAAGACGAAGTGCCGGAAGAACACCGCCGATTGTTCCGCCGACTGGTCCGCACGGCCGACTCGAACGACGATGGTTCGCTCACGGTCGAGGAGTTTACGGCCGGTATTTCCGGCGATCCGGACGGAGATCGGGGGCCGGATAAACCGGACCGACCGCGCGGCCCGCGGGACGGCAAGCGTCCGCCCCGCGACGGCGACGGTCCGCCGCGCGAAGGCAAGCGTCCACCCCGCGACGGCGACGGTCCGCCGCGCGAAGGCAAGCGTCCGCCCCGCGACGGCGACGGTCCGCCCCGCGACCGCCCGAACCCGAAGCGAATCTTCCAGCACTTGGATGACAACGGGGACGGCAAGGTCACGATCGACGAAGTACCCGAAGAACGGCGCGAGCGGTTCCAGCGCCTGATCGAGCGTGCTGACAAAGACGGCGACGAAGCGCTCAGCCTGGGCGAATTCTCCCGCGCGATGTCGCGTGGCCGCCCCCGGCCGGATGCCGACGGTCGACCGCCGCGCGGTCCTGAAGGTCGCCCAGAGGGTCGTCCAGGTCGCCCCGGCGAAGGTCGCCCGGAAGGCCGACCTGGTCGTCCGCCCCAAGGCCGCCCGGAGCCAGGTCGGTTCTTTGAGCGCCTGGACGCCGATGGCGACGGACGCGTGACGCTTGAGGAAGTTCCGGAGGAAGGACGTCCGCGTTTGGAACGACTGATCGAGCGCCTCGACAAGGACGGCGACGGCGCGATCACGAAGGAAGAGTTCGCCGCGATGCGTCGCGGTGCCCAGGGACGTCCGCCCCAAGGCCGCCCGCAGGACGGCGTTCGCCCGGAGCGTCCGGATCAACCGGACGGACCGCGCCCGCCAGGAGCAGATCGTCGCCCGCCGCGCGGTCGACCAGGACCGCCGCCCCAGTTGATGCGCGCTCTGGATTCCGATCGCGACGGACAGCTCAGTGCCGAGGAAATTCAGGCGGCATCGGAGGCGATCCGCAAACTCGACCGAGACGGTGACGGCAACGTAACCGCGCAGGAGTTGGGTGCCCCCCGACGCGAGCGAAAAAACCAGGACTAATTCGCCGTTCGGTGCGCAACGAGTTACGGCGAGTTCGTGCCGGCCGTCACGAGGCCGGGGACTAAGGCCACCACTGAGTTTACGCCCGTCAGGTTGCAATTTTTGGCGGCCCGACGGGTGTTTCTTTGCGCCGACGGAAACTTGCGCGAACCCGCACCCTCAAGCCCCGTGTCGCGTAGTAAGTAGGGTCAAGTTTGCACGTTGCACTGTCGGGATTTCCCGCGAAATTTTGGAAACGGCCCGATTGCAATAAACACCAGGCAACCGGCGAGTAGAATATAGAGATAGAAGCCTGGGGCTCGACGCAGCCTGGGCACTCGCCGAAGCGAGGGACAGAACCATGACGCACGAATCTCCGCTGAAACCGAAGACACGACGCACCGACGACCGTCCTTGGATCTTGGTCGAGTCGAAGGCGTTCGTTGAGTTCGATCGGTGGATGGACGTGCAACTCGACCGCGTGGTCGATCGCTGGGTGTCGGAGGCGGCGCCCAAAGCGAAACGTGCCGAGCAATGGCAGCATCGCTTTAGCCGCTGAGCACGTGGCGGCAGCTTCGAAGTCGGCAGCATTGCCGCGGAGCGACTCTCTCGATTCGGCCCATGCGGGCCCACGGCGTCACTCTTGGCCCAGCCAGCGGATGGCCGCGGCCATCTTCTCTTCTTCCGGCCCGTCGAACAACTGCACGCTATCCGCCGCGCCGGCCGCCGCGTAGGCAGCTTCGACTTCTTTCGGCACGCGATTGCCTTCGCCCGCCAGCCACAGCGCGCCAGGCGTGGCCAGCGCGATCATGCCCGGCAGGTCGCCATACTTGGCTCCGCCCGGCAGAAAGTTGACGTCGTCGATCGTCGTCAGCTTGGTAAACCGAAACCCGCCCGTGTCGATGGCCGCCCGAGCGACGGCCACACCGGATTGCGCACGGGCCGCGGCCGCCCAAGCACCCGCATCGCCAAACGCCAGCAGTTCGACGCGCGGACTCGCGCCGGCATACGAACGGCAATACGAAATCAGCGTCAGCAGGTCGTGCACGCGCTGGGCAAACAGCGCGTGATTGTAGCCATAGGTGTATCCGGCGAATTCGCGCGGGTTGTCGACGCGGCGTCCCTTGGTCGGCGGCTTACCGTCGGCCAGAAACTCGCCCTGATACACGAGATCGGCCGTCACCACTGCCGCGCCGGAATCGAGCAACTTGCGGACCGCCGCGATCGGCTGCCCCTCGTCGTCGAATAGCCCGTCTTTGCCGTCCACGTGCGGCCAGATCACGACGCGGTTTTTCCAGTCGGCCGGATGCAAGGCAACCACGGGAATCTCTTCCCATTGCGGCTTGTTGCGCAGCAGGATCGCCGAGCACGTGTAGCCGTCAACGGGCTCCTCGGCCGACGGCTCCGCCTCGATGTCGGGCTCGTCAACCAGTCCGCGCCCCAGGACGATGTCGACGCCTCCGCCGACGATCTCGCGATATTTTGCCAACGACGCGTCGTCGTTGGGCAGCAGCTCAGCCATCTGTCGCTCCGAGTCGTCGGTCATCGTCTTGACCAGGGCCCGTTCGACGTCGCCGTCGCTCTTGGGCTTGGGATGGGATTCGTTCCAGACGGTCATTTCCTCGACCGACAGCGGGATGTAGTCCTCTTCGAGGATCGGTTCGCTCAGCCCCAGCTTGAGGTGCTTATTGAACCAGTGATACATGACCTCGCGGCTGACGTAGTTGTAGTTGTGCCCGAAGTGGGGCATGACCTTGCCGGTCACAAGGTCCGGCACGCCGAGCAGCTTGTAGTGCTGCTTCAGTTCGGGCAGGCCCTTGGTGTCGAGTTCCTTGGTCCAGTCGTTAGCGCCGCTCATCCCCAGCGGCCGCGGCGCGAACAGTGCGGCAAACTCGATATTGCCCGTGCCGACGCGCAGGTTGCAGCAATTCTCGCACGTGCATCCCCCCTGCATCGCTGTGGAAACCATCACCGCCGGAAACGCGACGGCCGGACGCGGGTCGATCGCGCCCAGCAGAAACGTTTGCGTGCCGCCTCCGCTGGCACCGGTCACGCCGATGCGCGACGTGTCGACGTCGGGCAAATCGCACAAGAAGTCCAGCGCGCGAATCGAGTTGTACGTTTGGAGCCCCATGATGCATTGGTGCCGCAGCTCTGCCTGCGTGCCGAAGAAGCCCCAGTTCTCTGGCGTGTCGAACTCGGGCCGTTGCTTGCTGAATCCGTGCGACACGTCGCTTGGGATCTGCACACTGTCGGCGTAGCCAACCATGTCGTAGTGAAACACGATGCAGCCCATCCGGGCCAACTGCACGCACCGGGCCTGCATCGGCGAGCGGCCACCCGCCTCGAAGCGCTCGCCCCCTTCGACGATTTGCTTTCGGACGTTGTCCAAGCCCGCGTCATAGAACCGGCCGTTGGCCCAATGCCCGTGCGGGCAGAGTACGCCGGGCAGTTTTTCGTTGTCGCCGGTTTCGGCCGGGCGATAGAGGTTGCCAGTGACGAAATGCCCCGGATAGCTTTCGAAGAACACCCGGTCGACCGTGTACCCGTCGCGCTGAACGCGACCGTGAATCACGGCGTTGGCCGGAGTCTTCTTGGGCATCGGCCACAGACCGGTCGCGACCAGGATCTGTCGGCGGACGCGCTCGGCGCGGCGCTGCCACGCTTCTTTCGACTCGCTGGGCGTAAACGGAAAGTAACCGTTGAGATCCTTCAGCGGTTGCAGGCGCTTATCGTCGGGCAATTGGCCGGCTGGCAGCACCCGGGGCGCCGCCGCCCGGACCACCGGCACCAGCAGCAGGGCAACGAAAGCAAAGGTCAGTAGCAACAAGGTCGTTCGACGCGGGCGGCGATACATGGCGTTCACTCAGTCAGCAAAGGTCGATAAGATCCGTTAGGTCTCGTTCCCGGTAAATCGAGGCTACGCTCCAGCGTATTGGCTGGCGCGATCGATTTCCAGAGATTCGGATACGAAAAACCTCGGCCCGTCGCGGCGATCGCGCGCCGGCCGTGGTGCATCGTGCCGCCACACCACACGACCAGGCAATTGCCATGGATGAAACGTTCGCGGTCATACTCGCCACATCAGACCGGCATCAGGCGGTGCTGGTAAAGAACTTGCTGGGCCAGCACGACATCGACGCATTGCTCGACAACGAGGCGCCCGACGTGCTCCATGGCGGCACTGGGGGGCAGGTCACAGGCGGTGTGTTCGGCATCGAGTCCTCGGAAACGCGCGTGTTGGTTCGGGCCGACGACGCCCAACGTGCCCGCGACATTCTAAAACAAGCCGCCGAGTCGTTGGCGTCGGGCATGTCGTCGCCGGCGCTGGCGGCGCTCGAGTCGGGCATGGACCACGACGACGAACCGTGGCCCGCTTGCCCGCGCTGCCAGCAGCGGCGGCTCACGACGTGTCCGGTTTGCGAAACATCCGGCACCAACTTTCCGCAGGCGTTCTTGCCCGACGACGAACAGATCGTCAGGGTCATCGAGCGTTCGCGCGACGCGGAAGCCGACGACGACGACCAGACACTGTTCTTGCTCTGCCCGACGTGCGACGAGCCGTTCGTTCCGCGGTTTCCGGCAGTTTGCGAATGGTGCGGACACCGCTTCGACGACGGATGGGAGCGGCCCGAATCGCCAACGCCCGACCGCGAGGCGCTGGACATCAACGTGCGGGTCTTGGCCACGATCGCCGGCCTGATCATCACGATCGTGGCGCTGTTCGCGTTCTTCGCCAACCTGGCATCGAGCCGTTAGCCGCCGCTTGGAAACTGCCACGACGGCGATTTCCAACCCGACGCTACTCGACGCCGCCGATCGTTTCCAGCGGCCGTTCGGACTCCATCTGCCGAATGTCCTCGGTGATCTTCATCGAGCAGAACTTCGGCCCGCACATGCTGCAAAAGTGCGCGCTCTTGAACGTGTCCTGCGGCAGCGTTTCGTCGTGCATCCGCCGGGCCGTTTCCGGATCGAGCGCCAGACGGAATTGCTCGTTCCAATCGAACGCGAATCGCGCTCGCGACAGTGCGTCGTCGCGATCGCGCGCGCCAGGCCGATGCCGGGCCAGGTCGGCCGCATGGGCCGCGATCTTGTAAGCGATCACTCCCTGCCGCACGTCGTCGCTCTCGGGCAAGCCGAGATGCTCCTTCGGCGTCACATAGCAGAGCATCGCCGCGCCGCTCCAGCCGGCCAACGCCGCGCCGATCGCGCTGGTGATGTGGTCGTAGCCGGGCGCAATGTCGGTGACCAGCGGTCCCAACACGTAAAACGGCGCCTCACGGCAGACTTCGATCTGCCGTTTGACGTTCATGTCGATCTGGTCCATCGGAACGTGGCCCGGCCCTTCGATCATGACTTGCGTCTGCTTGGCCCAGGCGCGCTCGGTCAACTCGCCCAATACGTCAAGCTCGGCAAACTGGGCTTCGTCGCTGGCGTCGGCGATCGAACCGGGACGCAATCCATCGCCCAGGCTCCAGGTGACGTCGTACTCGTGCATGATGTCGCACAAGTCGTCGAAGTGGGTGTAGAACGGATTGGGCTGCCGGTGGTGCATCATCCACTTGGCCACCAGCGATCCGCCGCGGCTGACAATACCCGTGACGCGGTTGAGCGTCAGTTGCAAATGTTCGAGCATGACGCCGGCATGAATCGTCATGTAGTCGACGCCCTGCTGCGCCTGATGTTCGACCGCGTCCAGGATGTTCTGCGGCGTCAGGTCGCAGATATCGTCGATCTGTTCGACCATCTGATATATCGGAACGGTGCCGATCGGCACCGGCGAGGCGTCGATGATGGCCGCGCGGATCGAATCGATGTCGCGCCCCGTGGAAAGATCCATCACCGTATCGGCGCCGAAATGGACCGCGGTGTGCAGCTTTTCCAACTCGCCGGCGGCGTCGCTCGTGACCGCCGAATTGCCGATGTTGGCGTTGATCTTCGTCTTCGAGGCGATGCCGATGCACATCGGCTCCAACCGCTTGGTCAGGTGCACGCGATTGGCTGGAATCACCATCCGGCCGCGAGCCACCTCCGAGCGAATCAGTTCCGGTTCCAGGCCCTCGCGCTGGGCGACGTGCTGCATCTGGGGCGTGACTTCGCCGGCGCGGGCTCGTTCGATTTGGGTCATGGTGGGCGTGCTACCTCCGTGAAATTGGGTGCCAGCCACGGGGCCGCACCCTGATGCGATCCGTAACGGATCCGAATGGCCGTTGCCAAGTTCATCCTATCGGTCGGCGGAAAATCGGTCAAACCGCCGCGCGGCGTGTCGCGCAGGAATCAAGCCGCGGCCGCCCTCCCCTCTCGGTCGCCCTACCCCGCGGGTCGCGCAACCCGGTCGATCGCGTAACCCGGTCGGTCGCACTGCCGTAGCTCCTCGCACCGTCGTCAACTGACCGGCATGGCCTTGACGGTTTCCGAGCCGTAGAGCCGGGCCGAAAAGTCGGCCAGCAGTTGTCGGTCGGCGTTGGTCAACGTCGTGTCGCCGCGAACGACCTCAAGATTCTGATCGATGTCGCTGGGCATCGAAACGCCGATGTTGAGCATCGAGACGCGCGGATCCTGCAAAACCCAGCGAATGGCCGCTGCCGGCAGCTTCGCTCGCTGTTGGGCGTCGAACTGCTCGACCATCGCCTTCGAGTTGTGGCTGAGCATGTTGGCGCCCATGATCTTCATGGCGACGATCGCCATGCCCCGTTCGTGGGCGGCGGCCAGGCATTGTTCGCGGTACTCGATCTTCGAGTTGGACAGCAGCGTGTTCATGCCCCGCCGCATGTAGCCGTAGGCCAGCAATACCTGGTCGAACGAGTCGGTCTTGATCATTTCCAGCACCGTCTCGAACGCAATGTGCGTCGTCAACCCGATGTAGCGCAGCAACTTTTCGTCGCGCAGCTTGACCAACTCGGCGTGAATCTTCATGGCCCCGTCGAAGCCGACGGCTTCGATGCACGGGCTATGAATTTGCACGGCGTCCACGTAGTCGGTATCGAGTTCGGAAAGCGACTTTTCGAGCGTCGGGCGCACTTTTTCCGGATCGGCGATGTGGCACTTCGTGGCGATGAAGCAGTTTTCACGGACGTCCTTCAGCCCGCGGCCCATGATCCGTTCACTTTCGCCATAGACGCGCGCTGTGTCGAAATAGCGAATGCCGTTGTCGTAGGCGTGGCGCACCATCGCCACCCGTTCGTCCATCGGCAACAGAGCAACGCCGTAGCCCTGGATGAAGACCTGGACCATCGCCGAACCGCCCATGCCCAACACCGGCAACTTGTGTCCGGTCTTGCCGAACGGTCGTAGCGGGATCCCGGAGGGTCCGACGTCGATTGGCTTCGAGTCCGGCGCCGCGGCGACCGACACGCCCGTGCCAAGCAATCCGGTGCCGGCAGCAGCCAACGCACCCGATTTTAGAAAATCGCGCCGGCCGTGCTTGTCGTTTGATCGCTGCATGACGGGTCCTCCGGAGACGGTGTGGCTTTCGTTCGAACGCTTGGCGGCGCGCCGTGCTTGCACTGCCTTCAAACCGCGGACGCGACGCGCGGCACGCCGGCAATATGCGGCTGATTGTAGCCGCGACTGGTGAAATGGGCAAAAAAGTTTCGCTGGCTTGCGCTGCTTGCACGACGCCGCGGGGAGTTGCATCGCCGGCTTTTTGCGACCCGCGTGACCGCTTGGTATATTCGGGAGTAGGCGAGCCGATCGCGCGTGTTGCGGTGTTGCCGCGTGCCTAGTCGCAGTATTGCCACATGCCGGTAGCAAGCTGAGTGCGAACGGCCGCCGCGAGCCAGGGGTCCAACCGGCGAGGTCCTATTCATGCAACACCTTCTTTACGCCGCTTCGATGAGCTGTGCGCTGGTCCTGGTCGAGGCCGCCGACGGGCACGCTGCGGAAGAAGACAAGCACCAGTTGCAGGGCAAGTGGATCGTCGAGTCGTTCCAGTACAACGGCAATCCGGTCGACCGCCTCAAAGACGCCATCCGCGAGTTCAAAGACGGGAAGTATTCGCTGACGCCCAAGGAAGGAGACCCGATCGACGGGATCGTCATGCTTGACGCAACCCAGACGCCCAAGACGATCGACCTGGACGTCAACGGCCGCATTCTGCGCGGCATCTACGAGCTGGACGGCGACACGCTGAAGATGTCCTACAACCTGACCGCCGACGAGCGACCGACCGAATTCGTCAGCAAGCCGGACTCGGGCGCGATCGTGATCGTCCACCGGCGCGAAAAGTAGCGGCCCGCGGCGACGAACCAGCGCGAACCAGCCACGCACATCGACCGCGCGACGCTCGATCGCGCCGGCACCCCGACCACGCGACGCTCGATCGCGCCCGCAACCCGATCACGATTGCCGGACAGAGCCTAGAGCGTCTTAAGATACTCGAGCACTTCGCGCTTCTCGGTCTCGTCCAGCGCGTCGGGGAAGCGATGTCCCTGGGCGCTCTTGCCGAACTTCGACGTGTCGAAGTAGCTCCGCCGCTGATGGCCCGAAGTGAACTTCTCCGGCAGGCGGTCGTGGACGACGCACTCGAGCCCCGCTTTCGTCTGGTCGTATCCGTCTTCGCTGCGCGACCAGACGGCCGGCCGCTCGTCTGGATGCAGCACGTGCCACAGCGTGGGCACCGACCCGTTGTGAAAGTAGGGTGCCGACGCCCAAATTCCGTCCAGCGGTGGCGCGACGTACCCGCCCGGATCGGCGACGACTTCGTGCTGGCCGAAGTGCGCGAACCAACTGGCTTCGTAACCTTTGCGATGGTCGGTGGTCAGCGCGCTGAGCCGCACCGGATCGGTATCCACTTCCTCGATCGGCACGATCTTGTTGGGATACGATTCGTTCTCGCCATACGTCCCGTGGCAATCGGCGCAGTGCGCGTCGAAGACGACTTCGCCGCGCTTTGCCAGCGCCGCGTCAACTTCGAATGGATACTTGGGCGGCTCGAGCGATTCCAGCCACGCGTAGACCGTGCGAAAATCGTCCTGCCACTTTTCGAATTGCTCCGGTCCGTTCTCCGGGATTAGCATGAATTGCATCAGCGGCCGAAAGCCTTTTTCGGCAAAGCCGTCGCTGTATAGCCGCTGCTTCTTGCGAAAGTTCCACCAGGCCGGCGCGTCGTGATCGTGGTGAATCATCCGTGGCGGCAAGCCGGGCACGACCTTCAAGTCCGGTGTGCGATTGGCCATCAGCGCCACGCCGAAGATGATCGCGTTGGTCGTGCCGTTGGTCGTGCCCAAGGGAATCACCGCCGAGCCGACGTCCATCCGGGTCAACTGTTTGCGCATCTTCATTTTGACGGCGCGAATGTCGTTGGTGAGCGATTGCAAAGCGAACAGCGAGTTCGGAACGCCCGGCACGGGCTGGCCGGCCACCTTCCCTTGATGACAGGCCAGGCAAGTCATCGTCCAATTGCCCGCTTCGTCCACGATGTATTGCTGGGGCTTGCCCGACGTGTCGCCCGGCGCCGTGGTGAGCCCGTATCGCGAAAACGCCATGGCCCGGCGTTCGTCGGGTGTTGCCTTTTGGGCCTGCGAGCGGAGCGGCTCTTCCCACACCTGCCACACGTTGTCAAACGCCTCTTGATCGAAGTCGGGCGGGAGGAACGCCTTGGTGGTGAGCAACTTGTAACCCGCGCCGTCGAACCCGGCCGGCGAAGTCGGCTCGACCCGATCGCCGGCCCGTGTGCTGTCCACCGTCAAGGTGAGCACGCCGAGTGCGGCAAGCGTCGTGAACGTCCATAGCGACAATCGAGCGGCGCGACGAGGGCTCATGGCGAATCTCCTGGCAGGGTCGGTGATTGTCCGCTTAGTGTAGCAGCATCGTGCGAGGACTTGAATCTCGGGCAGCGGTGCCGAACCGCAGCGGGGCGAATCGGCCGGTAAAGTCGAGTGTAGTTTTGAGCCAAGGGGCCGGCATTCGGCGTGTGATAACGCGGTTAGCGCGCCACGGTGCGCGAAATTGTTACGCCCAGGAAAAGTTAGGTCAGGACAAGTCCTGACATTCGTCGGGCGATCAATCGGATCGCGCCAGGGCAAGCCCTGGCCTACACGACTGAAGGCGCGCGGATCGTTATGACACCAACCCGCAGCGCAAGCTAGGGCTCTTCGTGTGTGGGTCAGGACTCATCCTGACATTCGTGGCGCAATCAAACCGGTTCGCGCCAGCGGTAGGTCATGCACCCCGTGCATGACAAGTACAGTTCCTCCGTCAGGCACAGCGTGCCGGACCTACCGATCAATATCACGCGAGTTTGTTGCGCGCGTCGTCAACTCCTTGTCAAGATCCAAACTAGGCCAGCGCGCGAATGTGTTGCATCGCGCTTTGCGAAGCGCGCACGCGCAACACGCACGAAACTTTTTGCATCGAGTGGCCTAATTCCGTCGTTGATCGGCGGCGCAGTTTCTGTACAGTGAAATGAAACTGGTTGGACGAAGGTGTGCTACAGGAGAAC
>CALFYT010000108.1 GCA_937952415.1 uncultured Planctomycetaceae bacterium | reverse complement strand
CTTGCGCTGCCGCTCCAGGCGGTCTGCGTCAAGTGCGTGTGAGCGCAGACGTTAGGCGGCACTGACCAATGGAGCGTATGGCGGAAATCGCGAGACTCGCTTACGAAGAGGGAGTTCGTGGCCTCTCAGAACAGAAGAACACGCTTGAATCGATTCGCGGCAGAGCTGCGACGAACATAGGGATTGTTTCACTAGCTGCATCGTTTTTAGGGCCTGCCGCAATTGATCGGCCTTTGCAAAGTGCTTTAGGTCTATTCCTTGCCCTTTCGGCGACTGCATGTTTCGTTGCGTCCGTTGTGCTTTCGGTATTGGTGCTTAGATCGAGTTCGGGCTGGGTCTTCAGTCAATCCCCGGTACAAATACTTAAAGACTATAATCAGAACAACCCAAATCTAAAGTTAGATGAGGTGTACGGAAGTCTGGCGAGGTTTTTGGAAGAGAGTCTCAATGGAAATGAGGCTCTAATCGTTGCTCGACTAAGGAAATTGAATGCAGCATTCATACTAACAACTCTGCAGGTAATTATTGCGGTCGTGATTATCGGATTAGGAGTTGGGAGCGACTAGATGAGTGAACCAAAACCTCAACAAGCACCAAAACCTTCGAAGCCGGCTCAGGCTCCGACGCCGCAGCCGTCACCGCCATCAAATCCAGGTCGAAGGGTAGAGCGGCATTCAGATGTGCCAATTGAGAAAAAGGAACGTCGAGACTAGTCGATGTGCCGCCTAACAAATCGCTGCACCCGCCCCTTGACCCAGCCCGCCTTGCGCTGTCGCTCCAGGCGGCCTGCGTCAAGCGACGGGTGAGCTAGGTCGTTAGGCTGCGCTCAGCTGATGAGAAATCGCGTCTTTTTCATTGCAAGCATGCTCGTGGCCGTCACCGCTATCGGCCCGATGCAGGCTGCGAAAGCCGCGGAACCAGTAGAGCCTTTCGTGATTGCCCTTCTAAGGGAGGTTGCGTTCGGCTCTAGCTGCCGGGACGAATACAATCCAAGCACAGCTGTTCGCCAGCACTCGATGCGGGAAGGGCGAATGCGAAAATGGGAGGAAAACGATCGCCGGGAACCGGATACGACAAACCACATGATCGAGTGGGAGTTTCCCGGCTTCAAATTGACCACTTTCACATACTTTACTTGGTTTGGGCCATCAACTTGGCTGCATTCGTTGAGACTATCGCCGCCTGCCGAGTTGCCTCCACCCATAGCGTTCGGTCAAACCTCTGCTGAAATACTAGAATCACTGGGAAACCCAGACGAGCAGCGCAGAGCGAAGCAGTTCTGGTACGAGAGCGCTTACGTAACTCTTGGTTTCGGCGAGGACGGTACGCTTCAGGAGGTGTTCTTGGAATGTATTGCAGATTGACACTTCGGAGTATGCGCAGCCTAACAACAGGCTGCACCCGTCACTTGACCCAGCCCGCCTTGCGCTGCCGCTCCAGGCGGTCTGCGTCAAGTGCGAGTGAGCGCAGGCGTTAGGCGGCTTTCACCCAAGAAACAGAGGTAGCGATCCGCACTAAAGGCTAGCCAGTCTGGCCGGATGAAAGTGCGCGAGGCTCTGAAATTGTTGAAGGCGGATGGCTGGGTCGAGATCTCGCGTCGCGGCAGTCATCGACAGCTGAAGCATGCGACCAAGAAGGGGCGGGTAACCGTGCCCGGCAAGCCCTCGGACAACTTGGCACCGGGGACCCTCAACAGTATCCTGAAACAAGCCGGCCTCAAGGAGTGACCCGTTTATGCGCTATGCCATCGTGATAGAGGCAGCCGGAGGCAATTTTTCGGCCTATGTACCTGATTTGCCGGGGTGCGTCGCAACTGGCGGCACGCTGGAAGAGGCTGAAGCACAAATTCGGGAGGCAATCGAGTTTCATCTCGAGGGATTGCGCGCGGACAACCTGCCGATTCCTCCGGCCTCGAGTCGCGTCGACTATGTCGAAGTCGCCGCCTAACAAATCGCTGCACCCGCCACTTGACCCAGCCCGCCTTGCGCGGCCGTTCCAGGCGGCCTGCGTCAAGCGACGGGTGAGCTAGATCGTTAGACGGCATTCCGAGTGCACTGGAAATCGTTCCAAACAAAGAACGTCGGGTCACGTTTACGTTTTGAGCCACAAGCGCAGTTCGGAGCACCCGGCGGTCGTCTAACACCCCGATCGGACGAGTGGCTGGTGCGGTCAATTTCCAACGAGGCCGTAGAACTGCAGAATCTACGAACGGATCACGTACTCCGGCTAAACAGAGACCACATTCACAGCTATACCTCTAATCCAACGCCGGCTGCCGATGGGGTGATTCGTGGATACCTAAAGTTGACTGTACAGGTGGTGGTCGAGGGAGTTGATGTTTCGATTCGACCAACCACTAGGCCTGGAGAAGCTATACCAAACACGGCCCTTTCACCGGAACGATGCGACGAGCTAGCAGCACTACTTAGCCAGGCTCGACTTTGTCTTGATCAGCTTGTAAGGAATCGTGCTTCGACTGTCTCACGTGAGGCGCTGAATGAGGTGCAACAGCAGATTCACCAATGGCTCGGATATTATCTGGGAAGCGCGATAGCAGAGGCTTTTTTGTCGGCGCCTCCAGTGCAGGCGGTTCCTGACAAATTTCCATTCAAGTATTGTGGCCTATACCAAGTCGCGAGGGGGCGTCTAGCATATTTGCAATGGATAACATCCGAACAATGTGGGTAGTGCCGTCTAACAATGCGCTGCACCCGTCACTTGACCCAGCCCGCCCTGCGCTGCCGCTGCAGGCGGTCTGCGTCAAGTGCGTGTGAGCTTGGGCGTTAGGCGGCACAGCCAATGCGCCTAGTTTTGCTTAGCGGTTCGTGTTTTTCGCTAGCGTAGATGCGTCGTCGACAGTGATGTAAACGGGAGGGGAGATGCCGAATTCTCTGGAGATCGAATTCAACGAGGCAATGATGAACATATATCGCCGCGCCAAGGACGAAGCAAAATACAATGCCTCAATCTTCCTCCAAATGGTCGTAGATAATGGCGGCCTGAATGCCGCTAGGACGCTTATAAACTCCCCGACAGTATCCAGCGGTTACACTGCGTTGTGGGAAAGGGGGCGGCTCGACCTTACTGTCGAGGCAATGATTCTTGAGACGCCGAAGTATCAGGAATTGTTTACGGATGAAGAGCTGGAGATATGTCGCCGGCGGCTCAACGAGTACGGCTATGAATAGCCTCGATTCTTACGCCTTGTCCAATCGATGTGCAGCCTAACAATGCGCTGCACCCGTCCCTTGACTCAGCCCGCCTTGCGCTGCCGCTACAGGCGGTCTGCGTCAAGTGCGGGTGAGCTTAATCGTTAGGCGGCACTTGAGTCTTCGGCACGCATCGGTTGTCGGCACCGAACATTTGAGAGCAATGCGGCGCGATGGGTGACACAGTTGGATCCAGAATTCGTGACGAAAGAATGCGGGTCGGCCTGACCCAAGGCCAACTCGCGGACCTAGTGGGAGTTACGAGGGCGGCCGTATCCCAGTGGGAAAAGGATACCGTCAACGTTCTCGGCAAGAATCTCGTGAAGATTGCTGCCGCTTTGGGTACATCACCGGATGCGCTGATGGGCGAGAACGCACCTCGCGCGGACCTCGACGCAGACCGACTCAGTCAAGTTCTCGAGCTGCTCGAGAGTCTCCCGAAGCATCAGAACGATTCGCTTTCGACCCGACAGCGCGCGAAGCTGATCGTATATATCTACGGAGCAGATTTCGAAACAATGGCACCAGGAGACGTAACTGCGTTACTGAGGCTTGTGAAGTGAGTAGGCAGTCGACATTAGGTGCTCCACGTTGTCATTTCGCGTTGAACTCCACGCAGGCGCCGCCTAACACGGCGCTGCAGCGGACGTATCAACCCGTCACTCCCCTTGCCAAGATAAAGAGCAAGGGGAGCGCCGGCTTGCTACGCAGCTGAGCTTGGTTGTTAGGCTGCAATTGCCAGCCTCGACCTTGACATACTAATAATGGTATATATACTAAATGCCATATGTGGCAGGTTCTAGAACACCGCAATGTTCAGCGGCGCATTCGCAAGCTGCCTAAAGATGTCCTCAAGCGATATGAAAAGTGGAAGGACATCGTCCAAATCTCAGGTCCTAAGGGACTTGGTTTAATCCGCGGATTCAATGACGAAACGCTGCGGGGCGAGTGGCAGGGCCATAGATCGTCCAGGCTCAGCCAGCAGTATCGAGTCATTTATCGTGTAGAGAAGGAAGAGTTTTTCGTCCTGGTCATAGAGGTAACACCCCATGACTACCGGAAGAAGTGACATGAAGGAATTTCGCCCAGCCAAGCGGCATATTGAAGTATCGACCGGTGAGTCGGTACGGATTCTGCGCGAACTTCAGGAACTCAGCCAGAACGAACTGGCCGAGTTGAGCGGTATTCCTCAGTCGACGATCTCGGCGATCGAGAACGATAGAGTCCGCCTCGGCGTAGAGAGGGCGAAAGTTCTTGCCAGAGCCCTAAAGTGTCATCCAGCTGTTTTGGTGTTTCCGGGCTGGGATGTCGGGATTGAATCAGCCGCCTAACAATTCGCTGCACCCGCCCCTTGACCCAGTCCGCCTTGCGCTGCCGCTCCAGGCGGCCTGCGTCAAGCGACGGGTGAGCCAGGTC
>CALFYT010000107.1 GCA_937952415.1 uncultured Planctomycetaceae bacterium | reverse complement strand
CCACTTCCGCTGGTTCGAGGGCTGGGGTTTCACGGCTACCCGCTTCGTGGACTTCGCACGTCTCCAACGGTGCAAAGACGTACCGCCGGCCGGGCGTGCAAAAGCTAAACCGCCAACGTCCGGGACTGTCCCACGTCGAATGGAAGGTGGCCAACGCACCGCGCTGCGATACGCCCTGCAGCGACATCATCCATCGCAGCGGATCGCCAAAGTCGAGCCCGACGACGTGCGCGTCGTCGATCGGCCCGGCCAGCCACGTGAGCATGTCCAACCCGTGCAACGAGTTGCTGAACACTTCTCGCGAGACCCGTTCGACCGAGAATCCGCGATTCAAGAAATGAGCCGGATCTTCGGACCACTCGACCGAAACGCTCTCGACGTTTTCCATGCCGCCAGCGTCGTTGATCGCTCGATGGATCACCGAATAATGCCGGCGATTCATGGCCACCATGACGGGAGTTGCATGTCGCTCGGCGACGGCGCACAAGTGCGTGTATTCCTCGAGCGACAGACCAGGTGGTTTTTCCAACAGGGTCGGAAGACCATGCGGAATGACCTCGAGCGCCGCCATGTACTGCGTGTCGGACGAAGCACAACACAGCACCCCGTCAGGACGTTCGCGTTCGATCATCTCTCCAATCGCGGCATAGGTGCGGGCGATGCCCCCTTCGGACTCGGCCCGCGCGCGCCCCTCGGCGCTGCGATTGCACGCAGCAACCACTTCGGCACCTTGGGCGCGCAACACGGCCAGATGCTTGGGCGCGATCCGACCATAACCAACTAGGGCAATGCGACTCATGTAACAGGCAGGCTTCGGGCGATGTCCTCGCTGCCGGTCAGCGGCAATTCGACCGGCACGTTCCCGCGTTCGTGCGACAAGTAGGTTGCCACCAGCACCTCGACGGCGGCCCGGCCGTGGCGTGCATCGCTGGCCAAAGGGGTGTCGGCGATCAAGTCGGCCAGGCACCCGCGAATCATGGTTGGCATGTCGAGCTTCGGCGGAATGTCGCCCGGCAATGGCACGTCGTTGAATACGGGAGGGCGATTTGGTCCGGGCGTAACCGACAGGTCGCGCTGGATCACCTCGACGATTCCCTTCTTCTCGCAGTAGCGAATTCGTGCCCCGGTCATGTCGACCTCGAGGCTCGTCGGTCCGGCGCCGTCTTCGATTTGGGCCACGATGGCCCGAATGCCGCCCGACAACTCCATCACGACCAGCCCACCCGGATCGCGAAACTGCTCACCGCGCGGGTTCTTCTTGATCGGCTCGTCGACCCAACCGGTAACGCGTTCCACCTTCGCGTCGGCCAGATACATTGCGGTGTCGAACGAATGCGTGCCGTTGCACCCGAGTCCAATGTCCGGACGCTGCATCCAAATGGCGCGGACTTGACCCCAGTCGCCCGACGCGATCCGCTCGCGCAGCCATTGATAGATGGGCGCGTGGCGGCGACCGTGGTCCACCGCCACCCGCGTGCCGGTCGCTCGGGCATGTTCCTGAATCTGATTACATTCGGCAAGCGAGCATGCCATCGGCTTTTCGACGAGCAGATACCGTGCGCCAGCGTCCATCGCCTTCACAGCAAGTGCAGAGTGAGAAGGACCGTTGGTGGCGATGCAAACGACGGGTGTGTCGCCGCGTGACCACAGGTCTTCGTCCGAGCGACACCGTGCGACGTCCGGCGGTAGCTCGACGGACGAGAGGGCCGTTTCGCTGCGGTCGACAACTGCGGCCAATTCCAGGCCGTCGAAATCGCGCAGCACGTCGACTATGCGCCGTCCGTGCGGTCCGAGACCAACTACGGCAGCCTTCATCGCTTGTCACCGCGCGACAACAGGAATTCGGCAAACTGCAAGTCCAGCTCCTCGTTGATGTCCAGCGAACGTTCGCGCGGCATGACATAGCCCCGACAATCGTCGCCAATCACTTCACCTCGGTCGATGGTGGCACGCCGTGTCGCGTAAACTGAGCAATTTCGAACGTAGATTGTTGGCAACTCGTGGGCGGCCATCCGACCACGCTCTTCCTCCAGGTAGGGCACCAGCCGATCGCCGTCGAGCGTCTTCATCTTCAGTGGATGCACTGCATGGTCCAATTGCATGACGCTCACGGCAGAATCCGCGCCCGAGGTTGCCAGCAGTTCGATCGTGTTGTCGATATCCTCAGCCAGCGTCAACGGCGAACTGGGCTGGAGGATCACGATCGAATCGAATGGGCCTTTGCCGGCATCTTCCAAGGTTGTCAGCGCGTGCCGTACGAACTCGATTGCCAGCGACTGATCGCCCGATATCACGTCGGGCCGTCGTAGCGGCAATTGCTTGTCGTAGCTGGCCGCGATGTCCAGCACCTGGTCGTCGTCACTCGAAACCACCAGCCGGGCAATTCGGCGCGACGCCCGGGCCGCTTCGATCGTCCACGCGACGAGCGGTTTTCCGGCCAACGGCACAACGTTCTTGCGAGGCAAACGCTTCGAGCCGCCCCGCGCCGGAATGATCCCCAATGGCTTCAGTGACGTTTCCAACGAACGCTATGTGGCGTGAGTCTCGCCGATTCGCACCGCGCTGAGTGCCTCGAGCACGCGCCCGGCAAGAAACATTTCGGTCTTTGCGAATGATTCGATCGTGTTCCCGCCAATGTGTGGCACGATCAACAGGTTGTCGTGCGATCGTGCGTATTCCACCAGCGGATGGTCTGCCTGAATGTTCGGTTCTCCGTCGAGTACATCGAGTGCTGCACCGGCCAGGTGTCCAGTTTCGAGCGCTTCGAGCAGCGCCGCATCGTCGATCACGCCGCCTCGCGACGTGTTGATCAACACGGTGCCGGGTCGCATGGCGGCAAACGCGGCTGGTCCGATCAGGTGCCGCGTCGAATCGTCGTACGATACGTGCAGACTGACCAGATCGGATTGTGCCAATAGCTCGTTGAGCGAGTCGACGCGCCGCGCGGCCGCATGAGGAAAATCCTTGCGTGGATCGTAGCCAATGACGTCCATGCCAAATGCCCGAAAGCAACCCGCCACGATTCGGCCCAACCGTCCAACGCCCACGATGCCCGCGGTGCGTCCGTACAGTTCGCGGCCGCGAAACAGGTCGCGGTTCCAACCGCCTCCGAGCACGTGCTGCGCCGCGGCTGGAATCCGCCGCAACAACGCGAGCGACAACGCCAGCGTGTGTTCGGCCGTGGCCCGGATTTCCTGCAAGAATTCGAATTCTCCACGCAGGCTCACGACGCGGATTCCTCGCTCCGCGCAGACCTTCAAGTCGATGTGATCCAGCCCGGTCACCGGCGTGGCCAAAACGCGGCACCGCTTCGCGGATTCGAGCATCGGTCGGTCGAATCGGTGTGCCAGCCGAAACCACACGGCGTCGAACTCGTTTAGCGCCTGGGACAATCCGGCGCGATCCGTGGGACGAAGTGTCACCTCGGCGGCCGTTTCGAGCAGCCGTACGGCTTCGTTGCTAAAGTCGAGCGGCTCGGCGATCAGAACGCGGGGACGCATGCGCGATTGGAATGAGGACTGGCCAGCGAAGCGTCAATTTTCCTCGACGTACGCGAGGCGTTTCTGCAGGTAGGTCGTCAGGCCCGCGATCCCGTCAGCAATTCTGGCCGAGACGTGGCCATCGCCGTACAGCGTACTCGGAGCGTAGCGACCCTGATCGAGCTGCTGCCGCACGGCGTCGGCAATTGCATCCATCTCGACACCGACGCGCACCACGTGCTTGTCCGTCTCGCGCCCGTTTTGGCGATTGCCGACCAGGACGACAGGTGTTCCGAAGTAACCGGCGTCGCGGACAAAGCTGCTCGAGTTGCCGACTGCGCAGGCTGTGCTGGCCAGCACCTTCAAATAATCTTCCGGGGTCAGGTTGGTTAGTGTGCGCATCCACTCGCTGTGGGTGCGGGCACGATACACGCGAATGACCTTGCTAATGTGATCAGCGCCCGCGTCGATGTTGGGCCACAGCAGCAGCGTTTGCATGCGCAGCGAATCGAGTGCCGATAGCAGAATCTCCATCTGCCGCCGCTCGCCGCCAAACTCGGTCGTGGTCGGATGAAACACGACCAGCAGGAACGGTTTGGAGACGTCGATTTCCGCGCCGGCCCCACGAGCGTTGACGATCTCGGGTGAGAGTTGCGTGTCCAGTGCGCGTGCAATGTCGCTCGACGGGCATCCGATTCCCAGCACGGTATCCGGCCGTTCGCCCATCCGTATCAGGTAGTCGCCCGATCGTTTAGTCGACGGAAAGTGGTAGTGGGCGAACTTACTGATAGCGTGGCGTGCGCTTTCGTCGATCGAACCGCTCACCTCGCCACCCTGGATGTGTACCAGCGTGATGTTCATGTACGCGGCAGCGACGGCCGCAGCCAGCGCCTCGTAGCGATCGCCGATCAACACGACAACATCCGGCTTGAGGCGATGGAATTCGCTGGAGAACTCGATCAGCGCAAAACCGATGCTCTTGGCCATCGTTGTCGGCGTCGAGCCTTCCAGTTCGATGTAAACTTCGCCGTCCACGTCGAAGCCGTCCTCCCGAACGACGCGCACCGGCTGGTCGAATCGCTCGAGTACCATCGTGCCGGTGACGAGCAACTGCAGCTCGAGCGCCTCGTGTTCCTTGATCGACTGCATGACCGGTTTCATGCGGCCATAGTTGGCGCGATCTACGAGGACGACACAGACTTTTCGTTTGGGTCGGTCAGTCAAGGTCTTGCTCCGACAGCATGGCGTCGGCCTTTAGGCTCCGGGCGACGCGGCGACCGATCAGTTCGGTCAATCGCGCGGCGGGGATCCCGGTGCCGGGTTTTTTGAGTGCCAGATCGGCGGCCTCCAATTTGTGGCCGATTGGCAGATCGCGCACCGCGACGACGCTCTTGGCAAACATAGCTTTCAGTTCGTCCATTTCGCCGGCAATTTGCTCCTTGTCCAACGGCGACGACAACGCCTGCTCGATGAACCGGACGCCGTCGACTAATTGCTTGAGCTCCGTAGTCGTCACCGACGCTGCCACATCCGGCCCGAAGCAGGCCCGCGAGAATACGATGTGGACTTCCAGCAGGTTGGCCCCCAATGCGACCGCCGCCAGCGACGCGTAGATCGTGCCGGAATGGTCCGACAATCCGACCGGACACTGGTATCGTTCGCGCAGCTCGCCGACCACGTTCAGCCCAATCTTTTCGACGGGGCATGGGTAGGCCGTCGTGCATTGAAAAAGGCCGATCGGGGCCCCTTTGTCGGTGACCGTGGCCACGGCCTGGTCGAGTTCGCCCCACGAAGCCATGCCACTGGAAATCAGCACAGGCCGGCCGGTCGAGGCCATTCGCGCGAGCATCGGCAAGTTGGTGACTTCGCCCGAACCGACTTTCCAGGCCGACATGCCCAATCGTTCCAACATGTCGACGGCTTCGAATGAAAACGGAGTCGAGAGGAAAATCAAGTCTCGCTGCTGTGCGTGATCGATCAGCCCCTGCCACTGGCTTTCGGTGAACTCCATACGTTTCCAGTAGTCATAGCGCGAGGCGTCCTGATGCGAGAACTTGACGCGGAACGGCTCGCCCGGTGTCGATTCGGCCGCGGCAATGTGCGTTTGGAACTTGACTGCGTCGGCGCACGCGTCGGCGGCCGCATCAATATAGGCATGGGCCGTGCCCAGGCTGCCGTCATGCGCTTGCGCTACTTCAGCGACAATCAGGCAAGGTTGCCCCGGCCCGACTTCATGTTGATCGATGAGAAAATTCACGCTCGAATCGAGTACGTGCCCGCGCCGAGGACTTGTCTACGTCTCGGCGATCGAAGGGGACTGGGGAGATGATGGGTCGGACGGTGCCGACTTGTCGCGCGGCTTTGGGCGATCGCCCGAGCGAGCAGGCCGCGATGTGTGTTCGTCGGCGGCGGACGGATCGGCATATTCGGCCACCAACTCCTTGATTTTCAGCCGAAGCGTGTCTGGCGACGCGTGAGTCAATTGCGCGACTTCGGCCACGGCCGACTCGACTTCGGCCAGCGTGTAAGGACGATGGTATGCCACGAACAACTTGGGATGGGGTGTCGGTTGGCGTTCCTCATCGTCGAAGTAGAGCTCTTCGTACAGCTTTTCGCCGGGGCGAAGGCCGGTGAACACGATTTCGATTTCGTCCTCCTGCAACCCGGAGAGCCGAATCAGATCGCGTGCCAGGTCGACGATGCGCACGCTCTGGCCCATGTCGAGCACAAAAATCTCGCCCCCCTTGCCCATCGCCGCAGCCTGCAATACCAACTGCGACGCCTCGGGAATCGTCATGAAGAAGCGTTCGATTTCTGGATGGGTTACGGTGACCGGGCCGCCGCGCCGAATCTGGTCCTGAAAGATCGGTACGACGCTGCCGTTAGAAGCCAGCACGTTGCCAAAACGCACGACTACGAACTTTGTGCCCGCCTTCTCGGAAAACGCATGCACGAATCGTTCGGCCAGTTGTTTCGACACGCCCATGATGCTTGTCGGGTTGACGGCCTTGTCCGTCGAGATCATGACGAATTCTTGAACGCCATGCTCGTCGGCCAATTGCGCCAACAGCCGCGTGCCCAGCACATTGTTCTTAATCGCCTCACCCGGATTGTGTTCCATCATGGGCACGTGCTTGTGCGCGGCGGCATGGAACACGATCGCGGGCCGATGCTGGCGGAACACCTGGTTCATCCGATCGTGGTCCGTAATGTCGGCGATGCACGGAATGACGTGCGACTCGGTGCGCATCGCGCGGAATTCTTGCTCGACCAAAAACAGGCTGTTTTCGGCGCGCTCAACCAGCACGATCGTTTTGGGGCGGAACTTAAGGACCTGGCGACAGATTTCCGATCCGATGCTGCCGCCGGCGCCGGTAACCAACACGGTACGACCGCCGATCAGCGAACCGATCGCTTCGCCGCTGAGTTTGACCGGTTCGCGCCGCAACAAGTCATCGATGTTGACGTCGCGAATCTGCGGCGAGTAGTTGGTCGCCAGCAGGTCGTCGTACGCAGGGATGACCTTCAGCGTGATGTTGGCCGTGGCGCAATCTTCCATCAACGCGCGAAGCTTGGGCCCGGTCAGCACGCCGGAGATAACCAGGATGTCTTCCACGCCCAAACGTGCTGCGATTCTTGGAGCGTCTTCTGGTCGTCCCCAGACGGGAATGCCGCCCAACGTCGAGCCGATGCGCGCCTGATCGTCGTCCAAATAGCCGACCGGCTGATACTTCAGGCGTCGATCGGATAGCAGGTGACGAGCCAGTGTCTCACCGGACTGATTGGCGCCTACGATGATCGCTTTGCGATAATCGCTGCGCCACAGGCGGGGTCGGAGCTCTTCGCGCGACAATCGTCCAATCGCGCGCAATCCGCCGAGCACGAGAATCGTGAGCGCCCAGTCGATGAAGAAAACGCTTCGCGGTGGGTGCAGGTCATTGACCATCAGGCCATTGAGCGCAAGCAGCACGAGCGTCGAGAGGTTCGCCGCGTTGAACAGGGCGACCAGATCGGGAAACGACACGCTGTACCACGAACGGTGGCAGTGTCCCAGGTAGTAGAACACGATGCACTTAATGACGACGATGCCGGGCAGCGTGGCCCACAGCGTGATAAAGTCGCGCTGGGGCAACTCGAACTCGGTGCGCACGTTGTACGCAAACCAATACACCACGGCGAATACCGCCATGTGCAGCAAGAACGCGGCGAATGCGCGCTTGGTCAGACGCTGGGGCATGAGGCGAGTGTTCATGTACGCTGCAAGGATGTCAGTCGAGGATGCAACCGTTCGGCGGTCTTGCCGCTCGGTACGTGACGCTGCCCCTGAGGTGAAGCATATCGACCCGGCGGGGACTGTTCAACAAACAGTCGTGCCAGCACGGCGGTGGCCGCCGAGTTGCCGGCGCTTGTGGTTCGTTTTTCAATCGCGAGACTCTTCCGCGACGTGCAGGGCAACAAGCTGGCACAGGTGGCCGTGCGGTGTCGCATCATAGCGGCTCGACCTGAAAGTCCTCGAGTAGGACGCTGGCACCCTGCTGTAGAAACTCGACCGCCACGACGAGCCAGTCCTTGCCGCGCCGCTTGACGACCAGACCCTCGAGACCAGCCATCGGTCCCGATCGAACGCGGACGCGCCGCCCTGGCTCGATCCGGGCTTCGACGGTCAACGGCGCGTCCAACTCGATCAGTCGTTGAACCTGTTGCAGGTCGTGAACCAGTTGCGCCGGATCGGCGACCGGAATACAGCGTGAAACGCAGTTCGTCGTTAGCGCACGTTGCCGCTGTTCTTCGCTGCCACGAACGAAGACATAGCTGGGAAACAGCGGCACGTAGCTGTCGCGTACCCGCCCACCGGGTGATCGAGAACGCTTGTGAATCATCGGGCCGTAGAAACTGATCTCGAGGCCGCGTAACCGGCGCATGAGTTCCTTTTCGCGACGGGCCAACGTGTACATCGCCCACCAAGGTTCGGAACCGGCATCTTGGGCATCGGGCTGCTCGAACAGCTCGGCCGGATAGATGTCTGGTTCGCGAGGCAATATGGGCATCGGTAAGCAACTGGCTAAGCCTGGATTGGATTGACCGTGGAGCCAATCGGCGTGCGAAACTGACGTTCGCCCCGCGCGCACTCCGTTCCCGTGGGTGACCGTCGCACCCTCAAAAAACCCTGGATTGTTGTTCATCCCAAAGGTCAGGACGAACCTCCCGTACCGACCCGGATGCCGCTGCACCCTGGCGGCTGGTAACGAACAAAGCCGAAGCTTTTAGCTTACCAGATCGACGTCGATTGGTCTTGCACGGCGAACGTTAGTCTGGCGTTCGCTGCGCATTTTTCTTGGTCCATGTTCCGTTTGCAAATCGAGTGCCTAACCGGACTAATGACGAGCGTCGTTCCGGTTACAACGGTTAAGCTGAGTGTGCGGTCGGCGGATCCGGACGACCGCGCATTGCCCCGCGCCGTAGCACTGGCATGGTGTGGCGACCCTGCCACAAAGACGTTTCGTTTTCGACACCTGGCGGCCGGTTTCGCTCGCCAAGTTGGCATCGGCACGGCGTCTGCCGCCAGCGTCGATTGGCGACGGAATCTGGCGCACCGGTGGCCTTCGCTGGACCGTGATCGGCGATGCCAAACAGCGGCGTCACCAACCGATTCGCCAGTGGGGCGGAGCATTATTTCGGGCGGCCCACACCGGGACAGGCTTCGCAAGGACGGACCACAGAATCGACCCTGCCGAGTCGGACTGCTGGGCGCTAACCCACGCTGCCGAGGCCCCATTGAGCCCGTTCTGCTGGCCCACGCTGCCAGCGGCGCTACATCGACAGTTTCTCGGCCTACACCCGACAGTTCCTCGAGCGGCTGGAAAAGCCGGCCGCTGAACGAATCGGCCGAAAACGCCAGTTCCCCGGTGATGAGTAAACGTCGCCGAAGAGTCAGTTGCTGTAGCGTGCTCACGAACATCGATCGCGTGCAGCAGTCAATTCTGGATCGTGCATTTTGGCAATGCGAGCTGGATTCTTTCCAATCCTTCCGGGGAGATCTTTGTTTTCGCGACATCCAGCTCCCGCAGTGTCGTCAGTCGACAAATTTGTTGCACACCTTCGTCCGTAATCGCACTGCCGCGTAGACTGAGTCGTTTGAGTGCACGCAGGGCGATCAGGTGAGCGAGATTCGGATCGCTGATTGGGTTTTTCCGCAGGTCAAGTGATGACAGGCGGGGTAAACTCTTCAGATGGCGCAATCCACTACCATCAAGTTCGGCATCGGAAGCTTTGATTGCCTCCAGACTCGTGAGCTGGGAGAAATGCTGGAAGTCCGTATCAGAGAAGGGCGACTGCCCGAACAGCAAATACCGCAATTCTCTTAAGGTGCCGACATGTTGCAGTCCCTTGCTCGTAACTTGAGTGCTCTGAACATCGAGACGAGTCAGATCGGGGAATCGCCGAATGACGAATTCAAGTCCGGAGTCCGTGACGGACGTGTATTCGAGGTCTAGCCGAGTGAGATGGGGTAACTTCGCGAGGTGCCGGAGGTCCGCATCGGCTGCCCGGGTTCCATCGAGACTGACACCAACCACACGTGCGAAGAAATGCTGCCTCGCGCCTCGGTAGAGCAAGTTTGGGCCTGGTGGATCCGCGTTGGGAACTACGTTTCCAGAACGGTCAAAGTCGTATCCGTATTCGTATGCTACTGACGAACGGTTGGACTCGATCTCCGACAATGCAATGACCGCCGCGTGTTGCTCGCGAGCCGTCCTGAGACGCAAACCAAACCATACGGACACAATGGTGAACACGACCAAAAACGTGCGAAGTCTAAATCGCAAGAATCGCCGAAACGGGTGCTGGTCCTGCTCAACTGCGTTCATTCAGCTAGCCGTAATGAGTGCTCTAGTTTGTATCGTCCCTTTTTGCGAAGCCAATTGAAATGCCCCAAGCACCCTGTTTCATGGTGCCGTCCGACTCTCGCATTCCTCTCACATTGAGTCCAACTAGAGGTCCTTCGACCGGGCAGCCCTCGCCGCCGTTCACCGCCAGGCACCTAGGCTAACGCAATTTGTTCGCCGTCGCGGTTGGCCAGCGCTATCGTCGGGGCCTATTATACAGATTTCCAATCACCCTCGGATTGAGGTTCCGGTGCCCGCCCGCTCGATGATCCTCCGCGGCGTCGCGGTCCACAACCTGAAGCATGTCGACTTGGACATACCCCATCGCCAGATGGTCGTGCTGTGTGGCCTAAGCGGCAGTGGTAAGACGAGCCTGGCGCTGGACACGCTGTATGCCGAGGGCCAGCGGCGCTACATCGACAGCTTCTCGGCCTACACCCGACAGTTCCTCGAGCGCCTGGAAAAGCCGGCCGCTGAACGGATCGAGGGCATTGCCCCGGCGATTGCAGTTACGCACAAGAACACGAGCCGATCAAACCGATCGACGGTCGGAACGGCCACCGAGACGAGCGACTACCTCCGGCTGTTGTTCGCCCGGATCGGCCATGTCGTTTGTCACCAATGTGGTCGGGAAGTGCAGCGGCACTCGCCCGACACCGTCGTCGAAGCGCTTGCCGCATTGCCCGAAGGCACGCGTTACCTGTTGGCATTTCCCGTACCGTCGGCAACCGCCGACGCGGCGACCCCATGGGCGGCGTATCGCGAAGAGGGCTTCGTGCGCGCGATCGTGGGCAACCGGCTGATTCGTTTGGATGAGGATGCGCGCCGCGACGCCACTCCGCCGGAAAACGGCACCGCGAAGTACGTGGTTGTCGATCGACTCGCCGCCGGCAACGTCAATGCACCCCGGCTGCGCGATTCGTTGGAGATGGCCTTTGCCAAGGGGCGCGGCACGGCCCACATTTTCGTCGAGGCAGCCGTCGGCGACGAACCCCAGCACCTCGACGGCGCAACGCCGTACGACCTGGACGACCGCGCGTGGCGGCAGACCGTGTTCAGCACAGAGCTTGCATGCGAGAGGTGTGGCGCGACGTTTCCCAAGCCGGAACCGCGACTCTATAGCTTCAACAGTCCGCTTGGTGCCTGTCCAGAGTGCGAGGGTTTTGGCAATACGATCGACATCGACATGGATCTGGTGGTGCCGGACCCGAGCAAGAGTCTGCGCGAAGGCGCGGTTGCGCCGTGGAACACGCCGGCCTATGCCCACGAGTTGGAAGAGTTGCTGGCGTTGGCCGACGACTACGATTTGCGCGTCGACGTTCCGTTTGCCGAACTGAACGATCAGGAGCGACAAATCGTTATCGGGGGCGTCGAAGAGCGCAAATTCGGCGGCCTGGACGGCTTCTTCAAATGGCTGGAGCGGCGCAAGTACAAGATGCACCTGCGGGTCTTCCTTAGCCGGTGGCGCAGCTATCGTCCTTGTCCGGCGTGCGATGGGGCGCGCCTGCGACCGGAGGCCCTGTCCGCTCGGATCGGTGGACTTTCGATTGCCGACGTCTCCGCGCTGAAAATCAGCGACGCGGTGCGGTTCTTCGACGCGTTGGAGCTATCGGCCTGGGAGCAGCAGGTGGGGCGCACCATGCTCGCAGCAGCCCGAAACCGGCTCCAATATCTCGAAGACGTGGGGCTTGGCTATCTCACGCTCGATCGCACGTTGCGCACGCTCAGCGGCGGCGAGTCGCAGCGGGTCTCGCTGACGACCGCGCTGGGGTCCGGATTGGTCAACATGCTCTACGTGCTGGACGAACCGTCTGTCGGGCTCCACCCGCGTGACGTCGAGCGGCTGACCGGGGTGATCGGGGCGTTGCGGGATCGTGGCAATTCGGTCGTCGTCGTGGAGCACGAGGAGTCAATGATCCGTGCCGCAGACCAGATCATCGAAATCGGCCCCGGCGCGGGCGAGCGCGGGGGCGAAGTCGTATTTCAGGGCACCCCGGCCGAGATGGTCGACTGCCCGCGTAGCATCACTGGCGACTTTCTGTCGGGCCGGCGAGGCGCTGGTCCTGCTCCGCGCCGGCGACCGCCCGATCACGGTTGGATTCGCCTGGCCGGCGCGCGGGGCAACAACCTGCAGAATATCACGGTGGAGTTTCCGTTGGGCGTCTTGTGCCTGGTTACCGGAGTTAGCGGGTCTGGCAAGAGCACGCTGGTACGCGACACGCTGTATGCCGCCTTGTGCCGGCGAATGCGCAAGGACGCCCCCAAGCCCTATCCGTACGACGATGCCTTTGGCGACGGACAACTGGACGACGTGATCCTTGTCGATCAGAGCCCGATCGGCCGCTCGCCTCGATCGAACCCCGTGACCTACATCAAGGCGTTCGACGAGATTCGTGCGGTATTCGCCGGCACGGTCGAGGCCCGCACCCGCCACTACGGAGCCGCACCTTTTCGTCTCAACGTTGCTGGCGGCCGTTGCGCCAAGTGCAAAGGTGATGGCTATCTGGCGATCGACATGCAATTCTTGGCCGATGTCTACATGAAGTGTCCCGAGTGCGGCGGGCGCCGCTATCGCAAGGAGGTCCTCGACATCAAGTATCGCGGGCGCGACATCGCCGACGTGTTGGACATGACGGCTCGCGAGGCGTTCACGTTCTTTCGCGGGCAGCTCAAGGTACAAGCCCGACTCAAACGGTTGATCGACGTCGGGCTCGAGTACCTGCGGCTGGGCCAGCCGGCCAACACGCTGTCGGGCGGCGAAGCGCAGCGCCTGAAGCTGGCGGCCTTCATGTCGACCAAGCGCCGAGGTCGGTCGCTGTTCGTGCTCGACGAACCGACGACCGGCCTGCACTTTCAAGATATCGTTCAGTTGCTCGATTGTCTCGAAGCGCTGACCAACGTCGGCCACTCGTTGATTGTGGTCGAACACAATCTGCAACTGATGAAAGCCGCCGACTATATCATCGATATGGGGCCAGGGGCCGCCGACGAAGGCGGACGCGTTGTCGCGAAAGGAACGCCGGAGGCCGTGGCCCGTGTTCCCGAATCGGTCACTGGCCGTTTCCTTGCCGAGGCTCTGAAACTAGACCAAACACTTGCCGACGACGGACGTGCTGTCAGTGCCGATCCGGATTGAAAAACGCCGTGTGCGACTCCATCGACTTTGACGAGCGACTTGAACTGTTTTTTGGCGGTGCCTCCAACGCCGTAGCACATGTCTATGCCCGGGTGCGGGAAGTCGAAGCGGACGGGCGTTGCACGCTTTCCGGATCGCTGAGCGGACCCGAGTGCCAGTACGCACAGACTCTCCCTGCACGTTTCGATTTCGTCGACCGTGGTCCCGGAGCATCCATTCTGGCTGCGGCGACTGTGCCCGATCCGTGCTATTGGACGCCGCAGATGCCGCACTTGTATCGAGCCACCGTCAGCCTGATGCGCGACGGCAAAGTGGTCGGCAGCGCGGTGCGCGTCGTGGGCATGCGCCGGCTTGGGGCCGTGGGCCGCGATCTTCGCTTCGACAACCAGCGTTGGGTGGTACGCGGCATCGCGCTCGATGCCGCACGCAGTCTAGAGGCACTAACAGCGTGTCATGGTGCAAGTGCGGCGCTAGTGGTTCACGAACCGTCGGACGAACTTTGTCAGCGAGCCAGTTGCGCGGGCGTGCTGTTGGTTGCCCAGCTCAATCAAGGGAACATCGCCGCGATACGGCATTTAAGTCGTTGGCCGGCAGTGGGAATCATCGTCTTGCGATCCGCCGATCCGGCGACGGATCAGGCGCTCAACGCGTTGGGACGCGTCTGCGTGCTGGCTCAACGGTTCGGCCCAGAGGAAAATGTCGTGCCGCAGCGATGGGCTCAAGTTGCCGTGGTCGACGTTGGCGATCTGCAGAGCCTGCCGCAGCGAATCGCTGGGGCAGACCTGCCGCTAATTGCGCATCGGCCTTGGAACGCCGCGAAGGAGATCGAGCCGGCGCGGGCCGAATGCGATCGATTGCAGCGCGATTTGGCCGCGAGTGGCGCATTGGCAGGCGCGGATTGGGCGGGCTACGTCGTGTAAGCTGTTGTATTGGGTGGACCCTCCTCGGAAGAAATCGAATCGCAATGGCACCGCCACCAAACGACGACTCGCCGCTGGATCGCTACGTGCGACAGATCCGCTACGGTCCGATCGGCGAAGAGGGGCAGCGCAAGCTGTTGGCGGGCCGGGCACTGATCTGCGGATGTGGAGCGCTCGGCTCGGTGATTGCCAACACGTTGGCCCGCGCCGGCGTGGGCTATCTGCGCATCGTCGACCGTGATTTCCTGGAAACGAACAACCTGCAGAGACAGGTATTGTTCGACGAACAAGACGTGGCCGACGCGCTTCCCAAGGCCGTGGCCGCGGCAACCAAGCTGCGCCGAATCAATTCCGAGATCACGATCGACGCGCGCGTCACCGACGTTGATCATACGAACGTCGTGGAGCTAACCGACGAGATCGACGTGATCTTGGACGGCACCGACAACTTCGAGACCCGCATGTTGCTCAACGACGTTGCGCTGAGTCGCGGCGTACCGTGGGTATACGGTGGATGTTTGGGCGGCGAAGGCCAGACAATGACCATTGTGCCTGGCGAGACGGCGTGCTTGCGCTGCCTGATGAGCGAATCTCCGCCGCCGGGCACAACGCCCACCTGCGACACGGCCGGCATCTTGGGTCCGATCGTCAATGTCATCGCGTCGCTTCAGTCGGCCGAGGCGATCAAGCTGCTGGCCGGTCGACCTGAAGCGGTGAGCCGCTCGCTGACCGTCGTCGACCTGTGGGATAATCGAATTCGTCAGATCGGACTAGACACGCTGGCCGGCGCCGACGATTGTCCCGCGTGCAAACGGAGCGAGTTTCCCTGGTTGTCAGGCGAACGGGCCGGCCACAGCGCGGTTCTTTGCGGGCGGAATGCCGTGCAACTGAATCCGCGCAACAGCGCCGGCGTGTCGCTCGACGCACTAGCGGCCAAGCTGGCCGACGTCGGCCGCGTCACGCGCAACAAGTATCTCTTGCGCCTGGCGGTCGATGACTATTTGCTCACGTTGTTCCCGGACGGTCGCGCGATCATCGGTGGCACGGATGATATTGCCACAGCCCGAACCGTCTATGCGAAGTACGTCGGGACTTGAGCTCGCCCGGCCATCAGCGCGACGTACCCGGCTCGTCCTGCGAACGCTTCTACGTCGCTGCGTCAGCCGCTGCGGCGCTTCGCATGGTTGCGGCTTCCATGATGCGCTGCTCGGTGGCTTCGGCGCGCGAGAACTCGCCAGTCTGGCGGCCTTCACACAGCACCATGATCCGGTCGCACAGCGTCAGCAGCTCGGGCAGTTCACTGGACGTGACGATGATGCCCAAACCGTCGCGACAAAGCTGGTCCATCAACCGGTAGAGTTCCGCCTTGGCACCTACGTCGATGCCGCGCGTTGGGTCGTCGAGCAAGAGTACTTTCGGTTCGGTCAGCAGCCAGCGGCCGATGATCGTCTTCTGTTGGTTTCCGCCGCTGAGGCTCGTGATCGGAGCGTCGATTCCAGACGACCTGATGCCGAGCCGAGCCGACGTGGATTCGGCCTGTCTTGCCTCATTCCGCCGGCGCAGCAACCCATGTTGCACGCACTGCCACAACGTGCAGAGCGTGATGTTTTGGCCAACGGAAAAATGATCAAACAGACCCAACCGCTTGCGATCTTCGGTGACCAGTGCCAGCCCGGCACTGCGTGCTTCGGACGGATGCGCAAACGCTACGTCTCGGCGTTCGAGCATGATGCGGCCGGTCGGCACCTGGTCGGACGCGCCAAACACGCACTCGAGTAGTTCGGTGCGCCCGGCACCCATCAGCCCGGCGATGCCCAAGATTTCGCCACGTCGCAGTTCGAAAGAGATATCTTCCAGGCGCCATTGCCGCGCGTGCCCAGGCCAGGGAAGACGGAGATGTTCGACCCGTAGAATGACGTCACCCGGTTCACGGGGCGTCGAAACGTCGGTTTCCTCGATCTCGCGGCCGACCATTAGGTGCGTAATCTGACGCGGATTGGCCTCGGCTCGGGCTACCACATCGACCAGGCGACCGTCGCGCAGCACGGCGATGCGATCAGCCAGCCGAAAAACCTCGTCTAGCTTGTGCGAAATATACAGCACGGTCGCCCCGCTTTCACGTAGCCGGTCGATCACGCGAAACAATCGGGCCACTTCCGACTCGGTTAGCGCGCTAGTCGGCTCGTCCATAATGAGGACATCGGCCTCGAGCGAGAGGGCCTTCGCGATTTCGATCAACTGCTGATCGCCGACACGCAGTGCCCCGGCTCGGCTGTCAGCCGGGATCTGGCATTCCAACTGCGCCAACAACTCGGCGGCACGGCGGTCCATGGCCGACTGGTCGAGCAGGCCCCAACGGTTACGCATCTCCCGGCCCAGGAAGATATTGGCCGCGGCCGACAGTTCCTCGACCAGGTTCAGTTCCTGGTGAATGATGCTGACACCGGCTTCTTCGGCGTCGCGGGTGCCGCCAAATTGAATCGGCTGCTGGCGCAAAAGCACTTGGCCATCGTATTCGGTGATTACGCCTGCCAGGATCTTCATCAGCGTGCTCTTGCCAGCGCCGTTTTCGCCCACGATCGCAAGGCACTCGCCCGCGCGGACCGCAAGCGATATTTCGTCCAAGGCCCGCACACCCGGGTACTGTTTCGAAACGCCGCGAATGTCAATTAGGGGCGAGTCTGTCATGCGACTAGAGAAAGAGCAGATCTTACGATTGCCGGCCTGAGCGTTGGGCCGCCGCACGCCGTTGTCCGAGCGCGACGATGCCGAAAGTTACCGCCGACAGAAGCATCACAGCCAGTCCAGCGTTGCGTCCAGCCATGATCGTCGCGATGACGCCAGCCAACAGTGCCAGGATGCCAATCGCGGCCACGCCGAGCACGCCGGGAAAGAACTGCTTGCCGCCCGTGCGGCGCGAAACGCGCAGCTCATTGAATGCCACGGCCAAGACGACCAGGAACCCGACGATCATGCCCTGATAGTCGTCCGCGCCGACTTTGACGATCTTGGCCACTGCGTCGATTACAGCCCGCAGGAACAGGACTCCGAGCATCGTGCCCGAGATCGTTCCCAGGCCGCCCTGCAAACTGCATCCGCCGACCACGGCGGCGGCAATCGCATTGAGTTCGTAGCCGAGGCCTTGGGTCTGCGGCGTTGCAGCGCCGATTTCGGCCGTGTAAAGAATGCCGGCGATGGACGCGGTCATGGCTCCGATGCAATAAGCCAGCCATTTGAGACGATCGGTCCTGATTCCGCTCAGCCGCGCGGCAGCTTCGTTTCCGCCCATCGCGTACAAGTGCCGCCCGACGACCGTGCGACTCATCAACAGCCACGCTAGCAAGCTAAGCACCAGAAAAACGCCAAGCGGAATCCACCACGTGCTGCCCAGCATTCCAAACGTTTGGTTGAAGACGTAAATCTGCGAGGCGTTGCTTTGGGTGGGCATGACGGCGGCGTTGACCTCTTGCACAAATACCCTGGCCAGACTGCGCAGTCCGACCAGCGAGGCCAGCGTCGCTACAAACGGCGGCAGGCCGATCACGGTGATCAGCCAGGCGTGCAGCGTACCGATCAAAAATCCTACGACGAGCGTGCCGGAAATCGCCGCGACGAACACTCCCGTGCCCAGCTCGCGGGTATCGGGGGCGCCGGTCGCGTCGAGCGGTGCCAGTGCGACCATGATCGACGCACAAATCGAACCGCTAAACGCAATCACCGCGCCGCTCGAAAGATCGATGCCGCCCGAGATGATGACGATCGCCGCGCCCAAGGCGAACACGCCCAGCATCGACGTTTGGCGCAAGATTTCTTGGGCGTTTTGAAGCGGCTTGTCGCGATAGGCGTCGCTGAAAATGGTGGTGATGACGATCACCGCCAGCACAGCCAGCCCAAGGCCCAATTCGTTGGAATGTTGTCGGGCGGCACGGCGCAAGAGTCCATCCGATTCGCCGCCCTGGTGGCTGATCATGATCCCGTGAGGTTATGCTCGGATAACCACTTCCTGAACTCGCTCAAAGAAAGAAACTCAGTCGATTCGTCGAACATTTCTTTCTTGAGCGGCGAGCCGGAATCGGGGTGAACGACGCGCAAGCCCGTGGTCATGATATCGCCGTTGCCGTCCGCGTCGTCAAACGATTTGGTTTGCGGGTCGTAAGCCGGCAACATCTCGTGGATGGTTTCGTGGTCGTCCTTGACCAGCGCTTGCATTAACCGTGTGCCCTGATAGCCCATTTCGTACGGGTTTTGCACGACCATCGCATCGATCTGTCCCTCTTGCATGTCGGCAATGGCGTTCGGAGCCGCGTCGAACACAACGATGGTCGTCTTGTCGCGCAAGTCGCGCTGGCGAACGACGTCGACAATGGCGTGCGCGTTGTAGGCCCAGATGCCAACCAATACGTTCAGCTCCGGATTACGGTCCAACGCGTCCTTCACGTTCTTCAGCGCGACGCTGCGATCCATGTCGTCGCCGAGGTTTTCAAGCTGCTCGAACTTGTCGCCTGCGCCCGTGGCGAATCCACTGATCCGCTCGATGGCGTTGGCGGCTCCCTTCAACCCGACGAAGGTGGCATACTTGCCGCCCTCGGGCCGGATGCCGGCGGCCGCTTTGCCCAGTTCCTGGCCGCCAACCACGTTGTCGGTGCCGAGGTAGGCAAATCGGGCGTCGCGACTCGCTTCTCGGTCGACGTCCGAGTCAATCGCGATCACCTTGATACCCGCCGCCTGGCAGTCCTTCATCGCATTGGCGATGGCCAGGTTCTTCGAGTCGGTCACCGAAACGGCCACGGCAGCGATGTCGGACTGATTGGCAAATTGCCGCAGCCGGTCAATCTGGCCTTTCGGCGTGCCGTCGTTAACGTCGCGAACGACGCGCAGGCCGTCGGCTCCAAGGTTGAAGTCTTTCTCCGCGTCCTGCATGCCCACCAACATCGCGTCCCAAAAGGGATCTGCACCGTTAGTCAGCAAGATGACACGCTTGGTGCCCGGCTCGCTAGACGCATTGCAACCGACCAGCGCCGGTACAAGCCCGCCGACAATCACACACGCCAGCGGTAAGACACAGCGCATGAGCAATCTCCAACCAGGCAGTCCGCGCGGATTGCGGCCCACGCCAACCTCGGGGGAATCCCGGTGACTACGAGTCGGTCGTATTGGCTGCCGGCTCGTCCGAGGCTTTCTTGTCGACCGGTTTGCAGCCGACCATCGGTCCGACGCAAAACACAGCCAGCATCAACCAGGCAACGCTCGTTTTGAACTTGAACTTCATCTGGGGTCCTTTCCGCGCGGGGCTTCTGAAGAATCGTCAACGATCGATCGAGCCCGATTGATACTGCTGCCGCGAGGCCTCCTGGCGGGGCGAAACGGCACGACCCGGCGGGCCGCGACGCAGGCATCGGCTCGATGCAAGTGGCCAAAACTTCAGATTTTAGATCGCTGCACGGGGGCTCGCAAGTGGTTCGCTTCGCGCACCAGGAGGCGGCCGTCCGCGGAATCTTGAGGCGATTTCTACGGAATTGGCGACCGAATTCCACAAACCAGCCTTCGCGCGTCGTGCGGCTCAATTTTGGGCGTCCGCTCGACCGATGCAATCCTTAGCACTCCTCTGCGCGCCGTGTCCACGGCGTCACGTCCCCCAATTCCTGCCTCGTTTCTCAGTATGGGCTCGACCTCGCACTCTCCGCAGCGTGCTGGCTTGCAATCTGCGCGCGCCACGAACCGGCAAACCAGTCGCTTGGGTTCTTGGGAATTGCTGCGCTGCGTTGGCGAAGGGCAGCTCGCCCGTGTCTTCGCCGCCCGTCCTGCCGGTGGGCAAGTCGGTCAGCCGGCCAGCTACGCGATCAAGGTCTTACGTCCCGAGTGGCAGGAAGACCCGCGTGGCCTTGCCATTTTGGCTCGCGAAGTCCACGTAAGCCGCAAAGTCTCCAGTCCGCACTTGCTGCCGATCCTGGCGGCCCAACTCAACACAGCACCGTACTACGCCGCGATGCCGTTGCTCGAGGGATCGACGCTGCAAACCCGCTTGCAATCACCGACGCGGATCGACTTGCCGGTCGTGGCGTGGATCGGTCGCCAAGTGGCCGAAGCTCTCGACGCCTTGCAACGAGCAGGCTGGACGCACTCCGACGTTAAGCCGTCGAACGTTTTCATCTCGCGCACCGGGCACGTGACGCTGATCGATCTGGGGTTCGCGTGCGGCGTCGACGAACGAGGAACGATCGCTGATCGGCCCGTCGTGGGCACCATGCAGTACATGGCTCCAGAAGTACTCTATTCTTCGACCGGCGGTGGCATCCACAGCGACGTCTATAGCCTGGGTGTCACGCTGTTTGAGATGCTCACCGGGCGACTGCCCTTCGATGCCAACGACATTGCGGAGCTGGCAACGCGGCACCGGCAGGATCTGCCCAGCGCCGTACGACGGCTGGCGCCCCACGTGCCCACACGTGCGGCACGCCTCATTCACCAGATGTTGGCCAAAGAGCCGCTGCGGCGACCGATTCCCAGTGACGTGGTCCGCCGCCTGGCCGCGCTGGAGGTCGAAACGTTTGCCGAACGTTCGCTGCCGACCGACGCTGCCTAGGTTGCGTCTCGCAAGTGACTCGTCGGCCAAAGGGCGAGGCGTTTTGCCGGAGGGCAAGAAGGAGAATCGCAGGCGAATCCGAGCGATTCGTCGAGATTCGCCGACGCCGATCCGGCGGCAAAACGACCGCACGACGCTAGATCGCACTTACGAGACACAACCTATACGCACTGCGGATCGGCCGCGGCTCGTTGGCAGACGACTCGGGGAACTACACGGGCGGACGCGCATCTCGATAGCTCAGATCGAGCAGATCCATCGGGTGAGCCACCCAAAATCGCTCGCCGCGCTGCCGCGCTTCACGGGCGATTTGCAAGATACAGCCGGCATTGGCCGTGATCACCGTGCGGGCGCCGGTGGCCAGAATGTTGTCCAGCTTGCGGCGACTTAGCCGGGCCGACATTTCTGGTTCGGTCAGATTGTAGGTTCCCGCCGCGCCGCAGCACAAATCGGTTTCGGCGAGCTCTCGTAGCTCGAGCCCGGGGATTTGCTCGAGCAAGCGCCGCGGCGCTTCGCGAACCTTCTGCGCATGGCCCAAGTGACACGCATCGTGATAGGTCGCCGTGATGCCAAGCGCGCCGGTCGGCGGGACGAGCCCCAACTCGTCGAGAAACTCGGTAACATCCCGGATCTTTGCAGCAAAGCTGGCCCGCGCTGGCTGTTGCTCATCGTGCCAGTGGTGTCCGTAGTCTTTCAGCATCGCGCCGCAACCGGCGACGTTGACAATGATCGCGTCCACGTCGTTCGGATCGAAAGCATTCAGGTTCGCGTCGGCAAATGCACGAGCCGGTTCCGAAGCGCCGGCATGAAAATGGATCGCGCCGCAGCAAACCTGGTTCTGCGGAACGACCACTTCGCATCCGTTGTGCTGTAGCACCCGCGCGGTGGCCCAATGGGTCGAGCGGAACACCGCGTCGCCCACGCAGCCGGTGAACAGCGCCACACGGGCCCGTCGTGTTCCGATCGGCGGAAGCACCTCCGGCAAGCGCGGCTGCGACTTCCCTAGAGGAGGCAACATCCGCACGAGTTGTCGCATCCTCGGCGGTAACAGTCGCACCAGCCCGACCGCATCGATCGCGCGATCGATACGCAAGAGCTGCGCAACACGTGCCGGCCAAAGCGCTGCCCGCATCCGCGCCGGATAGGGAAACAGCCCGAACAAAATCCAGCGCCGGAACCAATCGTCGCCTGACGCGGTTGGGTCGGATTGCTGCATGCCGACGCGAAACGGCTCGATCAGGCGCCCGTATTGCACTCCCGAAGGACAGGCGGTTTCGCACGCGCGGCAGTCCAAGCACAATTCGAGATGCCGCCGCACCTCGTTGCTCATTTCGAGCCGCCCCTCGGCTACGCCGCGCATCAGATAGATTCGGCCGCGCGGGCTGTCGTTCTCGTTGCTCGTTTCGACGTAGGTCGGGCAGGCGGCGGTACACAAGCCGCAGTGCACGCAATCGAGGAATAGTTGTTCCTCGATGCCCGCGCCGGGATTGACGGCTGCGTCGCCCGGGGGCCCGACACCGGAAACAGGATTGTTCGCAGAGGGCTGCATAATATCTGGGTTCGCGGTCAGCCGGCGTACGGAAATCGGCCCGGATTGAGCAGGCCCTTGGGATCAAACTGCGCTTTCACTTTTTGCATCCACACGACGTCTTCGTCGACCGGGCCCCAAATGGCCTGTCGTGTCAGCCCGCCCATTGTTGTCGACAGGACGACAGCGTGTCCGCCTGCCAGCCGGGCGGCCGGTTGTAAGCGGCCGATCAACGCCTGGGAAACGTCGCCCGGGTCGAACTTCGCAAAACGGGCCACGACAATTCCGTTGCCCGCGTGCGCTTGCACGGAAGCTTCAGGATCGATGTCCAAAACGAGTGCAACAAACTCGGTCGTCCGGCTGGGCAACAGACTGGCTTTGAGCACCAGCGGGGCGTCTCCGGCCTGGGCGAATTCTGCCAGATCGTGCCACAACGTTGCCGCTGCTTGCGCGTCGATCGTGCGCGTCGCCGTGACGCCCAAGGCCCGCCACTCGTCGGCCAGCACTCGGGCCATCCAATCGACTTCCGGCGGAGTTCCTTCCAAGCCGACCGCGAGTCGAGTTGTGGCGCCGGCGGTAAGCGTGCCCAGTGCAGGGTGATCGCGCCAGTGCGGTCCGGCCAGTAGCTCAACCGCGACCGGCGTTGCCGCCGAATCCACGATCGAAGCCAGGAGTTTGTCGGCCGTGTCCAAATCGGCCAGGTCGGCCAGCAGAATCGCACTGGCGGTGGGCCGCGGCTTGATCTTGAGTGTGACTTGCGAAATCACTGCGAGCGTGCCGAGCGAGCCGGTTAACAACTTGCAAAAGTCGTATCCAGCCACGTTCTTCACCACACGGCCACCCGCCTTGAACGGAGTTCCGCGGCCATCCACCGCGGAAATACCGATCACGTAATCGCGCATCGTGCCGTAGCCGTAGCGCCTCGGACCGGAGAATGCGGTCGCAACGACCCCGCCGAGCGTGGCTGTTTCCGCTTGGGCTACGTCAATCGGCAGCCATTGCCGTTCGGCAGCCAACGTTTCGGCCAGCGTGGCCATGGGAACGCCTGCCTCGGCCGTGATCGTCATGTCGCGCGCGGGGTAATCGACGACACGGTTCAAACCGCCCAGTGAGACGCCGATTGCCGCTCGTTCCAGAGGCATACCGAAGTTCAGGCTCGTTCCGCCGCCAATCGGCACCACCACTGTATCACTGCGATAGGCGTCTGCCAGCACGTCAGCCAGCGCAGCCTGATCCGGCGGCGCCTTGGTGTCGTCCAGCGGCAAAGTGTCGGCAACGGTGGTCATCAGTATTAGGTGTTTGGAAATCCGACGCGAGAAACTACAGCGCAGCGCGCCGGCCGGGGTGTGTCTGTTCCAAGCCGCATGCACCCGAAGTCGGCAACATCTTTGCGGGGCTCAGACGGTTGTGTGGGTTGAATGCGTCGCGCATTCGCCCCATCGCGGAAAGATCATTGTCGTCGAACAGCTTCGGCATAAAGTCGATCTTCTCGACGCCGATGCCGTGCTCGCCGGTGACGCTGCCACCGCAGGCAATGCACTCTTCGAGGATCTGGCCGCTGGCCGCCAATACCCGTTTGATCTGCGCGCGATCGCGCTCGTCAAACAGGACAATCGGGTGCAGGTTGCCGTCTCCGGCATGGAACACGTTGACAATCCGCACATCGTGCTGCTTGCCAATTTCTGCAATCCGCCGCAAGATGTGCGGCAGCTTGGTGCGAGGCACGACGCCGTCTTGCGTGCAATAACTGGGGCTGAGCCGGCCGACGGCACCGAAGGCTTGCTTGCGGCACTTCCACAGTAGTTGCCGCTCTTTCGCGTCTTTCGCCTGCCGCACTTCGCGCGCGCCCGACCGTTGGCACAGTTCGACGATCTGGTCGCGCTCGGCGTCCAAGCCGACTTCGAGCCCATCGACTTCGATCAACAACACCGCTTCGGCATCCAGCGGGAATCCGAAGTGAAATGCGGCCTCGAGCGCTTCGATGATCCCGTGGTCCATCATCTCCAGGGCTGCGGGGATGATGCCTGCACCGATAATCTCGCTGATGGCGTTGGTGGCATCGTCGACGGAATTGAAGACACCCAACATCGTCCGCACGCCCGCCGGATTCTTGGTCAGTCGGACCCAGATTTTCGTGACGATCACCAGCGTGCCTTCGCTGCCGACGAGCGCGCCGGTCAGATCCAGCCCGGCGGGATCTTCGGTCGGGCCTCCGAATCGGACAATCGTGCCGTCGGCCGTGACGGCCTCGATGCCAAGCGTGTGATTGACCGTAACGCCGTACTTCAGTGTGTGTGGTCCGCCGGAGTTCGTCGCCACGTTGCCGCCGATCGTGCAGGCACCCTGGCTCGACGGATCAGGCGCGTAGTGATAGCCGGTACCCCGCAGCGCGTTTGTCAGCCAGATGTTGACTACGCCCGGTTCCACCACCGCGTAGCGATCGCGCAAATTGATTTCGAGGATCCGATTCATGCGCGTCAGCACGATCATCACGCCGCCGCCCACGGGCAGGCATCCGCCGGCCAGGCTCGTGCCCGCGCCACGCGGCAAGAAACAAACGTCGGCCTCGTTACAGATCTTGACGATCGCCGCCACGTCTTCGGTCGAGGTGGGAAAAACGACCACGTCCGGGCAGTTCTTCTCGATCACGAACCCATCGCACTCGTAGACGACTCGTTCTGAGTGCGCCGAAAGCACGTTTTCGTCGCCGACGGCGCGGCGCATTTGATCAGTGACGGCAAGCAGGGCAGGGGAAGTCACAGGCGCATGGTCCGGAGCATGCCGGCGGGCAAGAGGCAAAACTTGATTATAACGGGCCGCACGCCGAGCCCGCCAGCGCCGATGCCACGTGCCTAACTAAAGCGCCGAGAATCGTGCCGCCGCGCCGTTCGACAAACCGCGCGCGACCACGGCACGCCTATTTCTTCACCGCTCGGCCAAGACGCTTCTCGACGCTGGCGACTTTGGCGGCAAGCGAGCCGCTGTGATTCTTTCGGTAGTCGATTTTCGCGGTCACGCTAACTCGGTCACAGTCGGCAGCCACGGCTTCGATGCACTTTCGCAGCAAATCGAGCAACGGTCCCACGTCGCCTTCGACGACCGTGCCCATCGCGTGCAGCCGGTAGTCGAGTCCGCTGGCGTCGACCAATTCGACCGCGCGTGCCACATACGGGCTAACGCTTTCACCAGCGCCCAGCGGCGTGATGCTAAACTCGAGTAGTGCCATCGTTTTTGGTTTTTTCCAGTATTGAATTTGACGGCCAAGCGTCGCACACGGAGCAAACCGGCGCATGGCCATGCTCGTAGCGCAAACCGGTGCTGCGGGGCACCTTCGCGCCCGCAACCGTGGCCACGCAGTGCCGGCAAGGGCGCCCCTACTCGTCGCCCCGTTGCATCTTGAGCCAACCGACCATGCAGCGAGTGACCTTGTCGGCGGCATCCTGCTGCACGAAGTGGCCCGCTTCGGGAATCGTGACCAGAGTCAAATCTTGCTCCAACCAGTTCCAGGTGTCGTTCAGTGCGCCCGGCAACAGGGCCGTATCTTTCAGCCCGTGAAACATCAACACGGGGCACTTCACGGGCGGAAACTGCGTGCTCTCTTCCGAATAGGAGTACGGTTCACGCGGGTAGTTGGCCTTGTAGAAATTGAGCATGCCTTCGAAATCGGACCGGGTGAAGGCTTCGACATACTTTTCGCGGGCATCCTTATCCTTGACCCAAAACGTCAGTCCGCGAGCCACGGCTGCTTTGTTGCCGCCGGCGCGCTTGAGCATCTTGTCCACCGCGTCCGGATCTTGGAAATCGCGGGCGTACTGCGAATTCTTCTGCTGGTCGGGGTTGTTAGCTAGTTCGCGCGTGAGGCCTTTGGGATGCGGCAGGTTCAGGATGATCAGTTTGTCGGTCTTGTCCGGAAACGTCATGGCATAGGTCCACGCGATCATGCCGCCCCAGTCGTGACCCACGATGATCGCCTTGTCGCGCTTTAGGTGCCGCACGACGGCGTCGATGTCGGCCACGAGCTTCTTCATGTCGTAGTTTTCGACACCCTCGGGCTGGTCACTCAGGTTGTAGCCGCGCAGGTCGACCGCCACGACCTGATGCTCTTTGGCCAGGGCCGGAATCTGCTCTCGCCATGAATACCAGTAGTCCGGAAAGCCGTGGATCAACACGACCAGCGGACCTTCACCCGCAGTGACGTAGTGAATCTTGACGCCGTCGGAATCGGCGTAGCCGTCCTCGCCAAGCTCGGCACTCAGGCCGGTCTGGACGCCACAGGCCAATGTTATCAAGAACAGAATGCCAAGCAGCTTAAACATGAGAAGACTCCTGCATGGTGTGCATTGCCTCGCCGGGCTGTCGGGCCGGCGCATCCGCTGGGGGGCGCGATGGGATGGCGATCCGACCGCTTAGGCTACCCGCTGCGCGCGCTGGTGGCAAGTTTTCGCGTCGTTACGCTGTGCGCCGGTGCGGCGGTGCCGGCTTGAGGGGAATCACCTGGCCGGATATAAGGCTCCCATGAGCAGCTTGTTGCATGACCAGCGCGTTTTCTGGCGCCAGTTTCGCCAGCACTTCGTCACGACGGGTTCGGTGCTTCCCAGCAGCCGGTACCTGGGGCGCGCCTTGGCCCGGTATGTCGGCGCGACTGGGCAACCGGATCGCGTGTTGGAGGTGGGGCCCGGCACTGGAGCCGTAACGTCGCGTATTATCGGACGGATGGGCGCGCACGATCGTTTGGACCTGGTTGAGCTGAACGACGCGTTTGTCCGCCGGCTGCGCGATCGATTCGAGACCGACGCGGTATTTCGCCACGTGGCCGATCGGGCTCGCGTCCTGCACCAACCAGTCGAGGAGCTGGCCGATGGCGAACCGTACGACGTGATCGTGTCAGGGTTGCCGCTGAACAATTTCTCTGTCGAACAGGTTGAACAGATCTTGGGCGTGCTTATCGGATTGTTGCGCCCGGGCGGCACGTTGTCATTCTTCGAGTACCTGGCGATCCGCCGTGCCCGCGCGCTGGTTAGCGGCACGCGCGAGCGAGCCCGGCTGCGCGGCATCGATCGAGCGCTAGCGGCTCTGCTGGAGCCACACGAGTTTCGTCGCGACCTGGTTTGGCGAAATGTTCCGCCGGCGTGTGTCCACCATGTGCGGCTGCCTCCTTCCGGCGAATCCTAGCGCAGCCTGCGCTTGGCGAATGCATCGTGCGGGAGGTAATGACGCGCCTACCGGCCGAGACCGGCCTTCCAGTCGTTATTGCCGGTTGCGCAAGGGGCACCTATACTAGAACTTGAGCGAAATAGGCTACGCCGACAGGATTGCGGTGGTCCAGACGACCTGCATCATCGCGCCCGGCCGGCACCCACACAGCCTTCCCGCCATCGCGTCGAGATTCCGACATCGTTTCGGGGCCATTTATCCGGTTTCAGGAGGCCATTCGATGGAACGTCGCATCTGGTTTTGCGTTGTCTTGGTCGTGATCGTTGGACTGGGTCGACCCGCTCGGCTATTGAGCGCTGAAGGCCAAGAACCGGTGCGCGACGACTACGAACTCTACCAGATCTTCGCCGACACGATCGATCAGGTCGAACGGAACTATGTGAAGGACATCGATCGGCGCGAGTTGGTCGAGGCGGCCATCAAGGGCGTGTTGGACAAGCTCGACCCGTATTCGAACTACATCAGCCCGGACGACATCGGCCGCTTCAAGAGTACCGTCGAGAGCCAATTCGGCGGAATCGGCATCCAGATCGGTATCGAAAACGGGCAGCTTAAGGTGATCAGCCCATTGGTTGGCACGCCGGCCTATCGGGCCGGGCTATTGGCGGGCGACGCCATTCTGGAAATCGACGGCAAGACGACCGAGGGAATTCAGATCGACCAGGCGGTCAAGCGGCTCAAGGGCGAGGCCGGCACGAGTGTCGATCTGGTGATTCGCCATCCCGGATCGCTCAAAAAGGTGCCCGTCACCATCACGCGTGAATGGGTCCACGTCGACACGGTCTTGGGCGACCATCGCAACCAGCGCGATGCCTGGGACTTCATGCTCGATCCTGAACAGAAGATCGGCTACGTGCGGATTACCGCGTTCAGTCGCGACACGGCGAAGGACTTGCGAAAAACGCTCGTCGAGTTGCAAGAGCAAGGAATGCGCGGATTGATCGTCGATCTGCGCTTTAATCCCGGCGGCCTGTTGACCTCTGCCATCGAAGTGAGTGACATGTTCATTCCCGAAGGCAAGATCGTCAGCACCAAGGGGCGCAACACCGCCGAACGAACGTGGGATGCCGAAGAAGAAGGCACGTTTACCGGTTTCCCCATGGCGGTTCTCGTGAACCACTACAGCGCCAGCGCCAGCGAGATCTTCTCGGCGTGCATGCAAGATCACGGGCGCGCCGTCGTTATCGGCGAGCGCACCTGGGGCAAGGGCAGCGTGCAGAACGTGATCGAACTGGAAGGAGGCAAGAGCGCGCTCAAGTTGACCACGGCCAGCTACTACCGACCCAGCGGCAAGAACATCCACCGGTTTCCCGATGCGAAGGAAAGCGACGAGTGGGGTGTGATGCCGGACCCTGGCTTCGAGCTGACCCTCAATCGCGGCCAGGTCGAACAACTCATCCTGGACCGGCGCAAGCGAGACATTTTGGTTAGCCACCACGAACAACTGCTGGCCGAAAAGGACAAGCAGAGCGACGAAGCAACGGACGACCCGGCATCGGACGACAAGGCAGCCGACGAACCGCCGGCCGGCGCAAAAAAGAGAGCCGATGAGCAGCGTGAGGCCGAGAAAGGAAACGGCCGTTGGCGACAGCCACGCCGGACGAAACCGCAGCAAAACGACACAGGCGGCAGCTCCCACAAGCAAAAGCCAAAATAACAGCGGAAAAATTTCCATACAGAGCGGCGATTGTAGCCCGTGGGTGCATTGCTGGCAAAGTGCCTCATGAGAGATTAAAATGGGCGCATGGCTAAAGAAAACAATCCGCAGATTACACAGGCTTGTAGTGAGCGCAGCCGAACTATTACGCAGATTTTCTTCTCTCTGCGAAACTCTGTGACTCCTCTGTGCAACTCTGTGTTCCGTATTTTTCCTACCAGAAGCAGCCTGGCAGTATTG
>CALFYT010000106.1 GCA_937952415.1 uncultured Planctomycetaceae bacterium | reverse complement strand
TTCGCGTAGGGATGCGCCGGATTGATTTGTGGTCGAATCGGTGTCGTCGATTCGGCCGCCAGCAGTCCTTCTTGATGCAACAGACTGGCTAGTGCAATGCCGCCAAGGCCGGTCGAAAGATTGGATAGGAATTCACGTCGTATCATCGGTGTTGCCGTGGTCATTAGGGAATAAAGACAAATTCGTTGGCGTTGAATAGGGCCCGGCAAAGTGCCGGCCAGCCATGTTCGGTTGCAAAGGCCAGCGCTCGCTCCCCTTGCTCGGACGTGGCGGGGCGGCCAAAGGCCAACTCGATGGCCAGTGACGCGCGTGTTGCGCCGCCGTCTGGAATTTCCCTTTCCAATCGCTGGGCAAAGAGTTCACATTGCTGCAGCACGAACGAGCTGTTCAGCAAGTTGAACGCTTGCAGCGGCGTAGTCGAGCGACTGCGCTTTGGCGTCACTTGGCTGGCGTCCGGGCAATCGAATGCACCGAAGACCGACTCTTGTTCCTGACGAACCTTGGTCATGTAAATCATCCGCCGCCAGTCGTCGTCGCCGTACGTCTTCTTTGGGAAGTAGTGACGAACGTTCTCCGCCTGCACGGCGAAGCCGCTGAATCCGGGGCCGCCCATCCGCAGGTCGAGCACGCCGGAAACCGCGAGCATGCTGTCGCGGATGGCCTCGGCTTCGAGCCTTCTCGGAGGGAAACGCCACAACAGCCGCGACGCGCCGTCGGCCGCCATTCCCGCGGCATGAGGCCGGCTGTCCTGCTGCCACGTGTTGGACATCAGGATCAGGCGATGCACGTGTTTCAGCGACCAGTCGTTGTCCATCAGCTCGCAGGCGAGCCAGTCGAGCAATCCGGGATGCGTGGGGCGAGTGCCGTTGGCGCCAAAGTCGCTGGGCGTATCGACCAGTCCCGTGCCGAAATGGTGTTGCCAAATTCTATTGACAATCACTCGTGCCGTGAGCGGGTTGTCCTTGCTGGCGATCCAGTCGGCCAGCGCCACGCGGCGCTGCTGTTCGGGCGCGTTGGGTTCGATGTCAAGCTTTGTCAGCGCCGACACCGCGCCCGGGCCGACCACCTCGCGTTTCTGATCGGGCTCGCCGCGATACAAACGATGTGTCACACCGGGCTGCGAAAACTTGCCGATGTAAGCCTTGTTGGAATTCTGGAGAGCGGCCTTTTCCTTGTTGGCCGCGCTAATCCGCGCCAGCCATTTTCGGCCCTGCTCCGCCTCGGCGGGCGGTGCGCCCGTAAAATCGTACGTCGGCTTATTTGGCCGGGATTGCGGACGTACCGCGCGATCTTTTGAACTGGCGACCAACTGCCACTCACCCGGCTTGACCGCGGACTCAATTCGATATTGCAGAGCCAGCCGGTCGCCATAGCGTCCCTCACGGTCGCGCGCCCACTCGATGCGGTCGATCGTTGCGATATCGGGCAATTCGATCTGGACCCAACCCGTGTGTTTATCACAGATCCAACTGTGCGAATTGCCGTATTTGCCGTCGTTGATGTGCTCGAGTTTATGGATGTCATAGCCAGCTAGAGATCCCGAAGCAGTCGCCTTCGCGCCGCCGCTGGAGAGTGCCACGTTTGCGTCACCACTGAATATTTCCAGTTCGTCGATGCAGGCTTGTTGACGGGTCGACTTTTCAATCGTCAAGCGAACGAACTTTGCCTCGCGTGGCTCAAAGATTTCGAGGTTGTGTTTTGCGTTGACGGGTGGACGCATTGTAGAGGCAGCCGAGTCTTCCGGCTTGGGAATGAACCGCTTGAGCTTCTGAGTCAGCATGGCGATCTCGGCGTCGATCGCCGCGACCTTCTCTTGTGCTTTCGGCGAAACCGGCAGCGACTGATCTCCGTGTTTTACGCCAGCGAAAACGGCTTGAATGGCGTAGTAGTCGGTCTGCGTGATCGGATCGAACTTATGGTTGTGACAACGGGCACAGCCGAGTGTCAGACCGAGGAACGTTGTGCCGGTCGTGTTGATCATGTCGTCCAGTTCGTTCATTCGCTGCATGGCCGCCAGGTTGCCGCCGCCTTTCACCTGATCGTAAGGCCCGGCGACGAGGAAACCTGTGCCGATCGGCGCGTCGAACGCATCTCCGGCGATCTGTTCGCGGACAAACGGGTCAAATGGCTTGTCGTCGTTCAGTGATTGAATGACATAGTCGCGATACGGCCACGCATTGGGACGTTCGCGATTCGTCTCGAAGCCATGCGTCTCGCCGAAGCGAACCAGATCGAGCCAGTGCCGCGCCCAACGTTCGCCGTAGCGCGGGCTTTTGAGCACGTCGTCCACGGCAGTTTGCCAGGAGCCGGCAGACTTGTCGGCCAGGAAGCGTGCGATTTCTTCTCGCGTTGGCGGCAGGCCATGCATCACGAGATACAGACGGCGGAGCTTCGTCAGACGATCGGCCGGCTTCGATGGTTCGAGCTTGTTTTCCCGTAGCTTGCGGAGGGTGAAAGCATCAATTCCGTTGGCCACGAACGAGCTTTTTATCGCCGGTGGCTCGACTTCAGCCACTGGTTGAAACGACCAGTGGTCCATCTTCAACGCATCACCGCCGGACAATTCATCCGGCATCTTCGCACCTTGGTCGATCCAGGCCCGCAGCGTGGTGATGTCGTTTTCTGAAAGCGGTTTGCCCTCAGGCGGCATCTTCAGGTCTGGGTTCTTCCCGGCGACCACCTGCACAAGAAAACTCTCGCTGCCTTTCCCCGGCAGAATCGAAGGTTCGCCGAAATCCCCGCCCCGTAGCAGCGATGCCCGCCTGTCCAGCCGCAAACTGCTTTCCTGCTCCTTAGGCCCATGGCACTTGATGCAGTGCTGCCGGAAAATCGGTTGGACGTCTTCCACAAAATCAATCTGCTCTTCGGCAGCGTTCGTCGAGACAACGGCACAAACTACCAATGCGAATGTCGAAATCCGAAACAAATTCGAATGCCCGAAACCGGATCGGAACCAGCAGGGCGGCTTGCTAATTCGACCTGCAGTTGCGTTACGAGGCCAAGGATGCTGTTGTGACATTTGTATTTCGTCTCGTGAAGTTGTTGAAGTGTTCGGTATTCACGCTAGTTTAGCCGCAAGGCCAACGGCCTGCGTGATTCGGCGTCAACCGCGCGCGGCCCGTTGGGCCAACGGTTAAACGACGAATTCAATACGACGTTTCAATCTGATACTTCTTCGCTAGGTACTGCCCAACGGTCTGCCTCTCTGCAGCAGTCATTGCCCGTCGGTAAATCAGCA
>CALFYT010000105.1 GCA_937952415.1 uncultured Planctomycetaceae bacterium | reverse complement strand
TGCTGGCTACTTGGCGCCCGACTACTTGGCGGCATCGTTTGGCGGGCGCGGCACGTCGACGTTCAGCGAGTGCGCGCCGGAAAAGATGATGTGCTGCATGCCCACCGCATAGATGATCTTGTCCGCGCGGGCCTCATTGCGTCTCCCGCCTTCGATGGCCGAGTACGAGACTTCCGCCGGACTGCGCCCGTCGCCTTCGAGGATCATCTGATCCTTATCCTGCGTGTACGTTACGCGGTGCCCCAGCGCGGCGAACTGCGCCCCTTCGGCCAACACATTGCCAATCGCGACCAGCTCGAACCAGCCGTCCTCGCCGGGAGTGCGGGCAGGCATCTCGCGCACGGTCAGCGTTTGCGCGTCTAGGATCATCCCCTCCGGACCGAGACTTGCAGGGTCGTCGGGCGAGAGCCTCGCGTTCCAATCGGAAACCGGCGCATAGACCGTCTTGGTTGGCTCACCAAACGTCAGCCGGCGGCCGTTGATGTTGCCATGAATCGCGCGCTGGAACTGGACGTGCAGGTACGTCAGACCGGGCCGTCGGGCCGCGGGGCGGGTCGGTTGTGCGTTCGTGCCGGGCGCGGCCAGTCGCCCCAACGGGCTGCCGCCCGTCTCGAGTCCGACGTGTCGCACCCAACCGGGCCCCTTGCCGTGGACCTCTCCGGTCGTGCGATTGATCGACAGATCGAAGACCTGCATTTGATCCACTGCGGTCTTCTGGCCTTGCTCGTTGAATTCACGGCTGTCGAGGACCGCTTCGCCGTAGCATCGCACGAAGGCAAGCTGCGGGCCGCTTTGCACGTTACTTTTGCCAGGCCCCGGCGCTGCGCTGCCGGGGTTGGAAAAGTCGATTGCCCGGTCCAGCACGCCTTCGAGCTGTTGGGTCGTCAACAATTGTTGGTTCGATTGTACGCGCACGTCGCGCCGGAACGTCACGCTTTTCGACTCGAAGTGCATCGCGCCTTGCCAACTGACTTCGGCAGACTGCGGCGCCGCCAGCGGCTTGCCGTTGAGATCCTGATCGATGGGCATGATCATGCGACCCGGGCCATCGATCCAGAGTCGGTTGGTGTGCTTTTCCAGATAGATCGCTTCGCCGAGCAGGACCATGCCGCCGGCTTCGATCTGCGCCGGGCGGCCGGAAACCTTGACGGTCGTCTGTTCGGTGTTCGCGCCAACGACGTGAACCTGCTGGCCGTCAACGACCATGGGCTTCGTCCCGGGGCGGGGCGAGAGTTCTTGCAAGTGGGCCGTGTTATCCAAAGTGAGCGCGGCCACGTCGTACTGCTTGCCGCGCGGGATGAGCCTGACCTGCACGCTGCCGGAACGCACTTCGAATCGCTGCGACGGCGCCTCGCGCGCCGCGGTCTTCGATTCGCCGGCCGGGGGTTGGTCTGTCGGTGCCGGCGGCGATTGTTCGGCGATTGACGGCCCAACGGCCGTCTGCTTGAGCCGATCGATCCAGACCTCGAGCTTACGCGTCTTCGCGTCCAACTGGGGAACATCGACCTCGACGTTTCCTTGCGCCATGACGCGGTCGATCTGCCATTTGGTTCCCCGGCCCGGCGGCGGCCCGGTTTGCCGTTCGGTCGACGCGTCGTCGGCGGCCGCGATGACCGGCTTGCGAAGGGTGCGATGCGTTGGACCTAACGTCGCGCTGGGCGGTGCGATTCCATGCGCGCCGACCCTCGCGCCGGCGTTGGCTGGCCCGGGCAACGGTCGATGCATCGACGCCGGAACGACGCGTGCCACCGGCTGCGAGTGAGCCGGTTGGGATAGCGGGGTGACCCAGGCCACGATCCGCCCCTCTTCGACGATTCGGCCGTCCTTGCCAAGGACGTCGCCGGCAGTCACTTCACCCAGGTCCGACACGCGGACCGTGGCACCGCCGCGCAGCGACGCCACGTACTGTTCGCCCTCGGCCGGTTCGAATCGCACTTCCCGTGTCCATTGCACCTGGTATTCGGCTGGCGAATCGCCCGGGGCCACGCCGCGCATCACCCCGGGACCGGTCGCCACCAGCCGCCCGAACGGATTGCCGGGCAGCGGATGAAACTCCAACGAACGGTGGCACCGGACATAAACGCCGCGCGAGGGCGATTGCAAGACAACCGGATCGCCCCGAGCTTCGATGTAACGGATCGGAACGTCGTCGACCTCGGCTGCGGCGCCCGAGCGCTGCTGAGGATTCGCGGTGCCCGCTTCGTCCGAATTTCGCCGAAAGAAGACGGTCAACACCTCGCAATTGAGCAGATCGCTTGGTCCGACAGTGGAACGCTCGACGTCGACACGTTCGTGAAACGACGCGGCATATTGCTGAAAGTCGAAACGAAACTCGTCCTGACAGGTAATCTTGAGTGTCGAGCCTTGCAGTTCGGGCCTTGGGGCGGCCTGCCTGCCGCGGGCCAGGGCCGGATCGTCCAGCGCGAGGTAGGCGACCACGTCGCGTTTGATGTGCAGAGACTTGACACGGCCGTTGCGCAGTCCGCCGCCGTCGTCGGCGTCAAGAAAGATCTCAAGGTTGCGCCCGCTGCCGCGACTTTGCCCGAATCGGAACTTGACCACATGCGGCGAGAAGGCCCGATTACCTTGCAGCTCGACATCGCGAGTGGTAATCAGCAGCGCGTCGTCAGTGCCCGGTTCGGTCGGTGCGCGCTCAATCGTGATCAGTCCTTTGAGTCGGCCGCCGACCAGCTTTCGCTTAGCCAGGTCGACAGTCTTCAGGACAATCGGCTGATCGAACTTCAGCGTGGCGCCTTCTGCGGCCCGCATCACGATCGGTTGGACGTCGGCATCTTCGTCGTTGCGCGGCTGCGGAAAGAAAAGCAGCGTGCAGTGCTCCAACTCGACGGTGCCGTCGGGCAGCGGTTTCGGATCCTTGAATAGCAGCAGCGTCTGGTTGGTTTCCCAGATCGCCGGGTTTACGAGTTCCCAGGAGCCGGGCGGAAAGTAGCGCTCGAGGGTCTGTTTGCGGGCGCTCTTGGCTTGGCGCGCGGCGACGGCGTCGTCCTGGCTTGAGAAGTTGGCCGCAGCCAGCTCGATGCCCGGCTCGATAAGAGGCACGGCGATCAGCCAATATAGCCAGTAGGTGCAGACGACACCGGCAAACCAGCCCACGACTTCGCCCACGCGCACGACACGCGGCCGGCGCCGCGGCGCGTGGTTGGGCAATGGGGACGATTCGGCGGCACCCTTCATGCGCGGCTCAACTGGTGTACTTTTGAATCAAGTCATCCCAACGCCGCTGGGCCTTGAGAATCATCTCGATTGTCTCGCGCACCGCGCCTTCGCCACCCGAAAGCTTCGTCACGTGATGGGCCGACTCGCGCGCTTCCGGACAGGCGTTGGCCACGGCCACGCCCAGGCCTACGGCGCGCATGACCGGCAGGTCCGGCAGATCGTCGCCGATGTAGCACGCTTGCCGCGGCTCGAGTTCCAACTGGTTGAGGATTTCTTGCGCGACGGGCCATTTGTCTTCCGCGGCCTGCCGCACCAGTTCGATATTCAGCTCGGCCGCCCGTACCTTCACGATGTGGGAGCTGCGCCCGGTAATCACTCCAAAGCGGTAACCGGCCCGCTGCCACAGCCGAATGCCCAACCCGTCGTGAATGTGGAACTGCTTGGTCTCGATGCCCTGGTTGTCGAAAATGATCTGTCCACTGGTCAACACACCGTCGACGTCGGCCAGAATGAGTTCGATCTGTTGGCAGCGTTCTTCCAGTTTCATGCGCAATCCCGAGATCGGTGTTCCGTCGGGGTGATGTTGGTGGCGGGAAACGCGCCGGGAATCCTAGTACCGTGCGGCGCGGCGTGCTGGTCGAGCGCTCCGCCGGTGTGCGCTTCGGGAAACAGAGCGACGACGTCAGTTACGTCGATCATCCCCTTGGGACGCAGTTGTTCGTCGACGACGGGCAACTCGCTGATCTTGTTCTCGGCCATGATCGAAATGGCGTCAAGCGTCATCGATCCCAACGGAACGCGCAGCGGCCGCGCTGTCATCACTCTGCCAATCGACCCGTCGATCGCGGCGTCGCGCTTGTGTTCGAACAGTCGGGCGAGATCGCTATCGGTGAACAATCCGGTCAGCTTGCCGGACTTGTCCACCAGCATGATCGCGCCGGATCGGCGTCCGGCATGGCTGTGATCGCTGAGGACCTGGCGTACGGTTTGCCACTCGCCGGCCACTCGGCATTCCGAAACGTCGCGCATCACTTCGTCGACTTTACTGAGCTTGCGGCCGAGACTTCCGCCGGGGTGAAACCGAGCAAAGTCCTCGGCCCCAAAGTCGCGCATCCGGCTGGTTACCAGCGAGAGCGCGTCGCCCACGGCGAGCATGGCCGTGGTGCTGGTGCTGGGTGCCAGGCCGAGCGCGCACGCCTCTTGCAAGGGGCCCAGTTCGATCGTCACGGTCGCCGCGCGACCCAGCGTGCAGGTGCGCCGCGTGCAAACCGCAATCGTGCAAACTCCGAAATCCGCGAGTGACGGTAGGATGCGCACGATCTCTTCGGTCTCGCCGCTTTGCGAAAAAACCAACAATACATCGTCGTCGTGGATGCGCCCCAAATCTCCATGCACCGCTTCTCCCGGGTGCAGGTACGTACTTCGCGTACCAGTTGACGAAAGCGTGGCCGCGATTTTTTGGGCAATCAGTCCCGCTTTGCCCATCCCGCTAGTGATGACGGTACCGCGACATTCGAAGAGCAGTTCCACAGCGCGACAAAACTCGCCGTCGATGCGCTTGGCTACGGTGGCCAGCGCTTCTCCCTCCATCTCAATAATTTGCCGCGCGTAGCGGACTTGTTCCAGCGGTGTCAGGGGAGACTTGCCAGGGGCTGGTGAGGAACTCATGATCCGCGGTTTTCGCCTGCGCAGAGTGCTGTGCCGGAAAATGGGACGGAGGATTGTATCGTCGCAGGGGACGGGGGGCAATGTAGAACCCGAGTCGCGCTAAATCAATACATACAGGCACTTTACGTGTTGGGCGGACATTTCGTATAATCGTCGCTCTCGCGAGTTGGGCGGCTTGCGCAGTTGGCACCTACAGATCGGCGCGCCGCCACGACCGATTCGGATTCGGCCGCTAGCAGCATGCGCCGCAAGGAGCGTTCCCATGATCGTTACGACCCAAGACCTCTTCCACCACGCCTATGGTCGTTATGCCGTGGGCGCGTACAACATCAACAACCTTGAGCAGACTGTTGGACTGTTCCGCGGCAACCTCGGACAAGAAAAGTCGAACGACGACCCGATCGATGCCAAGCGCAGCGCGCCGTTCATCATCCAGTTGTCGCGCGGGGCCCGTGGCTACACGGACAAGCGGTTTCTTGAATCGATGATTCGGGCCGCGGAAGAAGTCTTCGACAAGGCGATCTTCGCCGTGCATCTGGATCACGGCACCGAAGAAGCCTGCTACGACTGCATCGACAGCGGATTCTATTCGTCGGTGATGATCGACGCTTCTCACGATCCGTTCGACGAGAATATCGCGATCACGCGTCGCGTGGTCGAGCGAGCGCACGACAAGGGAATCTCCGTCGAGGCCGAATTGGGCATGTTGGGTGGTGTCGAGGAAGACATTTCCGTCGACGCCGAGAATGCCTGCCTGACCGATCCGGATCAAGCGATCGAGTTCGTTCAGCGATCCGGCTGCGACTCGTTGGCCGTGGCAATCGGCACGTCGCACGGTGCGTATAAGTTCAGCGGCGGGCAAGGGCTGCACTTCGATCGCATCTCGGCGATTCAAAAGCTACTTCCCGGTTTCCCTTTGGTCATGCACGGTTCGAGTAGCGTGCCGAAAGCATGGGTCGACCGCATCAATCAGGCCGGCGGCCAGCTCGGCGATGCTAGTGGCGTTCCGGAAGATCAGTATCTGCCAGCCGCCAAGCTGGGGGTGACCAAAGTGAACATCGACACGGACGGCCGTTTGGTTTGGTGTGCCATCTATCGCGAGTCGTTCCGAGACAAGCCGGCCGATTTCGACCCGCGCACGCCCGGCAAGCCGTTCATGGCGGCCTATGCCGACTACATCGCTCACAAGAACCAGATGCTAGGTTCGGCTGGGCAGCTCGAGTCGGTGCGCGCGGCGCTGGCCGGCCAGCCGGCGTAAGCGCGCGGCACTAGCCTGAAGGAAATGCTCCCAGCACTGCGGGGGTGCGCAACCACCGTACCGACACGACCGACAATTGCGCTCAATTGCGGTTGGTCGCGATCGTCCGTCGGCGATATATTCACGTCACCAGCCCACGGCGCCGCGAAGCGGAACACGCGCGCAGTCCGCGGCCCGCACCGTACGCACGCCCTGGAATCTCGCGCGCAGCAAGGATACGCGACCATGCTCACAGAGAAGCAACTCGCGCCCGGCGATATCGAGCGCTTCAACACCGCGCACGAACAATGGTTCGCGCGGATGCCCAACATCGACCACCTGATGAAGAAGCCGTTCGGCAATCCGCTGGAGTGCGTCGAGACGTTCCAGCAGCTTGGGAGGCTGCTGGCCGGCTTGCGACTTGCGCCGGGAATGACGGTGCTGGACTTCGGCTGCGGCACGTGCTGGATGAGCGAGTTTCTCAACAAGATGGGAATGCACGTCGTGGCGCTCGACGTGAGTCAGACGGCGCTTGACATCGGCCGGCAGATTCTCGCGATGGATCAGCGGATCAACGGTGATTTGTCGCTGCGGCTGGTGCAGTACGACGGCCAGCATATTCCGCTGGACGATGCTTCGGTTGATCGCGTGCTTTGTTTTGGTGCATTTCACCACGTGCCCAACAAGATCGGCGTGATGGAGGAAATCCATCGCGTGATGAAGCCGGATTCGATTTTTGGGTTGGGCGACGCGGGGATCGACTACGACACGATTCCGCAGTCGGTCTTCGAGCGAGAGACCTGGGGCGTGCTGGAAGACAACTTGAACCTGGAAGAGCTGTCTGCCATCGGCGAAGCGGCCGGTTTCAACGCGATGTATTTGACGCTGGCGCCAGAGCCCCACTACTGGTTCCGATTCGACGGGTACGACCGAGTCGACGCCCAGCGCGACGAAATGTTCGACAGTGCGCGAAAGTTCTCGCGACACTTTGAAGTGTTCTTCTTCGTTAAGGGCAACCCGCTAACACCGACATCGGCCACGCCCGACCGGCTGCTGGCGGAAATCACTTTGGAGCACGATGATCTGACGCTGAGCTCCGGAGCAGTGCATCGCCCTGTGTCGGTGCGCGTGGCGAACACGGGCAATAGCATCTGGTTGGCGGACACCCAGGGTGAAAAGGGACAAGTCAACTTAGGCATCCACCTGTTTTCGGCCGACGGCGAACTGATCAACCTGGACTACTTTCGGATGCCGTTGTCCGGCGATGTGCGTCCCGGCGAGGATGCCACATTTGACTTGCGGGAGCTGCCCGACCCAGGTCCAGGCGAGTACCTCTTGGAAATTGACCTGGTCGATGAAGGATTCTGCTGGTTCAAGCAATGGGGAACCACTGCCCGACGCGCGAAGCTAACGGTTGTCGAGAGCGGGAGCTGACCGATGAGCGTTTCACGGCCAGTCGATCGTTCGTTGCAGGAATTCATCGAACTCTCCGACGCCGACGTGCGCCAGTACAACACGGCTGCCGACGCGTACTACCAGGATTTTGCCAACACCGACTTCGAAACAAACAAGCCGTTTGCCAACTGCCACGAAGCGGCGATGATCTCGTACCAGATCGGCTTGCTGTTGGCTGGCTCGAAGATCGGACGAGCGCAACGCATTCTCGACTTCGGTGCCGGGGCTGGTTGGTTATCGTCGATGTTGCATCGAATGGGTAACGAAGTGTTCTTGCTCGAAGTCTCCCCGGCTGCGCTCGACATGGCCCGCGAGACGTTTCAACGCGATCGTCGTAACGCACTGCACGCCGTCGGACCGCACTTTGACACGTACGACGGATACGACTTCGCCTATCCCGACGAACATTTCGACCGCATCCTCTGCTTCGATGCGCTGCATCACGTACCCAATCCGCGTCGGGTGCTGAATGAAATGTATCGCGTGCTAAAGCCGGGCGGATTGGCAGGATTCGCCGAGTCGGGCCGGAACCATGCCAAACTGCCCGCCATTCGCGACTGCGTGGCGCGCACCGGAATCCTGGAACGAAGTACCCGGCTCGACGAGATCTTCGCGCTGGCGCAAGATGCGGGATTCTCCAACATGACCGTCAAGGTGTTTCCGGCCTACACGGCGTGGCAAGTCGACTATCAGGTTTTGACAAGCGCGCAAGATGCCGGTTCGCTGCCGATCGATGCGTCGGAAGTAATGCGGGGATTCACCGACGGAAACCAATCCGTGTTTGTGTTGCACAAAGGACCGTTTTGTCACGATGGCACGTTTCCGCTGGAGCCGGCGGCCGAGATCCGCACCGCGTCGCCCCGATTGGAAATCGCGGCGGGCGCGCGAGCGCAAATCGAGCTGCGCGTGACGAATACTGGCAAGACGCGCTTCAACGCGGCGCCGCACCCCTTGGGCGGATTCGTTGCGCTGGGCGCGCATCTCTTTGCGCAGGACCGGCTCGTCGACTTCGACTATTTGCACCATCCGCTGCCGCGCGACATCGACGTCGGCGAATCGAGCGACGTTTCCGTCGAGATCGTCGCGCCGGCCGACCCGGGGCACTATTTCCTCGAGTGGGACATCGTCGTCGAGGGCGCGCTTTGGCTGGGCCAGGTCGGATCGCAGACGATTCGCACCGAGCTGATCGTTGCCGCGCCCGCCTAACGTACCTCGACATGAGCCGTGCGGCGTGGTCCTAAGTCGGCTTGGCGTGGTCGTGGCCACGTCGCTCACTGTTGGCCGCTGGCATCCGTCGCGACAACTTCTGGTTTTTCGCCGATTGCCTCGGCCGTCCAGTCGACAAACGCGCCGTCGGGACCTGCCTGTGCGACGCGCAACACCCACAGCCGTTGAAGCGTCTTGTCTGCCTCCTGGCGCACGAACAGGTGATGGCCGACAGAGTTCGGGTGGTCGTTCAGGCAAGTGATCAGCAGCATCTGGCCAGGGCCCAATGTGGCCGGCATGCTGAGATCAGAGAAGACCTGCTTCTCGCGCTGAGTGGTATAGATGAACATGCCTTCCGAGCCCGTGGTTTGAGTTTTCGGGTCGCCGTGGTGCAGCTCGGGCGTCACTTCAAGACGAACCTGGCCATCGGACTGGGGATAGGCGGTAAGCACAAGCCGGCCCTCCGCCTTGCGATACGTCTTGCCGCGGACCTCGCCGTTGGAGCCGCGAAGCAGCGAAATCTCGTCATGAACCGGAGAGACGACCAGCTCGTTGCGCTTGCCGGGTTGCGGCTGCAACACGCGGAGCAAGACGCCCGGATCGGTTTCCATCGGCACCAGCGACCGCTCTTCCGCCGAGATCGGCGCATCGGTCACTCGCAGCAGCTCGGCGAGCTCGTCGGGAACGTGCGCGGTCACGATCCCGGCCCGCATCCCGTTTCTGGCCAGTCGGGCACGAACTTCGGGCGGAATCGCCTGCTCGTCTACCTTGTTCCACAACGACGCCAGATCGGGATCATCGAGCGGCGCCGGCGCCGAGAATACTTCGACCGTCATGTCGCCGTCGGGCGCAGCAACTGGCAACGCGGGCGGCGATCCCTCGGGCCGCTCGATGAAAGCCGCGCAGCCCAAGAGGAAACAACAAGCCAGCGGAAACCACAGCGCACAACGGCGCACCGCGAAGTGCATGGGCGATCCTTGCCCTGGAAACTGACGCGAGATGGGAAGACTACCGCTCGAGACGTGAGGGGCGAACTGTAGCGATCGCGGACCGGACATGTCAACGCGAGTCGAAGTCGCGCGACCCACCCTGCCAGCGGCACCTTAGCGCCGCACCACGCTACATTGCTAGCTTAGCTGGCGCGGGTGAGGCTTGGTGTGGGGATCGATTGGCCAAGGACGCAGCCGTGGCGGGCAACAAGCTGGCGAAAATCGTACCGCAGAAACTCGAACACCTCGGCAGGCGGATCGAGCGAGAGCCACTGCTGTGCCAACGCGTGCATCCGCTCGTCGTATTTCTGCTGGGACGGTCCGTGGGCATAGCAGCGACCCGCATGACGCCGCAAATCGCCGTCGAACTGGGGGCTGATGTGCCACAGCTCGTGCACCACGGTTGCCAATTTCTCGTCGAAGGTATGATCGAGAAACCGCGGGAGGTAGAAGCTCAGCAGATAGAGCATGTCGCGATGCGAGGTATCGCAGATCGGCTGAATCGTCCACGACGCGCCGCCCTTGCTGCTAACGCGTTGCCCGTTCGAGAACCGCAACGGCGTCAGCGATGCTAGCAGTCCGTACCGGCTTGAGTTGCGGGTCTGGCAAAAGCGAATCGCGACCTGATCGACGTCGACGTGAGCCAGGTCATCGAGCCGGCCGCAGATATCGCGGCAGAGCCAGCGCATGTGCCGCGTGAAGTCGAAACCGACCGCGCTGTTGGGAGAGACACGATTGGCGGAACGGGCCACACGAACCTCCATGAGTGGGGCCACGGGCGGTCGAACTGCCGACGCGCAGGCATTCGCTGCTCTTTGGCCTGCGGGACTTGATCTGGTGCCAATTAACGGGCATCCGTCGCCCGCCATGTGTCCGTCGATGACAATCCGACCGGATGCCGACTAACTAGCGGCCTCACTGGCTTCGAAACTCGGTTTTTGCGATCGCTGGCGCTTGCGATCGCGCACGCCCACAAACTCAAGGATGGCCCGTGTCCCGGCGTCGCCCAAGCGGGGCTTGGCCAATCGCAGCACACGGGTGTATCCGCCAGGGCGGTCCACGAAACGCGGGGCAACTTCCGAAAACAGAATACGGACCGCCTCCTTGTTGCCCAGCATGCGGAGCGTGCGACGCCGGGCGGCGACGACCGGCGCGATCGCCTGGTTCCACTGGGCATATTCGTCACTCTGGCGCCAGCTCTTCCAAGCTTCGCTGTCGCGGTCCGCGGTCGTGGCGTGTTTTTCGGCTTCTTGCTCGGCAGGCAACGCGTTGCGCGCAATCGTGATGCAGCGCTCGACCAAGGGACGAACCTCCTTGGCTTTTTCGAGCGTCGTGACGATGCGGCCCTTAACCTTGGGGGCGTTGTCGTCGTCTTCGGCGTCGCGCTCGGTCAAGAACAACGCGCTTGCGAGATTGCGGAGCAAGGCCCTTTGATGCGAAGGGCAACGGCCCAGCGTGCGTCCTCGTCGTCGATGTCGCATGGTCGGTCGGTGTTTCTGTCAGAGGACCCGGACGAGTCCGGGCCCCACTGCGAGTGATGTTGTGGTGAATGTACGCTAGACGCCAGCGGGCGTGGGGGGCAATCGCATGCCGAGCCGCAGCCCCAACTCCGCCAGCTTTTCCTGGACCTCGTGCAACGTGGTTTCGCCGAAGTTGCGCACTTCGAGCAATTCGTCTTCGTTGCGTCGTACGAGGTCGCGGACCGTGTTGATGTTCTCGGATTCGAGGCAGTTGCTCGCCCGAACCGACAGCTTCAGGTCCGAGAGACTCAAGTTGAGCTTTGCCTCGACCGCCGCGTCACCCGAGCTACCCGACACGCCGCGTGCCGCGGCATGCACCCGAGCACCCAATTCGGTGTACTGCACGAAGGGATTGAGATGCTTGCGCAAGATCTTGGCCGACTCGACCAGGGCCATCTCCGGCTGGATCGATCCGTTGGTCCAGATCTCGACGGTCAGCTTGTCGTAATTCGTCTTTTGTCCGACGCGGGTTTCTTCAATCTCGTAGCGCACACGAACGACCGGGCTGTATACCGCGTCGATCGGGATGATGCCGATCTCCTGAACATTGGGGCTGTGTTCGCTGGCCGGGACGTATCCGCGACCGTTCTCGATCACCATCTCCAACATGAACGGTACGTCTTCGGTCAACGTGGCAATCACGTGGTCCTTGTTGATGACTTCGACCGATTCGTCGGTTTGCACGTCGGCTCCGGTGACCGGGCCGCGCGTGTTTTTTTCGATGCGCACGACCCGAGTCGAGTCGGAATAGTTCTTGACGACCAGCGACTTGACGTTGAGCACGATCTCGGTCATGTCTTCCATGACGCCAGGCAGCGTGGTGAATTCGTGCTGCGCGCCTTGCACCTTGATCTGCGTGATCGCGCTGCCTTCGAGGCTGGAGAGCAAAATTCGACGCAAACCGTTGCCGACCGTGGCACCAAAGCCGCGCTCGAACGGTTCGGCGACGAACTTGCCGTAGGTCGAAGTAAGCGTATCGGAATCGCAAGTAACCAGACTGGGAAGTTCCAGCCCACGCCATCGAATATGCATGACAAATCTCCGTAACCAGCCGCGGGAATGCCAAGTGCCGGTGTGTGGATCACCTTGGGGTTTGTTGTAGCCGTTGTCGCTGACTTGTCGCCGGGCAGGATCGTGCGATTTGCCAGGTGGCGACGCGGGTTGCCTACTTCGAGCAAAGCTCGACGATCAGTTGGGTCTCGACCGGGATCGAAATATCTTCGGGGCCTGGCAGCCGGACCACGCGGCCTTCGGGGATTCCGCCTTCGACAACCGTCAGGAAGTCGGGAGGGGTGCGCCGATTGTCCGCCAGATTTGCCTGTACGAATTGCAGGCTCTTGGCCCGATTCTTCACCCGCACGACGTCGCCCACCCGCACGTTGTAGCTGGGGATGTCGATGTAGTTTCCGTTGACGGTGATGTGGCCATGGGCAACCAATTGCCTGGCTTGAGCCCGACTGCTACCAAAACCCAGACGATGCACGACGTTGTCGAGCCGCCGTTCCAGCAGGCTCATCAGCGCGTCGCCCGTGTTGCCCTTGATGCGCGTCGCGCGGCCGAAGTAGCGGCGGAACTGGCGTTCCAACACGCCGTAGTAGTGCTTCACCTTCTGCTTCTCGCGCAAGTGCGTCCCGTAATCGGTTTGCTTGCCACGGCGAAATTGGTGCATGCCGGGCGGGCTGTCACGCCGCTCGACGGCACACTTGGGCGTGTCGCAACGCGAGCCCTTGAGAAACAGTTTCATTCCGTCGCGACGGCACAGCCGGCAGACGGGGCCATTGATGCGAGCCATGTGAGATTCGAAGGCCTTGTGCGTGGGTAGTGAAGGATTGAACCAGCGTGTTGGTTGGATTGTTCGCCACGTTGCGGCGGCAGTGGTGTCGTCAGACTCGCCGTTTCTTCGGCGGACGACAACCGTTGTGCGGAAGCGGAGTGACGTCTTCGATCGACTTGATCGTCATCCCGGCTGCCTGGAGGGCTGTGATCGCGCTTTCGCGGCCGCTTCCCGGACCCTTGACTCGAACTTCAAGCTCACGCACGCCGAACTTGGCGGCCTTTTCGGCACACTGTTGCGATGCCATCTGGCCGGCGAACGGCGTGCTCTTGCGGCTGCCCTTGAAGCCACTGGTGCCGGCACTGGCCCAGCAGAGCGTGTCGCCCTTGGTGTCGGTAATCGTGACGCTGGTGTTGTTGAACGTTGCCTTGATGTGGGCAATGCCAACCGTCACGTTGCGTCGCGTCTTGCGTCGTTTGCTCTTAGCCACTTCCGTCAAACTCCCGGATCCAGGGCGGCGAACCGCGTGCCGCTTGCGTGTCGTGTTCTTAACGTGGGTTAGTGGTTGTGCAGTGTTTCTCGCTCGCTGGGAAGCGCGGCGGAGACTACCGCATGTCTTTGACGCCCTTCTTGCCTGCCACGGTCTTCTTGGGGCCCTTGCGGGTGCGCGCGTTCGTTCGAGTGCGCTGCCCACGCACCGGCAGCCCACGGCGATGCCGCAAGCCGCGATAGCAACCGATATCACGCAGGCGTGTGATGTTCTGCGCGCTTTGGCGGCGCAACTGACCTTCGACCGAATAGTCCTTATCCAACAACGCAGCCAGACGCGCTAATTCGTCCTCGTGCAAGTCACGGGCCTTGGCCTGCGGGTCGATGCCCGCCTTGTGGCACAACTCGCGCGACGTGTGATTGCCGACGCCGTACAAGTAGGTCAACGACACGACGGTCGGCTTCTCGTTGGGAATATCAACGCCGAGCAAACGCGGCATGGATCTCAACTCCTGACTTGGATAACCCTAAGTCGATTCGATCAATTCGGTACGTTTCGTTTTGTTCGAGTCATCGTGCGTGGCACGTGACTGCGCTTGGAAGCGTGCGTCCTGCCACGGCATCGGCGAGAGGCACGATGCACAACGACCGCTGCACCACGGTCGCTGTCCGATTGGCCTGGTTACGCAACTTTTGTTCTGTCCAACTTCGGACCGGCTCGACAGCTTTCACCGCGGAACTAACCCTGGCGCTGCTTGTGCCGAGGATTCGAACAGACCACGTACACCACGCCGCGGCGGCGGACGATCTTGCAGTTTTCACAAATACGCTTGACGCTGGCGCGGACCTTCATGGCAGCACGGGCTTGCAGGTTTGGCTTGGGAACGTTGATCCGAAGCGATTAAATATAAGCCCTGGCACAGGATCCGTACAAGTCCCCTTGGCGCGGAATTTGCTTGCGATTGAGGGCTCCGCGACGCCGTCGACTCGCCGTTGTGTCGGTTCGGGGCGGAGACGGCTTCCAACGGCCGGGGCGCAGCGACCAGCTTACCGCCGCATGCCCAAATCCGTGGGACCGCAAACGCCTGTTCGTGGCACCTGGGCTGCTAGTGGCGAGCACGCGTGCATTGCGGCCGCAGCAGCGGCACATGTCGCCGCGGGCCGCCGTTTCCGCAAGCCCGCTCCGGCCCACTGCCACGCTTTCATGGGCCACGACGGGGGCCGGAAGCCGCAACTTGCCTACGGCGAAACTGGCGTCACACCAATCCTAGCTGCCCTTTTCGTCTTTGGTGGGCGGGCCGGTCAGCACCCAGGGGCCGTTGTCGGTGATGGCGATCGTGTGCTCGAAGTGGGCACTGGGCTGGGCGTCCTGCGTGGCCTGAGTCCAATGGTCGGGCAGGCTCTTGACGTGCTTCGTCCCCATGTTGACCATCGGCTCAACGGCGATCACCAGCCCCGGTTCCAACGAGAAATCGCCATTGCGCCGCAGTTGCGGACTGACGAAGTTGGGCACTTGCGGGTCTTCGTGCATTTCTCGGCCGATACCGTGCCCGACGAAGCTTTCGACCACTGCGAAGTTCGCGTCGCGGACGTACTTGCCCATCTCGGCTGCGACTTCGCTCCAACGACTCTTCTTTCCCATCAAGTCGATCGCCAGATTCAATACGCCTTGTGTCACGTCGAGCAATCGTTGCACTTCGGAGTCGATCTTGCCGACCGGATGGGTCACCGCGGCATCACCACACCAGCCCTCGAATTTACAGCCGGTGTCGATGCTGACGACGTCGCCCTCGCGCAGCACGCGCTTGCCGGGAATGCCGTGAACGACTTCGTCGTTGACCGAAATGCAGGTCACCGCGGGAAACGGCACCTTGCCCGGCACGCCCTTAAAGAGCGGGATGGCCTGCTTCTCGTCGAAAAACGCTTCGACCGCGGCGTCGATCTCCCCGGTGGTCACTCCCGGACGAACCAGCGGTGCGGCGATCTGATGCGCTTCCCAAACGAGCAACCCCGGCTTGCGCATCTGCGCGATTTCTCGTGATGAGCGAAGAATGTGCACGCTGGGAATTGCTCCGGATTCTAACCGATTGCCTGCGTCGCTGACCTGCGGCCGACGACTACGACTTGTATGATAACGTGTGGCGCGCCCGAGCGGCTACTGTTGGGCAACTCCGTCGACCAAGCCCCGAATCCGCTGAAACACTTCGTCGGGCGTGCCACTACCGTCGACCTCGTGCAGCAAGCTTCGCTGCCGATAATAGTCCGACAGCGGAGCTGTTTGCAGCTTGTACTGCTTAAGACGTTCGAGAATAACGTCCGGCTTGTCGTCTTCGCGGCCGCGCGCCACGAGGCGCTTGGTTAGCACCTCGACGTCCAGCTCCAATTCGACGACCGCCGTAAGGGGGGTGTTGCGTTTGGCTAGCAGCGCGTCGAGCGCTTCGGCCTGGCCGAGCGTGCGCGGAAATCCGTCGAGTAGGTAGCCACCTGCACAATCCTGCTTGGCCAGCCGTTCGTTGACCAGATCGAGCATGACGCTGTCCGGAACGAGCTTGCCCGCGGTGAGATACTCTTGCGACTGCAGGCCGACGGGCGTCTTGTCGGCGGCCGCTTGACGCAGCATGTCGCCGGTTGACAGATGAACGATATTCAGATGCTTGGCCAGTCGGACAGCCTGTGTGCCTTTTCCAGCTCCGGGCGGGCCAAGAAACACGATTTGCATTTGCGTCTCCCCTTGGAAACGGCAACCCGGCCCGGGCGACGGCGGCGGCCGCTGGAACTAACCTTTCTCCAGCAGCCCCCGATAGTTTCGCATCACGAGATGGCTGTCAATCTTTTGCACCAGGTCGAACGCCACGCTGACGGCGATCAGCAAGCCCGTGCCGCCAAAGAAACTGGCGACCTGAAATGGCACGGAGAATACACCGGCGATGACCGTGGGTGTGATGGCGACCAGCGCCAAAAACCCAGCGCCAACGTAGGTAATCCGCACCATGACCTTTTCAAGATAGTCGGCCGTTCGCTTGCCGGGGCGATAGCCGGGAATAAACGTGCCGAAACTCTTGAGGTTTTCCGACATGTCCTTCGGGTTGAACGTGATGGCCGTCCAGAAGTAGCAGAAGAAGTAAATCATCACGATATACATCGCGTTGTAGATGAATCCCGCCCCGCGCGCAAACGCATCCGCCAGGCCGGTAGTGATCGAATTGGAATACACGTTTGCCAATTGCGTGAAGACGAGCTGCGGAAACATCAACAAGCTGGAAGCGAAGATGATCGGCATCACGCCGGCCTGGTTTACGCGCAACGGCAGGTACTGGCGGTTGCCGCCATAAACACGCCGGCCGCGGACGTGCTTGGCGCTTTGCGTGGGGATCCTGCGCTGGCCGAGCGTGATGAACACCACGCCAGCCACCACGGCCACGAACAAGATCATCAACAGGATGAGAACCTCCAGCCCGAGTTTGCCCGAGCTGCTACCCAGTTCGAAGCTGGACTCACTCAGCAACTGCAGGCCGGCGCCCGGCATTCCGGCCAAAATGCCCGCCATGATGATCAGGCTGATTCCGTTGCCGATGCCGAACTCGTCGATTTGCTCGCCGAGCCACATCAGGAAGATCGTGCCGGCGGTCATGGTCATGACCGTGGTCAATTGCCAGAAGATGCTCATCGACCCGTCCACAAGAAACTGGTCGAGCACCAGCCCGCTTCGGGCGAGGTAGCCAAGATAGAACCAACTTTGGCCGATGCAGAGCACGACGGTGGCATAACGGGTGTACTCGTTGATTTTCTTGCGTCCGCTCTCACCCTCTTTTTGCAGACGCTCCAGCGGGCCCCAGACGCTGCCCAAAAGCTGAAAGATAATCGAGGCGGAAATGTACGGCATGATGCCCAGGCCGAAGATCGTGATCTGGCTCAACTGGGCGGCGCTGAACACGGCCACTTGCGACAGAACCTGGCCTAGTCCGGTCGAGGCCTTGAAGAATTCCGACATCGCGGTCTGGTCGATGACCGGCAGCGGAATCTGCCACCCCACGCGATAAACGGCCAGCAGCCCGAGGGTGAAGAAGATTCTTTTCCGCAGTTCCGGAATCGTGAAGACGACGCGAAGTTTTTCCCACATGATTCGATCCGTCCTTTCGCGAAGACCGCGGAGATTGGTCCGCTAGCCTGATGGTCCGCCCGTATCCATGGGCGTGGAATGTTGGAATCGTTGCTTGCGGTTGGTTTCGACTGCGTGGCGCGGTGCCGGACCAATCAAGCCGGCCGACCTGCCACGACACCTATGCTTCGGTGCTGTCGGACTTGGATTCGGACTTTGACGGCTTGGCCTTGGGTTTCTTGTCCGCGACACGTTCGGTGGGTGTTTGCTTGCCTGGCAGCACGACGGCCTCGCCGCCGGACTTTTGGATTTTCTCCAGTGCCGTGGCGCTAAACCGGTGAGCGGAAATCTTGAGCTTTTTGCTCAGTTCGCCGTGCCCGAGGACCTTGACTTCATCGAAGCGCCCGCTGACCAGGTCCTTGGCACGCAGCGCGTCGATCGTAACGTCGTCGCCGGAGGCAAAGGCCTCATTCAGACTCCCAACGTTGACCACGACGACCGTTTTGGCAAACGCATTGTGAAAGCCGCGCTTCGGCACGCGACGAATCACAGGCGTGGTCCCGCCTTCAAAGACAGGGCTGACCGTCCATCCGGCGAGTTGACCCTGACCCTTGTGCCCGCGACGACTGGTCTTGCCGTGTCCCGAACCGGGTCCGCGCCCGACTCGGGTGCGCTTCTTGTGCTTGTGAATTCCGCGATTGACTTCTGAAAGGTTCATGACAGCGTGACTCCGCGGAGGCGTTCGACTTCCTGGCGCGTGCGGAGCGTGCTCAGCGCGCTCATGGTTGCTTTTACCAGGTTGGTTGGGTTATTGGAGCCGAAGCTCTTGGTGAGAATGTCGTGAATGCCGGCCGCTTCGCAGACCGACCGCACGGCGTTACCAGCGATCACACCGGTACCGGGCGCAGCCGGCACGAGCACGACGCGCGCGGCGCCGTATCGGCCCACGATCTGGTGCGGGATGGTTCCGCCGTCCAGCGCGATTTCGATCATGCTCCGCTGGCCGTCTTTGGACGCTTTCTCGACGCTGGGCGGTACCTCGTTCGCCTTGCCGTAGCCCCAGCCGACTTTACCCCGACCGTTACCCACGACAACCAACGCCGCGAAGCTGAACCGGCGACCACCTTTGACCACCGCGGCGCAGCGCTTGATCTTGATCAGCTTCTCGATCAGTTCCCCTCGGGTCGATTCGGTCGGCACGAGATGCTCCTTGGTTGCTTGATTCTCTTACGCGTCGGTCTCCGTGTATTTTCGGAGGAAACGCGCACTACGTTGATCGTTCTAAAACTCCAACCCGCTCTCGCGGGCTGCCGATGCAAGTGCCTCGACCCGACCATGATACTGGCAGCTTCCGCGATCCAGTGCGACACGCTTGATGCCGGCGGCCAGGGCCCGTTCGGCAATGGCCTTGCCGATGGATTGGGCGGCCGTGCGATTGCCACCATAGCCGTTGCCGCCGCGCAGCTCTTTGTCGAGCGTGCTGGCGGATGCCAACGTGCGTCCGGCACTATCGTCGATGACCTGCGCGTACATGTGTTTGTGGCTGCGGATGACGGCCAAACGCGGCCGGTCCGCCGTGCCGCGGACTTTCTTGCGAACGCGGAACCGGCGCCGCTTGCGTTGTCGGGCGATCGCTCGTTCGTGATTCATGGGACCGTCTTCCTCGGACCGCGGCGGCTCTCCAGGCGAGCTCGAGCGCCGCGAATCGCTACTTGGTCATTGCCTTGCCGGCCTTGCGCCGGACTACTTCGTTTTCGTATCGTACGCCCTTGCCCTTGTAGGGCTCCGGCTTGCGCACGGCGCGGACTTCGGCCGCGAACTGGCCGACCATCTGTTTGTCGCTGCCTTTTACGGAGATGTGCGTCTGGTCCGGACAGGTCACGTTCAACCCGGTCGGAATCGTTAATTGAACTTCGTTGGCATATCCGACGCGCAGTTGCAGCTTGTCGGACTGCACGGCGGCCAGGTATCCCACGCCGACCACTTCGAGCCGCTTCTCGTAGCCCTTCGTAACGCCCTCGACCATGTTGGCGATCAACGCGCGGCTCAGTCCGTGCAGGGCGCGCGATTGCCGCGTATCATCGCGGCGCTCGACGACGACCTTTTTCTCCGACTCGTCGAATGAGACCGAGATCTCCGGTCGCAGTTCCTGAGACAATTTCCCCAACGGACCCTCGACCGAGATCTTGCCGGGCGCCACTTCGACCTTTACGCCGGAGGGTACAGCGACGGGTTGTTTTCCAATACGAGACATCGTCGGGTTACCTGCGATCTACCACAATTCACACAAAACTTCGCCGCCCAGATTGCGCTGCCGGGCCTCGCGATCACTAATCACTCCGCGGCTGGTGCTAATGATCGAGATGCCCAGGCCGTTGAGCACGGGACGCAGGCGGTCGGCGCCGCGATAGACGCGGCGGCCCGGCTTGCTGACCCGACGGATCTGTCGGATCACGCGTTCTCCGTTCGGTCCGTACTTTAGGTCGATCTTCAGCTTCGCCGCCGGTTGGGCTTCGATCTCTTCCCAGCCCCAGATGTAACCTTCGCGCTTCAATACCTCGGCCAGGCCACGTTTGACCTTGGACACGGGCATGATCACGTGGGGCCGTTCGACGCGCACCGCATTGCGGATGTGCGTCAACATATCGGCGATGGGATCGGTCATCATGTCTGAGTGGGTCTCCCTCTACCAGCTCGCCTTCTTCACGCCCGGAATCAGGCCTTCATCGGCCAGGTTGCGGAAGCAGATGCGGCAGATTCCGAATTTGCGATACACGGCCCGCGGCCGACCGCACAACTTGCAGCGCCGTACGCGGCGCGTCATGAATTTGGGTTTTCGCAGTGCCTTGGCAATCTTCGATTTGCTCGCCATGGACGGTCCTGTTTCGAAAAACGTTTGTATGGTTACGCGTGTGCCCGTTCTGGGACAATCATTTTGGGTTGGTCGTCGTGTCGCGTCGTTCGACCAGTGCTAGGCCACCGGCACTTTTTCCTGTTGGCTCTCTTGGGTCTTGAACGGCATACCGAACGCCCGCAGCAACTCGCGCGACTCATCGTCGCCTTCGCTGCCGGAAATCACAATCGTCACGTTCATGCCCTGCGTACGGAGGAACTTGTCTGGATTGAGTTCCGGAAACACCAACTGCTCGGACAGCCCCAGGCTATAGTTCCCGTGGCCGTCGAACGCGTTGGGGTTCAGCCCGCGAAAGTCGCGCACGCGTGGCAGCGCGAGCGAAATCAGCCGGTCGAGAAACTCGTACATCCGCGGTCCACGCAGCGTGACTTTGCAGCCGATCGCCATGTTCTCTCGCAGGCGAAAGTTTGCGACCGCCACGCGACTGCGAGTGATCAATGGTTTTTGACCGCTGATCTGCGTCATGGCCGCGATCGCGTCTTCCAGGTGTTTCTTTTCCGTGATGGCGCTGCCGACGCCCATGCTGATCACGATCTTTTCCAAGCGGGGCAGCGCCAGCGGATTGCTGCGGCCCAGCTTTTCGGCGAGTTGGCCGCGGATTTCCTGATCGTAGCGCTCCGCCAACCGTGGCGTCGGTACTTCGACCGGCTCTTTTGGCGTGTCGGCTTTTTTCGTCTTCTTGGCCATTGCTTGTTTTTCGTTCGGGTGTGGGTAGCTTTGCCGAGGCGAGGCTAGCCCTATTTCTTGGCGTGCGAGGCGCGAGGTGGCGCCAGGACCCCGATCGCTGCGCTACACTTCTTGCAATATCGTTCTTTCGTTCCGTCATCGCGAAATCGAGCCCCGGTCCGCGTCGGCTGCCCGCACGACGTGCAGACCAGCTTGACGTTGGAGATCGAAATCGGCATCTCGATCGACAAGCGCCCGCCTTGCAGGTTCTTTTGGCTGCGGCGTACGTGGCGATAGACCCGGTTCGCACCCTCGACGATCACCTTGGCGTCGTCGCGCAATACCTTGATCACTTTGCCGCGGAGCCGATCCGCTCCGGTGATCACTTCCACAACGTCGTCGACTCGAATGTGCATCACACCACCTCGGCCGCGAGGCTAACAATCTTCATGAAGTTGCGATCCCGCAGCTCGCGGGCGACCGCGCCGAAAATACGCGTTCCGCGCGGGTTTTTGTCGGCGTCGATGATCACGATCGCATTGTTGTCAAATCGGACGTAGCTGCCGTCGTCGCGACGGGTTGGCTTCTTGCACCGCACGATCACTCCACGAACAACGCTCTTCTTCTTGATGTCACTGCCAGGAATTACGCTCTTAACGCTACAGACGACAATGTCTCCCAGGCCGGCCGTCCGCTTGTGCGTACCGCCCAACACTTTCACACACATGACCTCCTTGGCGCCGGTGTTGTCGGCGACGTTCAATTTGGTCTGCATCTGAATCATGATTTCGTACCCGCAATCGCTTCATACGCGCCGCGAACGGGGCCGGCGCGGGTTGGTTTGTGCTGCTGGCCGATGCGCGCTATGCGTCGGCCGATTCATTCTCGTCGGTTTCGTTCTTTTGCGCCGACCGCAACGCCGCCAGGTCGACCGCTTGGCTCTTGGAGACCACCCGCACCAGCTCCCAACGCTTGGTCTTCGACAGCGGGCGCGACTCGCGAATCTCGACCGTATCGCCGGCGTGCGCCTCTTCGCTTTCGTCGTGAACGTGGCAAATCGTCTTGCGACGGATGATCTTGCCGTACTTCCGGTGGCGGACCAGCCGCGGAATCTCGACGCGGCGGGTCTTGATCATCTTGTCGCTGGTCACAATTCCGATGGCGGTGTTTTTAGGCATGGCTTGCGGTGACAGGCTGTGATCGTTGTGTCGGGCTAGTTCTTTTCAGTGGCCGCTTTGGCCCGTTCCGTCTGAATCGTGCGAACGCGAGCGATCAACCTGCGCTGTTTTCGCAGCTCGCTTGGCGCGTCCAATCGCTCGGTTTGCGACTGAATCCGCATGCGAAACAGGTTTTCCGACGCTTCCTTGAGCGTCAGCTCAAGCTGCTCGTCGCTCATCTCGCGTAGTTCGCTGGCCTGTGTCATATGGTTTCCCTAACGCGCGGCGCGTCGTTGCCGCGTGGTGACTCGTGTTGTCGGGGTGCCTCGTGTGTCTGCCGGTTGCTCGTTCCTTTACGCCGTGCGCCGCCGCACCAACCGCACGCGAACGGGCATCTTGTGAGCCAATCGCGAAAAGCACATCCGCGCGGCCTCTTCGGAGACGCCGCCAAGCTCGAACAAAATCGTGCCCGGCCGCACCACCGCCGCCCAATATTCCGGTTCTCCCTTTCCCTTCCCCATTCGGGTTTCGAGCGGGATCGAGGTGATGGACTTGTGCGGGAAGATTCGGATGTACAAACGGCCTTCGCTGCGCAACACCTGCGAGGCGGCGATACGCCCGGCCTCGATGGTTTGCGCGCTGATCCAGCCGCCTTGTGTAGCCTGCAATCCGAATTCCCCGAAGACGACGCGGTTGCCACGCGTGGCATCACCTTTTATACGCCCTCTTTGGTTTTTTCGGTGCTTGACCCTCTTGGGCATCAGCGCCATCAGTTTCTTCCTCTTGTTGGTATACGCCTTGGTTGACCCACACCTGGACACCGATGTGTCCCTGCGCGGTCTTGGCTTCGGTAAACCCGTAGTCGATCTTTGCCCGCAACGTGGAAAGCGGGATCGAGCCGGCGATTGCTTTTTCGCGGCGCGCCATTTCCGATCCGCCGAGCCGTCCGGCCAATTGCACCTTGATGCCTTTTGCGCCGGCTTCCATCGTGTTTTCGATGGCCCGTTTCATGCAGCGCCGAAAGCTGGCCCGCTTAGAAAGTTGTTCGCTAATGTCCTCGGCAACCAGTTGAGCCTGGATTTCAGGTCGCGAGATTTCCTCGATCTTGATATTGATGTGCCGTCCGACGAGGTCCTGCAATTCGCCCTGCAGGCGCTCGACCTCTTGGCCCTTGCGGCCGATGATGATGCCCGGCCGTGCCGTGTGCAGGACGACCTTGACTTCGTCGCGCGTGCGTTCGATTTCGATCTTGGGGATGCCGGCAAAACGGTACTTCTTCTTAATGAAGTTGCGCAGCTTCTGGTCCTCGATCAGCAGGTTCGAAAACTCCTGCTTCGAGGCATACCAGCGACTCTTCCAGCCGACCATGATGCCGGTGCGAAAGCCGGTTGGATTGACTTTTTGACCCATCGTATTGCCTTCGTCTGGGATTTCGGCCGCCGGTTACAAGGTGTCGACCGACACGCGAATGTGCGACATACGTTTCTTGATCATAAAGGCCATGCCACGCGCCCGCGGACGGATGCGCTTGAACATCGGTCCGCTGTCGATGCGCACGTCGACGACCACCAGGTCGTTGATTGACGGCGCCCGCAGGTCCTCGGCATTGCCCAAGGCGCTACGGAGCACTTTCTCGAGCAACCGCGCGCCGCGCTGCGGCTGGTAGCGGAGCAGATCCAGCGCTTCATCGGCATGCTTGCCGCGAATCAGGTCGGCCAACGGCCGCACTTTGCGGGCGCTGATCCGCGCGAATCGATGAACGGCATGGTAGGCCATCGGTGTGCTTCCTTCGTGCGTTTGCCCGAAGCCTTGCTCCTTCGGATGGAGGCGAGCAATGCGATGCTCGGGCGACGCAAATAATCTCTCTGGCGTAATGTTCTGTGTGTTGGCTTATCGGTTGGCCTGCCCTTGTTGGCTGGCCGACTATTTCTTTCCGCCGCGACCGCCATGGCCGCGAAACGTGCGCGTTGGCGAGAATTCACCCAGCTTGTGCCCGACCATGTCCTCGGTCACAAACACCTTCACGTGGATCTTGCCGTTGTGCACCATGAAGGTGTGGCCCACGAACTCCGGCACAATGGTGCAAGCGCGGGCCCAGGTCTTGATCGGCTCTTTGGCCCCCTGGCTCATTCGCTCGACCTTCGCAAACAGCTTCGGATTGACGAACGGGCCTTTCTTGAGTGATCTTCCCATCGCTCGATGTCGCCTTTGCTGTGCTGTTACTCTACTGTGCTGTTAGTTGATCTTGAGTTGGCCATAGCGCTTGGAGCGGCGGCGGCGTACGATCGCGGCGTTCGACGGCTTGCGTCGCTTGCGAGTTCGTCCACCCTTGGCCGGCTTTCCAGTCGGGCTGACCGGATGGCGCCCGCCCTTGGTGCGCCCTTCGCCGCCACCGTGCGGATGGTCGGTGGGATTCATCGTCGTTCCGCGAACGTGCGGCCGAATACCGCGCCAGCGATTGCGCCCCGCTTTGCCAATCACGATCGATTCGTGGTCGGGATTGCCGGTCGAGCCGATGGTGGCCCGGCATGCCGATGGAACGCGTCGGATTTCGCCGCTGGGCAGACTGATCTGGGCCCAACCGGCCTCACGTGCCGCCAGCGTTGCACTGGTGCCGGCCGAACGGCACAACCGCCCGCCCCGGCCCGGCTGCAACTCGATGTTGTGGATCGTCATGCCCAGCGGAATGTTTTTCAGCGGTAAACAATTACCGACCGACGGTGGCGCGTCGGGCCCGCTGATCACCTGGTCGCCCTCTTTGAGCCCCAGCGGCGCCAGAATGTAACGCTTCTCGCCGTCGGCATAGTGCAATAGCGCGATCCGGGCACTGCGGTTCGGGTCGTACTGGATGCTGTGGACCTGCGCCGGCACGTTGTCCTTGTTGCGGCGGAAATCAATCAGCCGGTACTGTTGTTTGTGCCCGCCGCCCCGGTGCCGGGCCGTAATGCGCCCCTGGTTGTTGCGGCCGCCCGTCTTTCGTTTGGGCGCGAGCAGGCTCTTCTCCGGCACGGCGCCTTTGGTCAGATCGGCAAAGTCGCTGACGGTGGCGCCGCGGCGTCCGGCGGTGGTCGGTTTGTATCGTCGAATACCCATGGGGCTTATCTTTCCATGCGTTCGGCTTGAGGACGCACGCGGCGCGGAATCGGCGTTGCCGCGCCGGCACGGCGACTAGAAGAAGTCGACGCGGTCCTCCGGATGCAGGGTTACGATCGCCTTTTTCCAGTCTTTGGTGTGACCCATCCGAAACCGGGTTCGCCGCGGCTTTCCCTTACGGTTTTGTGTATGGACGCGCAGCACGCGCACATTAAACAGCTCCGTAACGGCACGGCGGATGTCTTCTTTGTTTGCGTTGCGATTGACCTCGAACGCGTAGGCATTGTACCGCGTCGAGCGATGCATACCCTTTTCGGTCACCAGCGGCCGCAACACAATTTGATGCGGCGGCAACGCGCTACCGGGCGTCTGTTTCGTGTCGGCGGTCGCCATGGCTGATTGTTCTCCGGGGCGGCGTCGGAACGGACGCGGCCCTCGCGTCGGTGGATACTATTCTCGGTCACGAACTCGCTTGGCCGGCCTTGTTCTTGGCCCGATTCCGCACGGCGTCCAGCGCGCCTTTGGTCATCAACACGCGTCGCGGCGAAAGCAAGTTGAGCGCGTTCAGACCCGAAACGGGCGAAACCGTAACACGGTTGATGTTGCGCGCGCTCTTATAAACGTTGGTATCGTGTTCTTCCGTGGCGACCAGCAGGCTCGATTCAGTCAGCCCCAGGGCCTTCAAAATCGAAGCCATGTCCTTGGTCTTGGGTGCCTCGAATGATAGATCATCGATGATCGTGATTTCCTCGTCGCGAATCTTGGCGGCCAGCGCCATCCGCGTTGCCAACTGTACGGCCTTGCGCGGCATACGATACGACCAGTCGCGAGGCCGTTTGGCGAAGATGTGCCCACCACCACGGCGAACGCCGCTGCGCCGCGAACCGGCCCGAGCGTTGCCCGTGCCTTTTTGGCGATACATCTTTTTGGTGCTGCCGGCGACTTCGGCGCGGCTTTTCGTCTTGGCGGTGCCGAGCCGCAGGTTCGACTGATACATGACCACTGCGTCGTGCAGCAGTTGCTTGTTGATTCGCGGTGCCAATTCAGCCGTGTCGATCTCGTACTTACCAACTTCCTTGCCCGTGCGGTCGAATACGGTCAGCTTCGCAACGGCAGGAGCCGCAGCGGATTTACCTCGCTTCGACGAGGCCCCGCGTTTGCGGGCAGCCGGCTTGCGGGCGGGCTTTTTCTTGGGTTCGCTGGGTGTCACGGTTGGGCCGCCTATAGCTTGTTGGTCTTCGCGATCATCAGGTAACCGCCGTTCGGACCGGGAACGGCACCCCGCACCACGAGCAGGTTGTTCTCGGCGTCGACGCTGACCAGCTTCAGATTTCGCACGGTATTGCGATCGTTGCCGTAGCGACCGGCCATCGCGCGCCCCTTGATGACGCGGCTCGGATAGGCACTCTGCCCGATCGAGCCGGGATGGCGATGGACTTTCTTCACGCCGTGCGATGCGCGCTGGCCGTGAAAGTTGTGTCGTACCATCACACCGGCGGTGCCGCGACCCTTGGACGTTCCGACCACGTCCACGCGAGCGACGTCGGCAAATTGGCTGACGTCGAGTTCGTTGCCAACTTCGAGGCCCTCGGTCGAGCCGCGAAACTCGCGGACGAAGCGCTTGGGCTCACAGTCTGGTTTGGGCAGGACTTCGATCCCGGCCTTGGCATTGGCTCGGGCGCGCTTGCTGTCGAGCTTGGCAACGTGACCACGTTCACTGCGTCTGGCCAGTCGGCGCGGCTTGTCCGAGTAGCCCAACTGCGCCGCTTCGTATCCGTCGCGTTCCACCGTGCGTAGTTGAAGCACGTGACACGGACCAGCTTGGATCACGGTGACCGGCACCACGTTGCCGCTATCGTCGAAAATTTGAGTCATACCGACCTTGCGGTCGAGTAGTCCGCTAGCCATGGCAGTGATCCCTTTGGCCGGTTGCCCAACGGAAACACGAAGCGGTTGTCGCCTCGCTTTACCCGTTAGAGCTTCCAATGCATAGCAGATTCCGAAGGTCTTGATGATCGACGGGCGGGTAATTCACTTGCCCCGCGAGTGCGCCGATGGTTGCAACGTTTTTTGTTCCAGTGATTCTGTGCGGCTGTCTTAGTGTCGGCTCGAAGCCTTGATCTTAATGTCCACGCCCGCCGGCAAGCTGAGCTTGTTCAGCGCCTCGATTGTCTTGGCCGTGGCCTGGACGATGTCGATCAAACGTTTGTGTGTACGAATTTCGAACTGTTGACGGGCCTTCTTGTCTACGTGGGGACTCGATTGCACGGTGTACCGCTCAATGCGCGTCGGCAATGGAATGGGTCCGTGTACTTCGGAGTTGGTTCGCTTAGCCGTATCGACGATTTCGGCGGCGCTTTGATCGAGCACCGAATGGTCGTAGGCCTCCATCCGTATCCGAATGATTTCTTGCGACTGACCCGCCACGTACGACTCCCGTCAGACTGCCATCACCGCGCCCGAAGGTCGCGTTGGGAAACTACTTAACTTGCCAACGCAGCGTGTTGGCAAACCACAAATCGTAGATCTTCCGGCCAAACCTGTCAACGGCCCGTCAACGGAGAATATCGCCGATCAACTGGCCGGCGACGTGGCGGGTGGCTTCGCGGCGTCGCGCAGGCGACAAGGGCCGCATGCATAGAGCCCCGCGGGAGGTTTGAGGCCGGGCCCGCGTTACATGAAGCTGTCCCTGACTTCCGGCGGAGCGGGACCGTAGGCGGATGGTTCCATCGTACACGTTGCCCGACCCTGGCTCATGCCCCGCATGTCGCTCGAATAGCCGAATAGCGAGGCCAGCGGCGCCTCGGCCTCGACCACGACGTTCTTTCCCCGATGTGCCGTGTGCGTGATCGTGGCCCGACGCTGCTGAAGATCGCTGATAAAGTCCCCCAAGTGCTCCTCAGGCGTCGTGATTTGGAGCCGCATGATCGGCTCCAGCAGCACCGTGCCCGACGCTTGCAGGGCCTTGTTGAATGCATCCGCCGCGGCAAACTGGAAGGCGATTTCACTCGAATCGGTTTCGTGGACCTGACCGCCGGTGACGGTGATTTTGACCTTCATCAGTGGCGAGCCAAGCAGCCCGCCCCCCTGCCCCTCTTCGTTCAGCACGTCCAGGACGGCCGCCAGGTAGGGCGCCGGGAGGACATCGCCTCCGGCCGGCAGGACCAGCGCGCCGGGTCCGCCATCCGGATACGGTTCCATGCGGATCGCGACCTCGGCGAACATTGACTGGCCGGCCTGTTGGCGGTGGCACGTGCCGGTCACTTCGGCGGCGCGCTCGACCGTCTCGCGATAGCTGACGCGAGGTTTGTGAACACGCACGTTGAGGTTGAAGTCGCGTAGCAGCCGGTGTTTGATGACCTCCAGATGCAGCTCGCCCATTCCGCTGATCAGCGTTTGGCCGGTTTCTTCGTTTTCCAGCGCCAGAAACGTAGGATCCTGCCGCTTCATCATCTCGAGCGTCTCGGCCAATTTCTTCCGCTCGGTCGAAGTTTCGGGCTCGATGGCCATCGAAATGACCGTGTCGGGGAACTGGATTGTTTCCAGCAGGATCAGATGATGCGGATCACAAAGCGTGTCGCCGGTCACCGAGTGGCGCAGTCCGATAATGCCGACGATGTCGCCCGCAGTGACCGACGGAACTTGTTGCCGGCGATCGGCCTGAATGTGCCAGAGCTGCGGTACGTTTTCCTTCTTGTCTTTGCCGGCATTTAGGACGCGCGAGTTCGCCTTCAGCTCACCGGAATAGACGCGCACATAGTGCAGGTCGCCGTGTTTGTCGCTGTCGATCTTGAAAACCAGTGCGCAAAACGGCTCGTCAGTACTCGGCTGGCGCGTCTCTTTCTGGTCGGGCTTCTTGGGATTGATTCCCTCGACGGGCGGCACGTCGGCCGGGCTGGGCAAATAATAAGTGACCGCGTCGAGCAGCGGCTGGATGCCAATGTGGTCCAGGGCAGAGCCGCACAACACCGGCACGATCAGATGTAACAGCGTCGCCTCGCGCAGCACGCGGCGGATCAGGTCCGAGGGAACGTCGGCCTTTTCTAGGACCAATTCACCCAGTTCATTGGAGAATTCGAAGAGCCGCTCCAACATGTCGCCTCGCCACAGATCGGCAAGATCGCGCAGGTCGTCCGGCACCGGCTGTCGTGTGATTTCGGCCCCTTGCTTTTCGGGGTCGAACGTCAGCAATTCCATGTCGATCAGGTCGATTACGCCACGGAAAGCGTCTTGCAAGTGCGGCGGACCCGCACCGGCCGGCACCTGAATGGCCACCGGATTGGCTTCGAGCCGTTTTTCGATTTCTTCGAACGTGCCGTCGAAATCGGCCCCTTCCCGGTCCATCTTGTTGATGAACGCCAGTCGCGGAATGTTGTAGTGATCCGCCTGGCGCCACACTGTTTCGCTCTGTGCCTCGACACCCTCTCGGGCGCTGAACACGACCACGCCGCCGTCCAGAACGCGGAGGCTGCGTTCTACTTCCGCCGTAAAGTCGACGTGCCCCGGCGTGTCGATCAGGTTGACGGTGCAATCCCGCCAGGGAAAAGTCACCGCCGCTGCGCGAATCGTAATGCCCCGCTGCTGTTCCTCGGGATCGAAATCGGTGACGGTCGTCCCTTTGTCGACTTCACCCATGCGGTGGCTGGCGCCGCTGTAATACAACATCCGCTCGGTGACGGTCGTCTTGCCCGCGTCGATGTGGGCAATGATGCCGATATTGCGAAGCTGTTCGAGTTTGCGTGCCATCGGACCGCGGTGCCCGTCGTTTGTCGAGAAGAGTTGAGGTATTCTTGCCGAACGTTTGGCGCATGACAACGCCGCGCCAGCTTGGGGTAGCTTGGCGCGGCGATTCGTGTACGCGTGGGGCTTACCAGGCGAAGTGTGCGAAGGCCTTGTTGGCGTCGGCCATACGATGCACGTTTTCGCGGCGGGCCATGGCCACGCCTTCCTTCTTGTAGGCCGCCATCAACTCTTCGGCCAGTTTCTCGTGCGTCGGTCGCCCCTTCTTCTCCCGCAGGGCCATCAGAATCCAGCGAATGGCCAGCGACTGTTGCCGCGTCCGGCTCACCTGCATTGGGACCTGATACGCCGCACCACCGACCCGCTTCGATCGCACTTCAATCGCGGGCTTGACGTTCTCGACCGCCTCGGTAAACACCTCGATCGGCTCGACATCCGGGATCTTTTCCTTGATGACATCCAACGCGTGGTAGAACACCTTTTGGGCCGTGTGCTTCTTGCCGTCGTACATGAGGCAATTGATGAACTTGCTGGCAAGCATCGAATCGCACACAGGGTCCGGCTTGAGTTGCTTGCGGCTGGAGGTGATACGGCCCATGGGATCCGTCGTGGTTGATTGTTCGAGAAAAGCGTGTGGATGGAATCGTTTGTAGGGCGACCGCTACGACTTCTTCGCGCCGTAAAGGCTACGCGATTGCTTGCGGCCGTCGACCCCGAGCGTATCCAGGGCACCGCGGACCACGTGGTACCGCACGCCGGGCAAGTCGCGAACTCGACCGCCACGCACCAACACGATCGAGTGCTCCTGCAAACTGTGCCCCTCGCCCGGAATGTAAACCGTGACTTCCTTTCCGTTGGACAACCGCACCCGGGCGATCTTCCGCATCGCCGAATTCGGCTTCTTCGGAGTCATGGTTTTCACTTGCAAACAGACGCCGCGCCGCTGCGGACACTTGCCCAGCACCGGCGACTTACTGAACTTGCGCGGCTGCTTCCGTTTCTTGCGGACGAGTTGGTTGATAGTCGGCATCGGCTCGGCAATTGTGCCCTATGAATCACGAAGTAAGCAGTGAACCCCTCAATGTAGCGATCACAGTCAGGGTGTCAAGGACACATCCGCCGTGCGGACCACACACAAGTAGCGCCGGGCCGGCAGCGCGAGATCGCCAACAACCAACCGGACAGGGTTGGCCAGTTTGTCATCGATCGGCCGATTCCGGATCGTCCCAGCGCCTACTCGCCGGAGTCGCTCGGCTTCTCGCCCCCACCGTCGCCCGTGGGCGACGATTCGGCCGTGGTTGCGCCCCCGAGCAAGGCCTCGAGTGTGGCGCTGCCGGCGGTCGGTTCGGTCGTGGCCGCGCCGCCGTTGGAAGACGCTTCGGCCGAATCCTCGACACCGTCCAGCAGCGGGAAGCTGCGTTCCAACACGCGATCCTTTTCCGCCTGCAAGGCTTCGAGCGCCTCGGGTCGGATGCGGACTTCCGAATCCTGGAAGATCTTGAACCCCGTTCCGGCCGGAACCAGATGGCCGAGGATGACGTTTTCCTTGAGACCAACCAGGTTGTCGACGCGTCCGGCCAGCGCGGCTTCGGTCAAGACCTTGGTGGTCTCCTGGAAGCTCGCGGCGGAAATAAAGCTCGAACTTTGCACCGACGCTTTGGTGATGCCCAACAACTGGGTGCTGGCTGTGGCCGGCTTGGGCTTGGTGCCCTTGGCCGCCTCGCCGCCGAGCGCCTCGATCTGGGCATTGACCTGCTCGAGCGCGTCCTTCGGAACAATCGTGCCTTCGGCAAAGTCGCTGTCGCCCTTGTGGGTGATCTTGACGCAACTCGTCAGGTTTTGATTGGCCGAACGGAACTCGAACTTGTCGAGCACGCTGCCCGGCAGCAACGTCGTGTCGCCCGGCGTTTCGATTTTCACCTTGCGCAGCATTTGGGCGACGATGATCTCGATGTGCTTGTCGTCGATATCGACGCGCTGGCTGCGGTACACGTTCTGGATTTCGCGAACCAGGTATTGCTGCACGGCTTCTTCGCCGCTGATCCGCAGAATGTCGTGTGGCACCAGCGGTCCGTCGACTAGGGCCTCGCCGGCGCGAACAAAGTCGCTGGCGTGGACTCGCAAGTGCTTACCGTGGGCGACGAGGTGCTCTCGTTCGATGCCGCTTTCGCTGCGGACGATGATCGTCCGCTTGCCGCGGCGCTTCTCGCCCAGCAACTCGACCGAGCCGTCGATCTCGGCGATCACGGCCGGTTCCTTCGGCTTGCGCGCCTCGAAAATTTCCGTAACACGCGGCAAGCCGCCGGTGATGTCCTGCGTGCCAGACACCTCGCGCGGCGTCTTGGCCAGCAACGTTCCGGCCGATACCTGAACCCCTTCCACCGCTTCGATGTGGGCCTTTTCAGGCAGGTAGTAGAAATCCAGAATCTTGCCTTCGGAGTCTTCCAGCACGACCTGCGGGTGCAAATCGCCTTTGTGCTCCATGACCATCCGGCGTTCGTGACCGCTGGGATCCTTTTCCAGCCGCATCGTTTCGCCTTGGATCACGTCCTCGTAGCGCACCTTGCCGGCGACTTCGGCCAGAATCGGGATACTGTGCGGGTCCCACTGGCAAAGGACTGCGCCGGCCTTCACCTCGGCTTTGTCTTCGACCATCAGCGAGGAGCCGGCCGGAACTTCGTACTTCTCCAGTTCGCGACCCTTGGGATCCAGGATGGTGATTTCACCGTTGCGGGTCAGCACGACTTGTTGTCCGGCGTCGTTGGTCACGACCTTCAACCGCGTGAACTGGACCACACCCTCTTTCTTCGCGCGGATTTCGCTCTCTTCGACGGCGCGTGCGGCGGTGCCGCCGATGTGGAAGGTCCGCATCGTCAACTGCGTGCCTGGCTCACCAATGCTCTGCGCGGCGATGATGCCGACAGCCATGCCCTCTTCGACCATCGAACCGGTTGACAGGTCCATTCCGTAGCAACGACGGCAAACGCCCAACGGTGCGTCGCACGTCATTGGGCTGCGAACCTGGATTTTCTCGAGACCCAACTCCTCGATTCGCCGCGCGATGTCGTTGGTGATCAACTCGCTTTCGCGGACGATGACTTCGTCGGTGATCGGGTTGACGATGTTCGTGCGGCTAACGCGGCCGCGAATCGAGTCGGCCAGCCGAACCTCGACCTTCTCACCGCGATAAATAACGCCCTTGGTAATGCCCTGCGTCGTTTCGCAGTCTTCCATCGTGATCACGACGTTTTGGGCAACGTCGGCCAACTTACGGGTCAAGTAACCGGAGTCGGCCGTCTTGAGTGCCGTGTCGGCCAAGCCCTTGCGTGCCCCGTGGGTCGAGCTGAAATACTCGAGCACGGTGAGCCCTTCGCGGAAGTTGGCCTTGATCGGCGTCTCCATGATCTTCCCCGATGGCTTGGCCATCAGCCCGCGCATGCCGGCCAACTGGCGGATCTGTTCGACGCCGCCGCGAGCACCGGAGTGGGCCATCAAGTAGATCGGGTTCACGTAACCGGGCCGGCGATAGTCGCTTTCCAACTCGGCCATCATCTCGGACGTGATCCGTTCGCGGGCGTGCGTCCACGCGTCGAGCACCTGGTTGTAGCGCTCGCCCTCGGTGATGATGCCGCGCTGATAGAGCTTGTTCTTCTTGAGAACTTCCTTCTCGGCCTCGGCGATGATCTTGGTCTTGCTCGGCGGAGTGATCAGGTCGTCGGTGGCAAACGAGAGACCGCTGCGCGTACTCTCGCGGAAGCCCAAGCGGTTCATGTCGTCGAGCAAATCGATCGTTGCCCGGCGACCGAGCACCTGGTAGCAGTCCGAAATCACGCGCGCCAGTTCGCTGGAGCGCATCGGGATGTTGTAGTAGAGCATCCCGTCGGGCAGCGTCATGTTGAACAGCACGCGGCCGACGGTCGTTTCGATCAACTCGCCCGGCTGGGCGGTGTCGTTTTCGGTCTTCAGTCGGCGGCCTTCGGGCAGTTTCACCTTGATACGCGCGTGCGTATCGACGGCGCCCAACGAATAGGCCAGCAGCACTTCGTTGAGCGACGCAAACTCCATGCCCTCGCCGGTCCGACCGGGCAGCGAAATGGTTACGTAGTAACAGCCCATCACCACGTCCTGCGACGGGCTGATGATCGGCGAGCCGTTCGACGGGCTGAAGATGTTGTTGGTCGACATCATCAGCGTATGAGCTTCGACTTGGGCTTCGATCGAAAGCGGCAAGTGGACCGCCATCTGGTCGCCGTCGAAGTCGGCGTTGAAGCCTTTGCAGACCAGCGGGTGCAACTTGATAGCGTTGCCCTCGACCAGCGTCGGCTCGAATGCCTGAATGCCCATGCGGTGCAAGGTCGGAGCGCGATTCAGCAACACCGGGTGATTGCGAATCACCTCCTCCAGGATATCCCACACCTCGTCGTCCTTGCGCTCAAGCATTTTCTTGGCGCTCTTGATCGTGTCGGCATGGCCCAGATCTTTCAGCCGCCGAATGATGAACGGCTGGAACAATTCCAGCGCGATCTTCTTGGGCAGCCCGCACTGATGCAGCCGCAGGTTCGGTCCGACGACAATGACGCTACGTGCTGAGTAGTCGACCCGCTTGCCGAGCAGGTTCTCGCGGAACCGGCCCTGCTTACCCTTGATCATGTCGGTCAGCGACTTCAGCGGGCGATTGCTCGAGCCGAGCACGGGGCGCTTGCAACGGTTGTTGTCGAACAGGGCGTCGACCGACTGCTGCAGCATCCGCTTCTCATTGCGAATGATCACTTCCGGCGCGTTCAGATCGACGAGCTTCTTCAACCGGTTGTTGCGGTTGATGATTCGTCGGTACAGATCGTTTAGATCGCTCGTGGCGAAGTTGCCCGAATCGAGCAAGACCAACGGACGCAAATCGGGCGGGATGACCGGAATCACGTCGAGCACCATCCACTCCGGCTTGTTGTCCGAATCGCGGATAGCCTCAACGATTTTCAAGCGATTGATCAGGTCCTTCGCCTTTTGCTTCGACCCGGTTTCGACCAGTTCGACGCGCAAGTCCTGGGACAACTGAACCAGATCCAGATCTTGGAGCAGCTTGCGCACCGCCTCGGCACCCATGTCGGCTTCAAACGTGCCTTCGCCGTATTGCTCGCGGGCTGAGCGATACTCTTCCTCGGTAAGCAATTGCTGTTTCTTAAGCGCCGTCTCGCCCGGATTGGTGACCACGTAGTCCTGGAAATAGATGATCTTTTCCATGCTCGTGGTCTTCATCGCCAGCAGATTGCCCAAGCGGCTGGGCATCGCTTTGAAGAACCAGATATGCACCACCGGTGCGGCCAACTCAATGTGGCCCATCCGCTTGCGGCGCACTCGGCTGTGCGTCACTTTGACGCCACAGCGATCGCAGATCATTCCCTTGTATTTCATCCCGCGGTACTTGCCGCAGGAACATTCCCAGTCTTTCTCCGGACCGAAGATGCGCTCGCAGAACAACCCGTCCTTTTCCGGGCGGTAGGTGCGGTAGTTGATGGTTTCCGGCTTCTTGACCTCGCCGAACGACCAACTGCGGATATCGTGGGGTCGCGCAAGGCTGATCTTCACCGACGTATAGTCATTGATCCGATCGTAAGAGCTTTCGCCAAGAGTGCTCACAGTTCACCCCTCCTATTGAAAGGACGCGTTGGTAGCAGGTATTCGCGACGATCCAAAAAAGCGGATCGCCGCCGGGAAGCGGCTTGCTACACGCGACGTTTTTCCAGTTGCATATTCAGTCCGAGTCCGCGGATTTCGTTCGTCAAGACGTCGAAGCTGGCCGGAGTTCCCGCTTCGAGCGTGTTTTCGCCCTTGACCATCGATTCGTAGATCTTCGTACGGCCCTCGACGTCGTCGCTCTTGACGGTGAGCAACTCCTGAAGGATGTACGCGGCGCCATAGGCCTCCAACGCCCAGACTTCCATTTCGCCGAACCGCTGACCACCAAATCGGGCCTTTCCACCCAACGGCTGCTGCGTGATGAGCGAGTAGGGCCCGGTCGAGCGGGCATGAACCTTGTCATCGACCAGGTGATGCAGCTTCAACATGTAGATGTAGCCCACGGTGGTTTCCTGCTCGAACGGCTCGCCCGTGCGGCCGTCGAATAGTTGGGCCTTGCCGTGGTTGGGCAGACCGGCCTCGGCAAGCGTTTCTTGAATGGTTTGCTCGGTGGCACCGTTGAACACGGGCGTGATCGCTTGGAAGCCCAGCTTTGCCCCGGCCCAACCCAAGTGCGTCTCAAGGATCTGGCCGACGTTCATACGGCTGGGTACGCCAAGCGGATTGAGCAGAATCTGCAGCGGCGTACCATCGGCCAAGAACGGCATGTCTTCCTGCGGCAGGATCTTGGCGATGACGCCTTTGTTACCGTGGCGGCCAGCCATCTTGTCACCGACGGAAATCACGCGCTTGGCGGCAATGTACACCTTCACCATTTGGAGCACGCCGCTGCGCAGTTCATCACCACGCTTCATCGAGTTCAGCTTACGATCGCGGTCATCGAGCGCCTGTTCGACGGCCGGCCAGAGGTTCTTGTGGACCTTTTCGACGTCGGCCTTGCGCTGCGGGCTGCGAATGTCGATCGCGTCGAGCTTGAAGCGCGCCGCTTGATCGGCGATGTACTTGGCCTCTTGGTCGCGGACCAGCGGCGTGCCTTCGTCGTCGACCAACGGGCGCTGCAAGATGCTCTCGATCTCGGCGGCCATGGCGGTGAATGCCTCGGCCACCTTGGCGGCCCCTTCAGCCTCGGCCTCTTTGAGCGATTTTTCGAACGCCTTACGCTCATCGTCTGAAAGACTGAGGCGGCGCGAGAATTTTTGCGTGTCGATGACGATGCCTTCCACGCCCGACGGCACTTCCAGCGAGTCGTTCTTCACGTCCTCACCGGCTCGCCCGAAAATGGCGTGCAGCAGTTTTTCTTCCGGAGTCAACTCGGTTTTGCTCTTCGGCGAGACCTTTCCGACCAGGATGTCGCCCGGCCGCACGAACGTGCCGATCCGAACGATCCCGCTCTCGTCCAGGTTGCGCAGCGCCTTCTCGCTGACGTTCGGAATGTCGCGCGTGAACTCCTCGCGGCCGAGCTTCGTTTCGCGAATCTCGATGTCGAACTCTTCGATATGAATCGAAGTGTACGTATCATCTTTGACGAGTTCCTCGCTGATGATGATGGCATCCTCGAAATTGAACCCATCCCAGACCATGAACCCGACCAGCACGTTGCGGCCTAGCGCCAACTCGCCCAAGTGCGTGGCCGCGCCGTCGGCGATGACGTCACCTTTTTCGACCTTTTGGCCAGGCACGACGATCGGCTTTTGGTTTTGGCACGTCCGTTCGTTGAGCCCGACGAACTTGCGCAGGTGGTAGACCTCGCTGCCGATCTCGATCCTCGTCGAGTCGACGTAACTCACGGTGCCTTTGCGCCGGGCCCGGACGATCATGCCCGAATTCGTGGCCACGTCTCGTTCCATGCCAGTCGCGACGACCGGAGGCTCGCTCACCAGCAACGGCACGGCTTGCCGCTGCATGTTCGAGCCCATGAGCGCGCGGTTGGCGTCGTCGTGTTCCAAGAACGGGATTAGCCCAGCCGAAACGCCGACCATCTGACTTGGGGCCACGTCGATGTACTCGACCTTGTCGATCGGGACGATTTCGAAGTCGGAGTGATATCGGGCGATGAGCGTGTCGCCGGCGAGCTTGTCGTCGTCCACCGGTGCATCGGCCGGCGCGAGATACGCTTCACTTTCCTCGTCGGCTCGCAGCCAGACGACATCGTCGGTCAGCTTCCCGTTGACCACCTTGCGATACGGCGTGACCAAAAATCCGTACTCATCGACAGCCGAGTAGATGGCCAGGCTGGAGATCAAACCGATGTTCGTACCTTCGGGCGTTTCGATCGGGCAGATTCGTCCATAGTGCGAAATGTGGACGTCGCGCACTTCGAACCCCGCCCGCTTGCGATTCAGACCGCCCGGCCCGAGTGCCGACAAGCGTCGTTCGTGGGTCAGCATCGAGAGCGGATTGGTCTGATCGACGACTTGCGAAAGTTCGCCGCGGCCGAAGAAGTACTCGATCGCCGCCGAGATGCTCTTGGGGTTGATGAGGCTGCGGGGCGTCATGTCCTCGACGTCCTTAAGACTCATCCGCTCCTGCACCGTGCGGCGCAACTTCAAGAAGCCCTTGCGCAGCTCGTCGCACGCCAGTTCGTCGATCGTACGCAGCCGGCGATTGCCCAAGTGGTCGATATCGTCTTCTTCAACGTCGGCGCCACCGGATGCCAGTTCCAACAGGTACTTGATCGACGCGATCAGATCCTCGGGCCTGAGCGTCATTTCCGACTCAGGCACGCGTAAGCCCAATTTGCGATTGATCCGGAATCGTCCGACCTTGCCCAGGCGATAGCGATTCGTGTCGAAGAATTTCTCGTGGAACAGGGCCCGAGCCTTTTCCAATTGGGGCGGGTTGCCGGGACGCAGCCGCTGATAGATCCGCAGCAGAGCTTCTTCGTGACTGGCGGTCGTGTCTTCGGCCAGGCTGTTGAAGACGAGCGGGGTCTTTGGTTCCTCCATGACCTCGACAGAGCGGATGCCCGAAGTGCAGATCAACTCGGCGACGTTTTTGGTCACCTTTTGCCCGCATTCCAGAATGATTTCACCGGCGCGGTCGCTGCTGGCCGGATAGACGATATCGTCGGCCGCGACCTTGCCCTCGATCTTGCTGACACTGCGTCCGTCAACAATCTTCTCGGTAGACGTTTCGTAGAATACGCGTAACAGGTCGGCGTTGAGGCTGTACTTGGGATCCATGGCCCGCAGCAGCGTCATAGCCGAAAACTTACCACTTTGGTCGATGCGGACGCTGAGCGAGTCCTTCTTGCTGGTGTTCAGCTCGATCCAACTGCCGCGCTCCGGGATGATGCGGCAACTGTGCAAACGCCGGTCGCTGGCCTCCAGTTCGCTGACGAAGTCGACGCCCGGGCTGCGGTGCAACTGGCTGACGACCACGCGCTCGGCGCCGTTGATGATGAACTCGCCACCGCCGAGCATGATCGGCATGTCACCCAGGTAGACCTCTTCCTCGATGGGTTCTTCCTTGGTGAGCCGGAGCCAAACGCGAAACGGGCGACCGTAGGTCAGCCGCAGCTGCCGGCACTCGTGCGGTTCGTATCGCGGCTTGCCCAGTTCGTAGCGGATGTACTCCAGGCGAAGCGTCTTGTCGTAACTTTCGATCGGGAAGATTTCGCGCAACACGCCTTCGATTCCGTGATCGGAGCGCTTTTCGAACGGAACGTCGTACTGCAAGAACGTTTCGTAGCTGCGCGTTTGGATGTCCGTCAGATCGGGAATCGGGTGCGGATCGCGAAGGCTGCCGAATCGACGGACTTCCGAGGGGGCCAAACGTCGTTTTGCTGTGGTCGCCATACGGGGTTCCTCAATCTACTCGCTCGGTTCGAGACGATCCGGGCGTGAAAACTCGAGACGAATCGCGAGAACTTGCGCGCCACGCGAGCGCGCACGCGGAGCGCTACACCTTTGCCCTCTCACGGTGCGGGAAACGGTAGGGGTCAAGCGGTTCTCTGTCTCGCGCGGTGTTTTCGCGCGTCGCAGCGCCGGCGGCCACGCGCGGTTGGGATCGGAACAAGAGGTTGCTACTTGATCGATACCGTGGCGCCGGCTTCTTCCAGCTCCTTCTTGATCTTTTCCGCATCCTCCTTGGAGACGCCTTCCTTCACCTTGCTGGGCGCGCCTTCGACCAGCTCTTTGGCTTCCTTAAGCCCCAGGCTTGTGATCGTGCGCACGACCTTGATCACACCGATCTTCTTGTCGCCGAACGCTTCGAGCACGACGTCGAATTCCGACTTCTCTTCGGCCGGGGCCGCGCCACCGTCGCCGCCACCGGGCGCCGCCACCATCACCGCGCCGCCGCCGGTGGCCGCTTCGATGCCGTGCACCTCTTCCAAGTAGTCGCTGAGCTCCTTCGCCTCCTTCAGCGTCAGTCCGACGATCTTGTCGCCAAGCTCTTTCGTGCCGGCAGAAAACTCTTTGGTTGCCGCATCAGCCGTATCAGTTGCCATCGCAGTACTTTCCTTTCTCACTTGGTCACGCGTCGCGTCGTTGGCAAGCGGCCGCGCGTGACGGGGTCGATCTGTCGTCTTATTGCCGCCGGACACTCGGCGGCGGTCTGTTTCATTGTTCTTTGCGCGGGTGACTGTCAGCCGCTGGAGGCCTCCGCATCGGTTCCGGCAGCGCTTTCACCGACGGCTTCGCTTCCTGAGGCTTCACTTTCGGCGGCCGCTTCACTGCCACTCGCGTCACTGCCATCGGCTTCACTGCCGCTCGGGTCACTGCCGCTCGCGTCACTGCCGCCACTCTCGCTATGTTTCTTGATCTGGCTGGCCAGGGCGGCGCCCGTGCGAAGCAACTGGCTGGCCAGCTTCGCGCCCGGCGACAGGATCTGGCCCACGACGATGCTGAGTTGTTCCTCGCGCGAGGGCCACTTGCTAATCTGTTTGACTTCTTCGGCGGCCAGTGGCGATCCATCCATGACGCCGCCGCGCGCCTCGAACGCCGCAAACTCCTTATCATCGGCTATGCGGGTCACTTCCTTGGCCAGCGCGACGATGTCGGTCGCGCCCCAAACCATGGCCTGCGAGCCGGTCGATCCTTCGAACGCCGGCGCCAGCACCGTGCCCTCGGTGGCGCGCCGCGCCAGGCTGTTCTTGACCACCATCAGCTTGATGTCTTTTTCGCGCAACGTGCGTCGCAGGTCGGTCGTGCGATTGGCGCTTAGGCCGATCACATTGACCACCAACAACTCCTGCACGCCGTCCAATTCGCGCTTCAGTTCTTCGGCCACCAGGTCTTTGACGTATTTACTCATCGTCGCAGTCGCTCTAGCTAGGTTTGCTTCGTGGCTTATACGGCCAGGAACACCGACGGGCTCATCGTGGCGCTAACGCTGACGCTCTTGATGTATTGCCCTTTGACCGAGTTCGGTTTCATGGCCAGGATGTGGTTCACAAAGGCTTGGATGTTTTCGGCCAGCTTCGGCTCGTCGAAGCTGAGCTTGCCGGCAACCGCGTGAACGATGCCGCCCGAGTCGTTGCGAAACTCGACCTTTCCCGCCTTATACTCGCGTACCGTCTTGCCGATGTCCGGCGTGACCGTGCCTGCCCGGGGCGAAGGCATCAAGCCGCGCGGACCGAGTACCCGGCCCAGCGGACCGACAATACCCATCATGTCGGGCGACGCGATGCAGGCGTCGAAGTCGGTCCAGCCGTCCTTGATCTTCTTGGCCAGTTCCTCGCCGCCCACCTCGTCCGCGCCGGCTTCGGTGGCTTGCTCGGCCAGGTCTCCCTTGGCAAACACCACGACGCGAAGCGTCTTGCCGATGCCGTTGGGCAAGACCACCGAACCGCGAACGATTTGGTCGGCCTGCTTCGGATCGACGCCCAGGTTAAACGCGATGTCGACCGACTGATCGAACTTCACGTTGTTGTAGCGCTTGAGGATCTTGACGGCATCCTCGATCGATTGCGGGTCCTTGCCGGGATGCTGGTCGGCCAGCGGTCGAATTCGTTTGGGAAGTTTGGTTGCCATGGTCGGTGGGTCGGGTTGGTTGTTTCGGAACGCCGGCAACCGAATGCCCGCGGTCGTCGTGGCCTCGGGTCGTCAGTCGGTCACTTCAAGTCCCATACTGCGGGCCGTGCCCTCGACCATTCGCGCGGCGTGCTCCTCGTCGCGCGCGTTGAGATCGGCCATTTTCGTTTTGACGATTTCTTGCACCTGGCTGCGGGTCACGCTGCCGACTTTTTCTTTGTTGGGCACGCCCGATCCTTTGGCGATTCCGGCAGCCTGCTTGAGCAACGCGGCAGCCGGCGGGCTCTTGGTCGTGAAGTCAAACGTGCGATCGTTGTACACGTTGACCACCACCGGAATCGGCATCCCGCCCGCGTCGCGGGTCCGCTCGTTGAACTGCGACACGAACTGCCCAAGGTTGATGCCATATTTGCCCAATGACGTACCGACCGGTGGGGCGGGCGTCGCCTGTCCGCCGGGCACTTGGAATTTCGCGGTACCAGCGAGTTGCTTTGCCATGTTTGGAAGTCCGTCAGTTGCTTTCGGTGGTCGGTAGTTTGTACGTCGCAGGCTCTTCGGTCGAGCAATTTCGGTGTAGGCGGACCAGCGCGGCGGTCACTCCAAACGGCTACAAGGACTCGATCTGCCAATACTCCAATTCGACCGGTGTGGAGCGGCCGAAGATGTTGATCATCACCGTGACGCGGCCACTGGCCTCGTCGATGGAATCGACTTCGCCCTCGAAGTTGTCGAACGTGCCTTCGTTGATCTTCACGCGGTCGCCCACGTTGAAGTTGATCTTCAGCTTCGGGGCTTCGTCGGTCTTCTCTTCCTGCTTCGAAACGATCTTCGAAACTTCGTGCGGCAGCATGGGCGTGGGCTTGCCGGCCGAACCGGTAAAGTCGCCGATGCCGGGCGTCTCGCGCACCAGGAACCACGTGTCTTCGTTAATCTCCATGTGGACGACCAGATACCCGGGATAGAGCTTGCGCTTTACGACCCGCTTCTTGCCGCCTTTGAACTCCGAGACAGCTTCGGTGGGCACGGTGATGTCGCCGAAGAACCGGTCCAGCCCCTCGACCGCGACACGGCGTTTCAGGCTCTCTCGAATCGAGTCTTCGCGATTGCTCTGCACCTTGAGGATGTACCAGTCCATCTGGGGCGCTTGTTCGACGACGGGCGTTTCCTCGATGGGCCCACGGGCCGGCTCTTCCTCCTCGGCAACGTCGTCGACAGATTCTTCCGCGGTTGCGTCCGCGTCCTCGGAAGCGTCAGCCGTCGGCCCGGAAGTTTCGGCGACCGGGCTCGCTGCTTCTGTCGCCGCGTCCTCGGCCGGTGCCGATTCGTCGGCGGGCTGATGTTCCGTGTCCGTGCCCTCAAGGTGACTCGCTGCACCCTCACCGGCTGCTTGGTGCTCAGCTTCGCTAGACTTGGGCGCGCGCGTCTCGGCCGCACCGTGCGCAGCCGATTCGTTGTCGGCCATCTCGGCAGACGGCGCCGTCGGTTGCGACGAGAGACCTGCTTCGTCGGTCAGCGGTTGGCTCGGGTTTTGCGGTTGATCGGGCACGCTACGAGTCCTGGCAACGTTCTAGGTTACGGGCAGCTTGGGCGGGATCGCGCGGGTCGGCAGACAGTAAGGAACTGCGGGCAGTCAGGTCGTTTGCGGGACAAACCGCAGCGGGTTCAACGGGCACTAAGCGCCCACAACCTGCAACACTTGCAGGAGCGTGCGCCAAAACAGGTCGTATAGGTACAGCACGGCCGCGAGGAAAAAGATGCAGAAAATCACAACCAACGAACTACGAATCAACTCGCTGCGCGTGGGCCATGAGACCTTGTTCATCTCGGCTTCCACGGCGATCAAAAAATCAGCGAACGCCGGCACGTTGACCAGGCGGAAAGCGAGCCACGTCCCGACCGCGACGATGATCCCCGGCACGACGAATTCCATCGTGCGACCGGCGTCGACGACCGTAACGCTCAAGCGCCACGCTCCCAACAGCACGCCGATGGCCAGCACCGCGAACGTCACTTGGCGCGCGATCCTACCCTGGCTCCGCTTGTAGATGCCTGCCTGGAACAGTTCGCGCAGAATCGGACTTGCTGCTGCGTTTTTTTCTTTGGCCATAAGTTTGCTTCTACCTGCTCGGCTCCTGTTGCGAGTGGCCGCCTCGGCACCAGTGTGCAACGCGGTCGTGCGCTGCAATCCGGCGGCCGGTCGGCCAATGGCTTCGTCCTTGTCTCCCTCGCACGAACGCTGTCTCCCTCGCACGAATCGTTGTCAGACGCTCGTCTATTGCGAAGCTGTCGCCCCACCCTCAGACAAGCGCGCCGTGGTTATTGGCAGGGGCGGCGGGAATCGAACTCGCAACCTCTGGTTTTGGAGACCAGCGCTCTGCCAATTGAGCTACACCCCTGTAGGCGGTACGTCGAACAACGCCTCTTGGCCGATCGGTGCCAGCGGGTCGACATCCCCCATACTTTTCTGCCGCCGCGCGTCCGATACATGGTCGGACGACGGTAGCCTAAACTCTTGTTGCTCCAATCGCGGACTCTATTCGATGATCTTGGTGACCACGCCCGAGCCGACCGTGCGGCCGCCTTCACGAATCGCGAATCGCACTCCGTCGTCCATGGCGATCGGCGTGATCAGCTCCACGCTCAGCTTGGCATTGTCGCCGGGCATGCACATCTCGGCATCGCCGATCAGGTTGGCCGTGCCGGTAACGTCCGTGGTTCGGAAGTAGAACTGCGGACGATAGCCGGAGAAGAACGGCGTGTGACGGCCGCCTTCTTCCTTCGACAGGACGTAGACCTCGGCTTCGAATTTCGTGTGCGGCGTGATCGAACCGGGCTTGGCCAGCACCTGGCCGCGCTCGATTTCGTCGCGTTTGATACCCCGCAGCAACAGGCCGACGTTGTCGCCCGCCTGTCCTTGGTCGAGTGTCTTGTTGAACATTTCGACGCCCGTGCAAGTAGTCTTGCGCGGCGCGTTCGTCAGCCCGATGATCTCGACTTCGTCGCCGACTTTGACGATGCCCCGCTCGATTCTTCCGGTCGAGACCGTACCACGGCCTTCGATCGAGAAGACGTCCTCGACCGCCATCAAGAACGGCTTGTCGACTTCGCGTGCTGGCTCGGGGATATAGCTGTCGACCGCGTCGAGCAATTCCTGGATGCACTTGGTTGCTTCGGCGTCTTCCGGAGCATCGTACGCCGGCTTGCTGGCACCGCGCACGATCGGGATCTCGTCGCCCGGGAAACCGTAACGGCTCAGCAGCTCGCGTAGTTCCAGTTCGACCAATTCCAGCAGTTCCGGATCGTCGACCAGGTCGACCTTGTTCAAGAAGACGACCAGCGCCGGCACGCCCACCTGGCGGGCCAGCAGGATGTGTTCGCGGGTTTGCGGCATCGGGCCGTCGACGGCCGACACAACCAGGATCGCGCCGTCCATCTGAGCCGCGCCGGTAATCATGTTCTTGATGAAGTCGGCGTGGCCGGGGCAGTCAATGTGGGCGTAGTGGCGGTTGTCGGACTCGTACTCGACGTGGCTGACGGCGATGGTGACCGTCTTGGTCTCGTCGCGCACGGTACCGCCCTTGGCGATGTCGGCATACGACTTGAAGCTCGCCAGCCCTTTGGCGGCTTGTACTGCCAGGATGGCACCGGTCAGCGTGGTTTTGCCGTGGTCAATGTGACCGATGGTTCCAACGTTGACGTGCGGCTTTTTGCGTTCAAAAGTGTCCTTGGCCATTCTGTCTCCCTGGTCTTATTCCTCTAGGTCCATTGAATCGTGGTTTACGTGACGGTCGATTTACTTGACTGTCTGTTGTCGTATTCGAAAGCTGCTGATGGGACTCGGACCCATGACCTCGTCCTTACCAAGGACGCGCTCTACCAACTGAGCTACAGCAGCCCGAGTTCATCGCGTACCGTGCGGGCTCAATAGTTGGCGACTCGAGCGCGCCGGAATTCGAAACCATCTGTGTGAACGATTCTCCTCGACTTATTCTCGAAGTATGCCGTTGGCGGCAGTCTGTGTTGTGTTTGTTGATTGTTCGAGAGCGGGTGAAGGGAATCGAACCCTCGTCTTTAGCTTGGAAGGCTATGGCTCTACCATTGAGCTACACCCGCTTTCGGGATTCGGCGCACCGGACAGAACACCACAGACGACCACACCACCGACAACCCAGCTTTCGCATGGGGGGTACAGGATTCGAACCTGTGAAGGCTGTGCCATCAGATTTACAGTCTGACCCCTTTGACCGCTCGGGAAACCCCCCTGGTTTTTACCGGACCAAACGACGTTTGCACTAATGGGCAGGGTGATTCCCCTGAAATCATTTCTGGGAGGCCGTGTGGCTGCGCGCTTGCGAATCCACGTCCTATTGATTCGTCCCGTTCCGCGCTGACGAGCTAGCGGAGGGACTCGAACCCACAACCTGCTGATTACAAATCA
>CALFYT010000104.1 GCA_937952415.1 uncultured Planctomycetaceae bacterium | reverse complement strand
GCATTTCGCGGGTGATGCGTGAATGCTCGGGAGCCGTCTCGCCGGGGTGCGTGGCGATGCCTAAGTCGCCGATGCGGACCGCCGCCACAGTAGTCTCGACGCTATCGCCGATTTTGACGGGCAGCACGCCAATTTGCGAAAGCTGCTTCCAACCCTCGTTCTGTACCGGAATCGAGATGGTCGTGCTGGCAAACTCGATTCGCGGATTGGCAACGGTGGTCGCCTGCTCGAGTGCTGACCGGGATTCTGCCGCGATTTCCCGGCCGTAGCGGTCCGCCAACTCGAAGCTGCGATTCCCTTTGACGGGCTGAACCCAGCCGCCGACCGCTCCCTGAAAGAACAAATGTTCTCCGTCGAGCTTTTCGGACATGCCTCGGTAAAGACCGCCGACCCAATCCGCTGAGACGACATTGTGGACCCCATCGAGAATGGTGGGATGGCACGCGAAGTTCGTAATGGTGGCGATGCACGTGCCGTCGTTTGACTGCAGTTTCAACACCGTGAGCGTGCGATCCAATTCACCAGGTTCGCACTCGTTGAGCACCCAGTCGACTTTGCTTTGAATCTGCGCCGTGTGCAAGGTAGCCGGCACCAGTGAAGCCGCAGCCCGCTGAACTTGGCGCGCCACGGTTTCGATCAGCCGATCCAAATACTTCGGGTCGACGCCGCTGGTTTGCAAATCGGGGCCCCACAGTCCGACGATGTCTGGCCCGTTGTGACAATGGGTCGATGCGACAATGATTCGCTCAGCCGTCAGTCCCGGAAGTTTGGCTCGCTTGGCCGCCTCGTGCTGAATCTGCTGGATCGTATGCGAGAGCAACCCGATACAATCGACCGCAACGAACGCCACCGCTGACTGGCCGTCGTGAACGATCACGGCTTTCGAAAACAGATCATCGTGCACGCCGGTGAACTTGCGATCTTGCGCGTCCCCAGCAATGTAGCTACCGACAGGCGGGTTCACCACGGCCGACGCTGCTCCCGCTCGGAATGGCGTCTTGTCTTCAGCAGCGGCGATGGAACAAATGACGACTAGCGAAAGCGTCAGCAGCGTCGTACGGATCATCGAGAACTTTCCAAGGAGTGGTGCAGATCGAGAACATGCTTTTCGTAACACGATATAGCCGCCGGTCAGATCTCGATCCAGAAGCAAGACTAGTAGGCGTCTACTGCAACGATCGTACCATACCCGAAGACGCATTGCCCGATCGAGACTTCGCAAGGCAGTCTGGACGCAATCGGGCTATCTGTTGGAGGTAACTCTGATCGCAATTCGAGACGGCGAGGCGCATCGTCCGATTGATTGCATTCGGCGGATTGCGAACTTGCACATTCGTGCACGGTGTCGAACCGACCTACGCGGCGTAGCGATTCCGAGATTGGCTACATCCGGCCGCCGTGGGTGATGATGCCGGCCCTTTGCGAGCGCACAAGAAAAGCCCCGCGACGGCTCGACGGAGCAGGGCGGGGCCGCGCGGACTCGATGAAAGCGGAGGGCATGGGATTCGAACCCACAACCCCTTGCGGGGCACCTGATTTCGACCAACTTGAACCTGTGCGAAAATCCCTGGAATCAGATCGTTTCCGTGTCCAGGTTGGGCACAGATTGGCGCATCCACCGTCCAATGCCGGACCTGGTTCGTGACCAGCACTCATCGGCTTCCGGCAGGAGTGCCGGTACTCGAAGCCCGCGTACGACGCCCATCCGCTGTGGTCCATGGGATCGACGCCGCCGAGAGAGCTTCCATCAATCGATGTTACGCCGGTACGCCCAACAATTTGCAGGCGTCTTCGTAGCCGGCTGCTCGGAATCCGTGGTTGTCGTCGCGGTTGTAGCCATAGGCGCTGCTGGTGACGCGTGCCAGTGCCACGATCTGTCGCCACCGAAATGCCGGACGAGTTGTTCGGTATTCCTCGCGAACCGTGTGAAAGTACTTTTCTCCGTGAAGACGACCGTCTTCGCTCACGGCGTACTTGAGCATCAATTGGAGTGCTGGCCCGACATCGTGGCCATTCTCGCCATAGATCTGCATCGCAGCCGAGGCGCGACCCTGGTCGTTGTGCCGAATGGCGTCTTCTGTTTCGGCGAGCAGCCCAGCCGCGTCCCGCGCTTTCACCAGTGTTCGATGCTCGTCGGTGGGGTAGGGGTGCTGCTGGAACTCCGTTGTCTGAAGACCGGCGTAGTACGCGGCGACAATCAGTCCGGACACGGCATACCGCGGTTCCGCGATCCGTACCATGTTCCGCCAGGCGTTGGTGGCGTCGGACGAATGAACGCCGGCCGAATCTCCGTGCGTCCGCCAGTTCTTCGTTCCCTGGCGCAACACGCACAAGTTCGACGCCAGCGAGATTGCTTCGCCGATCACCTCTGGATCGATGCCGTCGGCCAAGGCCGCCGCCGCAGCTTCGGCTGCTTTTTCGCGCGGCCCGTCGAAAATTGCCAAGCTAAGCTCATCGACCGCTGCATCGCCCGGATCACGATTGCCGATCTGCTTGCCGTCCAACTTGTACTGGTCAAGAAGTTTCGGCACGAGTGCGCGAATTGGTGACTCGGGGTGGTTGCCTTCAACATGATCGCGTTCATGATCGGCGCACAGCCGCACGCACTGGCGAAGCATTGAGTATGAGTATTCTTTACCCAGCAGGCCCACAAGTCCGTAAGTACGATGAGCGAATACGAATCGGTGGACGTTGAGATCATCCTGGACCGCGGGTTGCAGTGCATTGAATGCGTCAAGCGGCGAGTCGCCGACGCCGGCCAACAACTGCTCGCCGCGCGTTGCATCGAGCTTGCGACACGCATCACGGATCTGGACGCCAACATCACCTGTGGAGGCATGCTCGGCCGCGTGAATGGCCTCGAGCGTGGCTTTCGATGCGCCGCCGACGTTTTGGATTTGCTGCGAATTGCGATATAAGACCTTCAATACCGGGAGTGGCTGGCGACGGTCGGGCAGCAAGCCGCTCATCTCCAGCGAGGGCAGCAGGGCCATCGCGGTATGAAACCCTACATAGTCACAGCCACCAAATGTGACGGCATTGGCCAACGCCCCAGCACCAACTAGCTTCTTCAAATCGCATTTGCCGTCGAGAACCATCTTTGCCAGCAACGGCTGGAGCTTGTCGGCCGGAGTGCTCCGCATCAATTCCACGAGCGGGGCATACTCACCAAGCGGAATGGCATCGGGCCCGTCATCCGCGAAGGCGGTCGAAAAGCCCAGATCGCTGGCCAGCGAAGTGCCCAGCCCGGCCGCCAACATGCCGCGACCAACGTCTGACAGGAACGCGCGACGGTTATTGCGATTCATTGCAGGACTCCCTTCGAGTTGCGATCGGGTTGCGGGCTACGAGTCAGTAGGGGCGATCCACCTATTTTCTAGAACGCGGCGGCGTTACACCAAGCGGATTGCGGGCAGGACCCATTTTTTAGCGGGCCGATGTAACGACCGACCGTTAATATAGATAGGATCGCGCGCCGACGTGCGCGGCTGCAATTATCCGCTCTATCGGGAGGCCGTTCGTGGCGGAACGATCTTGTCCTGATTCGACCCAGCTTCGCGAGTTTTCCCTGGGTCGGGGAGATCCGGCGCAATTCGATGCGCTGGCGGGCCACGTTGAAGGCTGTGTCGATTGTCAGCACCGGTTGGAGCGACTCGAAGACTCTGCCGACGAACTCGTAACGCAGCTTGGGCGACTGCACGGCGCTCGTGATGAAAGCGTGCATGTCGACGACAAGGGGGCGGATCCCTGGAGTCAGGCGATTCTTGCAAGTGTCTCGAAGTCGGGCCACGTTCGCTCGCGGATCACGGCAGATGTAGGACGCGAACTTGCCAGGCGCCTGAGCGAAGGTCCGGTGTGCCTTGATCGATTTGAGCTCCGATCCGAGTTGGGCGTTGGCTCGTTCGGCTATGTGTTTCAAGCGTGGGATCCACGATTGGAGCGAGTTGTCGCACTCAAAGTGCAGCGCGCCGGCAGCCTTGCCTCGCCGGACGAGGTGGAGCGCTTCCTCCGTGAGGCCCGCAGTGCCGCCCAACTCAGGCACCCGTCGATCGTCTCGATGCACGAGACCGCGCAGACGGAAGACAACGTTTGGTTCCTCGTTAGCGAGTACATCGATGGAGTGACGCTGGAGAGCCGATTGCAAGACGGGCCGTTGCCGCCCGAGGATACCACCAACATCGGTGTTGAGTTGGCCGACGCCTTGCAGTACGCCCATGAGCAAGGAGTGGTCCATCGGGACGTCAAGCCGTCAAACATCATCATCGACCGAGAGGGGCGGGCCCATTTGATGGACTTCGGCCTGGCCAAACGCGACTCGGGCGAATGGACCATGACCTCCGAGGGTCGCGTGCTCGGGACGCCAGCATACATGTCGCCGGAGCAAGCGGCAGGTACGTCGCATCAGGTCGACGCTCGCAGCGATATCTACAGTCTGGGCGTGGTGCTATACGAAATGTTGACCGGTGTGCGTCCATTTCACGGCAACCGGCGTCTGCTGTTGCTCCAAGTGATTGAGGACGATCCGCGACCTCCGCGCGCGGTCCGTCCCGACGTACCTCGCGACCTCGAAGTGATCTGCCTGAAGGCGATCAGCAAAGCCCCGTCACGGCGCTACCAAACGGCGCGGGAATTGGCGGAAGACCTGCAGCGATTTGCCAAGGGGCAGCCAATCCTGGCGCGGCCGATGGGCACATTCGAGCGCACTGTGCGCTGGGGCCGTCGATATCCGCTGGCCGTCAGCGTGCTGGTGGCAGTTCTGATCGGCTCTGTGGCTGGCTTGTGGTATCTCTCGAGTTTGGCGGAGTTCTTCGTGCGGCAAACCGCACTTGAGAGCGCACGGCTGGAAGCGAACATGCTTGACGAGGTATGGCGCTTTTACAGCGACGAGATATCCGATATCGACCCCCGGACCTCGAGCATCACGATTACGGAGAATTATCGTCACGTGCATCCTTCGCTACCGCTTCCGGCCACTTTTGCGATTGATCTCGGCGAGCGCATTAGCCGTCGCAGTCCCGGCATGGAAGTCCGCGTGTTCAGTCGCTATCCGTGGCCCAGTCGTAAGGACGGCGGGCCGCAGAGCGAATTTGATCTGGCGGCGCTGGAATGGCTGGAAGCGCGGGCGAAACCGAACGACGACACGCCGGCCGAGTACGCTCACTTCGTGGATGAGGATGGGCGGCGGATGTTGCTGTACTACACGGCCCGCCACATGGAGAAAAGCTGCATTGCGTGCCACAACCACCCCGACAGCCTCAGCCCTAAGAAAGACTGGAAAGAAGGTGAAGTTGTGGGCGTGCTAAAACTAGTACGGCCGCTTGAGCGTGAGATTGACAATACTCAGGCCGGCTTGCGAAGTGCATTCCTGCTCATGGGGGCGATCTCGTCGCTGGTGCTGTTGCTGAGCGTCGTTGTTACGGTCACTGCGCAAAATCGACGAAGGGCGGCGCAATGACGGCCAATGGCGATGCCGACGACCATCCGCGCTTGGGCGGCTCGACGTCGCGGAGCTTGTTGGCCGGAGCGCGAATGGACGACCCATCCGCTTGGGAGCGCATTGTGCGGTTGTATGCCCCGCTAGTCGCGTCGTGGTGCCGAAGGTGGGGCCTGCCGGAACAAGACATGGGCGACTTGATGCAGGACGTATTCTCGGCTGTTGCAAGCCATCTCGAGCGATTTCGCAAGGACAAACCCAGCGATAGCTTCCGCGGATGGTTGTTAGCGATCACCAGAAACAAAGTACGCGATCACTTTCGCCGCCGAGCCGGTGAACCTGCCGCACGAGGCGGAACGGAAGCCGCGCTCTACATGCAACAGATTCAGGATCCCGGCGCGGTCGACGACACAGCGTCTTCCGACGATCCGCTGTTCGACGAGCTGGTGCTAAGGGCGCTTGAGTCCATTCGTGATGAGTTCCACGAACGCACCTGGCAGGCGTTCTGGCGCACCGTCGTCGAGGGACGCACCGCCACGGACGTCGGCACCGACCTGAAGATGAAACCGGGCACGGTACGAGTTGCCAAGTCGCGCGTTTTAATGCGCCTACGTCGCGAGCTTGGCGACACGACTGACTAGTCCTGGTCCTGCGGCGCGAGATGGGCCGGCGCCGTCTTGCTCATCCAGCCAGCGCACAAGAAAAGCCCCGCGGCGGCTCGACGGAGCAGGGCGGGGCCGCGCGGACTCGATGAAAGCGGAGGGCATGGGATTCGAACCCACAACCCCTTGCGGGGCACCTGATTTCGAGTCCTATCTGGACATGTGTCCATTACTCCCAGCGTCGTCCAACTCGCGCACGCGTTTCACCTTGTGGCGACCGCGAGTCTCCACGAATGTCCACTAAGTCCGCCAGTGTTCCGCGTGTTGGCTACAGATTGGCTACAAATCGCATCCGTGCCGCCAAACTTTGGATCGCGGTTCTTTCCAACGTCGAGCGCCTTCCTGCGGCACGCAGTGCCTGCACCACCAATGTCATAATATCCTCCCCTTAAAGAACGCTCTTCGAAACTAGACGCGCGAGCGATTGCGAGAACATGGTGTCCGGCTTGAACTTACCGAGTTCGAGTCTCTTTCGGTCCGGCTCAAACCGGAAGCAACCGTTAGGAAACTGCCGCCCGCCGGATAGCAGCCATGTGAGTCTGGGCTGTTCACTGCTAGGCCGTTTTTCTGCACGCTCGAAAACTTGCCTGTCGAGATAGCAGCGGCGCGAGCGCCCACGCAGTCCAGCCAACGCAGTCTGCTGTGCCGTCCTGATCTGCCACGCCTGAACGCAAAGCTCACCAGGTTTTGCGGTGTGCCTGCGCCGCTCCTCACCACCTTCCGTGTCTAGCGAGGTTGCCTACTGGCGGGCGAACAGCAGCGATTCTGGGGCTCTGTCGCTGGGCCGAATTTCCACTAGACCTGCCTGTTCTTGATCTCTCTATTCCACAGCCGATGACCTCGAGCGGCAGGCCAAGTTCCTCAAGAATGGTTACGAAACGCCGAGACATCTCTACACCGGGGACCAAGTTTCGGCTGCGAATTGGGATCAGATCGGGTGCGATTCACCGTGCGCTTGGGTCAAACGCAGGTCTTAGAAGCACCGGCCGACAACGACTTGACACAATATGTGCTCATATGTACACTATCGCCCGATGTCACGCACAGATCAAGAACTGAGCGTCTACTCAGTCAACCTGCGTCGCATTATGGCACAGGCGGGATTGACCTTAGCTGAGGTCGTCAGCGCGACGGGCACTTGCGAGCGCACTGTCAAAGGGATACTGAGCGGACGCACGAAGCCGCACGCCCGTACTCTGAACCGAATCGCGACTGGGCTGGGCGTCTCAACCGATGAGTTCTTCGCCGCGATCACGGTGGAAGCTGAACGGCGAGCCAAACGCGATGCGCAGGATGACATCCATGCCAAGGTCGATGAGTTGCTCGCGAACGGGCAACGGAAGTTGCTGACCGAGTTTGTCGATCTACTCTGGCGCCAAACGCACGACGGAGGAACCGACAGCACGGTGTATGCCACGACTCCCTCGGTCAACTCGTGCGAATAAATCGCCCATCTGGCCCACGATCGCGGTGAGGTTTTAACTTGTGAGGGGCCGTCGCCAATTCGAATTCCTCTCGCGTGAATTCAATTCTATCGTTACCTGTCCGTGAATCACGAAAAGGCGGCCGTAGTTGAATGACGCCGCTGGATATCTTGGACGCTCGCCGGATTCTCGGATGGCGACCGAACCAAAGTTCGATCCGATTTACAAGCGTCAACATTGCGGCACGCAATAGATCGCGCTCGTCTCCTTCCAAGGCAACCCTGATTCGAGCTAGTTCGGCCATTGTCTCGGCGATCGAGTGTTGAACGGTCTGCCCGATTACGTCCGTGCTAGTGGAACACCGGCCGTTGCGCGGGCCGTTCTCGCTTGCAACAGACAGGGAGTTGAACTGCGCACAAAGATTATCCTCGCATTGGCGATCGACCACTCTTTCGCGAAGAACTCCCTGCAAAAACAGAAGGAACAGTCTCTCATCGATTGACCTGGTGCGACAAACGATACGCCCCATTTCCGTCGCACTGCGGCAGGTGATTCGCCAAAACTCGCGGCGACTCGTGGAACCGCCGCTGCGTGCAGACTGTGCAATCATGTGTGCGCCACAGTGGCCGCAGAACACCAATAGAGCCACAGGGTTCACGTGTCTCCGGGGGCTCTTGTGGCGTATTGGCCCTAGACGCAATTGCACCCGGCGAAAAAGCTCTCTATCAACAATCGCCGGATGATCGTTCTGGACGATGACCCAGTCCTGTTCTGGATTGCATACTCGCTTGGTGCGTTGCTCCTCACGGGCTGTCGCGAATGCCGCGTCCTTCACGACTTGACCATCACGAACGCCGAAGTACTTCCCCAAATGTCGACGGTTCCACACTTGGTCCCCACAGTAGACCGGGTTCGCAAGAATAGTGCGTACGGTTGTTTGCCGCCAGCGCCCATTGGCGGGTGACGGCCGCCGGCGCGCATTAAGCGAGTGGCAGATTTCATGACTTGAGAGCCCGTTGGCAAACGCCTGGAACATCCAGCGAATGTTTCGGATTGTTGCCTTGTCCTTCGTGGGATCCAGGCGCGCACTCCAAGTCTTTGGTCTCAGGAAGCTTTCGGACGAAGTCAAACGACGCTGTAAGATGCCACGTTCATCAAAAATGAGTTTGTCGTAGCCGTAGGGGGTCCTGCCGTGGCAATGACCTGGTCGCGTCGCGCGTCGTTGAATTCCGCGCGTGATGTCCCGCGCGCGATCCAATAGGACCGTGTGCTTTCCTTCTTGCTGAATCGAATACATCAATCGTCCACTCGTCTCGGTCCAGTCGATCTCACCCTCAGCTACCGTTACGAGCCTTATGCCTGCACGGCGTAGTGGTCCGACCCACTCTGCCGCTTCGATCGAATCAAATCGTCCGAAGCGATCCAAGGACCAACACAGAATCTTTTGAAACTGGTTGTTGCGCGCGTCGGCAATCATGCGTTGAAAATCGGTGCGCCGAGCAATGTCGTCGCCCGAAATCCCGTGGTCCTCGTACCACGCTGTGACTTCGCAGCCGATTCTGGCAGCCAGAGTCAAGATGTACGCACGCTGCTGTGCAGGACTCTCGTGCTGACGGTCGGTTGACATGCGAACGTAGCCAACAGCGCTTTGCTTGGTCGCTGCATCGACGACAGCTGTTGTCATGGCTCACCTCGCTGGGGACGTTGGGATCGCTGATCGAGGTTCAAAATGCGCCGCCCCACGAAGGCGTCAATGGCCATGTCACTTTTTTTCAGCAAATTGACACAAGTAGTGCAAAATCTGGTCGCGACGTGGCTCGCACAAATGCACGTTTGTGACACATTCGAGTCATGTGTCAGCCATCAGTGCGTGTAGAAAATGGATTGCCGAACGGTCACGATCCACCAGCAAGGCCAGGATGCAATCGGCGTGCGAAATCTTTACCAGCCCCTGCTGTTCTTACTCGCCCGCTCCACCGCCGACGACCTCCAGCGGCAAGTCGAGTTCCTCAAAGCCGAGAACGAGATGCTCCGCAAACGAGTTCCCAGGCAGCGAATCTTCCTGAAGGCGGATGAACGTGCGAGGCTTCTCAAGCTGGGTAAGGCGCTCGGCCCGGCCATACGCCACTTGATCACCAAAGTCGACTATTCGACGTTCCGTCGATGGTTGCGCAAAGAGAATCCCGCAGCCGTCAAACACCGCAAGGGTCGACCGCGGATCACACAGGTGATTCGCGAAGTGATCGTGCAAATCGCCAAGGACACTGGCTGGGGTTACAGCCGGATACTGGGTGAACTGCGGAAGCTCGGCGTGGGCAAGATTTCCCGCCAGTCGTTCAGAACCATCCTGGTCGAGCACGGCTTCGATCCAGGGCCCAAGCGGTGCCGCGGCTCCTGGAGCCAGTTCTTGAAGATCCACGCCGACACGCTGTGGCAGGTCGACTTCTTCAGCAAGCGGGTATGGACTCGCGGTGGTCCGCGTCAAGTCTTTGCGTTGGCCTTCATCCATGTGCGCACGCGGCGCGTATTCGCCACGCCAGCGACTTATCGACCGAACTCCACCTGGATGAAAACGCAAGTGCGGGCATTCGCAGCCTACGCCGAACGAGAGAAGCTGCCCTGTCAGACCATCATTCGTGACCACGACGGCAGGTACACGTCCGACGTCGACCGGGCGTTCACGCGCCGCGGCATCGACGTAAAACCCGTTGGCCCGCGAGCGCCGAACTTGAACGCCTTCATCGAGCGGTGGATCCAGAGCCTGAAGCACGAGGTCCTCAATCACTTCATCGTGTTCGGCTTGGCACACTTCGACCACATCGTCAGCGAGTTCGTCGACTACTACCACGACTGCCGGCCGCATCAAGGAATTGGCAATCGGCTGATCGGCGCCGAAGAATTCGACGCGCCGCCACTGATTGAGAGCATCGAGCAGCTTGAGTGCGAGTCTCGGCTCGGCGGACTGCTCAAGACCTATCGCCGCGCCGCCTGACGGCAGCCATGCTTCGATCAGCTACGATTCTGTCGCACGCTGGCTATGCGCGCCGAATTCTCGAATTGGCAATTCGGAACCGGCAATTTGGCCGCACGCCGCCATAGTACCGGGGCCAATCGCTCAGGAATCCCTGCACAACCATCCTCGACACGTGCCGACCTCGCTTTGGCAATCTATTTGTACATGACGGCCGCGCTCACGCTGGCCCCGCGGCTCTCCCTGTGCAATGCCTTGGGCCCTAACGCGCGGCAGGGCCGGCGCCGCACTGACCTTGGAAATCTGCTATCACGCCGGTCGAAAGCACCTGCCAATCGTAACGCTCAAGCGCGCGGCGTAGCGACGTGCCGCTGCCAATACGGCGATCGGTGCGCTGGCGATCCGTACCAACGGTCGACGCAGCATGCCTCAAGCGCGAAAATTACGCGTCGGTTCGCTTTGCGAACCACAGTATGTCCTCGCTGCTGCCTCGAAACCCCGGAAATCAATCAACTGCCACCCCGCCAATCGGCGTAGTAAACAATCGCTGGACCGCTATACGCGTGTCGAAAACCTTGTTGCAATTTAGTTGTTTAGTTGTACCGGGCGCCGTTTAAGTTTCGGCGCAAATACACGGGCGAAACGCCGTGCCGTTGAACCCCTTTCCCACAAGGCTATTGACCAGGTTGAAGGTGCACACGGGTCGTGGGCAGACATAGTTGGGAGTTACCAAGTATCGAAAAATATGCGCCCCATTGGTTCTCGCAGCGTCAATGCACAGCTCGGAATACCCGCCTAACACATCTTCGTCATCGTACCAAGGTACGGACCGAACTCGATCGACACAGTCGAGCACCTTCGTTACGTTGACAACTTGATAACCGGGAACGCGAGTTTCTGTGTCCTTGAAGAAAAGCGGTGCGGGAAAGATCTGCACGCAATCCTCGATCAACGCCCATAGGTGACGTACGAGCCGATCCGACATGATTGTCCAGTTAAGTGCATTGCCGAGATAGTCTGCGATTGGGGCCGCCGTGTCGTCGATCCAAAGTTTCAGACTGGAGGGAAACTGGCCATCAAAGTCGCCGCCTTCCAGTAACTTCTCACCAGCCTCTTCAAAGCTCATCTCTTCATGTGTGTCGCATTTCCATCCGCTCACATGGCGCATATCCGGCGTATTGGAATAATACGTCGGTATCCAAAACGTGTCTGACCGTTTCGGTGCTCTGCGAGGTCTTATTTCACTACCCATACTTCTTTGGTGTTGTAAGGTTTAAGCGTGCCTTTGCCAATATCGCGCTCAATTGTATTGACAACTGCTTTGAACTTGTCGTCTGCCGCCTTTTTGCTGACTCGTCCGCCGAGCCGGTCTTTGAGCGCTTTCCAAGCCCTATCGAGACGTAATTGTATGTCATCCAAGTACGTAGTGGAATGACGTCCAGCATGGTTGCCCAGCAGCATCTGATTGCGACTGTCTTTTTCCAAGTTAACGCCCGCTCTTCTGACTAGCTGATGATTCTGAAAATCGTACTTTGAATTGCCGTACGGCACCTTATGATGGTTTTGAATCCCTTCCTTGGACGACGCCATCAGTAGGTAGCCTTTGAATACCACTGGGCCGACTGTCTGGACCATCCACTTCGCGGCCGCCGGATTTACCACCCAAATTTTCCAAAGAGCGGCACTAGCTGTTCCCGCACCCGCAACCGCTACCGCACCAAACCCACCCAATGACGGGGGTGGCGTAAGGCTTGCGCGCAGTCCGATGGCACTCAATGCAGCCGAACCGCCGTTGAGTGCAGCGGCTGCCACCTGGACCAAGCCATCCCAGAATTCGCCATTTTGAAAAGCATGAAACGCATTTGCACCGTGCTGAATTGCGGAATAAGTGCTATGCACGAGCGAAACGAAATTCACCGTTGCCAAGGAGAACTGTATCGCCGCGGAAATATTGATTTCGGCCAACAGCGACTCTCCCGTCGGATCAGTTCCAACTACGGGGTTGCCGTGCGTGTACAGATACTTGTGTAGGCTCAGCGGATCCTGAGGGTTGCCCTGGAAGGGATCGAGCGTGAGAAACAGACCGCCAGAGCGCCAGCGGGCGATGTGGTTGGTCAGGCCGCTGGCCGGGTCGAACTGCCCGTCGCCGGCGAACAGCCACGTCGTCTGCGCCAGCGCCGCCGACGTGAGACCCGTGCCCGCCAGCGTCTCGCCGTAGGCGTCGTACGCGTAGCGCTCGACGATCTGCCCGCTGACGGGGTTCAATAGCGCCCGCGTGCTGCCGTGGCCGTCGTGCAACAGTTGGAACAGCGTGCCGTCGGCCAGCGCCTGACTGATGATCGCATGGCCGATCGCGTAGCTCCGCTCGAGCTGACCGTCGACGATCTCCTCGATTGCCTTGGCGTAACCGGTGTGGTTCTGTGGATCGATGTGATACTCGGTCACCACGGCCACGCCGCCGTCGACCTGGACGGTCTTTTGAATCCGCGCCCCGGCGTCGTTATAGAGATAGTCGGTCACGGTGACCGACGTACCGTCGTCGACCGTTACCTTTTCAAGCCGGCCTTGCAGGTTGTACTCGTAGGTCGTGGTGGAGTCCGGGTCGCCCGTCGGCTCGCTCGTGTGCAGGCCGCCGTACTGCTTCTTGCTTGTCTGCTCGGTGGCGTCGTAGTCGTAGAAGGTGGTCGTGTCGGCGGCCGCCGGTGTCTGGTCGTCGCGTTCTTCGCGGGTCAGCCGGTCGTTCACGTCGTGGAAGTACGTAATGATCTCGTCGACCGTGGCGTCGTTCCCCAGGTCGACTTCCTTGTGCACCCGGTTGCTGGCCAGGTCGAAGCCGTAGCGGGCAACGTAGCCGTCGGCCGTGCCGGGCCCATCGTAGGTCTCCTCGGTCAGCCGGCCAAGCTCGTCATAGACCCAATCGAACGAGGTATCGCCGTTGGCGTCGGTCTCGTCGGCCCGCACGCGCAGCCCGTCGGCCCGTAGCGTGTAGAGATACTCGGCCAAGAGCGTGTCGACGCCCGGCTCGTATACCGCGTCGTTGTCGTCGTCGAAGTGCCGCAGCTCGGTCAGCCGGTTCAGCTCGTCGTGGACGTAGTCCGTCACGTAGTCGGTTGTTGCATCAACGTGGCGGATCTCCACGTCCAGATTCCCATTGGCATCGTAGCGATACTCGGTTACCTCGGGCACCGCCAGTGGCCCGGCGTCGTTTCGCTCGACGACCGAGACCGATTCCAGCCGGCCCAGCGCGTCGTACGTGTAGCCCGTGTCGGTGATCGCGTCGGCCAGTAGCGCGCCCGACGGTCCCTTGCTGGACCAGGTGCGGGTTAGCTGACCCAAGGCGTCGTACGCGTAGTTCAAGTAGCCCTGGTCGGATTGGATCTGCACGAGCCGGCCGTCGGCGTCGTACTTGCGAGTTTCGGTCGCTTCGCTCACCAGGTCGTCGGCAAGCGTGATCACGCGGTCCAGCGCGTCGTAGGTGTACGAGATCGTCTGACTGGGGGTATTGGCGGCGTAGGCGGCCGCGTCGGCGTAGAATACCCTCGAGTCGAGCCGGTTGGTTTGCAAATCGTAGACGAACTTCGTGTGCCGGTCCCGGAAGTCGACGTGCAAGGTCTGACGACCGTGCTCGTCGTACTCGAACCGCTCGCTCGAATCGTCGGGCAGCGTGCGCGAAAGCTGCCGCCCAGCCGCGTCGTAGGTGAAGACGGTCTCTTTGTTGAGCGTACCCGAGTGATTGTCGTCCATCGGGTCGCGGATGAGCGTCTGGTTGCCATAGACGTCGTAGAGGTAGGCGTACACGGCGGTGCCGGTGATCGACCCGGTCGTGCCGTCGGTGATCTCCGGCAGCGTGACGCCGGTGAGCTGGCCCGCGTCGTTGTAGCCGAAGTCGGTCTGCCGGGCGGCGCTGGTGTCGATCGTCGTGGGATCGTTCGGGTCGGACTGGGTGAGGTTCTCGATCTGGCTGACGCGGCGACCCAGGACGTCGTAGGCCGTTTCGCTGCGCAGGTGTTCGTGGATGACGTCGCCGCTGGCCGGATCGAGCACCTTGGGCAGCACGACGGCCGATTGCCGCCCGGCCGCGTCGTATTCGAACAAGGTCGTGTTGCCCAGCGCGTCGGTCTGGGCCACGAGCTGGCCGGCCGCGTCGTAACGGCTGGTCGTGCGGATCAACTCCGGCCCGCCGTCGGGCACGCCGTTGGTGTAGGTGACGTCGAGCGTGTCGTCGTTGTTCAGGTCGACCGCTTGGACGACGGCCGATTGCCGCCCCGCGGCGTCGTACTCGAACCAGGTCCGATTGAGGACCTCGTTCAGCGGATCGGTCAGGTCGGTCGTGTCGTAGGTGATCGACTGGGCCACGCGACCGGCTGCGTCGAAGCGGGTCTCGCTGCGGCTGCGGATCGCGGCGGCAAGCGCGGCACCGGTGGGAGCCACGAAGATGGTCTCGTAGATCGGCACCGTGGCATTCGGGACGGTCGAGTCTTCGTCCAACGCGATCTCGACGCCGGCCAGCCGCTGCGTTTCGACGGCGCGCCCGGCCGGGTCGTAGATCGTGCGCGTGACCCGGCGGTCGGCCAGCGGCGTGTCCTGCGAGTCGTCGTCGATCGTGAAACCCGAATCGGTCGGGGCCAGCCCGTTGGCGACGATGATCGGGTCCATGCTGGCCGCCACGCGGCCGTTGGCGTCGTAAAACGTGCGCGTCACCAGCCAGCGTGGCTGACCGGCGGAGTTTTCGGTCTCGGTCCGCGTTTCGATCGCGTTGCCGCGGACGTCGAACAGCGTGTAGGTATGCCTGCCGAATTGGTCGACTTGTTCCACGACCTGGCCGGCGGCGTTGTAGAACGTTTGGGTTGTCCAATCGGGCGTGGTCTGATCGAGCGTGGATAGGGTACCGTCCCACGTGCCGGTCAGCGTGTACTGCCGCACCTGCGTGACGCGGTCTTCCTGGTCGTAGTCGGACCGGGTGAGCAGCGTGGTGTCGATGGTTCCGTTGCCGGAGGTTCCATCGCCGCCGGCGGCCGGCGAAGGATCGTCCCACTCGAAGAACGACACGACCTGGTTGCCGCGCGCGTCGTAGCGGAAGTGGCGGCTGACGCCGGACGGATCGATGGAGGAAAGCAACCGGCCCTTCTCGTCGTGGATGAACTCGTTGGTGATCAGCGCGCCGCTGGGGGCAACGCGGTGGGTCTTCCAGAGTCCTCCGTCGATGTTGTATTCGAATTGTGTGATGCCGTCGGCCGGATCCTTGGTCGCCGTGAGGAAGCCTTCGGAGAACGTGTTGGTCGTGACGCGGCCGAGCGCATCGGTGATGGTGGCAGGGTTGCCATACTTGTCGAAGTTGCCGTAGTACGTCGCGTGGCCCAGCGCGTCGGTGGAGGAAAGCAGGTTGTCGTCCTGGTCGTAGACCGAAATCGTTTCCCAGACGGACGGGTCGAAATCGAGGTTGTTCGGATCGCCGATGAAGTCAAGACCGACGGTAAAGCGATCGACGTCGCCGATGGCCTCGACCGGAACGCTGACGTGCGTTTGGTTGTCGTTCGCGTCGTAGCGGAAGACGGTGACCAGGTAGCGATTCGTGCCTGCGTCGGCCGTGTACTCAACGCGCTGGATGCTGCGTTCGACGTTGCCGCGGGCGTCGCGCACGATTTCGGTGGGGCTGCCGTCGGCGTCGCTGACTTGCTCGACCGAGCGGCCGTCGCCCAAGTCGAGCGAATACGAGAACCCGGCCGGATTGCCGGCGGCGTCTTGCAGGCCCAACAGCCGTCCGGTGCCCGGATCGAAGCTGGCGGCCAGCACTCGGACGCCGCGCGAATCAACGATGCCGGTCAGGTAGTGCGGACGGTTGGTGGCCGCCACGTCGTACTCGAACCGGGTCGTTTCGGTGGCGCGATTGGTCACGGCCAGCAGGTCGCCCGTCACCGGATCGTACTCGTACCGGATCGACTGGCCGTCTACGTCGACGACTTCGATAACGCGGTTGGAACTGTCGCGATGCATCTCGACGCTGTCGATGACTTCGCCCGACGAATTGACGCTGAACACGTTGTCGCGGTTGAACACGAGCCGGTTGCCTTGCGGATCGGTATAGCTGAGCAATTCGCCCGTTTTGGAGTCGAAGATATACCTGCTGCGGTCCGGCATGGTGAGCCGGTAGTTGTTGTTGGTCGTCGAAGGATTCTTGGGAATCCCCAGCGTGGATTGCGCCCCGGTGGTCACCTCGCGGAACTCGCCTGTTTCCGGATCGAGAACGACCGCGAAGCTTTTGTACGCCTCGCTGAACAGATTGGGATCGAACCGATTGATGTATTGCCGTGGATAGAAGTAGTCGGTGGCGGTGCCGGCCAAATCGAGCCGGGCCAGGTTCCCCTCGTCGGGCAAGAAACCCAGGGCGAAGATATCTGCCAATCCGAGGATCGCACCCGCGCCGCCGGCTTCGCCCGTGTCGGTGGGCATGGGCACCGCGGTAAAGCCGATCTGTTGGCCGTCGGGCAGCGTGACGACCATCCGCGAACCGTTGAACAGCGCTGGATCGATACCGAAGCCGGCCCAATAGCTATTGTTCGGATTGTCCGAAAGCTGGATGTCGAGGCTGCCGGAAATCATGTCGAGCGACCAGCCGTAGCCGAAGTCGCCGATTCTGTTTGCCTGGAGCGTGTCGTAGGTGCGCCGGATGGTCAACGGCAGCCCGGCGACGGAGGACTGCAAGTCGGTGAAGCTCAGGGCGAAATTGCCGAGCTTGAACTGGCTGTCGATGGTGATCAGTTGCGAGGACACCTGTGGCGGCGACTTGCCGTCGGTGGCGACCAATTCCAGCCAGTAAGAGCCGTTGGGAAGGCTTGACGGATCGATCTGTGCGCCGAGCGCGGCGGAAGTTTGCAGGGTTGCGTCGCCGCGCTGGCCGGCGAACGATCCCAGATCGATGCGGGCCGGCTGGCCGCCGGCGCCCGTGGGTACCAGGCTGAGGGAATACGTCACCGCGTCATCTTCCGGGTCGTCGACAATCCCGAAGATCTCGACCGTTTGTGTGATATCGAAGTCGCTCGCCGGTGCCGTGAGCTTGACGACGGGTGGCAGGTTGTTCGGATCGACCGGCGTATAAACGTAGAGACTGTCGGTGGGCGACGTGCCCATGTTGCCGGTGAGATCTTCGGCGGTGGCATGGAAGTTGATCGTGCCGGCGGTATCCATGGCGACCGTGACCAATCCGTCGCGCCCGACGGGAATGGGATTCGGTACGTTGTCAACATAGAGCTGCACGTTGTCCACGTTTCGTCCGTCGACGTCGTCGACAACGCTCACGAAGAAGGTGACGACGCCGTCGAGGTGGATCTGGGAATGACTGGCATACACGGCCACAACCGGAGCGACGTCGTCGCTCGCCGGTATGATTTGGATCTGTTGCGGGGTGGACGACGCCCCGTAGGCGTCCTTGACGACCACGTCGAAGTTGATCGTGTTACCCGCGTCGTCGGTGGTCGTCTGCCAACGGATCCGACCGAACTCGTCGATCGTCAGTGCGTTGGTTGGTGTCCCGTTGGTGAGCGTTAGCTCGTATTCCAACGGATCGCCGTCGGGATCCGAGGCGATGACGTCGTACTTGTACAACTTGCCCGCGTTGATCGTCGTGACCGGCGGCGAGGTGATGCTGGGCGCCCCGTTGGCGCGCACGGTCAGCGTGAACGTTTGCACCATCCCCAATCCGTTTCCATCGTCGTCCCTCACGACGACCGACACAGGATGCGGCCCCACGCCCGCCGCCGTAACATCCGCCGCCGGCCAGGAAATGACGCCGCTAATCGAATCGATGATCATTCCCGTAGGCGGAGATGACAGCGAATAATGCAGGCTGCCCGGACCGGAATCCGGATCGTTCGCTTCTACGATGTATTCGTAGTCTTCGCCGATCGTGGCCAGATAGACCGGGTCGGACGTAATCAACGGCGCCAGATTGGTCTCGGTAGCGTCGTCAGTCGCGGTCAAATCGTATTCTTGAAACGCGAAACCGCCGGCGTTGTCGGAAACCTGGACAGTCACCCGATAGGGATTGTTGGGGCCAAGCGCGCTGGCGCTGGGCGTCCAGGTCAGGCGTGCTTCGCCGGGAGCGATCTGCTCGATCGTCATGACGTTGCCCGATCCGTCGTCCGGCGGGGTACCCACCAGATCGATGACTAGTTTGGCCAGCGGGTTGTCTGGATCGCTCGCCTTGATGTCGTAGGTGTACTGCTCGCCGACCAGTGCCAGTGTCGTTGGATCCGTGTCGATGCTGGGCGGCAGGTTGACCGATCGCGCGATCACATCGAATATCTGTTGTTCAGCGGCGCCGGACGCGTCGGTTACGCGGACGATGACTTCGTGCGTTCCCAGTTGTGCGGAATTCGGCGTCCACGTCAGGAACCCGGTGGCTCGGTTGATCGACATACCGTGCGGACCCGCATCCAGGGTCCAAGAGAAGTCGTCGGACTCGTCGTCGACTGCCGTCGCCTGGTATTCGTAGCGGCTGCCCAGCGCGACGCTCCCCAGCGGCAGCGAAGTGATGTGCGGCGGCGTGTTCCGCGGCGGACCGGCAATGACCGTGATGCTAAACACCTTGAGTTCGGACATGTTGTCGTGATCGTCATGTACTCTTACACCGAACAAATGCGGAGTCGCGCTGGGGTCGAGATTGACGTCGTAGACCGTCGTGCTCCAGCGAACCAGGCCGTGGTCGTCCATGGTCAGATCCGACGGCGTGTTCGAGTCTCCGACGAGCTCGTACGTAAGCGGGTCGCCCTCGGGGTCCGTGGCCTTTACCTGGTATTCGTAGAGTTGGCCCGCCTGAATGGTGGCGTCGGAAGTTGCGTTGATCATCGGAGCACCATTGCTTGTCCCGTCGTAGACGAGCAGGTCGTAGGTTTGCGTTGCTGACGCGCCGCTGTCGTCTTTGGCCGTCACCGTTACCCAAACCGTACCCAAGTCGTCGGGGTTCGCCGGCACCCAGGTAACGACGCCATCTGTATCGATCGCCATCCCGCGTGCTTCGGACTCGGAGTCGAGATAATACGTCACCGTGTCCTCGGGATTTGGATCCGTCGCGTCGGCGTCGTAAGTGTAGGTACCGCCGGTGATGTCGAATCGATGCACCGGCTGCGAGTCGAATTCCGGCGGCGCGTTGTCGTTGACCGGCAAGTGGAACGTCTGGACGTCGCTCAACAGCCCGTCCGAGGCGGTTATCTCGACGTAATACGAACCGCCGAGCGTCGGTGTCCACGTCAGCATTCCGCTATTCGGGTCGATCTGCATTCCGCGGTCCTTCGAGGCCTGGTCCAGATCGAAGGTGATCGTGTCGCCATTGGGATCCCATGCCTCGACGTGATAAACGTAGGGCGAATCGGCGACCGCCGGCCCAAGCGGGATCGACGTTATGTTGGGCGGCTCGTTGACTGCACTGCCATCGACCACAAGCAGCGGATACTCTTGCCACTCGCCATGTCCGCTTTGATCGACGACTCGAATGGCAACGTCATAAATCCCCGCGATGGTTGGTGTCCAACGAAGTATGTCGTCATCGAGATACATCCCCCGATCTTCCGAGTCCCTGCTAAGGGAGACGGTGATTTCGTCGCCAACGTCAGGATCATCCCACGCAAGGGGATAGCTGTACTCGCTGCCAAGGAACGTGATCACGGAAGGAACTGACGTGAACACCGGTGGCGTATTGATCGTCACGCCGAGCACAAATGTCTGAAATCCCAGCCCACCGCGTCCATCGTCCGCGACAACCTCGACGCGGAACTCGCCCTCTACGGCCGGCATCCATTGAAGGTAGTGTTTTCCTTCGACTTCGACGATGGCCATGCCGGCGGGCGCTGTCACCAACCGGTACTCGACCTCGTCGCCGTTGGGATCGTGTGCCTCAAGCTCGTACTCCCATTCTCCCCCCAGGCCGATCGGACCGTTGGGCGTGGAGATAATCTCCGGCGACTCGTTGAGCACTCCCACGTCAATCCGGTAGCCCTGAGTGCGAACTCCGCCCCGACCGTCGGACACCATGATGACGACGTCATGCGCGTGCAGATCCGTGATTACCGGATTCCAACGAACGACGCCAGTCTCTGGGTCGACCACCATGGTGGAGGGCCCGACTGCGAGCGAATAGGCAAGCGCGTCGCCGTCGGCGTCCGTGGCATGCGCGTTGTAGGTGTATGATTCACCAACAATCGCAGTTTCGACCGGGATCGAGTCGAATCGAGGATCGCTGTTGGGTAAAGGGATAGACGTAACATTGCCTTCGAAACCAGCGGTCGCTTCGCCTCCGCGTCCGTCAACCGCCAAGACGCCGAAACGAAACGGACCAACTTCGCCCAGTGACGGCGTCCAGCGCACCACGCCCGTATTGCGATCGATCGTCATGAACTCCGGAGGCGATTCTTCGGTGGTGGGGTGGTCGATCAGGTAGTAGCGCAGCGTGTCGCCATCGGGGTCGGTGGCGTTCACTTCGTACTGCCAATCGCGCCGAATCTGTCCGCCAGCCGTCGGCTCTTCGACGATTGTTGGCGGATTGTTCGAAGCAGATTCTTCCAGGACCTCGACCGTCCATTCTTGCACGTCAAAACCGCCATGGTGGTCCGTGACCGTTACCGAGAATCGATAGAAACCGGGTGTGTCCGGGTTCCAAACGACCTGATCGCCCTGCAGTTCGGCACCGTGCGTGGGCGTGTTCGGCGTCCAGCTAAACGTCAAGGGAGTGTCGTCGTCGGGGTCGACCGCCGCAAGGTCGTAGGTATAGGCGACGTTGATCGCAACCGGGATCTCGCCAAGAACCGTTCCTTCGTTGACGAACTGCAATCGAAAGTCGTGTGTTCGTCCATCGCCGGTAAACGTGGCAACATAGTTGCCGTCATTCGCTATCGGATCGTCCGTGTAGCTAAAACCGAGGTCGCCTTCGTCTTCATTGAGCTCGAGCTCAACGGATAGGGGGTACTGCAGGTCTTGCGTCAGCACGTCCACGAACGCCGCGGAAAACGAGTCTAACAGCGGGTCGCCGAGAGGGACTTCGCGCAGTTGACTCAGATCCCACACCGATCCGCCCGTTTGCCAAGCGAGTCGGACATAGTCGTTGTAGGTTTTGAAATCGTAACCTCGTACGACTTGGAAATACTGACCATTGATGCCTTCGACGTACGAGCCATTAGCGTCGGGTAGGTAGCCGGTGTGGTCCGGGCCGATCCCAAGGGCGCGCGTGCCGCCGAAGCTTGTCGAGTAATTGGGAAGTAGCGCTTCGGGAAAGTTAACGCTAATGGCTCCATAGCGGAAGTTTGCGAACGTGGCCTTGGAATCGTCGGTTGCCAGCCCGAACTGGCCGCCGATCTCATCACTAAACTCGTACTCGCCTTCTACAACTCGATTGACTCGCACACGCGCAACCGAAACGTCTCCGCCCGCGGTGACGTCGACTTCGACGGCCAAGTCGATCATCTGGCCGGCCGCTAACGTCGTCGACAAGGCCCCGCTGTAACTGCTATTCCATCCATTTCCGTCGACGTAGCCAAACACCCATTCGTCGCTATCAATGTCGACGCCGGCAAACTTGAAGTTGGTATCCGATTGGTAGTCGAGTACGACAAAGGCGTTCGCTTTGCCGACCCCGTCGTCCTCGATTGTGACCACCGTCTCAATCACGCGTCGAATTGGGTCAGCAGACTTGTCGTGGTAAGCAAGCGTCATGCCCCCGGATTGTTCCGGCTCGAGTGTCAGGGCGAGCGGTTCGACGGCCGAAGTGCCGGCACCGATGATGAATTCTGAGAGCTGCCCCGACATTACGGTATCGTCGGCGTGCAACTCGCCGCTGATTACGACGTTCAGCGTAATATCGTCGGTGACGGTCGACGCGTTGCGAGCCAAGCTCGTGATCACGTCGGAATAGCCGATCTTCGGAGATCCGTCTCCGTTCAACGCAAGCGCATCGCGGTCTTCGTCGGTGACGAGGACTAGCGCCACTACCGCGTCGGTGCGGAATTCGTAGTCGGTCAATACAAAGTCGATGGCTTCGTAGCCATCTTCGTACCGGCCCGAATTGGCCGAAAGCGAACCCATTGCGACAACCAATTGATCGGCGTCACCGAACAGCGACTCATTGCCAGGAAGGGCTACGTCGATGATGAAGCTATAGGGCCATGGATCGCTTTTTCCGAAGCCCACGAGGCCGTAGTGCACGTCGGTGAACCCTTGTTGCACGAGCCCCGCGTCGAACTCATCAATGATGGATGCCAGCCAATCGTGCGCGAATTCCATCGAGCTTGATTCGTCCACCATGAACACAATGTCGGCCCGACTCGTCGCGGCGCCCACGTTCAATGACACGTTGAAATCCCGCGATTGGCCGTCGGCGAGCGAGAATGCCAGCGAACGCGGATCGACGGGATCCGGCAACTCGACGGGCGCGATGGGCAGGTAGTGGCTCCGCGCCGGGTCGCTGACGATGACCGGCGGCCGATTCGCAGGATTCGGATGGACGTAAATACTATAAGGTTGAGTCGCGAACAGGTCACCTGCGTCTTGCGCACGGATCGTCACGGGCACCGTTTCGCCAATCAAGGACTCCGGCGGAGTCCACGTCACCTCGCCTGTGTTCGGGTCGATATGGAAATCGCCTGGTGGGTTCGGGTACAAGTCGACCGAATAAGCAAGATCCTCGTTGTCCGGATCGATCGCCAACGACGGATAGGAATAAACTTCGCCAGCATACGCCTCGACGACCGGATCGGTTCTGAATCGGGGCGGACGATTCGGCACGTCGATCACTTGGATCGTAAACGACTGCTCATCGTACGCAGCAAAGGGATCGGTAACCCGTATCACGACATCGTAATTCTCAACCGTCGCGGGCGGGGTGCCTGATAGAAGCCCCTCGTCGATCGCCAGCCAGCCAGGACCGGCCACCAACTCATATTCCAGATCGGCCAGGTCGGGATTGTCGGGGTCATCGGCCGCGGATTGGTACTGGTAGTCGGTCGAACCGGCGGCAAGATTCACCTCGGTCACCGCGGTGGACGTAAAGACAGGCGCGCGATTCAATCCGCCTAGTACAACCAGGTCGTAGCTGAACTGGGCACGGCTTGGATTGATGAATTCCAGTTCGATGCCATCGATCACGTGGCCGTTTTCCGCCAGCAGTTCATCACTGGAAAACGCGAGACGTGACACGTCGTAGTATGTGACTCCCTCGGGCGTTATTCCGTCGGCATTTCGCAGTCGCACCAATGGGTGGCTTACGTTTGTCACGCCCACGAGCAGCGGCGCAGTATCGCCGCGTACGGTTAGGCGCCCATTGTTGGTTAGCGTCAGCCCCGCGTAGAGCGTGTTGGACCCGCCGTTCCAACTCGTGATTCCGTACTCGGCGTCGTAGCCGATCGTCACGTCCGAGAGCACATCGAAGTCTGCTTCAACCGGCGTCGCAGGAGGTATCGGAAGCGGAGTTGATGGCGGTGAAGCTGGAGGCACCGCTTGCCGCGGGCTCTCGTCCGGTCCGAGTCCAGTGGGAGTAAAGAGTGAGTCTTGCGTGAGTAGAATCTTGTCGACGCCGACACCGTCTTCGCGCATCCAGACGTTGAACGTATGTACGCCGGTTGTTTGCACGTTGACCTGCATCGGCTGCGCCGCGGACGTTTCCGATTGCCACGTCCAGGCCCCGCCCGACGGGAAGCTCACGTGCGTACCGGTAGGATTGACACGCGCGCCGTCCAAACCCACGTGAATCGAGTTGGCAGATTCGGTTGGCCCCTGCCCCAGAACCCACACGTAATACGTGCCAGTCGTCGCAAAGTCGATTGCGTAGTTGAGTTGCTCTCCGTTGGTTGTGTCCTGTGTATTGAAGTTATCATTGCTTTCCGGAACCTGCATAAACTGGCCGGAGCTAACATCCATATCGAAGATCGGTGTCCACGCCCCTCCGGTGCCGTCTTCCGTGCTGGTGAAGTGTTCTGCCTCGACGACCACGAGTCCGTCGCTTTCGACGAAGGGAGTATTTGGTGGGATGGTTTCCTCAAGCGTCACGAACTCGACTCCGCCGGGGATGAGCACCTGCGTGTCTGTATCGTCGATTCCGTTAGCTACACCATCGTTGTTGATCAGTCGCGTAACCAACCACACTTGCGTCCCGGGCGTGAGGTGCGAGATATCGACCGCGACCGTTTGATCTTCGATCACATTCGCGCCCACGGCGTGGACGGGATTCTCGCCCTCGGTGAGATTGAAGAATGCATCCCGGCCAAACCCGATCGTCGGAACAACGGATCGCCCCTGCTCGTCGACCAACGCCAACTCGAATGCATCATTGATCGAGCTCGGATCGTCGAGGTCAAACTGGAGGTCCTGATACGAAAACGAGATGCCCTGAGGATTGTCCGGCACCAAGAAAGAAATCGGTGTTCCGGCCGGAGTTGCCTCCTCGATCGTTGAAACGAATCGGCTGTCCTCGACGATGACATGTCCCGGGGGGATCGACGTCAAATCCTCGATGGTCGTAAAGCCTGCGAGATTGGACGCATGGGTGTGGCGTTCCGCCCAGAACATGTCGAACGGATACGTCTTGCCATCCTCAAGGCCAATCGTGCCGGCAATCTCGTCCAAATCGACCAGTCCGTGTGCGGCGGAATGAACACCCCCGATGTCCACGACCAACCGATCGTTAATGAAGATCCACAAGTCATCGTCCGATTTAGTCAGCTCGAAGAGTTGGTTTGTGCCTTCCCGGTACGTAAACGTTGCGTGCAACTCTAAGGTGAAGTGGTAATTGTTGCCCGATATGGCCGGCTCATAACTGGGATCCTGATCATCTTCATTGAACAACTTACCGTTGACCGGAAAAAAGCTCGTGTCGCGGAACCAGTAGGCCAGCACGGAGTCGTTCTCGGGTGTGCCTGGGTCGTCGTACAACTCGCGCACAAACGTCAATGAATGCTCCATGCGCCGGTTGTAGAGCGGGTCGTCGTTGTACCACGAGCTGAATGATTCGGCACTCTCGATTATCGTTGGATTCGTGACAAGTCCCGAATACACGGGTTTGCCGTCCGACCCAAGAATGCGGTTCACCAGACCCGGGCTGGCCGCGTACGGATCTCTCTCGAAATCCGGGTGACTCTTGGTTGGCGAATTCGTATCGTCCCAGTGTTGGTACAGGGGATCCTCCGGATCTACTATGTGGTCGTACGACCCATGCAAATCACGAATCGTCGATACGAGCGTGATCGACGGAGGCGCGAGGACCCCCGATATGAACACGTCGACAGAAGCCGTGTCCTTGAGCGATATGTCGCTCTCGTCGGTCACTTCCACCGTTAGCGTAATCGTTTGTCCGTCCGGCGGCACAACGAGTGTTCGCAGCGCGGACGTACTTTGAACTCGGATCTCCCCAACATCATTGACATAGAACGCGCCCGCGCTATTCCCATCGGTTATCGCAAAGCTCCACGTACTTGTGCCGGGGCCCCCGGGCGGCTTGCCATACCCGTCAGATTCGTCCGGGTCTTCCACGTGTACCACACCCACGAAGACGCCATCGATCTCCGTGTCTGGATCAGGGTTCGGATCGGTGGGCACCGAAATGCTAAAATCGCCACCGGTCGCGACGGGTGCTTCCTCGACGTCGGTCAGATTCACCGTCACTTCAGCGGAGTCGGTTAGACGCCCCGTGCCGTCGTCGCGCGCCTGCACGACGAGCGTGAAAGTCGACTGGACCTCGTAGTCGAGCTGGCTTGGGTCGGCGACGACAAGATTCCACGTCGTCGGATCGATTCCAAACACACCCGGTCCCAGATGTCCGCTGTTGCCGGAAACAACCGATAGCGTGACCGTGTCTGCCGTGTCTGGATCGGTGACGACAATCGGCCCCAGCACAGTCCCCTGCGCGCTGTTTTCGTCGATCTGGAATACGATCGATGGATCGTCATCGATGATGGGCGCCTCGTTGATGTCTGCCTCGACAATCGTGATCAACGCGAAGGCCGAGTCACCATCGCTGACCTCAACTGTGAACGAGTACTGGGTCGCATCCTCGAAATCGATCAGACTGCCGTCCACAACCGTAATCCGCCCCGTGGAATCGAGCGCAAACACGCCGCTCGTGTTGCCCGGGTCGGAAACGCTGTAGGTGACCGAATCACCCACGTCATTGATGGACTGCACCCAACCGACGACCGTGCCAAACGGACTATTCTCGTGCACGTCGAACTGCTGGTCCCAGATCTCCGGGGGCTCGGCGACGTCGCCGACATTGACCGTGACGAAGGTCGTGTCCGATAAACCCGAAGCGTCCCTCACGCGGACTTCGAGGTTGTAGCTGGACGTAACTTCGTGGTTAAGGGTTGAAGAGGTTCGTATCACGGCGCCCACAGTGCCGAATGGATCGACGTAGAGGTCACCGTTGGGATCACCAGTGACGATGTCGAACTGCCAGCCCGCTTTCCCATTGATATCGGGATCCGATGCATGAACGACTCCAACAAAGTTGGTTGCAGCATCGTTCTCGTTCTTCGCAAACGGGCCGGCCGGTTGAATGACCGGAGCTTCATTGCGATCCAAAACGTTGATCGTCACGCTTGTCGTGTCGTTCGTTGTCGGATCAAGCGAAGCTTCGGCCAGCACGTCCAGGACGAAACTGTTGGTCCCTTCATAGTCGAGCACCGCGGACGGTGCGACGGAAATCGCGCCGGTCGTTTGGTCGATCACAAACTGGCTCTGTCCGCTGCCCCCGGTAATGCTGAATTGCACCGAACCGACGTCCGGGGCAAGATCAACAACGGCCGTTTGAAGTGTTTGGACGAACGTGCCTCCAGGACTGTTTTCGTCAACCGAGAACGGTCCGTTGGCGGCAAACGTGATCGTACTTGGATCGTCGTCAACAACCCGAACCACCGACGGTTCCTCGTCGGCAAGCCCGTACGTGCTGAGCGCGCCCAGCGCGATATAGAAAAACTCGTCAGCCTCTGGCGCTTGATCGTCGGCAATCGAGATGTTGATGGTCTGGAGCGTTTCGCCAGGTGCGAACGTGGTGGTACCGGTTGCGGATGTGTAGTCGGCAGGGTCGTGGGCAGTACCGTCCAGCGTTTCCCAGCCAACCAGGATCTGCTGGCTGCTGGGATGCGACAGCACGACTGAAACCGCGGCACTTGTTGCGTCTTCGTCCACCGCGCTCGGCACTGCGGACGCCGTGGGCTCGTCGTCGGTGTCAAGGATCGTGCCAACGCCGGCAACACTGTCCCATTGCGCGCCGTCCACTTCAGACAGCAGGATTTGAAACGTTTCGTTCAGTTCGTGAACTTCGTCGCCGCGAACCGTAACGCTAATCAGTGTCTCAGTCTGCCCGGGTGAAAACGTCAGGGTGTTCGTGGGCGATACGGTATCGTAGTCGAAGTTGCCGGTCGCCGTGCCATCGTCGGTTTCCCAAACGAACGTGACGGCAGACGCGCTCGCCGCGGACAGTGACACGGTGAATAGCACGTCGACGCCATCGCCCGCATCTTCTGGTTCGTTGACCTGGCCATCCGAGACACTGACGTCGATCGGCGGTGGGTCGGTATCGACGATCGTGCCGATTCCTTGCGCATCCGCGAGGGTGGCGTGAGAAACGTTCGACAGGTTTACCTAAAACGTCTCGTCCAGCTCGTCGTCGTTGTCGCCATAGGCGGTAACCGTGATGAGCGCCTCGGTTTGGCCGGGCTGAATCGTCACCGTTTGCGAGGTTTGCGCTTCGTAGTCGTCCGGGGCGGTCGCAGTGTCGTCCGCGGTTGACCAGGTGAAGGAGGCCGTGGCTTCACTCGCCTCCGACAAACTCACCGTGAAGACGATATCGCCCGATTGTCCGTCCAGTTCCGGCTCGTCGATCTGCGCGTCGCTGATCGTGAGATCCGGTGCCGCGTCGTCCTGCGCGTTGTGAATTGTTATCTCGCCGTCCGAATCTCCAACGTCAACCCCCGTCACGTTGGAAACCGAGATTTGAAACGTTTCGTCCGGTTCGTAGAGGTCGTCGCCGTTGACCACGGCCGTGACGTGGAGCCACGTTACACCCGGCGCGAAATGCAGACTTCCGGTCAACGTGCCTGGGTTCTCCGCAGAGTCGTAGTCGGCGGGGTGTGTAGCTGTTACGTCGCTAAGCGTCCAATCCAGATCCACTCCCTGATGGTCGTCGCCTTCGTCGATGCTGATCGGAATCAGTACCTCGACGGTGTCCTGTGGGCTCGCCGGCTCCGTGACCACCGCATCCCAAACGAACAGCGTAGGATCGTCGCCTTCGTCACCACTTGCCGAGAGCGGCTCGGCGACCGGTTCCACAGAGCCCTTCTTGAATGGCAGTTCGAGTCGGCCGTTGTAGAGCACGTCCACATCAAGATCCGCCGCCGACGCCAGACGCACGGAACGGATCACCGCGCGGCGCCCAGACTCGGTGACGATGTGATTGAGCAGGGAGTGGGCGTTGCCCCAGCCGGCCGATGTAAGTTGGGCGGCCAGTGTCCCGTTGGCCAGCGGCTCTCTCCAATCCCCATTGACGAGGAATTCCTTCGGGTCGGTGATCCCGAGGGCTTCTTCCCATCCGGGGCCCAGAGTTTCGTTGATCACATCGAGTGTTTCGCTCGGGTCGACCCAAGGACCGTTGGCGAATACCAAATACTCGACCGCGGAAAACGCCGATCGATCGAAGTTAGAAAAATCGATGAACTGAGTCTCGGCGACCGGCCGCACGTGGATCGTATGCACGGTGGACGCATCGACAACCCCGGTTGACGGTACGGCGCCGTTGATCTTTGCCAGGCCGCTCTGGGAACTCAGTGCGATGGCGTCGGCCGCGTCGGACTTGATCGTCAACACGCCGCGGTCGAAGAGCGAATCGACGGCCAACAGCCGCCGATCTTCAAGCGGTTGGAGATGAAGGCCTCGGTACCGATGATCCCTGCGCCCGGACCGGGCGCGCGACTTCCGTAGCGCCGGCATGAGGTTAACCTCGCGTGAATGGGATTCGTGTGCCCCAAGATCAGTCGAAGCTGATCGACGACCCATTGGTTGGAGAGAGGGAATGGGTCGTTTTCACCTGTGACTTTAGGCGTATTTGTACCCCTAGCGCCTACTATGTCAAATGATTTCTTGGGGGGCCTGGTGGAATCGGCGCTCAACGTCACCTTCGCATTGATCGTTAACTGGATTGGCGTCAGGACACGGCAACACAACGCCATGTGTTTAACTCAGGAAACTGGGTAAACAAGCGAATATCATCTGATTCCGATGGCACCGCGTTACCACGACACGCTAATCAACTCCCCCTGAAAGCGGAGCTACTCATAGTTGATGCCCTAAGTCGTTTACGAGCTAGGGCATGCCTAATTCCCAGAGCAAGAATGGGAATTGTCACTGCGCCGTTACCATGCCTGCGAAACGCGTAGTGACCAGTCTGATGTCGGCACCCGGCAGGGCGATTCGGCCATTTGACCGATCGGTCAAAGGCGTGTCGCGTGGTCGGAGCTAGTTGGGCCGCCCGAGCTCGCAGCGAAAATCTTCGAATTTTCCCGTCGGGCCACGCGGAATCTTGTCGACGTACGTGAAGCGCACGTCGAAGTCGTCGCTTGTCGCGTCGGCCAGCATCGTGCGAATCACACCCTGCTCGGCCTCACTAAGCGGACGGTCGGAGACGAGCCGCGCTTCGAGTTGCCCGTGACTCACCTGCGCGACTTGAAACTGCCGAATCGGAAGCTCCCCGTCCAAGACTTCCAGCGGGTCGACGTTGAGGGCCGGCCAAATCGTCTCACCGCCGGGCAATACAAACATATTGCGCTGCCGGCCGACGATGTTGCGCAGCGTCGGCAGGTTTCGGCCACAGGAGCATGCATCGCCGACCGTCGCGTAGTCGCCAATGTCGTAGCGCAGAAGCGGCATCGCATAATTAAAAAAGTCGGTAACCACCACACGACCAGTTTGACCGCGACCGCACTGGTTGCCGTCGCTATCGAGCACTTCGACCAGCAGGTGCTCTGCCTGCACGTGATATGGCCCATCCGATGCACACTGCACGGCAACGTGCCCCACCTCGTTGGCCGAGTACGAGTCCACCACCTCGGCGTTCCACGCATCGCGGCATGCTTTGCGCACGGCGGGTTCGAGCACTTCACCGAAGGTCAAAACTTGTTGCAGCTTCTCTAGCGACTGACCCCGCGATTGAACGTGCCGAGCCAACTCGAACGCTACCGATGGAAAGGTCTGCAAGTAATCGGGTTGCTCCCGCGCAAGCCATTCGGCCTGCTGGCTCGTGGTGCTGGTGACGCTCAGCACGACGCACGGACCTGTCGGGACACGTCCCACGGTCGCCGTTCCCCAGGTTGACAGCGTCACACCGTCCGGCGGGTCGGCTCCGTCGTCAATTCGGCGTCGTATCACCGCCAGTTTCTTGTCCAGATCAGTGCCCTGCCAGGAATGCTTGCGGAGCGTGTTGGCGATCCACACGCGGCGCGTCAATTCAGTTGTTTGGATGACAAGCGGTTCGCCGGTCGATCCGCTCGTTTGCTGTTGCGACACGCGCCCATGCTCGGGCGGGAGTTGCGAGCTGTGCAGTGCGCTACCTGCTCGACGGATTTCGCTTCGCGTCAGCAATGGCACGGCGCGCCAAGCGTCGAGATCGAGCTTGCCGTCGGCCGATAAGATGCCTTCGTCCAGCCGATCTGCGTACCACGGGACGTTTGTTTTCGCGTGCCGGATGAGTTGCACCAGCAAGCCGGCTTGATGCTGCCTTAGGATCTCCGGCGGCCACCACTGGGCGTGGTCGAGATGTTTTTGAAGCGAATCCGCCTTGAATGCATAACGCATCATTGCGCAGGTCGGTCCAAGCTGGGATACTCACGTGCAATGCAACGACGCCCGTCGCTGGCAAACTATGGTAAGGTGCGATCAGTGTCAACAATTCCGGGATTCTGGCAGACAGGCGACGCGCGACCTCTGTCGGCCAAAGCCCATCGTGAGGTTTTCCATCCGAAGTCGCGCGGGCGATCCGTCGCGTGGTATTTCGGGTAGAAGCAATGACGTTGCACCGGACCGGCGGATCGATTCACCAGTTGTTCACATGGGTCTGCCAAGCGCAGGCTTCACATGAGCGTTTCTTGCACGCACCAATCTCGGGACGTAGTATGCGCAAGGTGCCGCGGCTCGGTTTCGGCGTACCTTGCAGTGTCCTGAGTCAGGAAGTTCCGGAATGGGAAAGCATCGTCACGAGCAGGACAAACTCCACCATGTCTGCGACCGAGTTCGCATCGCGCCGCCAACGCTGCAAACAGCTAGTCGACTGTTGCGACTCTACAGGGAAGCCTACTTCGACGACCGAGAGCTTGTCGCGCGTGTATGCGATCCGACGTCCGGGGTGCATGGACTTGTTGAGAACATTTCCGAGAAAGAACTGTTTGCGTTCCTTCAAGAGCCCGACACGCTGGTGCTGGAAATCGAGCCGAACGACGATGGCATCGCTGGATTTACGATACTGACCTTCGCTACCGCCCAACAATCCTCCCGTGAGCGGTATCGGCACTACCTTCTCGCCCAGGCGTTTCGGGCGGATGCGCTTACATTTTTGGACCGCGCGGACGAAGCCCATTTCGCTCACATCATGGGGCGAGGATTCATGGCATCGCTGGCTGAGTTCGTATCCGTCGGAGGGCGCGCTGCGTGGGGAGCGCTGATCCTCAAGGCGCTCAAGGAAATGCGCGCACGTCTGCGCAATGACTTGCAGTTCGGGGTCGTCAGCAGGTGCCTCGATGCGGTGCGGATCAAGGACCGCATCAATTCCCAGGGCAACGTCCCGATCAAAGCCGTGACTGAATCGCTGGGTCTACGGAAGATTGCCGTGTGCGACCAGGTCCGTCGACTGCATGGTCTGAACGCCAAGGACCTTCAATGTCTCGGGATTGCCGATCCGACGGAAGCAAGCGCCGGCGTCGAGGCGATCCTTACCTATGCGCTCTATTTGGGCAACGGACGCGAAGTATGGGAGGCACTACTGGCGCGAGCATGACGACGTTGCTCTGTTGGCGCAATTCAGATGCCGACGTTACGGCAATCGCGTGGAATCTCTTTCTGCACGACATAGAATCCAACGTCGGGGTGCGAGCTTTCGGGCACGACGTTGTCGTAGTGCCGATCCATCAATTCGAGCATTTGTCGCCGATCTTCTCGGGACAGATCCGCAACATTGACCAGGCGTCCACAGAGTCTCATTCTCGCGCTCTTTGACAGCTCTTGCTCGCTGACCGCCACGAGCTCGGCTTGAGGTCAGCCTATCGCTATCGCCGTGACAGGGCAAACAATCCTCCTCGATCGGGCGCGTACCAGCACAATACGCGGCAACGCAAGCGTCGTAGCGCGCGTTGAGCGAGCAGCTGCCTGCGGCGTTGCTTGCGGCCTGCATTAGACCTTGCTCGCACGAACGATCGGTCCACGGCTTCAGTTGCGGTTTCCCAAGGGGCCAAGATCCTTCCCTGATATCACCAACGGTGCACCCGCGGCCAGTCAAAGCCTGACCGACCTTCCTCCGCAATTTCCCCGGCCGGGGGGCGCTGATAGGGCGAGGGCTTCTTCGGTGCCTCGTCTACCAACCGCACTCCGCACAAGTGCCCAGCAGCGCACGCGGTGTAGAGCGCATCGAACCAGTGGTTCTGCCTACGAAGCCGCTCCCATTGCACCACGACGCCTTTGCCCGCCACGAATTGTTCCGTCTTCTTTTCGGCAGTCAGGTGCTTGGCCAATGCCAGGTGCACTTCAGGATCGGCTTGAAACAGTGTCATCGTGCCGGGACTATCCAGCGGCGTGGAGAGCCGCTGGTGGACCCAACTTTTCCAGTGATCTGCATCAACCTCCGCAACGTACAACCATTCGGCCAACAGCCAATTGCAATGGAACGCCTCTCCGATGTACCGCACAACTGAACCGGTTCGGGTCGGCCGGTTGTACCACTGACGGTGCTGCTGGGTAGCTCCCCGACCCAGCGCCGGACGAAAGCGTTCGCCGGCTTCCCGGCAAAACGCGTACACGACCGGCGTCATATATCCGGCGTCGATCCAGACTTGCTGTGGGACGAACCGCTGGCCGGTTGCGGTGCCCACGGGCCAACCTTCGCTCGCCGTATCGCGAAACTCCCGCAGCGCAAGCAGGATTGCTTTTTCGACGCCCAGGTCGTTGCTAGCGACCTCCAACCGGCCGTAGTCGACGATGTGACCCACGGCATCTGGCGACCAGCCCACCAGAATCCAGTGAGCCAGGTATTTCCCAAGGTCGACCGCGGCGGTCAGCCATTGAGCCGAGCTCGGAACGATCCCGCGGGGCAAATCGACGATGCGCGCAGTCAGTTCGTGGGGCACCAGCGCCGACTCACTCCATTTTGCGGGTGCCACCGGCAAGCACCACACGAACTGCCGCATCTCGCGTTCCGCATTCTCTTCATCAAAGGCCCGGCCTGAGCGCCATTCATCGGCAGCCAGCTCACCCGGCGAAAGGAACAGGTTGTTTACAGCCGACCAGCGGAACCCGAGGGTATCGCTAGCCGGAACTTCGCCAGTGATGCCCCCGCTTTCATCGATCGCTTGGTCCCCGTGCAGTAATCGCGATTGCCGATTCGCGTCAACCCGGTCCTCCGCACTCCAGATTTCACCGCAGGCCGGACAGGAGAATGCTCCAGCATCCCGCGCGGCCGCTTGGTTTTCGGCGCCCTGCCAGCCGGTGAGATGCTCGCGCTCTGGACTGACCCAACTCCGACAATAAGGACACGGCAGCACGATCCGGCCGCGTGTACCCTGCTGATACTCTTGCCAGGTCCGCCCCTCCTCGGTGCTGACCGTGCACTCCATGTAGATCCGCTTGCGGCTGCCGTAGGCCCGCGTGCGGGCCTCAAGCTGCGTGATCTTGTCGCTTTCGCGGCTCGTTGCCCCGGGTTGGTCCATGCCGTCGGTTTCCGTGATCACCACCACTCGAGATGTGAAACCAGCGCGGCTCTTGTCACTCCCGCCGCCCGACATGAACTTCAGCGTCGCGCCGTTTCCGAATTGCAGCGACTCCACGCGTCCACCGCGGCTGCCGCCACCACGCCGCGGCAACAACTCACGGAACCGCGACTGCTCGATCGCCGGCAGGATGTCCTCCCGCCACTTGTCGGCTGCCATATCCATATCGGGCAGGCCGCAAATCACCGTCTCGGCCATTTCAAACAGGTGGTACAACAGTGGAATCACAAAACACGAAAGCGTCTTGCCCGACTGCGTAGGACCAGTAGCCACACACCGAGGCCAGTGGCCAGAGTCAACAGCGTCGAACCACAGTCCCGTGTAGGGCTGCCGATGACAACGGAACCGTCGGCCAAGGAACGGACCGTCGGGGATCACGATTTCCTGCTCGGCGAAATCCCGCATCGAGCGCAATCGCCGAGGGCGGGCCTGGTTGAGGAACCACGCCAGGTCACTTCGCGTCGGGTGCTGGCTCGTGGGGAGGGTCATCGGCGCCCTTTCCGAAGGCTCGATCGATTTCCCGCTGCGCGTCGTCTAGCGCTTCACACAGGATCTCGAACGCTGCCCGCCCGGCCTCACGCTGCAGGACATCGCCGGCACCGCGCAGGATCGCCGCGATCCGGCCCAGCGCTTCGCGAACCTCGCCGCGCGGGATTAGATTCTGTTCTCGTTCTAGCCGATCGAGCCGGGCCATGGCAGCCCGTTCTTCCCGATAGCGCTCCAAGGCCGGACTGCCTGTTCCTTGCATCAGCGGGTCGTCGTCGCGTGCTAGTTTCTGAGCATTTTCCGCCAGGAAATCATGCAGCGCACGGACAACAGCGGGGAGATTGATTCTGGAGCCACCAAATGGAATCCCGTACCGCTGGGCCTGTTCATTGATCACCTTGGTCTGGCGAGCGGACATCGCTCGCCAGTGCTTTTGCGGAATGGAACCGTAGTACTGCCAGCGCAGACGCTCTTCTTTTTCTCGTTCGTGCCGCTTAAGCGCCGCCCGCTCCGGCGCGGTAAGTTCCTGACGGTCCATGACTTTGCGGTAGGCCCGGGATACCAGATCAGCATCGACCCGGGCTGCGGCATCGGCGGACGGCGGTTTGGCGGGGGAGTCGGGCATGATTACTTACTTACCCGGAATCTGCCTGTTGTTTGTACAAGACCTGCGGCGACGGGAACCCGAGCGTTTCACAGTCGCCCGGAAGTACCTACGGCCCCCGGGGGGCGCGGCCCAAAATCAACGAACCGAATTGACTGGATGTTTCGCGCGCAACGAGGTAACTGTCGTGGCCTGTGAGACGTCGATGTTCGGCGCCCGATCAGCTTCTCGGAAACAGGAGACGAACGATGACCGTGAAGAAGAAGACCACCAAGCGCGCACCGAAAAAGCCGACGAAAACTGCAGCGAATCCGAAGGTTCCCAAAGCGTCGAGCAAGATGTCGGCGGTGGACAGCGCCGCTCACGTGTTGGCAGGTTCGAAGGAGCCGCTGAACGTCAAGCAAATGATCGACGCGATGCGAGCCAAAGGTCTTTGGAAGAGCCCCAACGGAAAAACACCCTGGGCCACACTCTATAGCGCCATCCTTCGAGAGATCAGCGCAAAGGGGAAGGGTGCCCGATTCAAGAAAACCGGTCGTGGCAAGTTCGCCCTCAACGGGTAGCGCCCACCACGCGTTCCCACCGAACGCCCCACGTCGCCGACGTCGGGGCGTTTCTTGGTTGGTGGCGTCAACGGCCAATTCTTGCCGCCGGTGGCCACACCGGCCAAACACCGGGTTCATGTGGCGGTTTGTTGCGAACGCCCGGTGAAGGAACGAGTCGGGTCTCGAGTCGTTTGTTTGGCCCATCCTGACAGGTACAATCCGCGGCTGTACGAGGAGCCCAAGAATGCTGACGCTGACCCACGTCCAACGGCTGCTTGATGATCTTGACAAACGGTATCCGCGGCCGTGGCTAGGTCGGCTGCAAATCTCATCGTTGTACGACTTGCGGGAAGACTGGCCGGATGAATATCCAAACGCCGACAAACCAGGCGTGTACTTCTTGCTCAACAATGAAAAAGAGTTGGTATACGTCGGCAAAGCATCCTTTTCTAACGACATCGGATCGCGACTGGGAAAACGCATAGGATACGATTCGCAACGTCGCGCACTGATTCGAGACCCCCAATGGCTTTCGGCTTGCGTCAGATACATCGCCACAGTTGGCTTGGCCGCAGAGCACGCATTTGAGGCTGCCGCGATCGAAGAGTTCATAGTCGTCAATCTCAATCCCTGTCCGATTCTGAACAAGGTCGGAAGTGGGCGGCCTCGCGCCTAACCGCGTTCTGCCTTTCGACCCGTGAACTTCTCCCAGCGTTGGACGATTACGTCGCAGTACAGCGGGTCGAGTTCCATTGAGAACGCCCGCCGTTGCGTCTGCTCTGCCGCGATCAGTGTGCTCCCGCTCCCGCCGAACAGATCCAAGACGTTCTCACCAGGGCGGGAGGAGTACTGAATTGCGCGAGTCGCTAGTTCGACTGGCTTCTCCGTCAGATGCACCATACTCTGTGGGTTAATCTTCTTGATCGGCCAAAGGTCGAGTGCATTGTTGGGTCCAAAGAACTTGTGACCGGCCCCTTCTTTCCAGCCGTAGAAGGCAATCTCAAAGCAGCCCATGAAGTCCTTGCGTGTCAGAACTGGATGCCGTTTGTCCCACACAATGCCCTGGCTGAAGTAGAGACCACAGCCTTTGAGCACTGGTGGATAGTTGCCAAGATTCGCGTAGCCGCCCCAGATGTAGAACGCCCGTCCCGGCTCCAGTACGCGAGCGATGTTGCCGAACCAAGCGTGGAGCAGCTGATCGAATGCTTCCTCCGAGACGAAATCGTTGGCCAGAGGTCGATCCTTGGGGCGCAGCTTCTTGTCGGTCGGTTTTGATTTCTTGGGGTGGCGAGCAAGATCGAGCGACTGACGATGCTTGGGCCCGCTGAATGAGCTCAACCCGGCGGCGATCGCGTTGTTGCTGCGCGGCTCGACTCGCACGTTGTATGGCGGGTCGGTGTCGACCAAGTGAACGGTCGCACCATCCAGCAGCCGGTCGACGTGCTCAGACTCGGCTGAGTTCCCGCACAGCAGTCGGTGGTCGCCAAGAACCCATAGATCGCCCGGCTGCGTCGTCGCCTCGTCGGGTAGCTCGGGAACTTCGTCCGGGTCGCAATTGCCTTCCTTCAATTCCGAGCCTAGCAACTTGGCCAGCTCCTCCTGATCGAATCCCAAAAGTCCGAGATCGAAATCCATATCCTGCAACTCGCTGAGTTCGATCGGAAGCAACTCGTAGTCCCAATCAGCAATCTGCGCTGTCCGGTTATCGGCGAGCCGATACGCCTTGATTTGCGCCGGCGAAAGGTCTGTGGCCACATGGACTGGCACCTTCTCGAGGCCGAGCTTCTGCGCTGCCTTCCACCGCGTATGCCCGCATACGATCGTGCCATCACTGTCCACGACGATCGGCTGGCGGAAGCCGAACTCGCGGATTGAGACGGCGACTGCCTCGATGGCGTCGTCATTCTGCCGCGGGTTGCCCGGGTAGGGCTGGATGTCGGAGAGTTCTCGCGATTCAGTCTTCATCTGAGCACCTGCAACTCGGGCATGGTGTATGTCTCCAGGACTGGGGCAAGTGGGGCTACTGGGGCGGCAGCCCGTCTTCGCCGACGTTTTCAGGGGTACTGCCCCAGTTTTCTGCCCCACTAATCTCTGGCGCTGGTGCGGAGTGGGGCACGGAAGTGGGGCAACAATGGCCGTTTTGACCGGCATTCGGTTGGTCGTGCCCCCACATGCCCCAGTTGCCCCACTTCTGGCGCTAGATACGCCGTTTCCAACGACAGAACTCTGCGTCGCGTGCCCTCGACGGTCTTCTGGATCTTTAAATGCGGTAGGTCCGTTTGCCGAAGTAGTCCACGTTCGTGCATCCGCTTCCAGAGAGTCCGTGGTTGTACCGGCAGTCCGTCACCGGCCGTCATTTGCTGAGCTGCCCGATAGGCGGCATCCGCATTGAGCAACAGATCATCACCGTCAACCCATCCGATCCGGTCGCCTTGTGGCTGCCATTCAAGTTGCTCGAACCGATGGTTTCCCGTGATCCGTTCGCGCCAACCCCATGCGCTGGCGTTGTCCGGCGCGCCCCCATCCGTCGAAGCAACGTGCGCACGTCCCGACGTGACGGCGCTGGTCAACAACTCCTGGAATCTTCGTACAGGATCAGCCGCCGTGTGATGGTCGGATTGTAATTGGGCAGCTTCCAGCAATGCGGCCCAACACCGATCGAGTAGCCCGCCCGCCGCCGTCCCCGGCTTTGCAAGCACGCCAATCTCCGTCACGAATTGATCGAACAACGCTGCGGCCCAGGCAAGCTCGGCAATGATACTGGGGGTCCGTTTATGTGTGGTATGCGACTGTGTTTTGCTTCGCAGGCTAGCGATGTGCGTATTGCGCTCGGCGAGGATCTGAGTACGATGCGTCGCGATCCACCGCACGAACGCAGTTAGTGCCGCGGCATAGACGCCGTTAGACGCAGCCCGTTGGCAGACTGTGAGTCGCGTCCAGTCCATTCCGCTCGGTGGCATCTCGACGATCAGCGCGCGGGCACGCACTGAATGGCCACGGGGCACGTCCTCGCCGGTCGACAGGATCAATCCGCGTGGCGGTTTGCTCTGCCGCAGTTGTGCATCAGAAGTAAGGCGAGCTCGTCCTGACTGATTGCCCTGACCGCGAAGCAATCGATCGGCGTCCCGATGAAAGCGGGCAATGTCCGCTGTGGTGCCGCTTGGCGCAAAGTCATCCACCACGAGCAATGCGTCTTTTGCCGCGAACGCTAGCGCCTCGAGTGAATTCCCGGTCGACGACCAGCTGGCTGGCAAATGCCGCGCATCGAGGCCCGCACCAAAATGCTGTTGTACAAGCGCCGCAAGCTCCGACTTCCCGCTGCCCGTTTGGCCGCAGGCGAAAATCGAGAAGTCGGCCGCCACCAGCACCGACCGCCATACGGCCAGCCAGACGGGTACCGTGATCACATCAGGGGCCACGTCGAGGACCGCCATACTGGCCCGCACTGCCGCCCGCAGGTCATCGCCCTCGAGCAAGTCCGGCAAGACATAGCGTTGCAACGCTGCCGGCAAGTCGACAGCGGCCCGTACTGGGGTCTGCGAAGTGATCGCCCCACCGCCATGCAGATAGGCCCATTGACCATCAAACTCTCGCCAACCCAGGTGCGCGTACACGGTCCGACGAGGGATGTCTCCAGACAACATCTGGATTGCGCAACGGGCATGATCCTTGGTCCCAAAACCCGGGTACAGAATGGCGCCGGCCCCCAGGTTCTCGGTGGCCCAGTTCATGGCCGCAAAACGGGTCGCCTGTATGACAAACGTCTGTACTTGGCCCTTGCGCTTCGTCTCGATCTCAAACGCAAGCCGCTGCTCGACCCCATCGTCGCGCAGCTCTTCGGCGATGATCTTGGACGAGAAGTTCATCAATGGCACGGCAACCGCGCCATCTTTTGTCTCCTTCATCCAGATCGTGCCAGTGTCGGTTACCTGGTACGTCCCGTCTCCAAAACTGCGCGGTATGCTGTTTGTCCGGGCACCACAGCCGCGCAGAAGCTTGCCGCGCTCGACCCGTTTCTCGGCATCCCGTATCCGGGCCAGCAGATCGTCGTCGGACCACGACTTAGGAAACGGACGAGCCGAATGGTAGGCACGTATGCACTCCACGGCCTCGGTGTCCAACAGATCGAACTCAACGCAGCGGCACGCCACGGCAAATAGTCGCTTGCTCCCGTCTTTGTGGTCGGCCGTGCGGATTCTCAAGATCGCTTGCAGGCAGCGTGCCATGCGATCGTCGCGTGCTAATGTCGGCGCGACCGCCCGCGGCTCCTGCTTCCCGGTGGATGCCGGTTGTTGGATCAACTTCAGAAGCCACCCGGGAAGAGGTGCGAGTTGGATCTCGTGCGGCCCACACGCGTCTCGCCATCTGTATCGATTGCCGGTCGCGTGGACGCTCGGCGGCGCCACGATGTAGCCGCCGTCCGCCCGCACGTCGATTCCCGGTCGAACGTTGGATCGGTTTCCAACAGCACTTCTCGGATGAGCAAAGATCAGATGGCACCCGCCGCCACCGGTCAGTGATTCGACGGTTGGCGGAAGGTGACCATACTCTTGTGCGAGTGCCGCCAACGATTCTGTTCCACCGTGCCGAGGGTCCACGTCGATGACCACGATGCCAGATGATTCGCCCGTCAGGGTCCCGACGTTGGCCGCAGGCCATTTTCGAAACCAGGACCTGATCCGATTCTCGTCGGACGTGGCGTTCTTGAGCCCGTTCTTGGTCCGGGGGTGCTTGCCGATGCTCGTGCAATCGGCCTTTACGCAGCTGCACGCCCCGTCGATGGCATGGTGCAGCGGAAAGACAGGCCAACCCCGCGCAGCCAGGGCCAGCGCTTCGGACAGACAGCGGGGGTCACGATCATCCATGGCCGGAATCCGGGTGAGTCGCAGCTTCAAGAAATAGACGACCGGGCCTAGGACCGGGAGATCGTGTTCGCTTCTACGAGCCGCTCAACGTCGGGCCAGCGGACCCGGCGACTTTTGCCAAGCTTCACGTAGGGCAATTCTCCGCGATCCATCATCTGGTAGATCTTGCTGCGGCTGAGGCTCAGATGACGGGCGACCTCGGTGACGCGGATCAACTGGCTTTCGGCGGACAACTTGGAAGTGCTCATGGCTTCCTTCTCGGGGTACTGGGACGTCCTGTATGCCGTGGTGCCATCACGGCTACCACGAAGAAAATTGTATTGATCGCTCCTTGACGTTCAATACATTTATCCATAATATAGCCGTGGCATACCTGGAGCACCAAGATGACCGACCTGATGACGTACGAAGCCGCCCTGAACGGCGAGGGGTACGAGTGGGTCGAACCCTCGGATCGGCGGGGATACGTGCGGCGCATCCGGCCACCGTGGAACCCACGTGGCGACGACACGCCGCGGCTCGCACTGGTTGGCAAACGCCCTGAGCTGACGAACCGCAGGGTCGTCCTACCCACGGAGGAAGACGCTGCGCTGTTCCGCAACTTCGCGGCCATGGAGCCCACGCCGGAGCAGATTCTCGATTTTGCCACCCGTCGTGGTCCGCTCTGGGGCGAGGAACAAGAGCGATTCGAGGAGTGGGAGTTCGAGGTCCGTACGATGCGGTTTTTGATCCAGGTTTGGGATGCGGTAAGGCGCCGCAAACTGAAGGGTGAGCTTGTTGAGCTCTTCAAGGCCGACAATTCCGGCGTGGTCGAGTTCCCCTACGTCGACACGGTCCTTGAGTACAAGCCTTGGCTGCGACAGAGGCGGCGGGTCAGCGAGCATTCGGGCGCCGAGTTGACGGTCGAGACCGGAGCCACGGCGGTTGCCCAGCGCGGAACTCCGCTACGTGCCGCACAATCGTACGTCGTTTATGCCGTCAACAATCGGCTCTTGGCACTCGGTGCCCAGACCATGCTGGACTGGCCCGATGGCAAGTACCAGCTCGTCACGCGACCAAACAACCTGCTGGGGGCCCTCTGGTTCCAGTTCGCCTCGTCGATCGCCGGCAACAAGACCTACCGGGCCTGCGACGTCTGCGGCCGTGCGATGGAGATGTCGCCCGACGTGAACCGGGCGGACCGGCGGTACTGCTCAGATGCTTGCCGTAGCCGGGCCATGCGCCGTCGCCAAAAGAAAGCCGCAGAAATGCGGCAAGCGGGTAAAACGCTGCGGGCGATCGCTAAGGCAACGGGGTCAGATATGGCCACGCTCAAGAAATGGCTCGGGGAGGACTGAGGAATGCCACGCGCACGGCGCGGACGTGGGGAAGGGTCAATCTACCAGCGGACCGACGGCACCTGGTGTGCCACGTATAGTGCCGGTTACGCGGCGAGTGGTAAGCGGATCCGCAAGACGATTTTCGGCATCACCAAAGAGGAAGTCGCCAAGAAGCTCAGCAAAGTCCAAGCGACACGAATGGACGGCACGTTCGTTGAGCCCAGCCGCATGCGGTTGTCGACCCTCTTGGAACGCTGGGTCGAGGATGCCGCTCGACCGTCAGTCCGCCAGACGACCTACTACAGCTACAAGGGCATCATCAAGAATCACATCGATCCACGAATAGGCGGCACGACCTTGGCCATCTTGAACCCCGTCCACATCCAGCGGCTGTACGCTGACATGGAACGGGATGGCGTAGGCCCCCGCGTACGCCAGCTAAGCCACGCCGTTCTACGCCGGGCTCTCAAGCAGGCGCTCCGCTGGGGCCTGATCGCCCGGAACCCCTGTGACGCGATCGACCCGCCGCGGGTGCCCAAGCGCCAGATTTCGCCGCTCAGCGCCGAGCAGGTCCAACAGTTCTTGGAAGCCGCCAAGGGCGACCGGTTGAACGCGCTTTACGTGGTGGCAATCGGCACCGGGATGCGGCTTGGCGAGATCTTTGGCCTACAGTGGCCCGACGTCGATCTCAAGGGCCGCGCGATCAATGTCCGCAGCACGTTGATCGAGATCAACGGAAAGCTTTCCCTGGCCGAGCCCAAGACGCCCAAGAGCCGCCGTCGCGTCGATCTGCCGCAGTTCGTGGTCGAAGCTCTCACGAAACATCGGGCCCAATCGGTCCGCGAAGGTTTTGCAAGAGAGCCATGGGTATTCTGCAACTCGACAGGCGGACCGCTGCGACGCAGCCATTTTCAAGCGAACCACTTCAAGCCGCTGCTGTTGGCGGCCGATCTTCCCGCCATCCGCTTCCACGACCTACGGCACACCTCGGCCACGCTGCTGCTCGCCGCCGGCGTCCATCCCAAGGTGGTCCAGGAACGCCTCGGCCACTCGCAGATCGGGATCACACTCGACATCTATTCCCACGTCGTTCCGACGTTGCAGCGCGAGGCAGCCGGTAAGCTGGATGCGCTGATGCAGCCCCCGCGAAAGCCTGCGAAGTCCAGGCGTCGAGCGTGAGTTTTCGCTACTCGCCGTAGATTTCCTCTCGTCGCTCACGTTGCAGTTCACGCTCTGCATCGGCCCGCATTGAATCCAGCCCACGTTGCCCAGCCGGTCTAAAGCGGGGATCAGCGTGATTTACGAGCGTTTCGTAGGCCGGGATTCGTTCCAGAAAGTACTGGGAAAAAGGTCCCCACATAACTCCCGTAAAACTCGGCATGCAGTGATCCGCCAAATCATTGGGGGATGCACCCGCCTCGAGCGCAAGTAGTGCCATCTGCTCCCAGCGCGGACCGACATCCCGGTCTAGTGGCCGTAATCGAAGGTATGCGTCCACCTGGTACTGCAACCATTCAGCGAATAGATCGGTCTCCTCGCCCATCACCAAATCAAAGCACTCATCGCTGTAGTTCTTGCGCGTGAACAGGCGGAGCAATTGGGCACGTTGCTCACGGTTGATGGCTTTGCAAGCGGCATGAAATGCCTGATCGTGCATTGACAGGTGACGATCAGCGCGCAACTGAGCCTCAAGCCATCCAAAGGCCAGGGTCGAGTCCTGCTCGAAGATGTCTTTCAACGCGTAATGGTTCGGCCCGACATCGCGAATGGCGAGACGCCATTGCCGTTCGAGTTCAGGGCGGACTGTGCCGGCAGGTTCGCGCTGCCATTCGCCTATCGCCGCTGCACCGCGAACCCACGGATTGGGATGCTTCAGAATCCTTGCCACGACCTCCAACGGGATGCCGCTGTCTCGCAGCCAAAGATGCTCAACGAGTTCAGGATCATTTAGGAGCGCAAGAGCAGAGGAGAGCAGAGATTCATTCCCTTTTGAGAGTCGCAGTACGCGAACGATGGCAAGCCGCTGATATTCTGGGAGTTGGAGCAGATGATGAAGGGCCGCTTCGTACTGACCTGAATCCTCGGTCGACAGACGGTCGACAAACGGGGCAACGAACTCGCTGGGGGAGCTCCTTGCGACCAGCGCATCGAGCCAGTCTCGCGGATCCTTGCAGGTAGTTCCAATGTGGTGATAGATCACCCAAAGATGGCCGTTTGGATTGCGATAGCCAAACTCGGTTGCCTCAGCCCGAATCTCGTCCAGGTACTGAATTACCTCGGCCCGTGAGCCCCTAACGAGGTTGTTTGCAACCTCTTGCAATTCGGCGGTCCGCCTTTTCTCTTCTTCTTCCCAGTTCTGGGCATGGTCGCGGTCGGCGAAAACGGCGTCAAACGTGGAGTCCACGGAGACTTCCGAGTCGAGTTCCGCCCACCGAGCGATCGTCGCCGCCCGCGTGCGCCAAGCTCGATTGCATTGCGGCATTTTGAGAATGTCGGCCAACATTTGTTGACCGCTCCGCTGGATCAATTGATAGGTCTCTTCAGGAACCGGAGCGTGGAACGAAAGCCGTTGGGGAAGGCACCAGTCTTCGAGTCGAGCAAAGAAAATGTGCGCTGCCGAGTTCGGCACGTGCCGGAATAGTTCCTTTACCCGAGGCCAGAGCGCTGCGATCTCCGTCAAAATCGCATGCGACGCGACGCCTCGGATGCATTGAATCTGTCGATTATCGCCCGGCGAAGTTCTGGCGATGTCAAAGGCTGGTTGAAGGATCTCGGCCAATGCCCACGTAAAAGACTCGCCCTTACCGACTTTTCTTTGCCGAACGCGTTCTTCGAGCACGGCAATAAGAGCGAGCCGCCGCTCCACCGTTACTTGTGGTTCGGCGTCAAATGGAAACAGCCATTCTCCGATCCGGCGGCGAGGGTGCTCAACGGCGCCAGCTTGCTGAATCTGGGTCGCCTTGTCGGCATCGAGGAGCGCGTCAAGTGCGCGGCTGGGCGAATAGTGCAGGAGCCCTGGCGCGGCATTGCATACTTGCTCAGGATACTTGTCAAGAGTCGTCAGCGTGCATTGCTCATCGACCCAAGCAAAGTGCTCCCAAATGTCACTTGTACCGGCGGCGCGCACGAATGCCTCGAGCAGACCCCGGTCAATATTGGCACCCCGTTGTTGTGCACTCAGCAAAACCGCAGCCGTGGCCGCAGCCGACCGGGAGTGGCTCAAGAGGGGAGTGATATCCAGAGCGCTTGCGCCGCAATAGAAAACGTCCCGGACGAGCACGGGCCGAATCGCTGGCGGCCGAACCTGAAGCCGGTCCTCGCCGACTTCCTCAACCAGACCCCCGGACCCCAAGTCGGCTGTAACTTGCTTCAGCTCAAGCTCGGGCACGTTCAGAGTCCCCGACACATCGCGGAACGACATGCCAATGTCGCCTCCCACTGCAAAGGCGGCGAGGATACACCGATCCTTTTCGCCGCGGACGAGTCGCAAGTTTCCCACTAACTGTTCGGTGGCTGCCTCTCCACTCCAGATGCGCGAGATATCCTCTGTCTTGCACGACTCAATGAGCGCCATCGCAAGACCCGGCTTGCCGTCCGACTGTTGGATCAATGTATGCAAAAGCCAGTCGGGCCCAGCGATACCTGATTTCTTGATCAGATCAAGGACTTCCTGGCGTCGGAGCGGTTGGAGGGTGCGAACGCTAGTGGTCGGTACGCGCAAGAGTTTTTGAACGCCAGCCATGTGGAGTGGCCAACAGTTGGCATGGATCTGAAAGCTTGCTCCCAGTTCAGCGCGCAGGTGCATCAACTCCTCGACGAGCGCAATATGAATGTGTGCGTCATCAACAACGACGATCGACGGCTGCTGCTCACGAATGGCTTCAGCAAGCCTTTGGCGCGAAGGATCTACGGCAAACAGGCAAAGACCCTGCGCGGCGAGATTTTGATGCAAGTACGTCTTGCCTGATCCGGGGTGACCAACGAGCAGGAGGTCACCTTGCGCGTGCTGCAGCCACTCAAGGTCCTGGTCTCTGCCGACGAGAATCTCGGGTCGCACGAAGCGACCCACGAGCGGGAATGTCGACAAGGCAGGTGGATTGCCCGTGATTCCCAGCAATTGGAGTCGCCACGCCCCGTGCCTGTAGAGCCGATCGGCGAAATAGGCGGCATCGTGGATATTTACAATCGTGACTCCGAGTTTTGCAGCCTCTTCCTCTAGGTTCTGTCGCTTTGCGGTCGTGAGTGCTTGAGACGTTGCGACGACGACTCGCCTTGGACCTTGCTTTTCAGCGAGGTAGGTCTGGATATTCGCACGGAAGTTCCCGATCACGTCTTCTCGAACAGTGCAGACCAACGGAAAGGCGCCTTCAGCTGTCCCGAACGCGCCGTCCATGCCAGAGTCGCTACCGCCGACGACTGGAGCAAGGTTCCGGTAAGCATCGCCGAGCAGGTCCTGCGCGCATCGCTCAAACGTATTTCCATCCAGGCTTCCCGCAAGGGCCTGGACAATTTCTTGATGGAGCGGATCGCGATTCATGTGGGACGAAGATGTCGTTACTCGGCCCTTGACCATCCGAGGCCGTCCATTGTCGTACAGGCAGGCCTTTTGCGCGAGTGTCCTTGCGTTTCCGGCACATCCACCGACGTCCACGGCGTAGCCATCCCGAGATTGGCTACAGCTTGGCTACATTGAGCCACCCTTGGCGCGGCTTTCGGATCTCACGCAGCGCAAAAGAAAAGCCCCGCAACTCTTGGCGGGGCTACGGGTTCTACGAAAGCGGAGGGCATGGGATTCGAACCCACAACCCCTTGCGGGGCACCTGATTTCGAGTCAGGCTGCTAGCCAGTTCGCGTACCCTCCGGGACTTCCCACAATCTACTATTCGCCGGCCAAACGGGCAACGGTGGTCCATGCGTCCGGTCGGTCGACTAGGCCGCATCCTCCCCTGAAGCCGCGGCGATGCGCACGGGCAATTCCTTGGTTCGGCGTTGCAAGTAACTTGGTCCCGCGAACGCCAGCGCCACAAGCCTCACGCCCCGAATCCCTAGCCCCTAGCCCCTACTACTCAAGCCTCAAGCCTCGCTAGCCGCGTCCGGGTAGGCCTGTGCCGCTTGTAGCGGCTGGGCCGGCCGACGCGACGTTTGCAGACAACTACCCACGACGTAGGCTTCACATGCACAGGGGCGCGCAGCCCCTTTTTCCACGGTCTGCGTTGGGTGGAGACGTCGACGTCATGAATCGTTTCGACGGCAAGCGCATTCAGTTGTTGGCTGCGCTCGAATCGCTGTGGCAGAACACGCGCGGACGGACCATGCTGGTCGAACACGCGATGACTGCCGACCCGGTCTGCGTCTCGGCCGAGACGACGTTGCCCGAGCTGGTCGAGATGTTTCACGACCGCCGTTTTCGCCACTTGCTCGTTTCCGACGACAAGGGTCGGCTGATCGGGCTGATCAGCGATCGAGACGTGCTGCGGATGATGGGCCCGGGCACAGCGTACAAGGAAGTACTCGAGGGCATTCTGACCGGCGAGATCATGAGCACCGACCTGGTCACGGTGGGCCGGCAAACGCCGGTGACCGAGGCGATCGTCGAAATGGTCAACCATGGGATTAGCTGCCTGCCGGTGGTCGACGGCGACCGCGCGGTGGGCATCTTGACCAGTACGGATATGCACGTCTTGCTGCAGATGCTGCTGCAAACCCTAACCACGACCGGGACGGAAAAACCGGCGGGAACTGCCCAATAGTAGGCGGTCGAATCGTTCCAACTGGTCCTGCCGGCAGCGATCGGTAGCGGCGGGAACGCCTCGCGTGGCACACGACGCATGTGCCGGTTTTCGCGGTCTGAATCGCTGTGTCGCTGTCCGTGAAATGCTTACCCCAAGAGCGATACGCCAGCCGATATCTGGGTGTACCGATGTTTGCACCCTCGTCCTTGGGGACCCCCGTTTCATGAGCAAAGACACGTTTCGGATCGTAACGCGCGGCACGGATGGTGAAATTCACATTCGCGACTACAGCAAACAGGAGTCACTGTTACGCGTTCACACGCAGATCGGCGTCGACGATTGCAGCACGGATCTTGGGCTGCGCGGCCAACCGGTTTTGCGTGGACTGATCGGCCCCATGCCCGAGGGCAAGAACATCGTCCGGTACGAATCGCCAGAAGTGTTCGAGGCACTGACCAAGGAATGGGGTCAGGCAAAGACGAAGCGCCGCAGCCGAACGCAGCGCACGACCAAGACGTCCGGCAAGTGATCGAGTGTCGCGGGCTGACCTCGCGCAGAGAACTGGCGGATACGAAAAAACGCGGAGCACGGTTGCTCCGCGTTTTTCATTGCGCTGGGGATCTTGGTCGGCCGTCGTTCGGCAGGCAACCGGCTATTGCGCGCCGTTGCGCCAGATTCCGCCGCTGCTCTGCCGTGGGGGATCGCCATCGAGTTGTGAGCCGCCGATCGCCGCATTGCGGTCCGCCATGCGGGTGCCGTCGGTCGACGGCCCGATCGGAATCAGGTGCGTGTGCTCTTCCTGCGCAAGTCGCTGCGTGGTGATTGGGACCTGGCGAACCACCTTCTCCGGCACGTAGTCTTGCCGCGTGACCGGCACGCGCACGGTGTGAACGCGTGTTTCCCATCGCGTCACCGGCATCAACCGATACGACAGCACCGGCGGAGCAAAGATGTTCAGCGTCCGCTGATAGCCGGGCACCCATTGCTGCTCGGTGACCGGCACCTGGTAGGTTCGCTCCACTTCCTGATACTCGGTCGTGTAGCGGGGGTTGTACTTTGTGTACTCCTGCGACTCGTAGTGCGTCTCGCTGATCGGTCGCTGCGTCACCTGACGAATGCGCTGATACTTGATTCCATCCTTGTGGATGTACTCGACATCGTCGGCGCGGAGCGTGCCGCCGGTCAGCGCGGTAATCGCCAGCGCGGCCGCAATCCATTGAGTTCGGTGCATGGCTCAAATCCTCCCGAGCAAGACGCCGCTGTCAGGGTCGCGACAGCGAAAGGCGAGTGCTTCTGTTCCAAGTGGCGCGACAACCGGGATGCCATCGCCCCTCGTCGTTGTTATCGGTGTTGCTGCCACAAGCGCTTGAGACCGCGACGCTTAACCGGCTGGAAATTCCCGTTCGGGGGCCCTTGCCAAACGGGTCTGATTGCGGCACGCTGGGGGTACGTTCGCTGCGCCTTCGTTGGCGGCACGACGCCTTCGAAAACACGTAAACCGCTAAGCAGGCAATGATTCCCGACGAACTGTTGGAAATGCTCGTGTGTCCCGAGGACCGCTCGCCGGTCTCGATTGCTAGCAGCGAGCTGGTGGCAAGGATCAACCAGGCCATCGACCGACGTGCAGTCAAGAACCGGGCCGATCGTGTCCTCGATCGCCCGCTGGAAGGGGGACTGTTACGCGGCGATCAGACCGTTTTGTATCCGATCGTCGACGCGATTCCGATGATGCTCGTCGACGAGGGCATCCCGCTCGGCCAGCCGGCATTGAGTTCGCCCGAGCCGTAATTCGCGACCGCCGCTCAAGGACCGCGCGCATGGCTGAGAAAACGATCTTCAAGCGGATCATCGACGGCGAAATTCCGGCCAAGATAGTCCACGAAGACGACCTGTGCCTTGCGTTTCACGACATCGCGCCGCAAGGTCCGACGCACGTCGTCGTGATTCCGCGCAAGGAGATCCCGTCGATTCGTGAGATCGCCGAGGAAGACGCGCCGCTTGTCGGACACCTGATGGTCGTCATCCGCAAGATTGCCGATCAGCTCGAGCTGGGCGATGGCTACCGCGTGGTGGTCAACTGCGGTGGTCACGGCGGACAAACGGTCGACCACCTGCACTTCCATCTGATCGGCGGACGACAGATGAGTTGGCCGCCGGGCTAACGCAGATTCCGCCAGACGGCAATGCCGCGCAGCACGCGCACTACCGGCGCGGAAACCTCGGCAGATACTCTTTGAGGCTCTCGAGCATGTCCGGCTTACTCTCTGGCTCACCGCGCGCCGGCGGCTCGGCCGGCTTGTCGGCGATCGGCGCCGCGGTTTGTGCAAGCGGTACGTTGGCCACCAGGAACTGCGGCCAGTAGCCTTCCAGCAACCGCAGGCAGTCGGCATATTGCCCCGACTCGAGCTTGACGCTGGCCAACGTGATCAACTTCGACAGCTCGAACCGCTCCGACGGCGTAAACGGAAGATCGAAGACGCGTATTTCGTCGAGCCAGACTTCGCCGGCGCTCAGCAGATCGAGCCGCACGCGCAGTGCCGACAAACCTTCGCTAGGAACGTCGTCGATTGGGAAATGGTAGTGGACCCAGCCGTCGGCTTCGACGCGCTCCGGACCAACCGGTGGAATCATGCCGTACGGATTGAACTTGCCGTCTTCGTGTTCTCCTTCCAAAGCGATGCGGACCGACGGCATTCCCTGCCGGCCGGTGCGCAGCCACAAGTCGATCGCGATGCGGCCGGTCCGCGGAGGATCGAACGGTGCGCTGACGATCGACGCGGACGGCCCGCCGCCTGTCAGCCGAATCGAGTGCTCCCCGTCGTGCCTGTGTGCCGTGTCAATTGCGACGCTTGAGCCCGCCGCGGCGCTGGCCGTCCAACCGACGATCTGCTCGCCTTGCTGCGGCAACTCGAAGCCCCAATTCTCAAGCGGCGCCATGGGCTGCGGATTGTTCAATGCCGCCACCCGTGCGCCCAAGTCCTGGATCCGCGCCTGCAACCCGCGGCGAACATCTTCCGACACCGATACGCGGGGATCAACCAAGCGCACCGTCGTCGCCGAAAAGCGGGCCGCGACCAGGTCGTACGGTTCCAGCGAAATCGTGCAACGCGCCCCGCCCGGCCCGGACTCCAACGGTCCGATGCCCGCCGAGTCGCCCAATCGTTCCATCGTCACGCCCGGCGGCAGCCCGACGCCAAGCGACACCGCGACCTTCCAAGGGGAGTCGTTGACCAGGTACACATACGTTTGCCCGTCGTGAACCAGCCGGCGGATCGTCACCGGCTGCGTCTCGCCAGCGAGGGTCTCGAATGCTTGATTCGGCAACTGGCGATACACGCTCAGCACTTCTCGCAACGAACCTTCCTGACCCAATGGCAATAGCCAGCCACCGTCGAACATCGTTTGCGCGTCAAGCGCGGCCAGCGCGTGGATGAATCGTCGCCGGTTGCGGTCTCCGGACGGCGACATCTGCGAGACCATCCACATGTAGGTGTTGGCCGGCCCGAAGGGGCTCTTCAGATCGAAACTCGTCAGCCGCGCTTTTTGCGGTTCGTGATAGAACAGGGTTGCCGGCAGTGCGGCGTCGGCGAACAAACGATCCATCTCCGGCGCCGCGTTGATTTCCATGTCAGACGCTTGCGCGTGCAGCGGTCCGGACGACGGGCGCAGATGTTGCGGCCGCAACAGCACCAGATTGTCGTCGTCGCGATAGGCTTCGGCCTCGATCCCCAATTCCAACAGCGTCTCGTCGAGCAGGGCTCGCTTGGGCAACGTCGGCCGAAGGCGGAATTGCGCACGCCGACTCTTGAGCATGGTGCCGCCGGCCAGGTAGAGTTTCGCGTTGGGACGCACGGCCGCGATCTCGCTGGCCAGCTTGCGGTGGAACTGCTCGACGACGCTCGCCCGCCAGCCGAGCCACGCTTCGCGCCCCGGGCCGGTCAGATACTTCGCTCGTTCGGCAAACCGCAGCGCCCCTTCGCCGGGAACGCGCGTGCCGGTGGCAGCCTCGAATCGTGCGACTGTCGCGTCGTCGAAACCCCAATCGTCGCCCGGAAGCTGGGCATACCCGTCGGCCGAAAGCTGAAGCGCCAGGCCACCGAACGATGGATGCGCTGAATATCGCGAAACCAGTTCGCGCACTACGTTGAGCATCGCCGCCTGCACGCGCTCGTCGAGCAGGTTGTAGTACGGTGCCAGCCCCTGACGCGCCGGATTGCGGCTCCGCCAGGTGGCCCCGTCGGCGCCGATCCATTCGATGCCGCGCGTCGCTGGGTCGCCGGAGCGCCTTAGTGCCTCGAGCTCCGGCAACGGCGAAGCGAAGTTCAAACCCGGAACGAACGTCAAGCCTTCGCGATCGAACAGTCGAAACAGCAACTCGAGCGCGTCCTTGCGCATCGGATCCTGAGCCGTTCCGAAGAAAACGCCCGTGTCGTACCGCGGTGTGGGCTCCAAATACTGGCTCGGATAGATCGTGCTCCCGTCGGCATAGACCGACATCATCAGCCCGCCGTAGCCGACGTACTTTAGATACCGAACCAACCGCAACCCGCCGCGATACATCGTGGTCCAGTCGTCCAGGCTGCGGCGGCTGCTCGGATCGAACGCTTCGGGCGACGAAAAGTTCTCGGCAAACAGCGGCCGATCCAGGTAGCCGGCCCAAAGCCTTCCCGGCGACCGGCTGTCGTCGAACATGGGCCCCAGCATTCCGTCCTGTTCGGCGCGTGTCAGCGGCAACGTCGGGAACTGCGAGGGCGCGGCGGTCGAGATCCGGATCTTTCCGTACACGGCCCGTGACCCGTGCCGGCGGTTCGTGATCAACAGTAGCGGCGCCTTCGTGCGCGGCCAGAAGACAACGCGGTGCCGCTTCAGCTCGGGCGTGTTCTCCGCTTCTTCGTGGGAAATGTACACGCCCGAATCCAATCCGATCGGCATGACGGCGCCGGCCGAATTGGGCTCGACGATGCTAATGCCCATGGCTTGCGGCACGTCGCTGGGGTATTCCAGTTCCACGACGTGTGCGTAGCCGGGCTTGTTGACCGGCAGCGGATAGGCCTCCCAACTGATGTTCGGCGCGCGACCGTTTGGTCCCAGTTGAATCATCGGGCCCAGGGTCGGATGTTCCCACGGAGCGCTCTCGCCGTTGCCCAGCGGACCGACGCGCAACCCGGCCATCACCGGAATGTTGCCAAGCGCCTTCCACCATCGCGGCTGCACGGGATTGATCTCCGCGACCCGCGCCAGGTTTCCTTCGCTGGGGTCGGCCGGTGCGCGGTTTTCCAACACGACGAACTGAACTTTCCGCTGGGCCAGCGGCTTGTTGGGATAGAGCCGTGCCCGCAATCGCGACGGCACGGCCGACAACGTCAGGTCGTATACACCCTCGGACTCCGGCACGCGAATGGTCACGGTTGTGGACGTGCCCTCGGGACCCGCCTCGTACTCGTCCGCCCATACGCGCTGTCCGCCAAGACCACTCGAAATGGCCGCGTTGTAGTGAAAGCCCTCGGACGTTCCGTCGACCAGGTGAGCAGCCAGCTCGAACTTGAACATCTCGCCCGGTGCAAAGACGAGATTCTCGCGATGGCACACGACGCGCAGCCGGTCGCCTGCCGATCGGGTCACGAACAGCCGGTTTTCTGAGGAGTCCAAGACGCTGTTGTGCGCGCGGTCAGCCAGCTCGCGCAGCGGTATTTCAAACGTCTTCTCCACCTTCGAGGAATCGTCGGCCAGCGACACGGTCAGCGTTGCGTCCAAGTCGGCCGTGACCAGCACGTCGACGCCGTCGTATGCACGTAAACCCGGCTCGCGAATGCGAATGCCGTCCGCTGCCAGCCAGATCGAACCTGGCTCGTTGGCTTCGATGCCAAGCGCGCGCAACTCGGAGAAACTTCCTGCGCTCAAGCGAATCGATCCATGCCAGGTGCGCTCCGTGCCACCGCCCCAAGCAATCCTCAAACGCATCGTCGTTTCAGCGGCGGCTGCACTCTGAAGGCCGAGCGACGAAAAGACCATCAGCGCAGCAAGAATCGCCCAGAGCATCTGCCTGGCGCGATGCGCGATCCGTGCGCGCGATGCGTGCGGACTTCCTTGTCCGATCATCGGAGCCTGACGCGAAAAGTCGTCGTGACGGCGAGCACTTCCCAGCGAAGGGAGCGGGATTATATCGACGACCCCCGGGCTGCTCTATGCCGATTCAACCGCAATCGTCGTAAGAGGTTGCCGACTGCTGTCGCGCAACGCTTCGCCGCCGTGCATGCACGGCCGGCAACCAGTTCGTCGGGGCTGATCCGCGGCCGGTAATCGCTTTCTCGCTCGGTCCGATTGCGCCACCATGCCGCGCGGCCGCGGTTTCGGCGATAGCCCGACGGCGACAGCAACGGTCAAGCTGGCGCATTAAGCGCGGTCGGCGATTGCGGTTGCGTATGGCTCGGCCACGTGCCAGCACCGGCGACTGGCACGTAGCCAGTGCGAACTTCGCACCAGTGCTGGCCCGACCTAGTCCACTTCGGTTACCAAGATGTCGTCAAGCGGCGAAAGCTGTCCGTTCGGGCCAACTTGTTCAGCCTCGTTCAAGGCAGCTTCCAGGCCGGTCACCACGTTACCGCAAAGTCGCCCGACTTCGTTCTTTTCCCAGCGGTCGCTCGGCTTGGCGTAGAGTTCGGCGACTTCCTCCCGTCCGATTCGCAGTAGCCAGGCGCGCGTGCGGATGGCGCGATCATGCTCGGATTGCATGACGATCCGGTCGCGGATCGGTTCCTGCCGACCGCCGATCGTGGGCAACAACGTCGTCCCAGCCGCGTCGGGCAGCGAACTTGAGTCCAGTCCCAACCAATCGAGCAATGTTGCCGGCAAGTCGGATGGCACGACGAGCGATTGGTTGCGCGTCAGCTTGCCTGTGCCGTCAGGAAAGCGCATCAGCCACGCCAGCTGTGTAAGCTCGTTGTACAGCGGCGCGTCGCAGCGGCCGATGCGCCGATGTTCGCCAAGCGGAAGACCTCGGGCCGAGAGCAACGTGAACTGTGTCGTGTCCGCCAGCCCCGAGTCGTCGATTTGATCCAATAACGCCCCCAAGCAGGCATCCAGCGCCGAAACCTGTCCGGCATAGGCGTGAACCACCGGCAGCAATTCGTCCGGATCGAATGCCTCGGCGAGCCAATGATCGGGCACGTCGAATTGATCGGACGGTGTGGGATCGTCTTCGTCGGCGTATTGGTTGCGAAGGGGCAGGGGGGCGTCCCACGCGCCGGCCATCGCCTGGGCATGCACCCACAGACAAAACGGCTCGCGTGGAGCCGCCAGCCACTCGGTGATTTCGGTGAACAGTCGTGCCAGTTGCGTTTGGCCGATTTCATCGGCAGCGCGGGACGCGCGCGGAGATTCGACGACGCGTTGCTCGGCGAATGCCGCGGCCGGCGCAAAGCCCGGTAGCGCTGGCTCGTCGGTCAACAGCGCCGTGTGAAAACCCGCCCCGCCGACGATCTCTGGCAGGCTTGATCCGCCGCGTCGACCACCCGCCCGGCTGGTGGCGATCGCGCCGTGCCAGTATGCCTCGTAGAGCGCGTCGAGCCTTGGATCAGTCAGATACGCCTGATCGAACACGCACGACTCGCTGGCCAGGCGGTCGAAATGATCCGTCCGAATCCAGGCGTTGCCATAGGCGCCCAACATCCCCGCATGGAGCCCGTCGACCACCACGCAGATCATGTTTCTTGCCGGCACGTCAGCATCTCGATCGAGGAGTTCCGTCGTCGGACGAACGGTTCCGACGGCCGGTTGGAATGGCCGATTGTAACGGCAAGCGGGCCTGCGCGGCAGACGGCGCAGGTCGGCTGGACCGATTCGTCGGGCGGCGCGAGCCATTGGCGTGCCGTTGGTCGCTGGATTGTGGCCAAATGGGCCCGGCCGGCGTCCAACCAAGACGGCGTTGCGCCGGGGCTTTGCCGGGTGGTCCCTGCGAAGCTATTATTCGTCTGACACGGCTTGAACCCGTCGACGCGACAGTCGGGCCGTCGGCTCAGGGACCGCGGCCGTCCCTCTCTGCTTGGAGTCTCCGTCGCCCGATGCCCGCCCCACCGGGAGCGGCCTTGGGCAACGTGACCCCCGGACCGGAAATTGATCATGACCAGCACGCTCTTAGCCGTTGTCGCCCGCTTGCTCAGCGGCGCCAACGTGCGCTGGATCGACTGCCAGCCGGAGATGTGCCAGCGCGTCTACTTCGCCAACCACACGAGCCATCTCGACGCGATCGTGCTGTGGTCATCGTTGCCGAACGAGTTGCGCCGGCTGACGCGCCCCGTGGCGGCCAAAGACTATTGGGAAAAGAGCGCCGTCCGCCGGTATATGGCACGCACGTTCAACGCGCTGCTGATCGATCGCACGGACATCAAGGTCCACCAAAGTCCCGTCGATCTGATGCTGCGCGAGATCGGCGATCAACACTCGCTGATCGTATTTCCGGAAGGAAGCCGCAACACGGATGCCGACATCGGTGAGTTCAAGAGCGGCCTCTACTACCTGGCCAAGAAGCGGCCCGATCTGGAGCTGGTGCCGGTCCACATCGACAATCTGAATCGGGTCTTGCCGCGAGGCGAGTTCTTGCCGGTGCCGCTATTGAGCCTGGTCACGTTCGGGGCACCGATCTGGTTGGAAAACGGCGAGCCGAAGGCGGAATTCCTCAGCCGCGCGCGCCAGTCCGTCGATCGACTCAAGGAACTGGAAACGTAACGAACCGATGCTCGACTACAGAACCCTAGGCCTGGTGGGCGGTGTGCTGGCTATGTTGGCGGCCGCGACGACGATCGGCCAACGGTTGAAGTACGCCACCGACATCGGGCTGAATCCGGCCCTGGTCGAAAGCTTCAACCTGCGGATCCGGGCCTGGTGGCTGATGTGTACCGTGCTGGCCGCAGCGTTTTTGTTGGGAACGATCGCCACCGTGGTTCTGTTCGGGCTGATCTCGTTTTGGGCGCTGCGCGAGTTCATTACGCTTACGCCAACCCGACTGGGCGATCACCGCACGCTGTTTTGGGTCTTCTTTTTATTTACACCGCTACAGTACGTGCTGGTCGGAATGGGCACGGACTACTACGGCCTGTTCAGCGTGCTGATTCCGGTGTACGCGTTCTTGTTCATTCCCACACGGGTGGCCCTGGCAGGCGACTACAAACGGTTTCTTGAGCGCACGGCGAAGATTCAGGCCGGCTTGATGGTCTGTGTCTACTGCTTGAGCCATGCCCCGGCGCTGATGAGCCTGAAGATCGATGGCTTCGCCGGCCAGAACGCGCGGCTGCTGTTCTTCTTCGTCCTGTTGGTGCAACTCAACGACGTACTGCAATACGCCTGGGGCAAACTGCTGGGTGGTCAGCACGTCATCACGCCTTCGATCAGTCCCAATCGCACGTGGGAGGGACTGCTCGGCGGGGCGGCCAGCACCACCTTGATCGGCATGGCGCTCTGGTGGGCAACGCCGTTTGAGCCCTGGGAAGCCGCCGGGATGTCGCTGGTGGTGGCCATCATGGGCTCGGCTGGCGCCATGACCATGTCGGCCATCAAGCGCGACCGCGGCGTGCAAGACTACGGCACGCTGG
>CALFYT010000103.1 GCA_937952415.1 uncultured Planctomycetaceae bacterium | reverse complement strand
CGTCGTGCCCACCCGGTTGCTGGACTCCGGGTTCGAGTTCCAGTTCCCGGCATTCCACGACGCAGTCCGCAATCTCGCCGGGCTCGGCGCGTCAAATCGCGATCATCACCAACCGAGAAGCTCCAGCAGCATGTGATAAATCCCATCTTTCGGCTTCCACCCCGCCGCCCGACCTGCCCGGCTTGCGTTGTGCCACAGGTTCCAACCGACCAAGGTAACCGGGTTGGCGGACCAACGGAGTTAACGTTGGCACACCAAAAGTTTCTAAACGAAGGAAACGACGTCGAAAAACCGAAAGGCGAGCCAACTCCGGTTCACCGATTTGTTATCTGTCCGATTGGTTGCGGCTCACCGTTTCCATCCGAGAGAAATCTATCGCGAATTTCGGCCAATGTTGCACCGTTTTCAAGACGCCATGCCGTCCAGCCGTTGACAGTAGAACGGGAACTGCCCGCATCTTGAATGCCGAAGACAGCCGCGTAGCTGGGAGACGAAAACGAACGCCCCAGCACTTCAAGTGTTCCGTCACTGAGTACGGTAGCTTTGTAAGTCCTCTGTTCGCCGTTTCGTGGCTTGTATGGCATCACCAAACGTTGGCCGGGAGCCAGCAAGTCGGCGTCAATCAAGTCCGTAATCGACACGTCATATCGGGCGATTTGTTGTGCGGTTGATTCATCGGTCCCTGTTTCAAGTACTGGCCGGAATTCTTCTGGTATTTCGTAGGCGACATTTCGCGGATTGTTGAATTCAATGTACTTGCGAACGATCCACAAGCGAACGTCAACCTTCAACGTTGCGGCCCATTCGCGAAGATCGTTTTTGACATCGTCGATTGGCATTCCGATGATGGGCGCAGTCGACACGATTTCGGCCAAGACGCGTCGATAATCAATTGGATCGATGCTTTGCTCGGCGAATTTGTCCTGGACCGCCTCGTCGTCGCGGACGCGATCAATCGCGATTTCGATCAGTTGTTGTTTTGTGACTGGATTGTTTGCCGCGATGATTTGTTTGGCGACTTGCGGAGCGATGTGATTCCACACACTGTGTTGGCTAACTTCCGCTTCGACGATGTACCAGCGACGACCATCGAGATCGATCACATAGCCATCGGGAATAGTACCTGCCCCATCCGCGGTCTTTATCAGCGACTTGGGGAAGTAGATCGACGATGGGCCGAAAATGTATTCGGCATTTGCGATGACGACACGTTCGAGTTCGTCTTCGTTGTCGAACTTTGTCAGCACGAATTTGCGGTCGTCAATGATCAACATGATTCAGGACAGATAACGGAGCTGGCGGTTGAGCCGCCAATGAACGGTCGGGAGTGCCGGCGGACCGTCCCCCGGTCGGCTTCAACCGCCCAGTTTGTCAGCCTGTGTCCATGTCTCTCACACCGATCGTCGGACATGCGTCCGACGGAGCCGACCGGTGCGAACGGCGTAACCCCGCCCATTGCGGAGTGGCGGAGGCTCAACCGCCAGCTCCGTTTGGCAGACAGGGAGGTCTGACAAACGACAACGATCACGCGGTGGCCGCCGAGTGATCATCCATCCGATTCCGACGCGATCCGATCGGCCACTCGCGTGCATCGTCTGGTTCGTCCCTGCGATGCGGTTCATTTTATTTGCGAGATTCGAACAAGGAAGTCGTTGCATTCCCAATGCCATTCTTCCGCTGACACCTGCAGAGCCGAAGTCGCCTTTCCGAAATCGTCCGGATCATCAGCCTTCTGAAGCACCAGGATCATGTATCGTTTCAACGAGTCGGGCAGTTGTCGGAGGCGGCGAACATCTGCGAGGTAGCCCGACGCTCCAAGATCGTCGATTTCTTGTTCGGTCAAGCTTACGCGCGTGGCCGTGACTTCGGGAAGGAACCTCTTGATATTGCCTTGGCCACAGAGGTTCTTGTTGAAGTAGCCGCGCATCCCGTAAACCTTCAATTCCGCGACCATTTCATTTGGCGACGGACAATACACGTCGTGTTTTACTCGGCCGCTACGATAGGAGTAGTTGACGCGGAACCCGTCGTACTGTGGGGAGAAGTGGCGATAGAACTCGCCCTGCAGCCACCCCTCGCGGCAGCCATCGGCATTCAGGACCACGGCCATCGGTCGAGCGATTTCAGCGAACAGAGCCAAAATGTGATCAGGCCACGACATCGCAAAGTCTCAATGGGACGAACTCGGTTATCGGAAGTTTCTGCCTATCACCTGTCGGCCGCAGATGTGCGGCCTAACGCGCAGGCAGCGAATCGTCACAAGTCGCATTGT
>CALFYT010000102.1 GCA_937952415.1 uncultured Planctomycetaceae bacterium | reverse complement strand
ACCCGTCCCCATTCCGAACACGGTAGTTAAGCTTTCAGAGCCGATGGTAGTACCAAAAGTGCGAGAGTAGGTATCGCCGGATTTTTTTCACGAAAGCCCCGTCGGATCCAATAGTGGTCCGGCGGGGTTTTTTGTTTGCGCCGGGTTGGCGGCACGCCGCCCGATCGCCCAACCAAAATTGTTCGCAGCGCATCACGTTCGCTCTCGTCTCCAGCCGCCGCCCAATTCAGGGCGGTACGCGGGCAACGTCGCAGTACGCGCCCGCTCCGCCGTCTCGATTCTGACGATCAAAGATCGTGACATTCGGCGGCTGGCTGCGTCCTAATACTGCAGGTGAACTGGGGGCCGAATCCGCGCGGGGCAACAATTTAGTGAAAAGGCGAAAGACAGGTCAACATCCGATGCCAGGACGCCGGATCGGGCTCATTCGGCGCCGGCGCTTGCGCGCCGCTTGGCTCTGCGAGCCTCTCGAGCGGCGGGACATGCTTGCCGCCGATTTGGCCTGCTGGGTCGAGCCCCCTTCGGACGAGATTGGCGATGTCGCCCAGCCGAACTTCGATGCGGCCAGCGCCGACCTCGTGCACGCCGCGGATGCCGGCTCCACGTTTTCCAGCGCGGTGGATCTCGGCCCGCTCGATGGAAGCAACCGCTACAACGGGTCCGTAGGTGGACACGACCGTTCCGACGTGATGAAGTTCACCATCACCGGCGAAGCGGATGTCACCGTCGCGCTGACTGGGCTCAGCAGCGATATCGACCTTTATCTGTACGACTCCAGCGGCCGGCGAATCGGCACGTCCAACGCATCGCGCAGCGCGTCCGAGTCGATCAGCCAAGCGTTGGACGCCGGCGACTACTATGTTCTGGTGGCCCCCTGGCGGTTTGCGCGCAGCAGGTATGTGTTGTCGATCGACGTCGTACCGACTGCGAACCCGCCGACCACAACCGACCCCGACGAACCTGCCGCGAGTCCTAGCGAGCCGACCGAACCAACCGGTCCGGTCACGGCCTATCCCGACGTGGCGTACTACGGCGGCAGCAACGACTGGAACCTGAACGCCATCAACGCGCCGGAAGTCTGGGCTCAAGGCTACACCGGCAGCGGCGTGACCGTCGCCGTCGTCGACACCGGCGTCGATTTGGATCACCCGGAGCTGACCAACCAGATCTGGGTCAACCCTGGCGAGATCGCCGGCAACGGCATCGACGATGACCAAAACGGCTACGTCGACGACGTGAACGGTTGGGACTTCGCATCCAACGACAACAGGCCGGACGACGGCAACGGGCATGGCACGCACGTGGCCGGGACAATCGCTGCCGATGCCAACGGAGTGGGTGCAACCGGTGTCGCGCCGGACGCCACGATCATGCCGGTCCGCGTGCTGAACAACAACGGCTCTGGCACGCTGTCCGCGGTGGCAGCCGGCATTCGTTACGCCGCCGCCAATGGCGCCGATATCATCAACCTGAGCCTGGGTGGGGGATTCAGCTCGGTGATCCACTCGGCTTTGCAATACGCCCAGCAGCTCGGCGTGCTGGTCGTGGCCGCCGCTGGCAACGAGTACTCGTCGACTCCCTCTTATCCAGCTCGCTTCAGCGCCGCGCTGAACAACGTGATCTCGGTCGGTGCCCACAATTCGTCGAACCGGATTGCCAATTTCAGCAACGACGTTGGCGGTAGCGGAGCCGTGCAAATCGACGCGCCAGGCGTCAGCGTCTACAGCGCGTACCATGGCAACCGTTATGCCCGGCTCAGCGGAACCAGCATGGCCACGCCGCACGTGGCAGCAATGGCCGCGTTGGCGCTGTCGGCCAACCCAAGCCTGACAGCCACACAGTTGCGCAGCGCGATTGTCAACGGCTCGGATCGCACCGTCAGCGGCTCGGACTCCAACGGCGGCATCAATGCCGCGCTGACCGTGGCCCTGGCGGCCGCTGGCGACGTATCGTCCGGCACGACGACCGCCTCCGACACCCAGACCCTGACGACATCGCAGTTCGCATTCTCGCGTTGGTCGGCCCGTTCGGTGGCCAACCCGGTCGATGCACCGACGTTGGCTTCGTTCAACACGTTCACGCCCCGCACCGCGCAGATTGAGTCTGCCAGAACAGCCGCCGCGCCCGCGGCGACCACCATCAGGCCGCCGGCCTCGTCCGCACTCCAGGCGTCAGCCATCGATGAGGCGATCGCCTCGCTGCTGCTTGCGCGCAGCAGTGACGGCGACGACGAAGCGGACGACACCGCGGGCGACCGCTGGTGCGCACGTGCCGATCATGACAGCGTCCTGAGTTTCGCGGACGTTTGAAGTCGATAGCCCCGCCCGATGCGCTGTTGGACCCAGCGGCAATTCTTTATTAGTTCGCGCTTGGCCCGCAATCCTCGCCGCCTCCGGCCGCGGCGATAGCATTCTTTCGAAAATCTGTTTGACATTTGCGGCGCCCATCCGATATGTTGGGGCCCTCGGAAACCCTCTTTCGCGGACCTCAATCTCCGTGCTAGTGCGCCGAACGCTCTCATCTCCATAAGCACGCGCTAGCCGGCCGGACCGCTACCACGCCTCGAACAGTCTTCTGTTGGCCGTTGCGCGCGCCTCGATAGATGATCCGTCAAGAATGCATTTCCTTGAAACTAGAGCTTCGCGCAATGAGAGGATTTCCCATGCAACCGACCACCATCACCATCGTCCGACGTCTTCGCCACGTTCTGACCGCACTGTTGCTTGGCTCCGTGGTCGTCTTGGCCAACGGCACCCTGGCAACCGCCGGCCCGTTCGATCCCTCGTACCGCGGCGACCCCAATACGGTCCATGCGATCTTCACTTGGGTCGATCAAGGCGAACCCTGGGAGTTGGAGCAATTCCAGGCGCAAATTGGGCAGTTCCCGCTCGACGACACGGAGCCGGAAGCCTTCGATGACGGGCTGAACACCACGATCATTCTGCCCAACTTCATCGACGAGCTGCCGATCAAGTTGATTCGCCTTCAGTTTCTCTTTGAGGCGCCGGTCGACGGCGCGCTGATCGGCATGCAGGTCGTCGCCCACGATCCGCTCGCGACCTTCGCCCAGGAGGTGGATCGCAGCGAAGGAGTCGCTTCGGCACATTTCATCGATTGGCAGGTGTTTCCCAACCCGGACTGGGAAGAGATGTTCGTGTTCGGCAATGCGGACGGCGGTGTCGTGCCAGGAAACCTCTTTCTGATCGAAATCGACACGATCTCGATGGTGCCCGAGCCCTCGACGCTGGCGCTGGCCGGTTGCGCGCTGGTTGGGTTAATCGCGCTGGCCCGACGGCGCCGCGCCTGACAAGCACCGCAACTCGGCGCAAGTAGTCCCGTCGCTAGCCGTGTTCGGGCAATGTTCCGGCGCAGCCGTCGGGTCGGATTGCGCGCTTGCTGGCACGTCGCGTCGAACCTCTAGTCGCGCCGGACCCATTCCGCTACACTTCGCGGCCCTTTTTCTTGGCCGATTGGCAAGTTTCCCGAACGCAGTGGAGGCGATTCGATGGCGCGCAATCTTTCCATGTGGCTGGTCGTTGGCGGACTGCTCATCAGTTGGCAAAGCCTGCTGTTGGCCGGCGAACCCAAGCCCCAACAGCCCCGCAAATTGGTCACCGCTGATTCTTCCGGCACGGCGGCTGTGACCGACGAGGCCGCGCGCGACGCCGCCCCGGCGCCGACGCGCGATTTCGACATCCGCGTCCGGCTCTCGCACGGTAAGACCGTCATCAACGCGCCGCGCGTCCGCACGCACGACGGCCAGCTCGCCACGATCGCTGACGAAACGCAGACCCCGTTCGTCATCGGTGAATCGATCGTCGACGGCGCCAAGAAGCTCGTCACCCACGTCGCCACCGAGGGCACGCAGGTCGACGTGCTGGCCCGCAGCGCCGCCGCGGCGGATTACGCGCTGCTTGAATTGACCGCCGAGTTTAAGCAGATCGTCGACGACGAATCGAACCAGTCCGGACCGTTCCAGACCGTGCAGGTCAAGTCGAACAAACGGCAAGTCATCCGCCGCGTGCGTCTTGGCAAGACGACGACCTTCGACTTCGACGATGTCCGCGTGGACGTCATCGTCACGGCAATTGAGTAGCAGAGCGGGGCCGGCGCCCAGCCGCGCTACCCCACCCGGGTCCACATGCCGATTTCCGAACGCCCGACGATCAAGCAATCGAGCGCGGAGACCTCGTCGTACAGCCGGTCGCGAAGTGTCGCGATGTCGACCTCAGCGGCCGTCGCCACGCCGAGTTCTTCCATCGTCGGAATCAGCGACTCGACCATATCACCCACGGCCGACAGCCACGGTCGGGCGTGCGGCGCAGTCGCGGCGAACGTGTGCATCCGCAGCGTTGGAGCCGGAAGGCCCGCGGCGGCAAACGCCGGGCCGATCTTATCGAGAAAACTCCACGACTGGCCGCTTCGCCGCGTCGTATCGATGATCCAACGACAGGCCCGATCGTACAGCGGCGCCGGCGGAAGCGAACGCACGCAGCAAAAGTCCGGCTCGTGAAAGACCAGCAGTCCGCCCGAATCCACGTGTCGCGCCAAGCCGCGAAGCATCGCCGAAGGATCGGATTGAAACGGCAGTACGTACCTGCCCACCACCGCGTCGAACCGGCCGTCGAACCGCATCTCCGCCGGGTTGCCTTGCAGGAAGCGGACGTTGTCCAGTCCGCGCTGCTCCGCGGCACTGCTGGCCGTGGCCACGGCGGTCGACACCGCATCGGTGCCAACCACTTCGCCCGACGCGCCGACCAGATCGGCCGCCAGAAACGCCACGTCGCCGGCTCCGCTGCCGACGTCCAGCACGCGCATGCCTTCGGCAATCCCTGCTTCCTGCAAAAACCGCCGCGTGACCGGTTCCAGGAAGATTGCTTGCGTCCGCAGACGCTCTAGCTCGCGGTCCGAGTGACCCAAAATGTATGGGCGACCCGATTCGTCCTTCGCGTGGTTCATCGTTGTTGCCTCGGTAGACCGACGGTGCGCACTGCCAGTGCCGGCCGGCCAAACCGATTCCGCGCCGGCCGATGTGCCGCTTGAGCGGTCCATCGGTTATGCAGGGCGGGTGCCGACTGGTCAAGCAAGCGGCCGGTCGACCGGCAACGGATCTCGTGGAGTTGGCCACGCCCTGGCGCAATGCACCAGGCACCGTGGCGGCCTGACTGCCGGGCGTGCTACGATGATGAAATGCCGCGTTGGTCCGCCGCGGCAATCACCGGCCGAAGAAAAGGCGCCGGCGATCACAGTCTGGCCGACAGCGCCGACGTCCGCACAGACTCCGGCCGCCGAGCCTAATCAACGAACCACCTGACCGCGCATGCAATGCACCCGTTGGCACCGCACGCATTCGACCCTCTCCGCGGCGCTCGTGGTATGCGCCCTGATGGCGCCTTGGACACCGGCCGCCGAGCCAGACGTCATGCTGCGGGCCGACTGGGTCCAGGACGATACGCACTCGATTCGGTTCGACCAGCTACCGCGCTTGCCCAGCCAACACGTCGTGATCAGCGACGTGCGCCAGTCGAACGGCGTGAACCAGCACAACTACCTGGCGCATCACGCCGGCCGGTATTGGATCATGTGGAGCGACGGGCCTGGCGTCGAAGATCGAGTGGGTCAACGAGTCAAGTATGCGACCAGCGCCGACGGATTGCGTTGGGGCCCGGCGAAATACTTGACGCCGGTCCCGCCTGGCTCGGGCCCCGGCTCCGCGCACTACGGAACCCGATCGGAACACGGCTTTCGCTGGATCGCCCGAGGGTTCTGGCAGCGCGAGGGCGAGTTGCTGGCCCTGGCCTCGTTGGACGAGGCGGCCGGATTCTTCGGGCCGAGCCTCGCCCTGCACGCCTTCGCGTACGACGCCGCGCGGGACCGGTGGCGAGACCTGGGCGTCATCGCCGACAACACCATCAACAACTTTCCACCTAAGCGGCTGGCCGATGGCCATTGGATGATGTCGCGCCGCAGTCATGACTACAAACGCACAGGCGTTCACTTTCTGATCGGTGGTGTGGACGGACTCGATCAATGGGAGTCCGTCCCGGTGCTCGGATCCAGCGACCAGCTCTCGGCCGAAGAGCCGCTCTGGTGGCGGCTGCCCAACGACGATCTGGTCGCGCTGTTTCGCGACAATCGCAAGAGCGGCTACCTGTATCGTTCGTTTTCCACCGACCAGGGACGCACGTGGAGCCAGCCGGTGCGGACCAACTTTCCGGACGCCACGTCGAAGCTGTACGGTCTGCGGCTGGCCGACGGACGGTATGTGTTGGTCTCGAACGCGAATCCGCGGAAGCGCGATCCGCTGGTGCTCTCGGTCAGCGACGATGGATGCGTGTTTCATACGATGGCGTACCTGGTGGGCGGGCGTCGCGTCGACTATCCACACGTGCTCGAGCACGACAGGCACCTGCTGGTGGCGTTTGCCGGGAACAAGCAGTCGATCGAATTGCTGAAAGTCGCGATCGACGATCTAGCGAAGATCGCCAACCAACCGGCCGCCAACGACCGGTAGGGCAGGGGGCTCCGCCGCGAGCACAGCATCCGGACTAACCGACCTACGGACAAGCAGCGCCGCGCGGCAGTCTGCGGATCAACAGACAGAACTGTCGCAAGTCGTGGCAACTCGGCCGCCGGGTGTGCTACGATGGCATGCGCGATGCCGGGACGGCGCGCGAAAGTTCGCGATGGTTCTGTTGTGAATAAGGTGCTGGCCATGGGTTTCTACTCGCGCGTCATCTTTCCGCGACTTTGCGAATTCTCACTCAACAGTAAGCACGTCGCGCGGCATCGCAAGCAGTTGCTTGCCAGAGCGTCGGGCGACGTGCTGGAAATCGGCATCGGCACCGGATTGAACCTGCCGCACTATCCCGAAACCGTCCGCCGCATCACGGCCATCGACCCCAATCCAGGCATGCACGCCAAGGCCCTGCGGCGGATCGAAGCCAGCAGCGTGGAGGTCGACAAGCATGTGCTGGGTGGCGAGTCACTGCCGTTCGACGATGGTTCGTTCGACTGCGTGGTGAGCACATTCACGCTGTGCAGCATTGGCGAGGTCGACCAGGCCATGTCCGAGTTCTTTCGCGTGTTGCGGCCGGGCGGAAAGTTCCTTTTTCTCGAGCACGGGCTCAGCCGCGAGGCCAGCGTGCAAAAATGGCAGCATCGGCTCAACGGATTGCAGCGGATCGTAGGCGACAACTGCCATCTAAATCGGGACATTCGCCAAATCGTCGATCGGCAGCCGCACGAGTCGACCGAGTGCGACGAGTTCTATATGGAAAAAACGCCTCGCTTGTTCGGCTATATGTATTCCGGGGCGGCCGTGCGGTAGCGCGGCGCGCGTGACGCGTCGCACAGTAACTCCTCGCGGCATGCCGCCGCCTCGGCCGTTGCGGCAAACCGCGCATCGGCGTGCCGGTGCCTGTATAATCGGCGCATCGGACCATCGGCGCCGGACCCGTGCGTCGGCCTTCTCGCCATGCAACCCCCTCCGAATCCCATGATGTTGAACGTTCGACGACCCAACTTAGGTTTCTGCATTCTGCTCGCCGTGTGCATCGCAGTCGCATGCGGCGGCATGCTGCGCGGCAGCGCGGTCCTGGCTGCCGACGATGCCGGCCGCGACAACGCGGACGACGCCGGGCGATATCTCGTCGGCTGCGGCACTGCCGATATCACCGGCTCGCCGGTCGGCATCAAGATGCTGGGCTACGTGCGACCGGATCAGATCACCGAAGGGCTCCATTTGCGGCAATTCGCCCGCACATTCGTCATTGCCCAGGCCGACAGCCAGCGCCGTTTAGCCATCGTGACCACGGACCTGCAAAGCGTCACGCACTCGCTTGTGTTGTCGGTGCTGGAGAGGCTGCACGAAGCATTGGACGACACGTATCGGTTGGACAACGTCGTGATCGCCGCGACGCACACGCACGCCGTGCCCGGCGGCTACTGGCATTACGCCGCGGACACGCCGGTGGGCATGCCGTTCAATCCCGAATACTACGACGCCATTGTCGACGGGATCGTCGCCTCGATCGTGCAAGCGCACCAGGATCTGCGACCCGGCCGAATTCGGATCGGCACGGGCGAGACGGTCAGGGCAGGGGCGCAGCGCTCGCGGTTGGCGTATCTAAAAAACCCCGAGCAGGAGCGCAACGCGTATCCGGCCGATATCGACACCGGCATGACACTGTTGCGGTTCGAGGTCGACGATCATCCGATTGGCATTCTAAACTGGCACGCCGTACACCCCACGTCGATGAGCTTCAACAACAAGCTCATCTCGTCGGACAACAAGGGCTACGCGGCCTACGCATTCGAGCGCACACAGCAGGCCGCCCAAGCAGACGGACACCGCTTCGTGGCCGCTTTCGCGCAGAGCAACTGCGGCGACGTCACGCCGAACCTGAACCTCAAAGGCGCGGGCCCTGGGGCCGACGAATTCGAAAGTACGCGGATTATCGGTCAGCGGATGGCCGACGCGGCCCAGCAGATTTTCGCCTCGGCCAGTGAGGAACTACGCGGGCCGATCGACTTTCGCCACGCCTATGTCGACATGGGCAACGTTACGGTCGACGCCGTCCTGACCCACGACGGTCCGCAAAAAACCGTGCCGCCGGCCTACGGCTATTCGTTTGCCGCCGGATCGACCGAAGACGGCGGCGGCCAGCCGATGTTTCGTGAAGGGATGCTCAAGACCGACTTGTTAATCGAAGGAATGGCTCGCACGCTGGTGCCCTTGCCGGAGCCATCCGAGGAAATGCGGCGCGGCCATCAGCCCAAGCCGATTCTGCTGGCCGTCGGTGCTGCCGAGCCCTCGGCTGTGCCGCGCGTGTTGCCGATCGGCGTTGCCCGGATCGGGCAATTGGCGCTGGTCATCGGTCCGGCGGAATACACCACGATGAGCGGTCGGCGGTTTCGTCGGGCGATCAAGAAGGTACTGCCCGACGTATCGCACGTCGTCGTGGCGGGTTACGCCGGGGACTACTGCGGATACGTAGCGACTTACGAGGAGTACCAAGCGCAGCACTACGAGGGCGCGTCGACCTTGTTCGGTCCGTGGACGCAAGCGGCTTATCAACAGGAGTTCGCCCGACTGGCGGCCGACATGGCCGCGGGCCGCCCCAGCACGTCGCACGCCCCACCGCTCGACGTGCGCGGCATGGTGCGCCCGACGTCGCTGGGCACCGAATACGACCTGCCGCCGGAGGACAGCCAGTTCGGCGATGTCGTGCGCGACGCCGAAACGTCGTACGCCCGGGGCGATCGAGCCGAGGTGGCGTTCTGGACCGGCAATCCGCAAAACGGCTTTCGGCCCCAGCGCCGCTACGCCGCGATCGAGCGCCAGGGCGGCTCAGGCTGGCACGAGGTCGCGCGCGACGGCGATTGGGAAGTGCGCTGCCGCTGGTCGCAGCCAAAAACCAACGCTCGGGGACGCGATCGCCGGCTGGCCGCGCATCAGTTTGCCGTGCGGTGGGACATTCCCGCCGATGCCGAACCGGGCTCGTATCGCGTCCGACATTTTGGCGTTTACCGGGCGAAGGCCGATGGCGAACTGCACGCGATTGAAACCGAGTCGCGCACATTCGAGGTAGACTAATGGGAGCTACCAGGCCGCAGCGTACGTACGCAACGGCTCGATCATGCGCCGCAGGGCGCTGCGGCATCGAATACCGCGAGCGCAACGTGCTCGTGGCGACACGTCTCACCAAGCAATTAAGTGTTTGCGGAGTAATCGAAGGATGTCCGCCAACTACGTAGCACGAAGACCTTGGGCCGTTCGGTTGTTCGCGACCTGGATCGCCTGTTGCGCGATGTTCTGCGCTGGCGCCGACGCCGACGAGCCAGCGGCGCCGAGCAAGTCGACCGATGCAGCGGCGGACGGTCCGGCCGCGAACCTCAAGCTGCTGACGTGGAACATTCAGATGTTGCCCACGGCCCTGAGCTTTGCCAGCGACAGCCTGAAGAAGGGGCAGGCCATGCGGGCCCCGTGGATCGTCGAATACTTAAACGCCCGTGACTACGACATCGTCGTGCTGCAGGAGGTCATCGACCGCCCGATCACCGACCAGCTCAAGGCCGGATTGAAGAAAAGCTACCCACATCAGGTGGCCTTCGAGGGCCGTGGCGGCGTTGCCGGGTGTGGGGGCGGCATTTTGTTTGCCAGCCGCATTCCGCTCAAGTACGTTGCACATATCGTGTACGAACACATTACGGGCGTCGACAAGCTGGCAGAAAAAGGCTGCCTATTGGTCGAGGCCGAATGCAGCGGCGTGACGATTCAAATCGCCGGCACGCATTTGCAGGCCGGCGACGACGCCACCCGCGACCAACAGTTCGTCGAAATGGGCGAAAAGATCATCGCACCGTATCGGCGCGACGGCGTGCCACAGTTGTTGGTGGGCGACATGAACGTCGCCACGACCGAGGAGTCGTTTCCGCTCTTGTTAACAGCGACCGAGATGACGGCCTTTTCGTTGGACGACGCGGATCCATTCACCGTCGACGGCCACAACAGTTGGAACCAGCCGGGCAAACGGGCCAAACACATTGACCACGTGCTGCTCAACCCGCGCGGCACGAACAGCACGATTCTGTGCCAGACGGTCCAACGGGCCCGCCGCAAGCACGAAGGACGAACCGTCGACTATGCCGACCACTATGGAGTGATTGCCGAAATCCGCATCGCCAAGTAAACCCTCGTCTCGGCCGTGCCGGGCGTGGCGTCATGCCGCTGCCGGCGGTGCGGCCGTTTCTCGAACAACTCGATCTCCAGAATCCATTGCCAAGGTGAACCATGCACGCCCCACGACGAACGATTGCCGTATTCGCACTCTTCCTACTTTTGGCGGCGCCGGTTGCGACCGCGCAGCGCGAGAACACGTTCACTCCCTCCGACGATATCGACTTCCGCACCGCGACCATCATGAGCGAGGGTACGCGGATGGCGGCCGAAGTCTACGCGCCCAAATCGGCCGGCGACAAGAAACTGCCGACGATCGTAATGGCGCACGGTTGGGGCGGCGTCGCCGCGCATCTGCGGCCCGACGCGGTTAAGTTCGCCCGCGCCGGCTACCTCGTTGTTACATTCGACTATCGCGGTTGGGGTGCCAGTGATTCGCGCGTCATTCTCACCGATCCGCAGCCGCCGCGCAGCGCCGGCCGAACGTTCACGGCCGAAGTGGAAGAAGTGCGCGAAGTCGTCGATCCGATTGATCAGACGACCGACCTGATGAACGCCGTCAGTTGGGTCTACGGCGAGCCGCAGTGTGACCAGGAGCGGATCGGGTTGTGGGGCTCGAGCTACTCCGGAGGCCACGTCGTATACGTCGCGGCCCGCGATCCGCGCGTCAAAGCGACGGTGAGCCAGGTTCCGGCGTTCGACTCACGGTTTGTCGTCCTCGGCCCCGAGGAAACCAAGCAAACGTTCGATGAGGGTGTCGCCCGAACGCACGGCGAATTGGGCTATCCCGAACCGGGAGCCCGTGCCGTCGGCAACCTGCGCGGAGCGCCGATTCGCGAGAAGCTGATGCAGTACGCGCCCGTGGAAGACGCGCATCGTGCCCCGCAGTGCGCCATGCTGTTCGTGCTGGCCGAGAACGAGGAACTGTTCGACAACAAAGATCACGGGATCAAGGCCCACGAGCGGGCCACCGGCCCCAAGAAACTCGTCATCGTGCCAGACATCAAGCACTACGGCATCTACATGCAGGCCCGCGACAAAGCGCAGCAGATGGCGATCGCCTGGTACGACGAACACCTCATGGGTGCCGACAAGTAACACGTTGTGCCGCAAGCGACTGTGCGAATGAACGCGCCGGAGTGCGCGCTGCGCGCGAAATCGGTCCGACAACTCGCCGGCCGGTCGCCTTAGTGCACTACCGTTTTGGAAAACGCGTTGACAATCACCACGCCGGCCACGATCAGGGCCATCCCGATGATCGCCGGCAGATCAGGCACTTGTCGATAGACGACAGCGCCGGCAATCGCCACCAGCACGATGCCCATGCCGGCCCAGATCGCGTACGTCACGCCGACCGGAATCGTCTCCAAGACCAGCGACAAACAAAGAAACGCCACGCCGTATCCCACGACCACGATCGCGCTGGGGCCCAGTTTGGTAAAGCCCATGGTGGCCTTAAGTGCCGTGGTGGCAATCACTTCCGCGACTATGGCGATCGTCAAATAGACGTAGCTCATGGATTGGTCCTTGGCTGAGTGGTCCACAACCGACGGCGTCGAACCGTGCACGGCTCAAACGTGATCGAGTTCGCACACGCGGCTGCTCCCGGCGATCATCGCCTCGCTGAGCGTGCCGTCCCACGCCAGCGGTTTGATCATCGTAATCTCGGTGGCGCGCGGCGCGAATTGGAAAAACTTTCGGGCCGCGCGGCTCTCGGGCATCCACCCGCCAACACGTTCGATGCCCGCCCTTTGCGCCGCCGCACACAGGGCCGCATAGAACGACTCGGCCAGCACGTCCGTCGGATCGACAAGTGCGTAGTCGACGATGTGCCAGTCCTTGCCACGGCATCCAATCAGAACGTAGCCGCGCCAATTGCCGTCGTCCGCTTGCAGGGCGTAGAACTGGTCGTCCGCAAACTTCTCAAGCATCATCGTCCAGTAGGCATCGTCTCGCGCGATCGACAGCGGCAGCGTGCCGTAGTCATTCGAGTACAGCGTCTTGACCGTCGCCAAATGCTGGTCGACCGCAAACGCAACCAACCGATGTGGCGATGGCGGCACCGGCTCGCGCGCGTCGCGCCAGCCTTCCCACGACGGACAAAGCACGTAACCCTGGCGCGCGTAATAGTCCGGCTTGACGTCCGAGTAAAGCATGGACAGTCCGGTGCCGCGCCGCCGATGTTGGTCTTCGACCCAGGCAATCAGCCGAGGCGCATGGCCGCGCCCGCGAGCTTCGGCGATCGTATAGACCGAGCCGATCGCGATGCCCGAGTGGTCCTGACCGAGTATCCGAAACCCGACCGGGTGGGCGGCCAGCGACGTTACCACGCGCCCTTCGAGACAGCCCACGTACCACTCGGCACGTCGATGCGTGGGCGATTCGAGCCGGTGGCGGACGTGGTTTTCGAGGTTCCGCCCTTTGCTCCAAATGTCGTGGACATTGCGGTGCGCGGCAACGATTTCGTCGGACGATGCCGCGTGAATATCCAATGCGTCGGTCATGATCTTGGCGGCAGCGGCCACCGCGTGGGTTTCGTGCGAGGCACTAGCGCGGCGCGGACGGCCGCGCGTTCGTCCCGCGATTGTAGCCGAGAATTGGCCGCCGAATAGTCGCTGCGGCCGGATCGTGCTGAGCCGCTCGCGCCGCTACCAGATTCCGCGGAACAGCCGATACGGCGTCTGCTTGCAGTAGTCGCGATACGCGTCGCCGTGTGACTTGCGCAATAGCGACTCCTCCACCGGAATGAACCCGATGAACGTGACGCCAAGCATCGCGGTCCACAGGAGCTGGCTGGCATTCGGATGATAGATCAATCCGGCCACGCCCATCAGTACCACGGCCCGATACATCGGATGGCGCACCTGTGCGTATTGCCCGGTGGTGTGCAGGGGCACTTGCTCATCGTGCGCGTAGCGCACCTCGGTCCCGGGCACGCCAAGTAGTCCGTCGATCGCCTCGAGGGTCATGCCTTGAAAGAAGAGCAGCATCGACCACAAGAAACCGATCAGCGCTGCGAAACGAATCGCCGCCGGCACGTCGATCGCTCCGCCCGACACCGGCCGGTGCAGCCAGAACACAATGAGCCACGACACGATCGTAATCGCGATATAGAACTGCCGCTCGCGCACTGTGCCTGCGAGTCTGCCCCAGACCGATTCCTTCACTTCGGCCTGGGTCAGCATCAAGTGCGGCGCAATGAAGGCCGAATAGAGCAGGATGTTGACCGGGTAGTTCAGCCAACTCGCCTCGCCGTTGTACCGAAAACCCCACACGAGCGTCGCAATGAGCGACATGAGCCCGAAATACGAAAACACACGGTAGCCTGTCCGCATCGCGAACCGACTGACGACTTGCGACTCGGCGAGGTCCGTAGAATCTGTCGCGGCCATCGAGAGGTCACCTCAGTTCGAGAAGAAGCTCGGGCGGACGGCGGCGCGGCCCTCAGCCGGCACGCCGCCCGATACGCGACACGTATGTGCGCACAGTCTCTCTCGGATCGACACGACGTGTCAAGCTCGACCGTCTTGGGCCGTGTGCGCGCTGGGACGAGCGGCGGGCGCTAGCACCGCTCTGGTTACTTCTTGAGATACTGATCGAAGAACTCGAACGAGGCGTCGAGCGTTCGATCGACCTCGTCGCCCAACCATCCGTGCTGGGCTCCAACCAGCAACTCGATGCGGCCAGGAACGCCGGCCTCGGTCATCGCCTCGGAAATCTCGTAGGCCTGATCGGGCGTTACGAGCGTGTCCTTGGTGCCGAAGAAACAGAGCATCGGCGCGTCGCCGTTGTTGACATAGTTCAACGGCGACGCCCGCCGGCAATCGGCCTGCTTGTTGTGTGGATTGCCGCCGAAGAAGTCAGACAGGGTCGCCTTTTGTGCGTCGGTGTAAGTGGTGCGCACAAGATTCACCGGACCGACGAAACTTACCACCGCCTGCACCTTGCTCGCTTCGTCCGGATGACCGCCTTCGCCTTCCATCCCGTCCGGAGAATCAAGCGTGCCGAGCATCATCGCCAGATGCGCGCCGGCCGAGCTGCCGATGGCGCCGATCCGCTGGGGGTCGATATTCAACTTGTCGGCATTGGCGCGCAGATAGCGCACCGCGCATTTCGCGTCCTCGATCTGCGCCGGGAATCGGTGCTTCGGCGCAAGGCGATAGCTAATGGTGCACGCGACGTAGCCATGTGCGGCGGCCCGCTTCATGATGGCTGTCACGTCTTGCCGCTTGCCCTGTCTCCACCCGCCGCCATGAATGACGACGATCGCCGGCACCGGATGGTCCAACCCTTTGGGCGACGCGATGTCCAGCATCAGCGGCTCGCCCGCGCCGGTGCCGTATTCAATGTCGGTTTGGATTTCCAGTTCAGGCTTTTCCGCCGCATGCACAGCGCCAGCCAGACCGAATACAGCAAGCGCAACACAGACCAGTCTTGGCCAGGTGAATCGACAGTGGGTCATGACAACGATCTCCTCGGCAACGGAAAAGATTGCCGGCGTGAGCCTGCCAGCGCACACCGACAAACCAGCGCCCCTTATTGTACTCCGAACGCAAGCTGCATGGGGCCAGTGCGGCACGGTTCTTCGTCGGCTGCCGGACCACTGGACAGATCAATCTGGTTTGATGCCTGGCGCAAGACGTGTGCTTCTTATTGCAAATGCCAGCGAGTTTTGCCTCCGGTTGGTCGCTCGACAACGACGACCGGCGACCGCTCGTCGCGTGCCGATCGAATAGCGCCGCGGCGACTGGCTACCGAGGCCAACAAGCGCTGATCCGGATCTGCCCACTGGCGCCGAATCGCTGCGCGAAACGTGCCGTGGTGCGTGCGGGCCCGATGGGCAAACTATGACAACAGCACGTTGTCGTTCGTGCGCGATCGCAGTCGCGCCGCGTCCGCCGATCATGCCATTGATCGCGCGCGACCGGGAAGCGGGACCAACAATCGCACCTTACTCCAGTTGCCACGAGGCCCGTGCCAGCAAAGAATTCCCGGTGAGGTCGCAAGTGCGCCGCTGGCGGCAGCACAAAGCGCGGGTGGAGGCGGCCGATCAGTCGACCATCGGGCTGCCTTGGGCAGTCGCAGAACGACCGTCGTGCCGCGCATGTCGCTTGACGGCCTAAGCCGACTCGGAGAGACTGCCTAGCTGCATTCACGTTACGCATGGACCCGATCGTCGGCGGCGAGCGAAGCGCGACATGCGCTGTCGTCCTCGCGCTATTGCCCCGGCCGGCGGAAAAACTGCCCGGCACAGAACCACCGTGAGCGTCCTGTCATGTCGATCCTAGAAAAACTCGTGTTGCCGGAAATCCGCGAGCTGATTCGGGCCAAGGACCTGCCCACCTTGCGCGAGATCCTGAGTGAATGGCTGGCGCCCGACCTGGCGGCGCTTATTTCCGACCTCGAGCCGGACGAGCAAGCCGTGGTGTTTCGGGCGCTGGAAATGTCGGCCGCCGCCGACGCATTCGGGCACCTGGAGTTCAACGTTCAGGAACAACTGGCCGAGTCGCTACCGGTCGGCGAATTCGTAAAGATTCTCAATGGGATGGCGCCAGACGATCGGACGCGGTTCCTCGAGGATCTGCCGCCCGATCGGATGCACCGCCTGCTGTCGCTCTTGTCGCCCGAGGAGCGCAAGATTGCCGAGACCCTGCTGGCCTATCCCGAGGAGAGTGTCGGCCGGCTGATGACTCCAGACTATATCGCCGTCCGCGAGCATTGGACCGTCGAGCACGTGTTGGACTTCGTCCGCACGTACGGTAAGGACAGCGAAACGCTTAACGCCATTTACGTCACCGATGAACGCGGCCATTTGATCGACGACATTCGCATGCGCGAGGTCCTGTTGGCCTCGTTGCACGCCACCGTGCGCGACCTGATGGATCGGACCTTCGTTTGCCTGAAGGTGATGGACTCGAAGGCCGCCGCGGTCGATATCATTCGCAAGTACGACCGCACTGCGATGCCCGTGGTCAACGACGAAGGCATCCTGGTCGGGATCGTCACGGTCGACGACGTGCTCGACGTGGCCGATGAACAGGCCACCCGCGAAATGCAGCAGATGGGCGGTGTGGAAGCACTCGAAGATCCGTACATTGAAACGCCCCTGTTGACCATGGTCCGCAAACGGGCCACGTGGCTGGTCGTGCTGTTCTTGGGCGAAGTGCTGACCACCAACGCCATGGGTTTCTACGAAGTGCAATTGCAACAGGCCATGATCCTGATGCTGTTCGTGCCATTGATCATCTCCAGCGGCGGCAATTCCGGTTCGCAAGCGTCGACGCTGATCGTGCGCGCTCTGGCGCTTGGCGAGGTGCGCAGCCAACACTGGCTGCGCGTGCTGGGGCGCGAAGTTGCCTCGGGCCTGATGCTCGGGCTCATCCTGGGCACGATCGGATTTGCGCGTGTCGCCGCCTGGCACGCGTTCTCCGACGAACCGATGCAGTACTGGCCGCAAGTCGGAATGACCGTCTCTGTCGCGCTGGTCGGCGTCGTGCTGTGGGGAACCATCACGGGATCGATGTTGCCGCTAATCCTCAAAAAGGTCGGGCTCGACCCAGCCACATCGTCTGCGCCCTTCGTGGCGACGCTGGTCGACGTCACCGGTTTGATCATCTACTTCACCGCCGCCACGGTGCTACTCAAAGGTACGTTGCTCGATTGATACGGCCGATTTGGGATTACGCACCGGGCCGCGACAAGTAGAATACGGCCTGTCGCTTCCGGCACTGTGGCAATCCGCCGGCAGTCGCGCGGGATCCCGGCCCTTGCATTGAATCGCCGTTTGTTTGCCTTAGTCTCATGCCATTCGGTATCGACGGTTTTCTCGGCACGCGTGCTTCGTTCATGCTCGACGTCGTGGCACTGGCCATGTTCGTCCTGCTGCCCGCTTTGGCCTGGAGCGTCTATCTGGTTAAGTACCGGCACAAATACGCGCTGCACAAGACCATTCAACTCACGCTGGGCGCCGTGCTGCTCGTGACGGTAAGTCTGTTCGAGGTCGACATGCGCATCGGCGGATGGCGCCATCGGGCCGAAGCCTCTCCGTTTGTCAGCCCGGCCAGCGAAACGAATTGGGTCTACGTGGCGCTGGCCATCCACTTGTGCTTTGCGGTGACCGCGGCGCTGTTGTGGATCGTAGTCATTGCCCGAGCGTTGCGCCAATTTCCCTCGCCGCCGGTCCCCGGGCCCCACAGCGTGTGGCATCGGCGCTTCGGAATGGCGGCGGCGATTGACATGGCTTGCACCGCGGTTACCGGGCTGGCGTTCTACTACCTGGCGTTTGTGGCCTGATGCGCAGCACGCGCAAGAAAAAAGCGCGAGGCCGCCAGTTCGGCCCCGCGCTTGATTGTGCCGTTGGAAGGTAGTGGCCGGACGTGGTCACACGGTCGCCTGCACGCTCGGTTCCACGGAGTCTTTGAGCACCGTGACCCGATTCACGGCATTCAGAAACGCCAGCGCGCTAGCTTCCAGGCTGTCGGTCGAAACGCCGCGACCTCGCTGCAACCGTCCGCCGTACTCGAGTTCGACGTTGACTTCCGCCTGGGCATCTTTGCCCACAGTGACGGCCTGTACGCGAAAGTCCTTGCAGACGGTCGTCACTCCGGTGATCTTCTCGATGGCCAGAAACATAGCGTCGACCGGTCCGTCGCCAGCGGTCATCGTCTCGGTCACATCGCGTTCGCCATGGCGCAGCGTCAACGTGACCGACGGCGCCTGGCCCATCGTCGCCGCGACCTGATACCCGACCAGCGACCACGACTCGAGCGAGTCGTCGCGGATTTGCTGATCGATCAGGGCGGCAATGTCGTCGTCGTACACTTCCTTCTTTTTGTCGGCCAGCACCTTGAACGCTTCGAACACGGTTTGAAGCTGCTCCCGCGACAAGGTGTAGCCCATCGCCTTCACGCGATCGGCCAGCGCGGCCCGACCGCTGTGCTTGCCCAGTACGAGATCGGTCTTCGCGAAGCCTACGTCGGCGGGTCGCATGATCTCGTAGGTCCGCGGCTCTTTAAGCATGCCGTCTTGATGGATGCCGGCTTCGTGCGCGAAAGCGTTGCGGCCGACGATCGCCTTGTTGCGCGGCACCTGAATTCCCGTGATGTTGGACACCAGCCGGCTAGTGGGAACCAAGCGCTGGCTGTTGATGTTGGTATCGGCCTGATAGTAGTCGCCGCGCGTGCGGAGCGCCATGACGACTTCTTCGAGCGAACAATTGCCGGCCCGTTCGCCGATGCCGTTGATCGTACATTCGATCTGGCCGGCTCCCGCCTCGACGCCGATCAGGCTGTTGGCCACGGCCAATCCAAGATCGTCGTGACAGTGCATGCTCACGACGGCCTTGTCGATATTGGGCACTTTTTCGCGCAGCGTTCGGATCACCTTGCCCATGTGATCCGGAGTGGCGTAGCCGACCGTGTCGGGAATGTTCACGGTCGTGGCGCCCGCGTCGATGGCCGCTTCGATCACTTCGCAAAGGAATTCGAGCTCGGTGCGCGAGGCGTCCTCGGGCGAGAACTCGATGTCACTGCAATAGCTGGCCGCGCGTTCCACGCCGCGGACCGCGCGCTGGATGATATAGTCCTAGTCCATCTTGAGATTGAACTCACAATAGATCGCGATGGTCGACAGAAAGACGTGAATCCGGGCCGCTTCAGCATCTTGCAGCGCTTCCCAAGCACGGTCGATATCTTCGTCGTTCGATCGCGCCAGCCCGCAGATCACGGAACCCCGGATGTTCTGAGCGATCTCGCGGACCGCTTCGAAATCGCCGGGCGAGGCGATCGGAAAACCGGCTTCGATGATGTCCACGCCCAGATCAACGAGCGCCTGGGCCACTTCCATTTTTTCGGCCAGGTTCATGCTCGCGCCGGGCGACTGCTCGCCGTCACGCAGAGTCGTGTCAAAGATCTTGATGATTCGGTTGGACATGGTCTTGTCTCTTATCGCTGAGGAGGCTTTCGATTGGTTACCACACAAAGTCCGTTGCCGCTGGCCGACCCGAAGTCGGCCCGGGCAACACCAACCGCGCCCTCGCACCGCGGAATGGTTCCGCGCGTTGTCTGTCTCGGCGATTCATGTCCAGTCCTCGTCGCTCTCCGCCGCAAAGCGTCGAACCCGCATCAACAAAAAAACCCCAAGGCTTGCAAGCCTCGGGGTCCGTCATGGTCTTGTTCGTGCCGGTGTATACGAACCCCTACGGCGTGCGCTCGCAAAGCGCCAAAAGTAGCAACCGTAGCAGATTCAACGTGGCCATCGAATTCTTCCCGAAAAGGGGCCGGCAGTGACAGCATGACGCTGCCAGCGAACAGCTCGCTTTGCACTCTACCGCACCAAGGAGCCTCGGTCAAGCTGCAAGGTTCGCGGGTGCATCGCGGCGTTTTGGACCGGTCGCCCCGATCGGCGGCCAAATGTCGACCAGCCACATCCGCCGGAAAAAATGCCCGCCCAGACCGATCATCGCGCCCGACTGCGTCTTGAGCCGCTGCGGCCTTTCCCGTACGATTCCGCCGCCACGGCGCTCGCCCGGGGCACAGCACGGCTGCCAGCACGTTCGCCGAAGCGGCTGCGCGCCTTGCGTTGTTCGGTATTGCATGCGGTCGAGGAGTCGATGATCGACTACGAACTCCAACGCTGTTCGCGTCATTGCGCCGCCACCCAGCGCGAGCTGCAGCCGGGTGAGACTTTTTTTTCGACGCTCACATCCGAGGGCTCTGAGTTGATCCGCCGTGACTACGCCATCGAAGCGTGGCAGGGCCCGCCGCCCGGAGTGCTGGGGTGGTGGAAGTCAAAAATGCCGGAGCGCGACGCGCGCAAACCGCGATTCGCTCCGAACGACGTCATGCTCGACCTGCTCGAGTCACTCGAAGAGCGCGACGACATGCGGGACATGCGCTACGTGTTGGCCTTGCTGTTGATTCGCCGCCGCGTCGTGCGATTGGAAGACACCGAACAGGACGAATCGGGCCGACAGGTCTCGCGACTGTATTGCCCACGACGCGAGGCGACCTACGTCGTGCCGGTCGTCTTGCCGGGGCCGGAACGGGTCAAAGAGATTCAAGAAGAACTGTCGCGACTGCTGTTCGCCGATGCCGAGACAGAATCCCCGTAGGAACACGCGTGAGCCACCATCGAATCCGACGAACAACCGAGCCGGCAAATACCGTGTCGCTTCGCGGTCACGCGGCGCGGGCCGTATGCGGGCTGCTGGTGCTGGTCGCGTGTAGCGGGGCAGGGTGCCCGCGTGTCGTCCAACAATACATCCAGCCAATTCCACGGGCACTGCCCCCGTCGCCGTCGCTCGATCAAGTGGTCGACGTGGTCAACGACAACAGCTCGCGTGTCGTCTCGCTTTCGGCGCCGCAGGCGACCATCACCGTGCCGGGTTTTCCCTCCCTCGACGCGAACATCGCGTTCCAACGTCCGCGCTCCTTCCGGCTGATCGGCCAGAAGTTTCTCGGCCGGGAAATCGACCTGGGCAGCAACGACGAATTATTGTGGTTCTGGATGCGCCGTGCGCAACCGCCGGCGCTCTACTTCGCCCGGCACGACCAATTTGGCAACAGTGCGGCGCGGCAAATCCTGCCGGTCGAGCCTGAATGGCTTATCGAAGCGCTGGGCATCATCACGTTCGACCGCGCGGCGCAGATCGAAGGCCCCACGCCGGTCGGCAGCGGCCGTGTCCAGATCAAGACGCGCACCAACACGCCCAATGGCCCCATATCGCGGATTGTCGTCATCGACGACTCGCGCGGCATCGTGTTGGAGGATCACGTCTACAACGGACAAGGCGTGCGCCTTGCCTCGGCAATTCTCTCTAACCACGTCCGCGACTCGGCCGCCGGTGTAACGTTGCCGCGCCACGTCGAGATCCAATGGCCGCCGGCCGGAATTAATCTCTCGCTCGAACTGGGTGATGTGCTGATCAATCAGCTCACGGCCACGCCGCAGGAACTCTTCTCCAAGCCGGTCTACAGCGGCTACACCGAAATCGACTTGGCGCAGCCCGGCGGGCTGGTGCCGGCCGCACAGCCCTCGGCTGCCGGCAGCGCGCAGCTTCGCGCTCCGCCGAGTGTCCGCTATCAGTGAGTCGCCCAGGTACAGGCTAGCCGAGAATTGCCGACGGACGGCCGCAGATCGGCTGTCAGGGGCAGGGCAGGGGGGGCGCCCCGGTGCACGTGTCGGCAACATGCTGCGGTCTCGCGACGGCCTGCCCGCCGTAGTCGCTTACTTGCCGATCAGCATTCCCCCGTCGACCACTAGGCACTGGCCGGTGACCATGGGCGAACCAGTCACCAGGCTCATGATCGCCGCGGCCACGTCCTCGGGATCGCAGACCTTTTCCAACGGCGAGGTCTGTTCGAGTGTCTCCTTCATCGGTTCATACGCCGGACCGAGACCCTGCTGCAGCCAGCGGCCCGTGATGAAGCCCGGCGCCACGGCATTGACGCGAATCTTGGGTGCCAACACGCGGGCCAACGCGATCGTCAAGTTGTTCAGCGCGCCCTTCGACGCCGCATACGGAATCGAGCTGCCGCGTCCGGCAATCGCGGCCACGCTCGAAACGTTGACGATCTGACCGCCGCCCCCGGCCAACATGATGTCTTTCACGGCCCGGGCACAATGAAACGGACCGAGGACGTTGACCGCGAAGATCCGCTGCCAGTCTTCGTCTTTCACATTATCGAGGTCAGCGGCCAGGACGAACTTCGTCGTGCCGGCGTTGTTGATCAGCAAATCGATTCGCTGAAACGCCTTCGCCGCCGCGTCGACCATTCCGCGACACGCCTCGTCGTCGGCCACGTCGGCCTGAAAGGCAATCGCCGACGAGCCCATCTCTTCGATTTCGGCGACGGTTTGCTCCGCCTCCTCGCGCGAGCGCGAGTAGTTGATCAACACCGAACAGCCTTCGCTGGCCAATTTCAGTGCCGTGGCGCGACCGACGCCAGTTCCGCCACCAGTAACGATTGCCGCCTTGCCCACCAGTTGCATGGTCGTGGTTCCGCGCTGGACCGAAATGGAGTGCCAACGCGATTATCTTAGCGGACGCGGGCGCCGGGAGAAACCGTTTGCACCGGCAAAGCAACCGCCAAACGAAGAAGTGCCTCGGGCCGCCCGGCCCTCGCAACGTCGCTACCGTACGCGACAGTGGAAGCGGACCAGCCCGCCGTGACCGACCGGCAAAGGATCCTTGAACTCCCACTTCAGCAACAGCGACTCGCCCTGGTTCTCTTCCACGGAGAAATCGGCAGGGCGGCTACTCTGGGCGCTTCCCGCGACGTACTCCAGCCGCGTCGTCAGGTTGTCGACCAGCACCACCTTGTCGATCGCCTGGTCGCCCAAGTTGTCGAAGCGAATCGTAAAGTCGACGATGTCGCCGGGTTTGGCCACCTTGGTCGATGCCACCTTGATCACCCGCAAGCACGGATGGTTGGGCACGTCGATCCGAAACGTTGCCTGGGCCTTTTGTTCGCCCGAGATGCTGACCGCTTCCTTGCCGTCGAGCATGACTTGCATGGCCAGATCGTGGGTCCACGTAATGGCTGCGTCAACCGCTTCGGCCACCTGAGCCCGCTCCGATTCGCGAATTACGCCAGTGCGCATGATCAGGAAGTCTTCGTGTGGGGAGAATCCGCCTTCGAAGGCGGCAATCGGTTGCAGCGTCTCGGCCGAGATGGCGTATTCGCCCACGCGTTCGATGTTCAACAGTTTACGCCCAATCTCGCCGACGGGCTGTTCCGGCTGAATCGCGGTGGTCGCCAACTGGTCGTCCTGATAGCCTTCCGGCACGACGGGCCGCTCGACACCGATCGGTTGGTCCGTCTGCTCACTCTGCACGACGCCACGCACTTGCCGCACGGCCGCGAAACGCGGAGCGTACAAACAAACGCGATTGCTAGGCTCGATCTTGGTCTCGCCGTCGACCGTTTCATAAACCGCGACCGTGTCCTCCAATTCCAAGCCTTGGAGTTCGCGATCGCGGCCAACATTGACCTGAATCTCGCTGTCGCCGCCGTCACAAAGATACTCGTCGCGTGGCCAGGGACACGCCAGTCCCGGAGGTGCGCAGTGCGAACCGCCGCACATCGGAAGCGGAGCGCCGGCGTCGGCCACACACTCGACCGGCACGTGCGGTTGCCATTGCGGCTTCTGCGGCTCCGCGTCAGACGCGTACGCGGCCTGGACGACGGGATAGTCCCGCTGTCGCTTTTCGGCGCGGGCCACCTTGTCGGGCACGGAGCGCCGAATCAGCGTCGCTTCGCTGGGCGGCTGCAGCTCGGTCGCGGCGCTGGGAATCGGCTGCATCGACGGCACCGAACGACACGAACACGCCACCACCGGAATGCACGCCAGCAGCGTAGCAATTAGCGCGCGCCCCGAACAACTTCGGCTCTGCGACCATTCAGCGTGACGTGTCATCGTGAACTGGCTCCTCGAAAGATCGGCACCCGGCGCAGCGGGGCGGTTCGACGCGGCGCGGCTGGCATGTCACTGACTTCGAAGCTGGGGCCTTCGGGCGTACCGTACCAGGTTGCCTTGGACCGCCAGCGGAGCAGGGCAGGGGAGCCGTACATGAACGCGTCATCCGGCCCACCGGCATCCGGCACGCGGGCTCCCATCCGCAGGATCGCCATCGGCCGGCCGAGGATGTCGGCCATGTCGATCGGGCTTTCGCCTTCGCCAACTTCGAAATACGACTGCTCGCCCGGCTGTTGGGCTGCCGGAATCGACGATTCAGGTTGTTCCAGGTAGATGACCCGTGTGACAAACTTGCCGTCGAGCGCCATCTCCAATTCTTCTTGGGTTAGCTCAATCGGAATCGGAAACGTGAACTCCATTCCGCAGGGCGGATAGAGTCGGTCGATCACTTCGATCGTGGGAAAAACTTCCATGCCCGGATTATGCGGGATTCCCGTGACGCGCAACCGGTAGACCATCCCGATCAACAACCCCAGCTTCATCGGCGCCGCCTGGGGGCTGACGAACTGTCCGCCCTCGGCCGTGGCGATGATCGTCCCTTGTGGCGCGGAGATCTCGACCGGCTGAAAGTATCCTGGCAATGGTCCGCCCCGCTCGAGTCGCTGGCTTCCAATCGCTCCCGGGATCATGACCCCTGCGTGATTGAAGTGTACCGGCGGTGGTTCGGCTGACAGCGAAGCTGCCAACCCCACCCACACCAGCAGCACTAACATCCCGCTGCCGGCGACTCGTGCCGGACCTTTCGTCCGGCTGCGGAGCTTGCGGACCATTGTCATGGATACTTGCAAAATGCGTTCTGACAAAACCTGTCGAGGTTCGCGATCACAGTCGGCAATCGGCCATGAAACACCAATTGCACTCGCGGGCCCCACGATTTTGTTCGGTTGCACTAAGTCCAACCCGTCGTGAAACTCCCCCCGCGTTCGGCGGCCACACGACGTTGCACGCCGAACGCGACATCTGGTAAACCACTGCCCGACCGACTATTCGCAGTCGGTGGCGTCAGGCACGTCGTAGTCGAAGTCGTGCTTGTCGCCAATCGGGCGATGGAACAAAACCGGCGGCATGTGCTTCTTCTCGGTGATCCGCACGTGCTTGACCGGCTCCGGATAGCTGAAGCCCGGCTTTTCACGCACGTCGATCTTGAATTTTCGCACTGGCGACGGAATGTGCATCTTCGTGTGGTTGGCAATCACGTGCCGCTTCAAGCCCGCGGGCACGCCCAACGGAATGTGCGGCGGACCGGGCAGTCCGATCGGCAT
>CALFYT010000101.1 GCA_937952415.1 uncultured Planctomycetaceae bacterium | reverse complement strand
CCCTAGCTCAATTGGATAGAGCATCGGTCTACGGAACCGAAGGTTAGAGGTTCGAGTCCTCTGGGGTGTACTCTAATCTGTGACATCGATTGGCTTTAGGTCGCCTTACTCGCCGCGCCTGAGCTTGACCACTCTCCAGTTCCGACACGCTTTAGGGACGCGGTGCCTGGCATCCGCCGCACTGGGCAACCTTCCGACGCCGGAATGCCTGGTTCAGGCATTTGGGCCGCGTGCCGTCCGTTTCGCCAAGCGATGGCGCCGGCGGTCATTACCGCTTGGAAAAACTCTGCGGATCGCGGGGTTTCTTCAGCCCATGCCGCATGCGCGCTGCATGCAGCAGGCGGCTTGTGGTATCTTAGATCCTGCGTCGATAGCAAGTAGGAACGGAGAGATCGCGGGCGGGAGAGCGAGAGAGTCGATGCGACGCGGGATCCTATTCGCGCTGGCACTTTGGGCACTGGCCGCGCCACCTCGGGCCGACGCGCAAATGTTCGGCCCACGCCAGTTGGGCGGCTTTCTGTCGCGGCAACAGACGCCTGGCGCGATGAGCAATCCAGCCGAGGCGATGATCCAGACCTCGGGTTCACTGTCCGGCACCGAGCGGTTTTTACGCGCCAATCGCGACGCGCAGGATTTCGTAGGGACCGACTTGGCCGAACTGCGCGCCTTTGTTGGTGCGACGCAGGCCCGAATGCGTCGCACCACGCCGGCGGCGGCCACCGCGCGCGAGGCAACGATTCCCAACGTCAACCGAGAGCAGTCCGAGTCCGACTCCGCGACGAGCATGTACGCGCCGCGGCTGACCCTGTCTCCGGAACTTAGCGGACCGTCGCCGTCCGCGGTAACGCGGTCGTTGGAAGACCACCTGTTACATGCGCCGATTCAGTGGCTCCGCCCGCTGGAAGTCTCGATGCAGGGGAGAACGGCGATCCTGCGGGGTGAAGTGGCGACGCCGCGGGAGCGCGCGTTGGCGGAAGCTTGGGTGCGATTCGAGCCCGGCGTCTCTGCCGTCCAAAACGATCTGATTGTTGAGCCGCCCGCTCCGACGCCAATGCCTCCTGCACCGCGGCCTGAACCATCGCCTGAATTTCGGTTGGATCCGGCGAACTAGACGGGCTGGACGCGGCGGCCGATCCGGCGCGTGCCAATTGCGGCGATGCACGGCCCGACGCGCCGTCTTGCAGCGCGGCTGCCGGCAAATTCGCGCTGTTCGGCACGTTCACACTTATCGCGCCATCGCCAGACGCCAACGCGTGGTCCGCTGTGGTTGCGCCGGACGTTGCCGTGCCCAGGGCGTCAGGCAACGTGATCGTGGTGGTCGACATTCCAGGCGTTGGACTGGCTGGTTGTGAGTTCACCAGCAGTTGCTGGTGCGAGGCGGGTAGCACTGTTTGGTCGGCGGCCATGTTGGTAGCGGCCGATTCGGTGGCCGGCGAATTCACGGCCGTCGCCTGTACGGCATTCGCCATGGCTCCGGCCGCTTGCGCCCCGTTGGATGTTGCTGTGGCGCCTTGAGTAGCGCTCGTCGATGCCGCGATCGCCGGATGTTGCGCGCCGGGCAACAAGTGGCGCGTCATTTCCGACATGACTACACCGCCGTTGCTGCTCTTGAATCGGGCCACCAGGCTGACGATGCGTTGCGGTCCGCCCACTTGGCCCCACGGAACCCAAAAACTGTAAGAATGTCCGAGTCGCGACTCGCTGTAGTGCTTGGAAAAGTCCTCGGTACGAAAGACGAATTTGCGGGCCGGAATGCGGTCGGCCTTCACTTCGTCCGTATCGTCGTAGGCAAAGACAGTCAGCTCGCCCTCGACCTTGATCGGCTCGTCGTTCTCTGCGCCGTAGAACATCAGCCGGCCACCGAAGCCGATCACGCCGGCTTCGACCAATACCGTGTTTGTCCACAGGGCCGTCATCCGCAACGGCGTTTCGAACTTCTCTTGTTGGCCGGGCAGCACAAGCGTTTCGGGCATCCGCAACGGCGCGCAGCCGAGCATCTGGCTCAGCGTCAGAGCCAGCATCGCCAAGCAAATCGTCGCGGGTGACGTGCGCATCGAGTGGTTGTTGCCGCTATCGGGTAACTTTTGGACTAGCCGGTTGGGCCGCCGTAATCACCGGCTGCACGGGTGGTAGTCGCGCTGAGTCGGTCGTGGTCGGACGGGCCTTCTCCACAGAACGTTGCGGTAGTAGCGACGCGAGATTCCACCGCTTGGTCTCCGGAGGTTGTTGGTTGTCGGACGAGTCGTCCGGATCAGGCAGCATCGACGGTCCCTCGATTGGCTCGCCCGGCAGCACCGGTTCCATTTCCAAGATCTGGTTGGGCGACATGCCGCTGGGATCGAGATCCGGATAGATCACCGGCAGCTCGGAGTTGCACCGCGGGCACTCGCCGCGCCGGCACAGCGCCGGATCGCCGTGAATCTCGTGCACGTCGGCGGCACACCAGTGCATGCGGGCGGCCTCGACCTGGCGCTGCCGCTCCGCTTCGGCGGCGTCGCGCACCACGTGCGGCGTAAGGATAATCAACAGCTCGGTGCGTCGGGCTTCGTACTGATCGAAGCGAAACATCCAGCCGATCACCGGAACGCTCGACAGGTAGGGCACACGGCGATTGACGGTCAGGCGTCGCTTGGTGATCAGCCCGCCCAGCACGATCGTCTCGCCGCTGGCGGTGCTGACGGTGGTTTGCGCGGTCGTAATATTGATCCGCGGTGCCCGCACCACGTCGCCGGATGCGGATATCGATACAGGGATTCCTTCCGATTCGGGAGCGACGTCCGACTTTTCGGCGTCGACTTCCATCACGACCATTCCGTCCGGGCTAATACGCGGCGTGACACCGAGAATCAAACCAACGTTGTCCATCTGGACCGTGTTGGTTTGCCCGATCTGGTTGACAATAACGTTGGTGATCAGCGGAACCTTCTGGCCGACCTGAATGAATGCTGGTTGGTTGTCGATGGTCATGACTTGCGGCCGGCTGAGCACTTCCAGACGCTGATTCTGTTGCAATGCACGCAGCAACACATTGATGCTCTTGCTACCGGCCGAAAGCACCAGTCCGCCGAAGCCCAAGTCGGCGTCGGTTCGGCCAACCGCGAAATTGGCCAGTGCCTGTTTGCCGGTCTGCGCCGCGGTGGCAAAACTGCGATCGCTGGCCGCGTTGCCGATCAGCGGGCTATTGAAGTCGAAGCCTGGCTCTTGCGTGGCCGAGATGACGTTTTGGTCCGTGACGGTGGTCGGCGGATCTCCAAACGTCGTGGTCGTGGTGGTCGTGAGCAGATCGCCCAACAGACTCCGATCAAACAGCAGTCCGTCCTGAACACCCCATTCGATACCGAATTGAGTGTCTTCATTCAATGCAACTTCGGCGATCAGTACCTGGATGAGCACCTGAGGCGGTTGCTCGTCGATCGTTTCTACCATGCGGTAGATTTCTTCGAAGTAGCGCGGCGACGCGCTGATGATGAGCAAATTGCCGACCGGCTCAGGGACGACGACGACTTCTTTTTCGATTTGCTGGAAGGGACTCAATTCGCCGGGCGCCGCTTCCTGCACCTGTCGCTGGCTGCGCAAGAACTGGTTGACCGCGTCGGCGACATCGAGCGCCGGGGCGTTCTTCAGTTGATAGACTTCCGTGCGCCGTTGTTCCACGTCGCGCTCGTCGAGCCGCAGCAGTAGGGCTTCGATAATCGCCAGATCGCCGGTGGACCCGGCCGCGATGATGCTATTGGTGCGCACGTCGACCGAATAGCGGAGCGGGACGAACGACGACTCGTCCTTGGCACGCGGAACAGCCGCCGCCTGCGCCGAACCGGTTTGTTGCGGCAACAGCGAGCGAAGCATTTCGACCAGACTGGAAGCGTCGCCGTTGACGATGTGAAAGACCTTGATCTGCGCGACCGAGGCAGCCGCGTCGTCCATCTGCTCGATCAGCGCGGCCACCAGTGCCATGTTTTGCGCCGGCGCGGTCACAATCAGTGAATTGGCCTTCGCGTCGGGCGTGATCTTCACGTCGGACAGGATGCCCGACTTGATCACCTTCTGGCCCTGCGGGTCGACGGTTACCAGTTCCAAAGCGGACGACTTGGCGGCGGCAGCGGCACCGGAACCGCCCGTGGTTGGCTGGACCGCAGCGCGCAGCGATTCGGCCAGGTTCGTCGCCAACGAATTCTTTAACTTGAACACGCGCACCACGTTGACCGACGCGCTTTGCTCGGTGTCGATGCGCTTGACCAGCAGTTCGATCTCGGCCATGTCGCGCGGCGCCGCGTGTACGATCAGAGAATTGGTGCGTGCATCGGGGCTAATGATTAATTTGGTTCCCAGGTTGGGCCGTTCGTCGAAGAATTCCTGGATCGTCGTGGCGGCCTCCGTGGCCGGCGCGTGGCGAAGCCGAAACACGCGCAGTTGCGACTGCGGCGAAACGGGCCGGTCGAGCTTCGTGATCAAGTCGCGGACGACTTTCACCACGTCGGTCTGGCCGATCAGCAACAGGGCGTTCGGCTTGTTGAGCGGCGTAACACTGACTTTGCCGGCACGGCCCGCCAGTAAGTCCGGTTCGACCGTGGTCAACAACGCCGCCACGGCGTCGCTGCCGGCGTGTGCAAGCTGCACGACCTCGACCTCGGGGATCGTTTCGGCGCTGATCCGCTCGATGTCCTCGATGATCCGCATCACCTCATTCACGTCGCGATCGCTGCCGCGGAGGATAATCGCGTCGAGGTCGGGCAGCACCTCGATGCTCAAATTAAGGCCCAGTTCACGCAGTTGTTCGTTGGTGCGGTCCGTGCCCTCGTCGGCGGGCGTCGCCTGGGGTTGGTTGGGAAGTGGCTGATTCGGCGTCGGTTGGGCTTGTGCCAGTTGGTTGGCGGCGGCGGGTTGCCCCGATGGTCGTCGAGTTGCATTGCCGCGGCGATACAAGTCCACCGCCCGTTGCACAGTGTTCGGGTCCGAATTGCGCAGCGGAACGGCACGCACGGCACCGGTGGTGGCCTGATTCTGCGCGTCGTGCGCCGCGACCAGGCGGATTGCCTGCGAGCGGAGTGGATCAGGTCCGGAGAATGCGACGGCGCGCCGGTCTGGTTCGCAGCGCAGCAACGTGCGCTGTCCTGACTTGGCCGTAACGATGTAAGCCGGCTCGCCCGGCTGGCCAGGCGCCGCACGCTGCAATAGCGAGCCGAACAGCCGCGCGAGCGCCGGTTCGACGTCGGTCGCTTGCCACGTGACTTGCAAACGGTGCTCTTGGCGCGCGGCGGCATTTGCCGTGTGGGCTGGTGGCTGTTGCACGAGCGGCGGCGCGCCGACTGTTGGTCCGGTCGCGGCCGATTGTCTCGTCGGCAGTTGGGCGGTGGGAACGGAAGCCTGTCGAACTGGTGGTGCCACGGGCGCCTGCGATCCTTGCGGCGGTTTGTCTAGACGGGCGATCAGGTCTTGGGCCGCGCGCTGCGCGCTTGGATTGCCCCGGACATAGACCCGATTGGCGCGGCGGTCCACGACGACCTGTGCCTTACCGCGCAGCATCGTTTCGAGCCGTTGTCCCACGTCGGCCGCGGAAATGTCTTGCAGCGCATAGGCCATGTACGCGTCGGACATCGGCTGCATTTGCGCCAAGACCGCGGCGCATAGAAGGAGCGCCACCGCGCAAGTGCCTACCAGCACGTACCGGTGCGCGCGAGCGCGCGCATGAGTCGTTTGCCGAATGTGCTTCATCGAAAAGATTTTGAAACAGTGCGAGCCAGTCAGACCGCTGGGCCCGCGCAGCAGGGAAATGTGGCGGGACAGTACCGCAACGGCCGAACGCTGCCAAGATCAAACTTTCTTAATATGTTTCATGCGGCGCGGAATATGTGAGTTGCCGCAAACCATTGGCAATAGGGCGACGCGCGAAGATAGAGTAATCGCGCGTTGGTGCTGCCGGAAGTGTGCTGGGCCGCCGGGCACAGCCTAGAACTCGGGCGGGAGCGTGCTAGCCTGCATCAGGTTTTCGCCTACGCCGACCAGCCAGCGTTCGTTGTCACATAGAAGCACGACGTCCGAATCGCTGATCTCGGCCACACTGCCGCGCAGGGCCCCGATCTGAAATTCCTGCCCGCTGCGCAGCTTGAGCAGTTCACCGGAGGCGCGGAGCGTGAACCAAACTTCCGGTTGGCCGTCGACTTCGGTGATGGCGGTCAGGTAGGCAAAGTCGGCTTCGTCCATTCCGCCGCCACCAATGCCGAACAAGTTGCGATCCACGATGACGCGATAATCCGCCAGCGTGGCCGACGCCAGTCGATCGGAAAGCCGAGTGGAAAGCTGATCGGTGCGCTCGGCTTCGGGCAGTGACAGGGCTTCGATCGACAGCGAAATGTCGAGTTCGTCGCTGCGCGGCACCGGCGTGAGGCTGATCGAGTTGATGTGGTGCAAGTGATCGGCCCGGTAGAATGCGTAGAGAAAGTTCGTCAGTTGTTCGGGCGTGCCCCGCCCTCGCGCGGAAAAGCGCAGCGACGAGTAGGCCCCTTTTCGCGTGACCGGCTCGCTCGAATCGACGTTTGGGCTGGCGAAGCCGGCCGTGCCGACCTGTTCGACCAGCCAGGCCTGATAGAGGCTGCGCGCCAATTCGACGTCGGAGGGCAGGCTCTGCGTTTGCCACTGTTTGAGGCGTTGGTTCGCTTTGCGGAATCGTGCCATGTCGAGTTCGCGCTCGGCGATGTCTTGGCGCAATTGGTCGATATCCGCGCGACGGTTCTCCAGCGGCTGAACGTAGCTGGACTGATAGAGCCAGTTGCCGCCGTAGGCCACGGCGATGGCTCCCAATCCGACAGCGAGTGTCAATTCGCGCCTGTTCACGTTCGTTACCGTAGGTTTCGTGCGGCGCGCTCGCGCAGCGCCTTGGGCAGCGGGGCGGTCTCGGCTTCCGGAGGTTCCACGGGCCGCTCGGACTCGGGCAAATGGCTGACGTACTGGTCCGGCTCACGCGGCGTGACCACGATGGACGACTCGAAGTGCCAGGAGTAGTTGTTTTCCTGAAGCTGTTCCTGCATGTGCCGGCTGCTGATTTGGTGGTACTTGTCGCGAATCCCGTTTTCAATGTGGCTGACAATCACCGGATCGCGCACGATCCCGGTCATGTCGATCGATCCGCCCGACTCGCGCCCCTGACTCATATTCATTCGCAGCACGACGGCGTCGCGCTCGCTGGGAAAGCGGATCGAAAGGTCGCGCAATTCGTCGAGCCAATTAACGTCGTCTTTCGACCAATTCTCGATTAATTGAATGGCCTTCTCCTTCGACGTGTTTCGCTTGGCTAACTCGTCGAGCCGGTCGAGTTGGGCGGTCAACGTCTCGATCTGATCGTCCGATTCGGCGAAGGTGGACCACACGCGGTAGCCGCCCATCGCAAGTAAGAGTACAACCACCGCGGCCGCTAAGCTGACGACGCGTCGACGGTCGGCCGGTGCCGGCGCCTGTCGAGGATTCAGAAAGTCAATCGGGTGTCCGCCGTCGATTTCGCGGACTAGCATTCCAACCAGCGACGCGAAACGGCCGGGATGTTCCGGTGGCTCGTCGAGCCCCGCATACGCGGCAAAAGGATCGGTTAACACCAGTTCCAGCGGCAACCGCTCGCGCAGCGCGGCGGCCAGCGCCGGATGCTCGTCCAATCCGCCACAGAGATAAACCGCCTCGGCCGTTTGCCCGGGCACGCGTGATTGCGCGACCAACAGCGTCCGCTGCACTTCGGCCACCAGGCGAGATGCCGCTGCTTCGTCACGCGAAACGCCTGACTGACGAACCGTTCGCCAGAACACCACACGACCGCCAGCCAGCACGATCAGGTCGACTTCTTCTGACAAGACATTGATCACTAGGCAGGCCTGATCACGATTCTCCAGTGCATCAAGCACCAAACCCGCTGTGGCATACGGCCGTACGACGATCGATTTAGGGGCCAGTCCCGCCTCGCTGGCGATGGTTTGGATTTTCTCCAGCCGCGAGCGCGAAAGTGCCACGGCCGTGATCGCGCGCGGGCCGGATTCGTCCGCGTCGCTGGTTACGAAATCGAGGACGTCGTCCTCGGCGATGGCGCTATTGTCGCGCATGGCCTGGTTACGGACCATGTCCGGCAATTCCACGTCTGACGCCGGCGGAAGTGTCATTGAGACCAGTTCGATTCGGCTACGATCCACACCCACGACCGTCGTCGCGCGTGCGGCTTTGCCGGCGAGTACCGCGCGAAGCTGGCTGCTTAGTTCGGATTCGGTCCCGCCGGGGCCGGCACTATCGGGCAGCGCAATAGCGCCGGCCGACTCAATGTTCACGTGGGATCCACGCGTGGCGCCGATCACGTAGCGCGCTTCGCGATTGTCCCAGTCGATTGCCAGCAGTCGTGCCATGGCCGCCTAGTTCCTCGCTGCTACGGTCGATTCGGCCGTGAGCCACTCAAGTGGATAGCCTTGTCCGTGCAATTGCAAATCGCGCCAGAGTAGTTCACGGGCCGGTGTGGTCGTGGCGTCGATGATGACCTCGGCGCGGGCAGTTGTTCCAGGCTGGTCGCGATGGGCCACGATCTGAGCACGCACAACATCGCCGCCGGTGGACAGGTAGGGCAACAGATTCTTCATGGTACGGAAGTCGACCAATCCCTCGAAATAGAGCCAGGTTGGATGCCGGCGATTCGTGGGCGATTCGTTGGCGCCGTTCTCGCGGGCTGCGACAATCTGCTGCGCCAATTGTGGCTCGATGCCGGGCACGGCCTGCAAGACGGTCGCCGGCGCATGGTTGACGCTGACCAACCCGCGCGTCACTGGCATGTCAAACACCGTGGCCAGGTCGAGCAGCTTGTTGAGCATTTCGGCTTGTGCCTGTGGCTCTGGCGGGAACGGACTCGCGTACACCTTGGGTTTGTCGTCCGAATCGTCGGCCGCGACGGCCACCTTCGAGTAAAGCAGATCGAGCATCGACTTAATTTCGAATCGGGGCGGCTTTGCATCGCGGATTGGCGGGACTTGGTCGATTGCTGAGTCGGACCCGGTGTACGGGCCGTTCTGCCGGTAAGCAACGATGAACGCGGCAAGTGGAGCGCCGACCGCCGGCGTGAGCTGCTGCTCGAGTAGCGCGAGGTTCGTGCCGTTGAGATTGATACGCGGCATTCCGGTCGACGTCTGGTTGCGTTGCCCGCTGTATAGCGTCAAGAGCCAGCTCCACGGCACCAGGGCCGAAGTGCCCCCGTGCGGGCCGTCAGCCGTTTTGGACAGTTCATGGGACTCCACCTGTCGATTGTAGTTGGCGTCGGCGCCGAACAACAATTCACGCGTCACGCCTTTGACCAGGAGCAGCTCTTCGATGCACTCGGGCAAGCCGTTGCGCACAGCGTACGGCTCGGCCAGACCGCTGTAGTAGTCGTCTTCTGCGCCCATCGCCCGCGGTTCGGAGTCGGCATCGATCCAATCCAGAATCGCGTCCGCGGTGGCTTCGGTCATGCCGGGCAACTGCATGAGGGCCCTGCGGCCCGAACCGGGCGAGTGCTTGTCGAAGCGGAGCAGATCGGCCAGGTGGAGCCGGCCGGACTCGTTCTCCACACCGAAGCGCACTCCGGCCGATTGCGGCTGGCCCGGGCTGGCAATCGTGGGAGTTGCGACGCTAAACCGCAACGCGTTGGGCGCAGATCGAAGGGTGCCCGGGTCATCGAGCAGAGCGATACTGCGAAAGTGCGTCGGGTTGTCCATCGAGCCGCCGGCAAGCTCTTGGACGGAACGCGGCTGCTCGAAGAACAGCTTGAGGTGTTCCTTGCCGCTGTGCAGTGCCTGGCGCAGTTGAAGTTGATCGCCGTGCAGCCGCGCCGCTTTGTTTTCGGTCAGCATCAATTCGGCAAACGTGAAGCCGGCCAGCGCAACCATCATCACGACGATCAGCACCAACACCAGCACCAGCGCATGGCGGTCGTGGCGCGCGGCGGCTAGTGTCGATCGATTACTGGCCGGGCTGACCATCGTCGATGGCTCCTTGAGTAACAGACGGCAATCCGGCGACCGTCGTGCTCTCGGCTGGTACGTTGGCCGGCGCCGTACCCTCAAGCGGAATCAGAAGCCGATGGATAGGATACTTCCATTGGGCGATTTTTTCCGCGTCCACGCCGGGTTTGGTTTCTACGTCGACCGACGATTCCGGTTGGTCGTGTGCGCGCAGCCGCATGGCGACCTCGATTGCTGTGGGCAAGCGTTTGCGGGCAATGCTGTCCCAATGATCGCTCCAGGTTGCACCGTCGAAATACCGCAGCGCGAAATAAATGACCTCGGGCACTTTGGCCGCCGACGGATCTTCGGCGGCCAGTGGATCGTCGCCGGCAACCTCGGTTTCCGCCGACGTGGCGGCTGTCGCGGTTCGACGCGCTGCCGATCCGGCAGCCGATCCATTCACACCTGGGGCACGTCCGCCGGACGACGGATGTGCCTCGGCCCAGGACAACTCGCGGCGCACCAGGTGCATCAAAGGCTCGGCGGATATTCGGTCGCGCAATTCGACTTCTTCGAACGAGTATGTGATGGTTCTCAGTTCGCCGGCGTCGGGTCCGGTCGGTTCGTTCACATACGCTGCTGCGCCGTCCAGCGATTCGGTCATGGGCAAGACCGGTTGGACCACGTCGATCTGCAAGTAGGTGTCCGTGCCGAACAACCCGGCCGGGCGGAGCGAACGCGTGGCAACGGCGCTCGAAGGCGATTCATTCGCCGGAAATGATCCGCCCAAACCCGGCGAACCGGCGACGCCGCCAACCAACGGCGGAGTCGGCGGAGCGCTGATCGGTTGCTGCGCGGCCACGGGCTGAACCGGCGCAACTGTCTGCGCGGTGCTCGAAGCCGCCGAGACCGGTGTTACCGGCTGCAATGGCGAGTTCGTCGGCGCCGCCGCAGTGGACGACGCATTGGTTGAACTGGCAACCGAGCTCGCCGAGCCGGAGGAGGCCGGCGATCCGTTGTTGGAAACGGCACCGGACGTGTCATCGGCCGACTGCGCGGGTGTCGGAAGCATCGGCGCCACCGGCGGAGCCTGCAACACGCTTTGCAGATCGGTGGAGATTTCGTCGAATAGGGTACGGGCCAGTTGCGACTGTTCGGTGCGCTCGTGGCCCGTCTCGAACACCTTGGAGTACATGCTCAGCATCGACCAGAGCGCGACCAGCAAGGCGGCTGCCAGCACCGTCGTTAGCAGCACCTCGACCAGCGTGAAGCCGTGGCGGGTGCCTAGAGGCGGAATTTTCATGGCAACGGTCCTCCGCGAGCAGCGCCCGACGACGCGGATGGCACGGCGGCCCCGGCCAAACCGCTTGCGGCGCCAGTGGCATCCGTCTGTGGGGAGCGAACCCAGCGCGCCAGCGTGAAACGGGCCGACGGCTTGCGATCCTTCGGTTGGAGTGCCGCGCCAACTTCAACCACCATCAGCCCTGGGTTTTCCGACGGCGTGACATCGACCCAAACGACCCAATTCGGATCGTCATCGAGCGGTTCGGGCCGGAGCGTCTCGGCTGGCGTGATGCCGCAGACGATCTCGTTGAGCTTTGTTTGGCAGATGAGTTGCGAGCGAGCCAGGTCGCGCGCGGCAGCGGCGTGCCGGTTTCCGATCGAGGCCAGTTCCATCAGCACGACGGCCGATCCGATCAAGATGCCGGTGGCCAGCAGGACTTCCAAGAGCGAGAATCCACGCCGGCGCGCGCGTCTCATCGGGTTTCCTTTTCGTGACGCGGGCGTCCGGCCCTCGCCACTCCGGTCAGGCCGCGGAGCGACACGTCGACCACGCTGTTGCGCTCTCCGCGCAACTGAATGGTCGCGTCCGCGGTTCGCCCGTTGGGGAAAAACACTATCGGTTCGGACCAGCCCTCCTCGCCTATCGGCGCCACGGCATCTGGCACGGGCGTGCCAAAGGAGACGCCCTCGGGCAATTTCTGCACGACCGCCTTCGCCGCCGGCTTGAGACCGGCGTCGGCATGCTGCGGGTCGACCGTCGCCACGGCGGCAGCGGTTGAATACGCGTCGTCACCTGACGCGGCCGCTTCGGTGTCGAAATTGGCCAGCGCGATCTCGAATTGATTTTCGCCGAACCGATAACGAAACCGCCGCGCAACGCCGGATTGCATGGCGCGGAGCCGCGTTTTGGCCAGCTCGGCGCGTACCTGCCGCGCGGCGGACCGCAGGCGGCTATCACCAAGCGCCTTGCGCACGGCGGGTTGGGCCAGGGCCGTCACGGTCACCAGCAGCGCAAGAACGACCAGCACTTCCGAAAGTGTATAGCCTCTTCGAGCAACGATTTTCGTTGGTTCCACGGAGATTCCTCGATTGCAGTCTCTAGGATGCTTCGTCGGTCGACCAGTTGACGATGTCGTCTTCGGTGCCTTCTTTACCGTCCGGCCCCGACGACCAGATGTCGGGATACTCACTGTCGTGCGTCGACGGGAATTCGTAGTAGTACTTCTTGCCCCACGGGTCGCGTGGCGCTTCTTTCGACGTGGTGGTGATGTACGGACCGGCCCAATTGGCCACTTGCTCTTCTTCAAGATCCGTCGGCTCCACGATCAGCACGTCCAAGCCCTGCTCGGTGTCGGGAAACGTGTTCAAGTCGAGCGCGTATTTTTCGAGCGCCGTGCGGAACAGGCCGATTTGCGTCTTGGCGGCGTCGATATCGGCCTTTTTCTTGCTGCCCAACAGCGACGGGACCGCGAAGCCCATCAGAACGACGAGGATGACCAGCACGAGCAAGACTTCCATCAGTGTGAAGCCTTTGCGGCGTGCTCGGTCTTGTGTGGGGTTTGTCATGTTGGATGCCCTCCTAGGATCAAGCGAATGTTGAATGATGTCGCGATGGTTCATGGTGGTTGCCTCTAGTCAGTTCTCTGATGCTTCGGGGTGGTTGTGGTTGGTTGTCGCGGATTGTTGTCAATCGTCGGGGCGACTATTGTTGTCCCGACGCGGTACGGCATCGTGTTGGCCGTCAGGTCACGGTGGAACTCATTTGGAATACGGGCAGCAGCAGCGCGACCAGCACGAACAGGATTGCGCTGGCCATCACCAGCAAGGTCAGCGGCTCGAGCAGGCGAACCATCAAGTCCAACTGCACGTTGGTCTGCCGGTCGATGCCGTCGGAAATGTTGACCAGCACGTTGTCGAGGTTGTTGGATTCTTCGGCGACGCTGATCATCGCCATCACGGGGCGCGGGATCAGCCCGCACTCGGCCAAGGGTTTGGCCAACGTCTCGCCGGACGAGACATTCTCGGCCGATCGGCGAATCGCCTCGGACAGAACGCGGTTGCCGGTCGAGTCACTGGAGATTTCGAGCGACTTGATCAGCGGCACGCCGTTTCGCAGCAGCGTGCCCAGGACGCGGCAAAAACGCGAGATCGCATAGCCCAAGAAGATCTTGCCGGCGATCGGGATCTTCAGTTTCGCCCGATCAGCGAACAACCGGCCCTTGTCGGTGCGCAGCTGCGCTCGAGCCCAATAAACCAGTCCGGCGATGGCCGCGGCGACCAGGATGCCGTACTTGCCGAGCAGGTTCGAGATGGCCAGCAGCATCACCGTGGACATTGGCAAGCCGCCTTGCTCCTCGAGCCGGGCGAACAGGTCTTCGAATTTCGGGACGAAGAACACGATGAGCACAACGGTGATCAGCACGCCGGCCCCTGCCAGGATGGCCGGATACGTCATTGCGCCAACGACGCGTCCGCGCAGCTCCTCTTGTTTCTCCAGGAAGTCCGCAGTGCGCTTCAATGCGTCTTCCAAGAACGCGCCCTCGCTTCCGGCGCGCACCATGCTGATCGTCAACTCGCTAAACACGCTTGGATGGCGGGCCATCGCTTCGTCGAGCGGCGTGCCCTCGGCCACCTGGTTGCGCACGTCGTCGAGCACTTCGGCCAGCACGGGATGCACAGCCTGTTCGGCCAACACATCGAGCGAGCGCAGCAGCGGCACGCCGCTTTGCAGCAAGTCGGCCAGTTGCGTCAGCGTCGTGGCCAGCAGCCCGGTCTTAATGCGGCCCTTGCGCTGCCAGACGTTGCGGGCCGGCGCGGCGCTTTCGACCGACAGCGGATAGAGCTGGCGATCGCCCAGCGTACATAGCGCTTCACGCCGATTCGCGGCGGTCAGCGTTCCGGCCACGTCGGCTCCGGCGTGGTTGCGTGCTTTGTAGGCAAATTCGGGCATGATTGCTGGGGAGGGCGGGGCGGGAGTTTGCGTGGAGTGTGTTGTGGTCTATGGCCGCGGCGCGCGTTGAACACCGAAGTTGTCAATCCGCGCCGGTAACGCGCATGACCTCGTCGATCGTGGTTTTTCCTCGGAGTACTTTTTGCCAACCATCCTGGCGCAACGTTCGCATGCCGGCCTCCATCGCGGCGCGCTTCAGTTCTTGCGACGGAACGCGCTCGCCGGCCAGGTGGCGGATCTTGTCGTTGGTGACCAGCAACTCGTACAAGCCGACTCGTCCGGTGTATCCCTTGCCGCGGCAACGGCGGCATCCGCCCGGCTGATAGAGCGTCTCTCCGCGGTCCAGCACGTCGGTCAACGGAAAGTCTTCGGGCACATCGTCGGGCTTGGGCTGGTAGGGCTGGCGGCATTCCTTGCACAGCACCCGGACCAGGCGTTGCGCCATAACGCCGGCGACCGTGCTCGAGACCAGAAACGGCTCGACGCCCATGTCAGTCATTCGCATGAACGCGCCGGCTGCGTCGTTGGTGTGCAAGGTGCTGAAAACGAGGTGGCCGGTGAGCGACGCTTGGATCGCGTTCTCGGCCGTTTCGAGATCTCGGATTTCGCCGACGAGCACAACGTCGGGGTCGTGACGCAAGATGCTCCGCAAGCTGGCGGAAAACGTCAGACCCACTTTCGTGTGGACCTGAATCTGATTGATACCTTCCAACTGGTATTCGACCGGATCCTCGGTCGTGATGATCTTCGTTTCTTCACTCTTGATTTCATTCAGCGCGCTGTACAGGCTGGTCGTTTTTCCAGAGCCGGTTGGGCCGGTGACCAGGATGATCCCGTGCGGCAGCTTGATAAGCCGGCCGAACTGCTCGTAGACGTCGTCGTCCATGCCGATGCCGACTAGCGAAAACTGCATGCGATCCTTGTCCAGGATACGCATGACGATGCCTTCGCCGTGCAGCATGGGAATGATCGAAAGCCGGATGTCGATCTCGCGGCCTGAAACCTTGAGCTTGATCCGCCCATCCTGCGGGACCCGTTTCTCGGCGATGTTTAGCCGGGCCATGATTTTCAAGCGGCTGATGATCGCGGCCTGAAAACGGTCGATCTCGGGCGGCATCGGCTGGCGGTGCAAGACGCCATCGATGCGGTAGCGGATCTTCATGCCCGATGGTTGGGCCTCGATGTGGATGTCGCTGGCGTGTGCGTCGACGGCTTCGCTGAGAATCTCGTTGACCAATCGCACGACCGACGCCTCTTGGGCCATTTCCGAGGCTTCGGACCGGTCCCACTCGAGCTCCTCGAGCATTTCGACGTCGCCATCTTCCTCGCGCTGTGCAAGCAGTCCGTCGACGGTTTGGGCTCCGACGCCCAAGTGAGTCTTGATCAGCTTGGCCAGTTCAGCCGGCGAGGCGAGCACGGGCGTTACACTCCAGCCGGTCACGGCGCTGACTGCATCGAGTGCATGCAGGTCGTAGGGATCGCCCGTGGCGACCAGCAACGTGTCGTCTTGCCAGCCCACCGGGAAGATCTGGTGCTGGTGGATCAGCTTGACCGGGAATTCTCGCAGCAGAGCTAGATCGACTTCCGCGTTGCCCAGCTCGATCGTATCGAGCCCAAGAAATTCGCCGACCGCTGCCAGCACATTCTCCTCGCTGACGGTGCCCAACTCGGCGATCACTTCGTCGAGACGCCGGCCCTCGGCCAGCGCCTGGCGCACGGCGCTGAGCTGGTCCTCGGTGAGCAGCCCTTTGTTGAGCAGGATCTGGCCGGCAATCATGGCGGGTAAGTCGGCGGGGTGGGCAAGTCGATCCAGACGACGCCGCCCGGATTCAATGGGATCGGCCAAGTCCGAACCCATCATCCGTCCGTGGTCGGACAGCTTGCGGTTGGTTGGAGGAAGGTAGGTCGGGGAAACTAAGTTCGCTGCGGGTTCGTTCGACGTCCTAATCGAACGCTTTGCCTGCTAACTCCCATCACGGGCCGAACCAGTGGTGGTACGGGTAAACGGAGGCGTGCAGGTCTTTGGGTAGGTAGGATGTACCGGAGGGACTTCAACCGAGCAGGTTGACCGCACACTGCCCGGCTGCGAACATATGCACTGTACCTGATGCGATCGCTCAATGTCAAGACCTGGTGGGCCACCTCAGTGGCCCGCGGCGAAGGCCGGCGCATCGTGCCTATCTGCTGACGGCGCAACGAGATTTGAATACTGTGTCACCCTCCGACACGACGCCTGAACGACGCCCAGACAGGGCGGCACGGCGGTGGTCCGCGCGGTGGAACTGGACCCTGATTGGATGGTGGTTGTGCATGCCCTTGCTGGTTCGGTGCGCGGCTTTGCATGGCCAAGTGACGACGCCACCGCCCGCGCCGGCTGGTACCGTCACCGCGAAGCTGATTCGCTACGGCCAGCGGATCGTGCGCAAGTACGACGCCGACGGCGATGGTCGGCTGAGCCAGCAGGAATGGGCGGCGATGCAGGGTGCTCCACGGAACGCTGATCTCGACCGCGATGGCCAGATCACCGCCGCCGAGTTTGCCCTCTATGCAGCCAACTATGGAGCGGGCCGGCGTATTCGGCTTTCGACGCGCGGCGAGACGGTTCCCACATCGAATCCCGCCGGTGTGCAGCAACTCGGTGCACAACCACCCATTGGGCAGCCGGCCGGTGCGCAGCCGCTTAGCACGGAACCTGGTGGCGCGCCGGCGGCGGCCGCACTGGACACCGATCCGCAAAAGGCCGCGGCAGAACGCCGTCGCGATCTGAAATACTTCGCACCGTTGCCGGCGGGTGTGCCCGGTTGGTTCGTAGAACGCGATCGCGACGGCGACGCGCAGCTCACCTTGGCCGAATTCTCGCCGAAACTCCGTTCCACCGAGGTCGCTGAGTTCAAACGGTACGACGTTAACGGCGACGGGCTATTGACCCCCGCGGAACTGTCGCGATCGACCTTGCCACAGCCGGTTGCCCGACAGCAGACACCGGCCACTGTGCCCCCCAGCCCGTAGCGGTCATTCGAAAATTGGGTGCGCGACGCGCACCGCCGAACGCTGGCCGGACGGCCCGCGACGCGCGAACCTGACTACCGTCGATCGCGGCGGCGACCTGACCGACCCTGCGCCGAGTTGCGAATCAGGTCTTCGAGCACTTCCTGAACTTGCATTGCGCTTGCGTTGCGCAGCTTGACGACCTTAACCGAGCGCGACGTGTCGTTGAGCGCGGCCTCGTCCAGCTTTGCCACGAGTTCCGAGACCTCTTCGACCAGCGGCGCCGGCGCCATCACGACGATTGAGTTGGTCGTGTCGTCGACGCCCAGCGTCATCAGCGGACCGGTGGCGGCCGTGTTGATTTGTTGAATTACGGCGGCCACGTCACGGCTGGCGCCGCTGGGCACGGGGATCTGTGGTCGGCGCGCTCCGGACGTCAACTGCGTTTGATAGATGTCGCGCAAGACATCCTCGACTGCCTCGGCGTCCGTGTTCTTGACCGGGATCATCGTCGGCCGGTTGGCGACCAGCGAGTCGGGCACTTCGTCGGAGTCGATCACTTCGAGCAATTGCTCGATGACCGCCCGATCGTTGCGGCCGGCGTACACGACGATCGCGTTGAGTCGCTGTTCGGCTTCGATGACCGGCGAGGACGAATCGCCGAAGTCGAACGCGCCGCGGCGGAAAATCCGTTGGAGCAAATCGGCAACCGCGGTGCTGTCGGCGCTGCGCAAGGGATACACCGTCACCGCGCGGCCGCCTGCGCCGGCTGGCGGCGTCAAAGATCGCACCAGTGCCTCGAATTGCTTGATCGCTTCGGGGTCGTCCGACATGATCGTGATCCGATCCTCGCCGGGCGACACGATGATCGGTGCGGGCTCCTTCGTTGCTGGGGGAGCCTTAGCCGTCGGTTCATCCTTCTTCTCGGCCGGTGGTGGTTGGTTCGGTTCGACCGGCGGTGGTGATTGATCCTGGACCGCGGCCGTCTTGACCTCCAATGCCGGGGATGTTTTGTCGCGCGACGATTGCCGCCGCCGGACCGGGACGGTCTCTGTTGGGTTGGCGTCCGTTTCTTGCTCGATTGTGTCTTGGCCCGAATCGTCGGTCGACGGACTGGTTGGCTGAGGCTGAAGCGGACGGCGCCGCTTGGCGGGCGAGGTGAGCACGCGGAGCGGACTGTCGCTGAGCTGCGGCCAAATGCGCTCAATTTCGGCCAGCGTCGCCCGCGCGTCGCCCGAGAATGGGATGATCCGCACGTTGCCGCCGCTGCCGTCGGAGTTGGCCAGCCGAGTTTCGCCCATTTTTACCAGCAAGTTACGAATTTCGTCCAGGTCTTCCCTGGTCGCCCGAATGTAGAGCCGCGACGCAGTCACGTCGGATTCGACGATCGGCGCTGCGCCGCGACGATTGCGGCGACCGCCCTCGGAGAACAGTTTTTCGATGGCCAATTCGGCCGTGAACGGATCGACCACATCCAACGGGAACACTTCCAGGTCGCGGCCAGCGGCTTGCAGTTGATCGATCGTTTCGCGGATCTGCTCTTGCTGCTCGGGCGTGGCCACGGCAACCAGTTGCTGGCCATCGGCATCGGTCGACAGCACCGCCTGCGAGTCCTTGCCCAACCGGCTGTTGAGCACTTGCATGACGATCGACGCATCGGCGTCGCGAAGTGGATGCACTTCGAACTCCGCGTCGGCGTCGACTGGCGATCCGTGTTCGATCTCGTCGATAACACGCTTAATGGATGCGTGTTCCTTGTCGGTGGCGATCGCGACGATCTTGCGGTTGTCGGCGTCGTACGACAGACGAACGGTCGAGTGGTTCCTAAACAGGCCTTGCAGCGTGTTCAACACGTTGCCGCCGCCGGCAGCGTTCACCGGATAGGCTTTCAGCACCGTGTCTTCGCCGATTTGTTCTTCTGTGTCGAGTTGCTTGAGCGTTTCGCGAACGATTTCGTGTTCGGATGGCCGGGCCCAAACGACGATCTTTCGCGGGTTCTGCCCGAGGCCGACACGGGCCTCCGGAACGGCGGTTTGTAGCGCGGACGTGATGTTGCTGGCCAGCGTTTCCTTGAGCGAATAGACCACGACCTTGGCCGTGGTGGCCTCGGATTTGGCTCCAGTCATTTCGTCGATGGCGACGCGAATCGTCTCGTGATCTTTTGGCGAGGCCCAAACGGCGATCGTCTTGGTCGCGTCGTTGGGCGCGACACGCGCCGTCGGCGCCAGGGTAGTAATCATCGGCGAAATCGAGCTGGGGACCGCGTCGCCCACTGAGTACGCGACCACTTTGCCAGCCACCTCCGGCTGATCGGCGATCATTTCCTCGATGGCCGTCTTGATCGTTTGGTGTTCCTCAGGCGTGGCCCAAATGGCGATGGAGTGGCTGGCGTCGTTTGGCGCGATGCGCGCCGCCGGCACTAGGGTCGTGATCAGCGGCGCCAGTGTGCTGGCCGTGGCTGTGCCGACCGAATACGAGATGACTTGGCCAGCCGCTTTTGTCTGGTCGGCCACCATTTCCTCGATCGCTCCGCGGATAGTCTCGTGCTCCACGGGCGTAGCCCAAATCGCAATCGTATGACTTGCATCGTTCGGCGCGACGCGGGCGGCCGGCACCAGGGTCGTGATTAGCGGCGCGATGGTGCTTGCCGACGCGGTGCCCACCGAGTAGGAAACAACGTGCGGGCGCATCGTCGGATCGGCGCCGGGGCGGAGCTGGTCCAACGTGGCGGCAATCTGTTCGTGGTCCGATCCTCGAGCCCAGGCCACAATCGTCTTGGCCGTCGTATCCTGCGTGAGCGTGGCATCCGGAACGATGGTGTTCAGCGTCGAGATAGCCGCGCTCGGATCGAAACCCGACGCGGGATAGACCATCAGCTTGAACTGCGTTTCGCCCGCTTCGTCGGTGTCCATCTGGTCGATCAGCGACTTGATCGACTGTTGTTCCTCCGGCCGAGTCCAAGCGACGAGCCGGCGCGTCTTGGAGTCGAGCACGAATTTGGTCGCCGGATAAAGGTCTTGCAACACGGTCAGGATGCTTGACGGATCCGCCACGCGAATGGAGTAAGCTACCAGTTGGTAGCTGGCTTCGGCCGGCGACTCTTGCTTGAGCTGTTTGACAATGTCGGCGATGACATCGTGTTCCTCAGACGTCGCCCAGACGGCGAGTTCGCCCGGTTCGGCGTCGGTGATCACCTTGACGTTGGGGAACTCGGCCCGCAGGTCCTCGACGACGGTTTGGAAACGCTGCCGCTCGGCGGCCGAAACCGGATACAGCACGAGCCGGCGGGGCGAGCGGGCCGGAGTCGCTTTCACATATTCGTCGATCGCGGCCTTGATTGTTTCGTGGTCGGTCGGCGTGGCGACGACCGACAACCGGCGCCGGTCGCTGTCGGCGGTAACGGTGGCCGTGGGAATGAGCTGCTGCAATAGCGAAGTCAGCGTATCGGGCGGGGTCTGATCGACCGGATAGATACGCAGTTCGGGCGTGCCGGCCGCGGGGTTCTTGGAGTCGATCTGTTCAACGATCGCGCGAACCGTCTCTTGGTCCGCCAGTCCGGCCAGCACGACGAGGCTTTTGGTCGGTACGTCGACGGCGACGCGCGCTTGCGGCACGACACTTTTCAGCATCGTGGCGACCGACGCCGGATCGGCGTTGGCCAGCCGATACACTTCGACCTGCCGATCGTCGGAGCTGAGCGAAGCGCCAGCCAATTGACTAACGGCTTTTTTGAGAATGTCGTGATCGGCTGGCGTTCCCCAGGCAGCCAGTTTCTTGCTTGCCGAATCGATGCTCAAACGGGCCGCCGGCACCAAGGGTTGCAACGTGGCCAGGGCTGCGTCCGGGTCGACATCGTTCAATTGATAGACTTCGAATCGCGATTGTCCCTCGCCGCCGCCGGCGGTCGATTGCATTTGGTCGAGGACGCCCTTGATCGCCGAATGCTGGCTCGGCGTGGCATACGCGCTGAGTTGATTCGCCTTGGGATCGCGCACGAACTGCGCGCCCGGCAACAGGGCCTTGAGCACCTCGACTGCCGCGTCCGGATCGGCGAGGGTCAACGGATAGACAACCAGGTTCGGTTTCTCCGGCGGTGCGCCCGGTGCGGGGGCTTTTGGTTGAGGGATTGACTCGATCACGGCGCTCACGGCACGCATGACGCCGGCCGTGTCAGTCACGAGTACTTGTTTGGTCTTGGGCAATGCCTGACTCTTTCCGCGTGGGCTCAATAGCGGCGCGATCTCGGCAATCACTTCCTCGGCGCTGCGGTTGTCGACCGGGAACATCACGCTGACCCACTCGAATCGCCCACGTTTGTCGAGGTCTTCAAGCGTGATCCGCGGAACGAGTGTTTCCGGGATGCCCTGCGACAAGTCGACCAGGATCAGCATCCGGTCGCGGCGCACCAGCGTGTAGCCTTTGGTCAGCAGCACGCCATTGAGCAGATCCAGCGATTCAGGCACCGTATAGGCGCGCTGGTCGGAGTAGTTAAACGTCCCGGGCGGCGGGGCATCGAGCACCAGCGACAACCCGGCTTGTTCGGCGAACCACTCCAGCACGTCGCTCCAGCGCTGGAATCGGAAATTGAAGCGCAGCGTACGCTCCTCGGCGCCGCCGTCGGCCATCGTTGCAAGTTGCGTGCGCTGCGCGTCGGACAGCAGGGCCAGAAACTTCTCGCCAAATTGTCGAGAGACGGCTTCGCGCTGATCGGGTTCGGCCTTTGCCAGGCCCTCGGCCCGTTCCGTCAACAGCGCGGCGAGTTGCGTGCGCTGTTCGTCTGAAAGTTTGAGCGTTTCGGCGATTGCCGGATCGGCAAGCGCATCGGCAGCCTGAGCGCCTGTCGGAGCGGCGTCGGACGGTTGTTGGCCAGCCACCGCCGGTGATCTGAACCCGGCCGTGGCAACGAACGCGACCAGCACGCAAGACGCAATGAATCGAAAGTGCAACAAATCCGCACTCCTGCAAGCGGTAGGAACGGGGCTGGGAGTGGACTCGGAAGGCGGGATACGTCTCAGTCTAGTCCGAGCGGACGTACCGGTAAAGCTGACCCACGGGGCGCCGAGAAATTGGCCGAAACCGCCGCACCACGACGCAAAACCGACGAATACGGCGTGGCCCGTCGGCACAGTGTCCGGATGACGCGCGGCCCGCGCTGGCAGGCGCCAATCTAACAAAGCATCGGTTCGACTGAATTTGGTGGCGCAGCGGGCAAAGGCTTGGCGCAATGCGCAAGCCGCGTTGTGAATGCGGTCCCGTGGATGAACTCGCGCGGCAGTCGTAATGGGGTTGAAATCGGCCTGTGGCATCCCTGCGTCGATCATGGTGATGGGAATGACACACGCGGTCCGCAAGACGATTTACTCGACTGGGCTTCGCGGAATTTGCAGTGACGGCGTCGGTCCTTCATACTTTCCTAATTGCCTACGGATAGTCTTACGAAATTCGGCCGCAAGATGGCCGATAGTTCACCGCATACGAGGAGCCAGATCATGCGCACGTTCCAATTGCCGCGGTGCTTCGCGATCGGCGCGACGTTCTTGGTGACGACCGTTGCCTTCATCGCCGCGGCCGGTGCCGCCGACATAGTCCAACTCTCGGAAGATTCCTGGGACGGCGTGATACCCAGAGGCAAGGAGGTTGATTGCATCTACGGCGATTGGGTCCTGCGGAACGATCATCTGGTGGCCGTCATTGCCGAGGCGATTCCCAGTCGCAACGCGAACATGACGGTGCGCGGCGTCGGCGGGTGTGTGATCGACCTGACCAAGCGCGATCGCCCAAGCGATCAGCTCAGCGCGTACTATCCGTTGGGCGGTCGGTACAAGCTTTCTGGTCCCGTGCTATCGGACGAGTCGGCCGACGGCGACGGCGTCAGCCTGCGGTTTGCCGGGCCCGCTGCCGACGACAACTCGAAGGCCGAAGTCATCTACTCGCTGGACGACGACGCGCGGTGGCTAAAGATCACGACCCGCGTCACGAACACAAGCGATCAACCGCTCGAGTGGAAGCCGATCGACGCGATTCGCGCCGATGGCGAGTTCGAATTCGGCCTCGACGACGATTTGGGCCTGTTTTGGGCATACGATCGCTACTGGCGGCAAGCCTATGGTGCGCTGGTCATGGATCAGCCCTGGCGGTTAGCCGCCGACAAGCTCGAGCGCCGTGCACGGCCAAACCTTCGATTCGAGCCGGTTGGAAAAGAGGCTCCGCGGTTGGCTCCCGGCGAGACCGGCCAGATCGTGCGCTACCTGTTCCCCGCGGCGCACACGATCGAGGCCAAGGCTCTGGCCCGCGAGCTACACGGTGAGAAGCTCGCGACGGTTTCACTCGCCGTTAACGATCCGGACGGGCCGATCGACGGCGCCGACGTCGAACTGAATTCGGCCGACGGCAAGGCGGTAGCACACGGACGAACCGACAGCGCGGGTCGATTGCAGGCTCGCCTACCGTTGGGCAACTATCAGGCGAATGTCAGCGCGCAGGGGCGCGACGAAAAGCAACTGGATTGGAAGGTCTCAAAAGACGCCGAAGAGTCCGTCCGTTTGGCTGCGCCCGGTTACATCGTGGCGAAGATCACCGGCCAGAAAGGCCAGCCGACGCCCTGCAAGGTGCAGTTCAGTGGACAGGGCGACACGGCTGATCCCAATTTCGGTCCGGACAGCGCGGTACACGGAGTGCGCAACGCGTACTACACGGCCGATGGAACGTTTCGCGTGCCGCTTGCGCCCGGTGAGTACGACGTGATCATCAGTTACGGCCCGGAGTTCGACGCGGTGTTTACGTCCGTCCAAGTTACCCGCGGCAAGGAGACGCCGCTTACGGCTCAGTTGACACGCTCGGTCGACACGCCCGGTTGGATCAGCGCTGATTTTCACAGCCACTCGACGCCTTCGGGCGACAACACCTCCAGCCAGCGGGGTCGAGTATTAAACTTGCTGGCCGAGCATATCGAGTTCGCCCCCTGCACCGAGCACAATCGACTGACCGTTTACGATCCGCATCTGGCGCACTTTAAGGCCGAACGATTGATGCTGACGTGTCCGGGCATGGAACTGACGGGCAGTCCTGGTTCGATCAATCATCAAAATGCCTTCCCGTTGGTTCCCCATCCGCACACGCAGGACGGCGGCGCACCGCTGACCGATTCGGATCCAGTCGTGCAGATCGAGCGGCTGGCCATGTGGGATGGCGGTTCTGACAAGTTGGTGCAGATCAATCACCCGAACATCGCCCAAATGGTCGGCGACCGGGATCTCGACGGTTCGCCGGACGGCGGGTTCGAGAAAATGTTCAGCTTCATGGACGTGATCGAAGTGCATCCACTGGATCGCATCTTCGAAACGCCCGAATCGTTGCCTTCGGCACGCGAACGCGGGTCGGCCGTATTTCACTGGCTCCAGTTGACGAATCTTGGCTACCGGCTGCCCGGCGTGGTCAATACCGACGCACATTGGAACTTTCACGGGTCTGGCGGAAAGCGCAACTACATCAAGTCGTCGACCGATGATCCGACGAAAGCCGACGTAGCGGATCTGGTCCATGCTTGCGAGCACGGCAATATCGTGATGAGCAACGGCCCGTATCTCGAAGTGAGCGCGAAGTCGGACAAAGTGGCCAAGCCGGTCAACGTGGGTGACGATTTGGAGGCGCCGGACGGAGCCGTCCAGCTCAAGGTTCGTGTCCAGTGCCCGAACTGGCTGGAGGTGAACCGCGTGCAGGTGTTCGTTAACGGGCGCGCAAAGCCCGAGTGGAACTTCACGCAGCGGACGCATCCGAAGATGTTTCGTCAGGAGACGGTCGCGTTCGACGAGAGCATTTCATTGCAGCTCGACAGCGATGCGCACCTGGTTGTGGCCTGTGCCGGCGAGGGCAAGAAACTGGGGCCCGTGACCGGTCCTCAGACGGGCGAACGGATGCCGGTGGCCGTGGGCAATCCGATCTTCGTCGACGTTGACGGCGGCGGATTCAAGCCGAACGGCGACATGCTGGGTTTGCCGCTGCCGGTCGAGCCGGGGCTTAAGCCCTCGAAGCCCCATCGCCATCCGCATTAAACCTGGTTCGGCCGTTCGACACAGGCGGCGGGTTGTCGCCTCGGGCCGACTAAGTGCGGCAAAAATCCTGCCACATTTGGCGGTAGGCTGTTTCGACATTGCGCGCAAACCGACGATGGTCCAACAGCGGCGAAGCGGCCATCCGCGCGCGGAGCGTGCCGCGAAGCTCAGTCAATCGCGCAACGTCGCCGGCGAGTCGCACCGCCGTTTCGACGTATTGATCGATGCTGGTGGCAATCAGATCGTCGCAGCCGACATGCCGCAGCGCGGTTCCGCCGAATCGAGTGACGTACGTCGATCCTTCGAGCATCACGACTGGCACGCCCATCCACAGCGATTCGCAGGTGGTTGTGTGTCCGTTGAAGGGGAAAGCGTCCAGCGCGACGTCGACTTCGTGGTGCAGCCGCAGATACTCTGCACGCGACCGCTTGGGCTCGAACCGCACGCGCTCGGCAGCGACGCCGGCCGCGGCAAATGCGTCGAGCGTGCGCCGCCGCATGGCGTCGGTCACGTTTTCGAGTATCAGCATGCGCGCATCGGGCACGGCGGCCAGCACGCGGGCCCAAGCGTCGAGCACGGCGGAATTGACCTTCGGATACTTGTTGAACGAGGCAAACGTCACCTGCCCAGTGGTCGCCGCCGGCAGCGAATTGGCGTGTGGGGCCTCGGGCATCGGGCGGTAGCAAAAAAAGGTATCCGGAAGCCGCACGAGTCGTTCGGTATGCAGGCGATCCGCCGGACCAGGCGGATCCGCGTGTGCATCGGTCAGCCGATAGTCCATCGCCGCCATGCCCGTCGTGTTCTGATAGCCGATGTACGTGACTTGGATGGGGGCCGGCCTGCGGGCAAACGCCAGCAGTCGGTTGCCGGCCAAGTAGCCGGTCAGGTCGACGAGAATGTCAATCCGGTCGGCGGCGATGCGCTTGGCAAGGGTGGCATCGGACCAGCCAGCCGTTTCGTGCCATACGTCGGCCGCCGCTCGGAACCGTTCGGTCGCCTCGTCCGGCGTTGGCACGTCGCTGTAGCAGACGATCTCGAACGCCTCGTGGTCGTGCACGGCAAGTAGCGGCTCGGTGAAGACGCTGACCGAGTGCTCGCGGAAGTAGGGCGACACGTAGCCGACACGCAGACGTCTGTTCGGCGAGCGGTCGATCAATCGGTCGATTGCTTCTGGCTTCAGCGGATCCGTATGGCGCTTGGCCCAGCGGACGTGCTCTTCAAAGATCGATTGGGCGTCCAGACCCGGCACGTAATTCATCGCGTGCGCCAAGTTGCCGTGCAGGGTGAGGTCGTCGGGCGAAATCTCCACGGCCCGGGTGTAGTGCGGCATCGCTGCTTCAATCTCGCCACGCGCGTGCAAGTAACTCGCGAGATAGCCGTGCGCCAGGGCCCAATCGGGCCGTAGCGAGAGGGCCAGCTCGGTGTGCTGGACTGCTTCGTCCAAGCTTTGCCGTTGATGATGAATGACGCCCAGATTCAAGTGCGCAGCCGAATGGTTCGGCTCGAGCGTGACAACCTGCGCGAACGCGGCGCCCGCTTCTTCGACGCAGCCAGATTGCCAAAGTGCGTTGCCCAAGCGGAATTGAAGTGACGGATCGATGGGCCGAATCGTGGCGGCGCGTTGCCATGCGTCAATGGCATCGGCCGGTCGATTCTGTTCGCGCAGAAAGACACCGAAGTTATGGAGCGCTTCAGCGAAGTCCGGATTCAACTGCAGCGCCGCGCGAAAGGCTGCCTCCGAGGCTGCCACGTCGCCCAAGCCATGCAACGCAAGCGCCAGGTTGTGTTGCGCAAGCGCGTACGCCGGCTGGAACTCGAGCGCGGCGCGGTATGCGGCAACAGCGGCCGTCAGATTCCCGGCGGCGCGCAGCGCTTCGCCCAGGTTGTTGTGGAACGTTGCTTCGCGCGGATCGACCTGGATTGCCTTGCGAAGCAGGTCAGCCGCCGCGTCGAAGTGGCCCAGTTGGTGTTCGACGCGCCCGAGTAGGTACAGCGCGTCGGCGTGGTTGGGGGCGGCTTGCAGTGCCCGCCGGTAGTGGGTCGCCGCGGCGTCCAATTGACCCGTTTGGTGCAGGCGGAGTCCGGCATCGACCGCTTGCGCGGCAGCTTTGGCCGAGTGAGGATTGGGGGCCTGCTTGTCGCTCATGGAGTCGCCGTGGGGATCGGTAGCGACTCGCATTGTGACTGCGCCACGAAGCGCGCGTCTAGGGGTCACAGAGCGGTCGGCCGACGGGCGTCGGCGCACGTTAAGCGTACCTGGCCGAGCGGTGCCCGATACGACATGGCTTGGCGCATGAAATCGGGCCGCGACATAAGTCGCGGCCCGACGGTTGTTTCGATTCGATTGGCAGCAAGCTTACCGCTTGCGGCGTCGCCAGCCCCACGCGGCCAGTCCGACGATGCCGAACCCTGCCAGTGCCAAGGAACTGGGCTCGGGGACGAACGTGCTTTCGACGAAGTCGAGCGTCAAGTCCGTCGCGGGGAATTGTGTCGAAATCTCCAACTCGATCGCGCCCACGTTCGCGAAGTCGGCCCCGGCACCAGCACCCGCGACGAACGAGGAGAACAAGACCGCTTCGGACTGAGCCGAAAAAATGCCGCCCGGAAGCGAGAGTAAGGCGCTCGACCAATTGCTGCCGTCGGTGTAGACCGTCAGGATGACGTCGACCGGCAGGTCGTCGAACAAGACTTCGAGATTAATCGCGTTGAGCGTCGAGGCGAGCGTCAAATCCACGCCGCCCAGTCCGGTCGGATTGAGCACCGTGCTGCCGTCGCCTCCGTCCCATTGAATCTTGGCGTTGCCCAGCGTGTCGGAACCGGTGCTCATGTCGAAGGCGCTTGCCGTGCCGGTATCGATATCCACGTCGACGTCATTCGGCCCAGAGGTCCAATTGGCAGTCGTATCGCGGTGTCCGCCGATGATGCCGGCTACAGGGCCCACGCTGCCCGAGTCGGTGGGTGAGCCGGAATTGGCTTGAAGCGTTTGTGCTGTGTCGAACGCGTCGATCAGCAGAGAAGCAGCGCGTGTCTCTGTGGCAAGAATTCCGAAGACGGCCAACGCTGCAATGGTGAGTGTCTTGGCGTGCGTCCAACGCATTAGGCAACTCCGCGAAAGTACACGATGATGGTGGATTTACTCCCAGGCGATGGCCAGATTAACAGACTCCCTGGGGGTTCGCAAGGAAAAAACCAAAAATAAGATTGCACCCCAGGATATGGGATCCGCGCATGACTCACTCTGGTTGGGGGATCGCGGCTGGCCGGATTACCAGAATACCCATTTTCGCCGTGTTTTCGGCGACTTGGCGGCCGTCGTGTCGCGATGGGCTCGATCGCCGAAGGCAGCCCTAGCGATCACTTTCGCGCAGGTCCCAGGCATCGATGATGACTTCCGCCCCGGGCGTCAAACGGCGGATTTTGGATACGATGGCGGCCTTTTCCGAGACGGTGGCCTTTTCCAGCCGCTTGGAAAGATGGGCCAACTTCTTGCGCCGCTGCCGCCGGCGCTTGATCTCTTTGGCGCGCTCGCTGATACCAGCCACGTGTGGGGTCTCCGGTGGAATGCTTGGTCGCTTGTTCTCAATTCCCAGGCAGGGTGCGGGATCGATTTCTGATGCCGCAGTGCAGCCAGGATTGCATTAGTTTCGTGGGTCGCAAACCGACTTTTGTAGCACGCCGCCCGGCGATGGTCAACGCGGGCAGAACGCCCCTATCGGACCGGCGAACCGGAAGAATGTCGCACCGCTGAACACAGACACGTTCTCGAGTATTCGGACGCCGCAATCGGTCTTTGGGCCCCGGGGGATTGCGCGAAACCGCGAACTACGCACCGCTAAACGGCAGAATCCCTGGGAGCGGCGAATACAATCGGGGAGCAGCGGCGTTGTCTGGCCGCGCCAGGTGCGACCCGCGGCAAACGATTCGGCCGAATCCGCGTAAGCAAGAACGATCATCGAAACACGAAAGCAGAAGTGCAGGAAAGGTCATCTCATGGGTTGTCGATCCAATCTACCGCGAGTCTTCGCACCATGGCGAGCTGATTGTCTACGATCATCGTTTCCGTTGCATTGGATCGTGCTGCTGATGACAGCGTTCACATGCTTAGGGACATCGATTGCCAGCGCAGACGATGCGCCTCCGCCAAACGGCATTTGGCAATCCGACGGTTATGGCTATGCGGTCGAAATCAATGGCGATCGATTCATGTTGTACGAGCACACGCCGATCAGCAGGATCGAAGTTGGCAAGGGCGACCAGAACGCGCTGGCGGACCTGGTCGGAAGGATTGCATTGGATGACGACGGCCAACATTGCCGCACGCTCGACCCCACGTCCGTGGCACCGATCGTATACCGTCGCGTTGATCGACTGCCTGGCCATAAGAATAGCGCGGACCCGGCTCCGCTCGACGCGCGGCACCAGTTCGACATCGTTTGGCAGACGTTTCTCGACCACTATGCGTTCTTCGAGCTGCGCGACGTTGACTGGAATGCGCAGCGCACGGTGTGGCGCGCGAAGCTTGACGCTGAGGCCACCGACGCCGAATTGTTCGAGGTTTTGTCGGGACTGCTGAGTACGTTGGGCGACAACCACGTCGAGCTGCGTGCCGAGGGATTCGAGTTTGCGCAGCCGAGCGGGATGCTCGACGTGCCGCTGGCACGGCTCTGGCAGCAGGAGCACCAGCGATCCGGCGGCGACGTGTCTTTGCGCGCATTCATGCTCGGCAAGTTTCACCAACACGTCGACGCGACCAGCAAGGCAATCGCGGCACAATTCGTAGGCGAAGCGCATCGCGGTGCCGACGACAAACTAGTTTGGGGCATGTTGCCCGACGGCATCGGGTATCTGAACGTGCGGGCCATGGGCGGCTTCGCCGCGGATGACGTCGACGCGGAAGGCCAGTTGGCCGTGCTCGACAAGGCACTCGATCGGGCAATCGCCGACCTCGCGGATGCCCGCGCGATGATCGTCGACGTGCGATTCAACGGCGGCGGTTGGGATACAGCGTCGTTGCGCGTCGCCGGACGGTTCGCCGATCAGCGTCGGGTCGCCTTTTCGAAAAAAGCACGTACGCGAGACGGATTCACGCCGGCTCACGTCGTCTACGTAGAGCCCCTTGGTCCGCAACAATTCACCAGGCCCACGTTGTTGTTGACTAGTCCGTTGACGGCCAGTGCCGCGGAGATCTTCACGTATTGCATGCACGTCCTGCCGCACGTTACGCACGCAGGGCTGCCGACCATGGGCATTCACTCCGACATGCTTGTTCGGCACCTTCCCAACGGCTGGAGCTTCTCGCTTTCGAACGAGGTGTACGCGTCGGCCGACGGACACGTTTTCGAGAAGGTGGGTATCCCGCCCGAGGTGGAGGTGTCCATGTTCACGGCCGACGACCTGCGCGACGGCAAGGACCAGATCGTGGCCCGCGCGGTGGAGATTCTCAAGTCGCGGACCACGTGTCGTTAGTCGAGGCGGCCCCAAAACCGAGGCGTGCGTTCGCCTTGTCCGGCGGACGATTTGGTTCGACCGGGCGCAACTGGACGAGCGATTTGACCAGCCGTCCCAGCGTGGGACGTGTTTCGTGCCGGTCGCAGTCGTCACAACTGGCGCCGTGTGCGCCTCTGCCAAATCCGTCAGCGACGGTACCGGGTGCTATAATTGGGCAGTCGTACGACCTGTCTTCCCGCATCAAACGTCTGAGCCATGACACGCGTCGAGCCATCGGACCGCGATTCGAACTACGAAGAAACTTGCGCGCTTAGCGCAGACGACTTCTCCAAGGAACAGCGCGACATCGCGTTGGCCGCGGCCCTGTTGCAATCCGCCGCCCTGACCGAACGGCAGTTGGCCAGCGCGCTCGGAACCTGGACGATTCACGGCAGCGTTCCGCTGGCGGATCATCTCGCTAAACAGGGACTGATCGACGACGCGACACGCCGCCGCGCGGAGCAACAGGCAACGGCACAATTGCAGGGCATAGGCGCCGCTGAGCAACAGGTCGATCGTGACGGCACCAAGAGCAGCAGCCCGTTCGTAACCACACTGGAAAACCTGGACCGCTCGGGCAAGGTCGGGCGTCTCCTCGGCATTCGCTCGGCTTCCGGCACGCTCGATCAGGGCGAACACCGCCAGACCGACGTCCGGTACAAGCTGGTCCGCAAACTAGGGCAAGGCGGCATCGGCCGCGTGTGGCTGGCGTTCGATGAAAACATGAAGCGGTACGTTGCGGTGAAAGAAATCTCCGCGGCCAAGGATCCCGCAACGGTCGAGCGGTTTCGGCGCGAAGCGGAGATTACTGGACGACTCGAGCACCCTGGCATCGTACCGGTCTACGAATTGGGCACCGACGCAACTACCGGCGAATCGTTCTATGCAATGCGTTTTCTGGGCAAGCGCACGCTGCACGATTCGATCCTCGAATACCACGAACGTCGCAGCGAAGACAACGACGACCCGATGATCTTCCGTCAGTTGCTTTCGGCATTCATCAGCGTTTGTCAGGCGCTGGGCCACGCTCATTCGAGGAAAGTGATTCATCGCGACCTGAAGCCGGAAAACGTGGCCATCGACAATTTCGGCCAGGTGATCGTCATCGACTGGGGACTGGCGAAGGTCATCGACGAAGTCGGAATCGGCGACGTGGCGGTGGCCTCGTCGACCATGGTGGCGCACAGCCGCGAAAGCACGCTCGACGGCCAGGTGCTGGGTACTCCGCTTTACATGGCACCGGAACAAGCCGCGGGACGGATCGACGACTTGGACGAGCGCACCGACATTTACGGATTAGGCGCCATCCTATTTGCCATTCTGACTGGATACGCGCCGCACGAGCAGACGCGATCTGCGTCGAGCGCCAGCGGGGTTCGCGACCTGATTTCGGCGATTGCCAGCGAGCCGACGCCGCCGCCCGGGGACCTGAATCCGGATCTGGATCCGGCCTTGGGGGCAATTTGCGCCAAAGCCATGGCGAAACGGCAGTACGCTCGGTACGAGACTGCGTCGCAGCTTGCCGATGATATCTCGCGTTGGATGGCGGGCGAGCCGGTTTCGGCCTACAAGGAGAAACCTTCGCAACGAGTCGCACGCTGGATCGGTCGCCACCGCATCTGGTCACAAGTCATCGCTGTTGGCGTCATCGTACTGGTCGTTAGCCTGATCACGCTGGCGGTGGCAGCCCGTCAAAATTCGGTCGCACGACAGCGAGCGCAATTTGATCAGATGCTGGGCCAGGTCCACGAAATTGAAGTTCAACTGCACGGCGTGGCTGAATCATTGAGTAAGAACGCGCGATTCATGGCAACGCTGCCACCCATTCAAGGGATCATGGACGCGCGGGCTGGAGTGGAGAATGCCGAGGACGAGGCGGTCTGGTGCGAACGGCTCGCCACGATTTACGAAGGACTGCTGCACGCCAACCCCGATTATTTGACCATTACGTACTCGGGTAAGACGTCCCACACAACCGGTGGCGAGAACGCAACGTCCGACGCCGCATTGGAACAAATTGTTCGCGTCGAGCGGCCGACGGTCGACACGGTGTACGTGCAGCGGGTTCCCAAAAGCCGGCTCGCAAACGTCGAGGATAAAACGCAACTGGAGCAACTTGCCGAGCTGGCACCAGGTGAAGTAAGTCTATCGCTCGAGCGCTCAAAAACGGGTCGCGCTGCTGCGCTCAATCAACACGCGCGGCTGGTTGCCACGATTCCCGTTTATGATGAAACGTCCGGTACGCTATTTGGGATGGTCACGATCGAATCCAACCTGGTCAGCCAGATTCGGGAGATTGTCCAGGCGCTTGAACAAACAGTATCTGAGATCTTTGTGACCGACAGCGGCGGTAAAATCTGGCTGGTCTCTGATCCGAAACACGAGACTCCCGAGGGGACGATTGGCGCCGACATCGCCACGGTGTTGCCGCAGTGTGCCAGTTTCTTCGCGTCGGCCGATCGCCACGAAACCCACGACCGCGACGGCGAGTTCGTCGCGCAGCGAGTGCAACTGGATCCAGCCGACCCGGATACAGTCGTCGGGCTGGTACTGCACTTAGAGCCAAGCCTCTAGGCATTACCGCGCGGTTGAAAGTTGTCCCCCGCCGGCAACCGCTCGCATGCACCGCGCACCCGCGCTGCCCACTTACGATTTCGGCTCGAGGATTGCGTCTTCGTCGAAAACGGCGTGGTTGATGATCGTGCGGTTGCCCGACGTGTAGACAACGTGAATCTTGCCGTCGCGCGACTGGATCGCACAGGGATACGCGGCCGTATCGCCCGGCTTGTCAACGATGTCGCGACGATGCGGGTACGTCTTGTCCTCGTCGGTCGAGATGGCGACCGTCAGCGGCATCCGTTTTCCTTGGTTGTTGTCGTTGAACACCAAGAGCAGATGCCCATTGGCGAGCTTGATAAAGTCGGCCGCCGAATTGGGATTGCGAAACTGGGTTTCCTTGCCGGGGCTCCAGGTGTGGCCGCCGTCGCGCGACTCAGATCGATAAAGCACTCCTTCGGGCAATGGCCCAAAGCGGCCACCGCGACGAATGTACGCGACGTGGTAGTCCTTATCGATTTCGACCGGCGAGGCTTGCAGGTTGCCCATTTTCGAATAGATGCGATTGGTTGGCGTCCAGGTCTTTTTGTCGCGATCGTAACGCATGAAATAGCTGCATGTATCAGGCGCGGTGCCCTCTCGGTCTTCGCCTGTCTCGTGATACAGGGGCAACAGATAATCGCCGTCACTCAAGACGATCGGACAACTGCGGCACATGCTTCCTTGTTCGAATGACAGTATGGCCGAATCCGACCAGGTTTTTGCACCGTCCTTCGAGATCTTGTACTTCACGCGTGCCGACGACCAGGTCGGCCCGTAGTTGGTCACGTAGAACAGCCAGACCAGCCCGTCGGGCGCTTGCCAGACGGCGGCGTTTCCTTCCGAACGGCCGGGCGTATCCGCGATGATCGCCGGCTTCGTCCACTCCGACGCGCCCTTCGGCAGGCGCAGTCCATAGACGGCCGTGTCGCCCTCGTACTCACCATCGCCACCGTAGTAGGCGATGTATAAGTCGCCGCTATCCAGTTCGGTGATGGTTGCCGGGTGTTTGTACCGACCCGGGAACTCCGGCCCGGTGACGCGTTGGATCGTGATGTCGTCGGCCGCCGCGGCGAAATCTGTCACCGTGGCCGTGGCGAGGAGGCAGCAGAGCAAGATCGCGGTGGCGTGTTTCATCGTTGTGGTGTTCAAGATTGGGTTGATCGGTTTGAAATTCGGAATCTTCCGTCGCGGCACGTTCCGTTGGTCTGGGCCCCCTGGCATGGCGAGCAACCGCGGAGTTAGTGTGCGTCTAGTGTACCCGCGATTCGATGCCGGCACAGCCAATCGGTGCCGGGGCTGGAGTGCGTCGGTCGGCATGATGGAGCATTAGATCTCGGCCACACAGCGGCCAAGATCTAGCGGCTGGGCACGAATTGCAGCGTGGATGGCACAGGTGGTGTCCTGCGCGCCGCCGTCAATGCACGTGGAAAATCACCCCCCCAGCCAACAACCCCGCGACGAGGAAGCCATGCGAACTTTCTTCACGGTATTTCGTTGGTGCGGCGCAGCATTCGTTGCGTCGGCCCTTGCCTCGACGGCCGACGGGCAATCGTTCACGATCAACACCGTGGCAGGCAATGGGCAGGGTGGATTTTCGGGCGACGGCGGTCCGGCCGTCGAAGCGGAACTGCGCAACCCGTCCGGCGTGGCCGTGGCACGCGACGGTTCGTTGATTATCGCCGACTTAAAGAACAATCGCATTCGCAAAGTCGACCCAGACGGCACCATCACGACGGTCGCCGGCGATGGAGGCGGTTTGCCGCGCGGCGACGGTGGTCCGGCAGCCGAGGCCCGAGTCGGGAACGCGTATGGAGTCGCAATCGACAATGATGGCAACATTTACTTGGGCGATCGAATGGGATATCGGGTTCGAAGGATCGACCGCCAGGGTGTGATCACGCGATTTGCCGGCAATGGACGCCGGGGCGACTCGGGCGATGGCGGGCCGGCCGTCGACGCGCAGGTGGATCGCGTCAACGACATCGCCATCGGCGCCGATGGCAGGGTCTATCTGGCCGACGCCGGCAACCATCGCATTCGTGTTGTTGACAACGAAGGTACGATCACCACGTTTGCTGGAACCGGCACCGAAGGTTACTCCGGCGATGGCGGTCCGGCCAGCAGTGCCGAATTGAACGCGCCGTCGGCCCTTTGTATCGATGCCCGCGGCGCACTGTACTTCTGCGATTTCGGCAATCATTGTGTGCGCAAGGTCGCAGCCGACGGGACTGTCTCCACGGTGGCCGGCACCGGCAAGCCTGGCTGGGGTGGCGACGGAAAACTTGCAATTACTGCCAAGTTGTTTGAGCCGTGTGGCGTTGCCGTCGATGCGCTGGGACGAGTCTACATTGCCGACTCGGCCAATGCGAAGATCCGCGTCGTGTGCAAAGACGGCACGATCCATACCGTGGCCGGCACGGGCCGGGCCGGGTATTCCGGCGACGGCGGACCGGCGAACAGGGCGCGCATCGCCGTGCCCGACCTCATCGACGTCGATGCCGCGGGCAATATCTACATCGCCGAATACGGCAACCACGTCATTCGCCAGCTCACACCGAACGAGCCGACGCCGTAACGCGTCTCCGGTACCGGTGGTTGCGCCAGTGCGGGGCGATTCGGTCGTGCATTCACCTTTCGGGCCGCATCGGGTGTCGTACAATGAACCGTGGTCGGCGGTCCATGCGCCGCCACCGTATCGGACGGGTGGCCGAGTGGTCTAAGGCGGCGGTCTTGAAAACCGCTGTACGGGAAACCGTACCGGGGGTTCGAATCCCTCCCCGTCCGCTTGCCGGGAACGGATACCGGCCTCACGGAACAATTTTCCGAAATTGCTTGACATCCCGGGGGTGGTTGGGCAGAATGCACCACTGGAGTGCCTAATGAGAAAAGCCCGAGGGCTTTTTCAAAAAAGCGAGCAGCTAACGAATCTACGCTGAAGATCCGTTATTCGACGCCTGGTGGCGTATCACCTGGCGGGCGAAATTCTTTTCGGACTCGCTTTGCTTCTGCTTCCGTGTTCGTCCTCGAAAGAATCGCGCTGCGCCCTCGCCCATCCGCCGTCGCATCGGCCTTGCAGCGTCATGCCTCTTTCGAGGTCAGACCTCATGATCCAACGACAACTGGGATTCTTCTTCGCTGCACGTGCAGCATGCGCGGCGACCGTTCGTTCGAAACGGGGCAACGCGCGGTCGTGCGAAAATGGGCACGATCTGTTGCGGCAAAAGCTCGCCGCATGGTTTCTGGCAGTCGCCTGCATGGCCTGTTTCGGAATCGGCCCTTCGATCGTCTACGGTTCGGCGCTCCTGATCGACCAGGTTCCCGGTGCCGGCGGGACGCTTAGCTACGACGGAATCGGCGGCCCGCTGATCGGTACGGATATTGTCTTCGAACAAATCACGGGTGACGGCACGCCGCTGAATGACGGCGCGACGCTGACGCTGGTTGACGGACGATTGAATTTCGTTTCCGGCGCGAACCTGGCCGAACCAGCGCCGATCTACGCGTGGGGTGGCGGCGGCAGTTTCGTGCTCACGGCAGACGCGGTTCTCGACAGTTCTTCGATCGACGTGATCCTGCCGGCTAACGATACGGTGATTCTGACCGGGACGTTCGTCGGAAGTCCAACGTTCGCCGCAATTGGCCTGGTGGGCTTCGACCAGATTGCCATCTCGGCGTTTGGCGTCGACGAGAAGCACCCCGACATTCTGGCGTACTTCGGTGTGAATCAGAGCGATTTTCGATTCGCGCACTCCGACATCAGCGCGAACGATCTGGTCATCGACCCGCAGACGCAGGCATTTACCACCACTGTGTCGGAGGCCGACATCGTCAACACGCCGGTGCCAGAGCCGAGTACGTTCGTGCTGGTGTGCCTCGGACCGGCGGTACTTGCATTGCATCGATGGCGTCGTCGTCGATCATAACGCCGCGTCGGTTCAACGTGCCGCACCGCGGTCATTGCGCAAAATTCTTTGCGGGCCGCCGAACCCGCATGTCTCTATATTCCAAGGAGCCGGCCATGGCGAGGCAACCATCAACCGCCTGGATCGTCGTTGTGGTCGTTTGCTGTTTGGGTGTTGCCTGGCAGTCGGCCGAGGGACGCGAGAAACAGCCGTTGCGAGTGGCCGATTTTCTCGATTGGGAGGGCGTCGCCAATGCGCAAATTTCGCCCGATGGATCACAAGTTGTCTACACGCGCCGCTGGGTCAACCGCATCAAGGACCGCTGGGAATCCGATCTGTGGCTCATCGGCAGCGACGGCAGCAAGAATCGTCGGCTCACCGAGGGTAGCGGCGCGCTCTGGTCGCCCGACGGTTCGCGATTGGCCTTTGTGCGCGAAGCGGAGCCCGAGGGCGCTCAGATCTTCGTCCGCTGGATGGACGACGAAGGGGCCGTTTCGCAGGTGACGCGTCTCGATCAGTCGCCAGAGAACTTGCGCTGGTCACCGGACGGAGAGTCGATCGCCTTCACGATGCTGGTCGAAGAGAAGCCTTCCTGGAAGATCGAAATGCCCAGCCCTCCCAAGGGGGCGAAGTGGACCGAAGAGCCACGGATTGTAGAGAGCACGCACTACCGCCAGGATCGTCGCGGCTTCATGAAGAACGGCTGGGTTCACTTGTTCGTGGTCACCGCAGATGGGGGAACACCGCGCCAGTTGACCGATGGCGCGTGGCATGTTGGCGCTCGCCCGGTGGGGCTGGACTACGGGGTCGGGATTGATTGGACTCCTGACGGGTCTGAGATCGTGTTCGACGCGCTGCGCGACGAAGACGCCGATCGGCGCTATCGCGAGTCGCATCTCTACGCGGTCGACGTGGCGTCCGGCGAGATCCGCCAAGTCACCGAACAGCGCGGACCGTGGGGCGGTCCGGTTGTTTCACCCGACGGACGATCTATCGCATTTGCCGGTTTCGCATGGACGCCACAAACCTATAAGGCAGCCGAGCTCCACGTGATCGGTATCGACGGAAAGAACCAGCGCAAGGTGTCTGGCGATTTCGATCGCGCGCCGGGCGACATGTACTGGTCGGCCGACGGGTCGGGCATCTACTTTGGCGCGGGTGATCGGGGAAGCCGCAACGTCTACTTTGCGTCGCGCGACGGCGGGGTGCGGCCCGCGACGCGCGGCATTCACATGCTGGGTGTCCATTCAATGTCCGACGACGGCGTGGTCGCCGGGGTGCGCACGTCGTTTCAGTCGCCACCCGACGTCGTTGTGTTTCCCATCGAGGCGCCCGACGCGCTCAAGCAACTCACCGCGGTCAACGACGATGTGCTGGCAGACCGCCGGCTAGGCGAGGTCGAGGAGATTTGGTACGAGTCATCCGATGGAACCAGGGTACAAGGCTGGATCGTCAAGCCGCCCGACTTCGACGCGGCAGAAAAGTACCCATTGATCCTGCACATCCACGGCGGGCCGCACGGCATGTACGACGTCGGCTTCGATTTCTCGTTCCAGCACCTGGCGGCCGAAGGCTACGTCGTGCTGTATACCAATCCGCGCGGCAGCACGGGCTACGGCACGGATTTTGGCAACGCGATCGACAACGCGTATCCCAGCGTCGACTACGAGGACTTGATGGCCGGCGTCGACGCCTTACTCGAGCGCGGCTATGTCGACCGGAAACGAATGTACGTAACCGGCGTCAGCGGCGGCGGTGTGCTTTCGAGTTGGATCATTGGGCATACCGACCGCTTTGCTGCCGCGGCGGTGCGCGCGCCTGTGATTAACTGGATTAGCTTTGCCGGCACGACCGACATTACGGCCTGGGGATTCTATCGGTTTCGGCCGCCCTTCTGGGAAGAACCCCAGCGATGGTTAAAGCACTCGCCGCTGATGTACGTGCAAAACGTAAAGACGCCCACGCTGCTGATGACTGGCGAGCTCGATCTACGCACACCGATGGGCCAGTCCGAGGAATACTATCAAGCGCTGCGACAATTGGGTGTGCCGACCGCGTTGATCCGATTTCACGATGAGTATCACGGCACGGGCTCCAAACCGTCGAACTTCATGCGCACGCAGCTCTATCTGCTGAAGTGGTTCGGCGAGCACACACTCGACGCGGCATCGACGGCGTCTCAACCTGCGGCCGATTGATCGAGGCAGTCGGACTGGCTGCACCTACTATCCAAGCGCATAAGGAAAACGCGATCATGAAACGCGCCACCTCTGCGGCACTGGTCGGAATCGCTGGCTTGGCGGTGATCGCGATGACCGGCGCGCGGCATCATGCGACGGGCGATCAGCACGAAGCAATCAAGCGTACGGCGCTGGACTACATCGAAGGTTGGTACGAAGGCAACGCGGAGCGAATGGAACGGGCACTACATCCGGAGTTGGCCAAACGGGTCCTGATGTACGATCCGAACTCCAAGTCGCTGAAAATCAATCAAATGAGCGCGCTCACGCTCGTGCAGAGAACGCGCGACCGCAGTGGGCGATCCGTGACGGCGGCCGATCAGCGACGCGACGTGACCGTGCTGGACGTCTTCGGCAACGCGGCCAGCGTCAAGGTGGTGGCTAATGATTGGGTCGACTATCTGCACATGACTCACCTCGACGGACGCTGGCAGATCGTCAACGTCTTGTGGGAACTGAACCCCACGGCCAAACGCCAGCGCGGCTTTCCGGAAAAGTAATAGGTGCCATCGCCAACGAGTCAACGGCGCGTTTCTTGTGCCCGCGCTGGAAAGTCGCGTTGTGAAATGGGAATTTGGGTGCTGGTCTCAAAGCCAAATGCCCATTCAAGATCCGCATTCACCGGGCTCCGCTGCGAAATGCCACTCGCCGACTAACCTGCCTATGACTTGGGTGGTCGCCCATTGCCGGACTCTGCGAAAAAGTCCATGATGGCTGCCCGTCGTGGCGGTTGCGGATGCCATTTACCGCTTCTTGAAGGAGTCGAACATGAAACATCGCCGGCGAGGATTCACACTTGTCGAACTCTTGGTCGTAATTGCGATTATCGCGGTACTCGTGGCGCTGTTGTTACCGGCAATTCAATCGGCGCGAGAGGCGGCGCGTCGCGCGTCGTGCGAGAACAATCTAAAGCAGATCGGTACCGCGATTCACAACTTTCAATCGGCGCTGGGGATCTATCCGCCCAGCTTCGTGATCGAACCGGGCACGTCGATCAGCACGAACAACAGTTCGTGGTCGATTCACGGGCGGCTCTTACCGTATATCGAGGAGAGTAACGCTTTTCTGAGCGTGCGATTGGATCTGGGCTGGGATGCCCCGGAGAACATGGCCTCCGGCGTGCCTACCACGCGGATTGCTACGTACCAGTGCGCCAGCGAGGTCAACGACATGATGCGTCTCGACTCGAACAACGCGCCGAAGGTTTATCCGCAAAACTACGGTTTCAACTTTGGCACATGGTTTGTGTTCGATCCGGCGAAGAACCTGGGCGGCAACGGGTCGTTCTATCCTAACAGCCGGCTGACGCCGGCCCGGTTTTCCGACGGACTAAGCCACACGCTTTGCGCGGCCGAAGTGAAGGCCTTTACCTCGTACTTTCGCAACACGTCCGACCCGGGACCGACGATTCCGTCGTCGCCAGCGGATCTGGCAACATTTGCCTCCGGAGCTCAGTTCAAACTTGGCCCAACAACCAATTCCAACACCGGGCATACGGAGTGGCCTGACGGCCGCGTACACCATAGCGGCATCACCACTGTGTTCGGACCGAATACTGTCGTCCCCTACCAGCACACCGACGGGCGGACCTACGACATCGACTACAACTCGCTCCAGGAGGGAAAGAGCACCACACAGCCGACCTATGCCGCGATCACCGCACGAAGCTACCACCCCGGCGTGGTCAACGCGCTGTTAATGGACGGTTCCGTGCGAGCGATTGTCAATGAGATCGACTTGCATGTCTGGCGCTCCCTCTCGACGCGCGACGGGCACGAAGTGCTCGAAGCGAAAGACTACTAGCGGTTACTCTGATTAATGGGTGGGCTGTATCGATCGGCGGCAGAGCACGGCTGGACAGTACGCTTGGTTCGCGTCGTGCCGCCCGCGATTTGCGTTGCAACCTAATTGTGAGCGTTATCAATTCCCGCGGCTCGAAGGCCGTCGAGACCCAGCGCCGCGTGGTAGACGGCTCGGGCGACATAGTACGCGACAATCGCATCGACCTCGACGGCGGCAGCGTCGGCAGTCTGGAGCTCGCGAAGGTTGAGTACGAACAAGTCGGAATCGCCGATGTCATACCTGGCTCGCTCGGCCCGTTCGACTTCGTAGGTGTACTGGACCGCGCGACTCGTCGGCTGGATTTGTTCGTAGGAGGCCAGCAGAGCGGACATGGCGTCTTGCACTTCCGCGGTGATCCTATCCTCGGCAAACCGCGTTCGCGCGTTCACCTGGGCCAACGCTGATCGTGCCGTCCGGATGCGACCCCGCGCGGCGCTTCGCTCGAGCGGCACTTCGCCTACTACCCCTGCCTCAAGTTGAAAGGGCGTCTTGTCGATCGGAGGGCTCTCCGCGCCAACGTCTTTGGCAGCCATCATCAGCCCATCGAGCTTCGGCAGATACTGGTTGTTAGCCAGGTTCAAGTCGACGGAAATGGATTGGCGTTTGAGCGCGAGTTCCCGCAGCTCCGGTCTGAATTGAAAGGCTATCTGCACGTCGCGCGGCAGCCGGTCGACGCTCGGCCGCCGCGGCTGTGGAAACTCGTGAGGCAGTTGTGTGACCATCGGGATTTGGGGCAGTCCAGCTGCGTCCCGGAAAAAGAGCGACAGCTCAATGGCGGCTTGTTGGAACACTCGGCCGGCAGCGATCAGTTTGGCTTCGCGGTCGGAAACGATCCGCAAGTTGTCAACCCGTTCGATCGGCGCTACGTCGCCGCGTCGTTCGCGTTCGGCAAGGATCTTGTCGCGCTCCTGCGCCGTGTTGAGCACTTGCTCGGCGATGACATACTTGCGGCCGGCGCCCAGCCATTTCCAATAGGCGATCGCCGCCGCTTGGAGAAAGTCGATCCGTTGAGCTTGAATCGTCGGCTCAGCATTCGCGCGGGCAATTTGGGCCTTTGCGAAATTGGCGCGCCGTTTGTCGATGGCAAGTCCCCGCAGCAACGACTGCGTGAATCCCGCGCGGAATTCACCCCCGTCATTTGTCTCCAGATCTCCGAACCAGATCGGGAGGGTCGGTCCGCGCCCGATCTTGTAACCGGCAAATGTACGACCGCCCTTCCAGTTCGCTTTTTCGAGCATCATGTTCGCGATCGTGTAACGGTAGAACCCAAGCGGAAAAGTGCGCCCCTCGCCCGTGAGCATGGTGTTGAAAGGCGCTTCGGCGGCGACGAGCTCTCCGGCCGTGATGCCACGTTCTTGGAAAGCGGCAGCCAGCAGGGGATAGTCTTGTTCGACGGACTGTAATACCGACTCCAACCCCAGCGAAGGCGTCGGAGTGGGGACGTTTTCAGGCCGGTCCGCTGGCGTTGGAGGCTGCTGCGGCGAGGGGAGCTGCTCGATGCCCGGCGGCGTGGAACGAAGAAAGGCGCCCGGCGCCGTGTAGGGTACCGTCTCGACGCTCGGCAACTCAGGGAGCCGCACGCTACGGCCGCCAACGACCAGGTGGGCCATGTGGGGCTGTTGCGAATCTGGGAGTCGCCGCGACGAGGGACCAGCCGACGTCACAAATGCACGGTCTTTCGAGGGAGGTGCGGGCAATTCCTCGCGTGGCGCGGGCGCATACTCGACCGGAGGCAGGCGACGTGGCTCTGCCTGAACGGGTTGGGGCATCGCTAGCAGTAGCTGCGATGACAAGGTGATCCCGGCAATGAGGCTTCCGAGCCGTTGACGCATATCCGTTGCGTGATTGTCCTGATGGAGTCGTGCAAAGACGGTCTTCCGTTCCGTCAGTAGCGGACAGTAGATCACACCTTATGGAGGTAACAGCGGCTATAGAAAGTCCCACCGTCCGGCGCCGGCACAGTTGGCGGGAAGCCGTTGAGTCGTCGCCAGACCTCGAACCAAAGCGGTACGCGGTTGAGTAACACCCAACCGTTTGCCTTGACCCCTTGGCGCAAATAGGGTCCTTTCGGCCATGGTTGGTCGGACTCGTCGGGCAACACAAGTACGCGAAACATCCCTTCGCCGTTGTCCGTGGCATCCACGAGGTTGACGACGCCGCCGAAAGTACCGACGGCGACCGACGGCCAACCGGAAAACTGAATACCCGGGAATCCCTCGAACACCAGCCGTACCTTGCGGCCAGGTTCAATCAACGTGGCATCGTTCCCGTCGACCCACAGCTCGACCGCCCGACGAAAGGCGTCGGGAACGACCAAGAACAAAGGATCTCCGGCCTTGACCTGATCACCGGCCGAGGCCGCCTGCAAGCGTAGAATGGTGCCGTCGACGGGGGACTCGACGAACTGGCGTTGTTGGCGTCCGCGAGCGGTTTCCGCCGAAAGCAACTCTTTCTCGGCCGAGGCGAGCTTACCCGCGGCGTCCTCGCGTTCGGCGCGGGCTTTGGCAATCTTGGCGTCGCCGTCGGAGCGCAGGCTGCCCATTGTCGATTTCTTCGCCTCGACATCAGCGCGGGCCCCTTCCAACTCGGCCGTGATGCGCTTGACATCGGCTTCTGCCGCTTTCTTGTCCCGCGTGGCCAAATCCAACGTGCGGTCACTCTCGTATCCCATTTCCGCCAGCGGCTTCTTTCGATTGAAGTTCAGTTCCGCGGCAACCTGTTCCGCGTTGGCCGCTTCCAAGGCCTTTTCAAGAGACGCGACTTTCTGTCGCGTCGTTTCCAACACGCTGTTGGCAGCGGCCACGGTAAAATCGCGATACGCCGCCAGTTGGTCGATCTGCAGGTCGTACTCGCTTACCGTTGCTTCCGCCGCGTCAACGGCGAACTCGGCCTGCTCGACGGCCCGATTCAACCGCGCCAAATAATTCGGATCGTTGTCCTGGATCTCGACGATCACGTCACCTTTTTGCACGCGCGATCCTTCGCGGTGGCCGTACCAGTCAACGATGCGGCCGGTAATTGGTGCTGGGATAGCTTGCGGACGATCGAGGGGGGAGTACGCCGTCACTTGTCCCGTTCCCGACGCGGTCTGCTGCCAGGGCAAGAATATCAGCGACACGGCGGTCACGATGAAGGCGATTATGAGCGCGCGCGCCAGCCGACGCGGACCACGCGGTGACTGCACCAGCCGCAGTGCCGGAAGTTCAATATCGAGCGTCACGCCCTCAGCGGGCGCACTATCAATCGTCTTGCTTAACATCGGGGTCACCTAGCGAGTCTTCTGCCGCATGCGTGGCCTGAGCGGTAAGGTCCAGCGACCTGCGACAACGGTGCCGAACGGCCTCGTGGCTGGTTGCCACGAGAAGGGTCCAGGGCGCTTCGGGATCGAAAATGCAATCTAAAACGTATTCTAGGAGCCGACCGTCCATCTGGTCCAGCACTCCGTCGATCATCAAGACCCGCGGCATACCGACCACTGCCCTAGCGATTACAACAGCGCGGGCCTGCCCGCCTGAAAGAGGGCTGCCGTCGGGCAACAGGCGGGTCTCGAGCCCGTCGGGCAAGTCCCGCATCGTATCCAGCAGACCGACCGCTTCGAGCGCTGCGCTCACTTCGGCGTGCGTCAATTGGTCGCGGCCCCAGCGAACGTTTTCCAGAATCGAGCTGCTCGCGAACTCAACACTTTGGACCAACGCGATCTGTGAGCGCAGGGAGGAAAGACTCATCTGTCGCAGGTCATTCCCGTCGAGCGTGACGAACCCGCCCGTGGGGTTCCACATGCCGTAAAGCAACTGAAACAGTGTGCTCTTGCCACAGCCCGTATCGCCGACAACGGCCGTGGATTCGCCGGCATGGATTTCCAAATTCAAATCTTTGAAGGTCAGCTCTCGGCCGGGATAGCCAAAGTCCACGCTTGTAAGCGACATGCCGGAGGCGGCGTTGGTTTTTTGCACTGTCTCGCCGCTTGTTCGCTCCATCGACAGATCGAACAGATGGCCCAGCTTGTTCGTGGCGGCAAGCAAATCGTAAAACGCTTCGAAGTGCTTGCCGAATTTCGCGAAGGAAAGCACGATGTTCGTCACGATCAGCTCAGCCGCGACGAGCTGGCCCAGCGTCAGCTCGCGCTGGATGACAAGCCACCCGCCGAGTCCAAGCAAAACCGTGCTTGACACAACTTGCAAACCCATCGAGCCGATGATCTGTCGCAGCACGACACGGAAGTGGTCGCCGCGCGCCTCAAGCCATTCCTTGGCGTAGTGGTCCGCCGTTGACAGGGCCATCTCGGGGCCGCCCCCCATCTTGATCGAGACGGGTTGCCGGGACAGATCCTGCAGCCATGCGAGGCTGTCGTACTTGGCCTCGGACTCCCGCACGGCCGTACTCGTAGCGCCCCGCCCCAGCACGAAAATGATGGCCGAAATCGCGGCCAGGATTACGACGTCGTAGCCAAGCAAGTAAGGATGGTAGAAGGCCAAAACCGTCATGCCAACGATGGCCTGCAAGACAATAAACAATCCATCCATCAATAGCGATGCGGCTGTCTTCTGGAATATGGCCACGTCGAGAAAGCGATTGGTTAACTCAGGACCGTACCGGCCGATAAGGGCCGAGCGCTGTACGCGCGGCAGACGATACGCCAGGTCGGCCATCGTGCGCACGAAGAATCGTCGCTGCAAGATTTCGACGACGTACGTCTGTATCAATTGCATGCCGACTACGAATCCTAAACTCACGAACAGCAACAGCGACAAAATGATGACCGGTTGCATCAAGTTGCCGAACGCGATGGAATTGACCAGCAGTTCCACGGTGATTGGCGTCGCAAGGCTGAGGATACCGACGCCAATTGCAAAGACGACAACCATCCAGATATCGCGAGAATCCAGTCGCATCAAGCGCCAAAGCCGCTGCTGAGGCGTGAAACGTTCGTGCCCCTCGCTGGCTGCTGCTTCGCAGGGCGCCGCTGCTTGCAATGACAGGAAATCGATCGCTGCGTGCGGATCAGGCAGTGCGGTTCGCTTAAGCAAGGCGCGCGGGGTCACCCATTCTTGCTGGCCTGTCGTGGTTAGAACCAACACCTTGCGCAAACGGCGGTCCGAGAGCACGCACCAGTGTTCAACTGCTCCCGCGGACGGTAATCTGACAATGATCGGAGATCCCGCGCGGGGCAACTCGACGATCTCGCGGAGCGTGCGTCGCCCCGCCACAGCATTTAACTCAAGAGCCTCGGCGACTTGCTGCAAGCGAGCGGTCCAGGTTTGATTCCAATCGCCCGGGTGTGCTGCCACGCTACGCCGCAGCGCTTCGCGCGCAGCCAGGGCGTCGAATTCAACCCCCGCGTCCTCGGCGGCCAGATGCATTGTCTCCAGCGCCTCGGCGAAGGCTGACCCTTCAAACGGCTCCGCTCTTAGCTGCCCGGATTGTTGTTGGTGTGCTGGCACCGACATAAACCCCTCGTTAGAGGGGATTCCTCCCTCGCAAAGCGCAAAATCCCCGCATTCGTTATGATCGGCAATCTTTCGCCATGGCGCTCGACAATACTACGCAACGGACGCCCCACTGGCACAATGGGTCGGTCGGCGAGCTTAGTCAGCCGCTGCGCGGGGAGAATCGTGGGTCAATTGGACATGCTGGCGCCTACCGCTTGGGGTCGTTGGCGTCGATGAATGCCACCAGTTCGTCGACGTACTCCTGTGGCATGTAGCCGGCCATGATCGCGGTTAGGTGCGACTTGCCGGGCAGCACGACCGACTTGAAGTTCGCCAGCTCGCGCTTCATCCGGTGCGTCTTGGCGATCGGGCGGTCGAACTCGCCATTGATCGCCAGCACCGGGATCGTGATCTTGGTCAAATCAATTTGGGCGGGACTGAAGATCCCCGACTCGCGCACGGCGACCAGCGCCTCGCGGTCCTGCGGCAGGCCGCGGAGCGTTTCCGTGGCTTCAGTTTCCTGTGGATCGCGCCCGGGTTTGTCTTCAGGCACCTGAGCGACGTACTCCTCTTCAACTTCGCGCACACCGGATCCGCCGAAGGCCGCGGTCCAGAATCGCTCGGGCGCCATGGCCAACAGTGCGGTGACGATCCGCCCGCCCATCGAATAACCGTGAACGTGTGCCTTGTCGACGCTCAAATGGTCCATCAGTTCGAGCACGTCTTTGGCCATTTGAGAGCCATACTTCGCCGGATCGTGCGGCTTGTCGCTCTTGCCATGGCCGCGGCAGTCCAGCGCGATGACTCGGTGGTTCTTGGCCAGCGCGTCAGCAACGCCGTTGAGAAACCAATTCCCATGGGCCGTGCCGGTATATCCGTGGACCAACACGACGGGTGAACCCTCGCCGGCCTCGAGATAATGGATCTTCACACCGTCCGACGCCGTGAAAGTCCCTTCTTTCGGCTCCACGGCAGCGGCCGCGACCGAAGCCACCAAGCATGCTACGACGGTCGACGCAACAACATGACGAAATGATGAGCATTGCATGGCGTTCTCCCTGTCGTTAGGCCGGCGGCGTAAGGCATCACGAGTACCGTGACATGCATGCGGCACTGCGCCGGGCCGCTGACGAATGGGGCAAGTCGTGCTCGGCGCCTGCCGAATCGGATCGCGCGATCCAGGGCACGGCAACCGCTGATTCTGCCTCGCGCGGCGACCAAATGCAAACCACCGGCTGCCGCCCGGAATCGGAGGGGATAGTTTGCGGAACGCCCCGAGCCGCCGTAGAATCAATCGCTTCGCCGCAGCGCGGTAATCCACCTGAGAACCTGCGAGCCCGCCATGGCCCGAACCATCAAATACACCTACCTTGAGTTGCAGGACGCCGGCGAGGTGCTGGTCGTGTCGTTCAAGCAGGCGTCGATTCTCGATCAGGGCGTGATCGACGAAATCGGTAAGGAGCTGAGCCAAGCCCGGCTCGAGGCGGCGGGAACTCGCAAGATGCTTGTCGACTTTCGGGCCGTCGAATTCATGTCGTCGGCCATGCTCGGAAAGCTCGTCCAATTGCACAAAGGCTGCAAGTCCGAAAAGGTCAAGCTCAAGTTGTGCAATATCTCAGACAATCCGCTCGAGGTGTTCAGAATCACGCGGCTCGACAAGCTGTTCGAGATCCACCCAGACACGGATACGGCGCTGGCCAAGTACTGACGGCCGGCGAGAGTCCGAGGGGTCGTTCGGCTAGCGGGCGATGAACACTTGCGCTTCGTCGATGACCCAGGGCGTCGACCAGTTTCCGTTGTCGCCGCTGACCACGTTGAAGAACATCGTATCCATGCGCTCGCAGCGGAAGCTGTAGGGATACTGCGTGGTAAGGTAGTCGTCCTCGGTCAGATCCTCGATGCCCGGATGCGCGTAGTAGTGGACGCTGCCGTCAGGCGTGAACGACATGCCGAAGGTCCACCAACCGGTCTCGGTGATTTTTGGTCCGCGGATGTCTTGTCCGCGCGATCCAGCCCGCATCGTCAGAAATGCCGAGTCCGGCTTATCGCCGCCATTGCCCGGCACGAAATGAACGAAGAAGCCGGGCCAGTAGGTCTCTTGCTTGCGCGAGCGGCTTACCGAACCAAAGCGGCCGCGCTCCGATTTGACGCGGTGCGTCTGGCAGGTCGTTCGGATGCCAAACGTCGGGCCCCATCGCCGTTCCCACTGGTCCCAGGGCGGCATGTTGACGCGGACCACGACGCTCGGCTGCCGCGACACAGGAATCCCTGTGCGCAGTCGGGCTTTCACGTTGCAGATGAAGTCGTCCTGTTGAAACTTTCCGCCGTACCGCCCGGGAACGCCAGTTTGCTTCGAGCGGAGCAGCAGGGCTCCTTCGCTTCCCTCGATGCCGTCAATCGGCGTTTCAACACGCTGAATGATGTCCGGCTGACCGCGCTTGGCCCCTTCGTACCAGCGTCCGTTCTTCGAGTAGCCGCCCGGCTGGCGCTGATGACCGTCGTTCTCTTCGCTGCTCTTCGGCCAGTTCGGCACGTACGACCATTCGACGTCTTCGAAATCGTCGCCCACCTGGTCCAGATGATGGCCGGTTCCGGGAACCAACCGCCGTTGGGCTTGCGCCGCCGGTACGATTAGCAACAACGTCGCGGCCGCCAGCCCGCACCGCCATGTCCAGCGTGCATAGTGACCGTGCAGAATCCTTCCAAACGACGAGTTCATGGCAACCTCGCATTCCTTTGCGCGATGCTGGGGCGGGAGGGGCGCGGTTGCGCCCGGGATGGCGGGGCCGCGGCGCGCGGCATACCTACTTCTATCGGGCGGGCCGTCGCAAATGGTCCAACCCGATTGGCGAATTGCAACCTTGTCCCGGGCAGTTCCGCGCGTTACTACGGTGACCCGGCAAACCGTCCTCTCTTTTCAGCGCAGCCCACGGATACGCACAGCGGCGCGTCGCGGCAGTGTACCGCGCGCCAGCACGTTGCTGCTGGCGGTGTGAAGGACGGCAAACCACGGCCACTTTACCGCTGAGTCCGCTTTGCGTGTCGGCACGCGACACTTGCGGCGAGTTGGCGACGTAAGGCAAGAAGGAGTTGCGCTCGCCAGGCGTGCGGCCAGTCATTGGTGAGCCCAGTGGCGCGCGGCGAACGCAGTTTCGTGCCAAACCATTTTTGATGCGAAGCGCGATTGTGGCTAGAATCATTTTCGGCGATCGCACGTAACACGCGATGGCATTGAGCGCTTCCACTCGCGAGCCGGTCATGACCGAGCCCCACGATCCCCCGCAAGCACGGCGCGGCCGACGCCTTGCCCAATTCAGCCTGCGAACGCTGCTACTGGGTTGCCTGGTCGTCGCTGTGATGACAAGCGGCTACTTGAGGTTCGTCGCGCCGTACCGTGCGCAGAGTCGGGCCATCGCGCGTTACAAGCAGTTGGGTGGCCGCGTCGAACTGGTGCCCGACGAAGGACCTTCCTGGCAGCGCTGGCTGGTCGGCGATGACGACTTTGTGCGGATCGTGTCGTTGGATCTCAAGGACACCCCGGCCACTGACGAAGATCTGCAACCGCTCGCAGCGCGCCCCCACTTGCGCTATCTTCGACTTTGGGGAAGTGAAGTTACCGATAAGGGCCTGCAACATATTCGCGGACACACAGCCCTGACGTTTCTGAGCCTCGTCGATACCGACGTCAGCAGCGAGGGGCTTCGACATCTGGCCGGACTGACGAATCTCGAACGGCTCTATCTACGCCAAACCAACGTCGCGGATGACGGCATGGTGCATCTCCGCGGGCTGAGCAATCTTGCTCATCTGAGTCTCGTTTTCACCAACGTCGAGGGGGAGGGGCTGGTCCATCTGGCCGACCTGCCCAAACTCGAACGGCTCTACTTGCGCGACACGGGGCTGAACGACGTTGGGTTGGCCCACGTGATGAAACTGGCGACTTTGAAACATGTGAGCCTGACGCGCACCGCGGTTTCGGACGACCTGGTCGAACAACTGCGCACGTCGCATCCCGACCTGGAAGTCGTCAAGTAGCGTTGGTCACGTTGTTGGCGTAAAACCGCCGATGGCTGGGTGCCGGGCGCGCTCGCTGGATCAGCGTCCCACCACCCGGGCGCAGGGCGATGCGCCGCGTTGCCGTGGCAAGATGGCAACCGGCGAGTGCCGCCCAACGGCCCGGCAGAACGACACATCGTGAGCCGAATCGCTCACATCGCGCTGCAGGCTGCGATATGATGGCCGATTCGGAGCGGCCGTACCCGTTGCATGAGTATGAATCCACGTGTGAGGACCCATGACATGGCGATCGACAACGACAAGTTACATGAGTTGGTGGGCAAGATGGTCGGTGACATGGGGGCGGCCGCCGTGGCGCCGCTTGTGATTGTCGGCGACCGGTTGGGGCTCTATCGCGCATTGGCGGCAAACGGCCCGATCTCTAGTGAAGCGCTGGCCGACAAAACGGGCACGACCGAGCGGTACGTCCGCGAGTGGTGTGCCGCGCAGGCCGCTTCCGGCTATATCAGCTACGATCCTGCGGGCGACCAATTCAGCATGAGTCCGGAACAACAGGCCGTGTTCGCCGACCCGGACAGCCCGGTCTGCATGACCGGTGGGTACTACGCGATTAGTTCTTTGTTCCATGACGAGCCCAAGATATCGCACGCATTTCAAAGTGGCGAGGGCGTGGGTTGGGGCGAACATCACGAGTGTCTGTTCTGCGGCACGGAGAAGTTTTTCCGTCCTGGGTATAACGCCAATCTTGTGTCGGAATGGCTGCCGGCGCTGGACGGTGTTGTCGACAAACTCAAGCAGGGCGCGAAGGTCGCCGACGTCGGCTGCGGCCACGGCGCTTCGACGCTTTGCATGGCGCAGGCGTTTCCAAAGTCGGAATTCTTTGGATTCGATTTTCACGAGCCGTCTGTGCAACGTTGCAACGAATTGGCCCGGGAAGCCGGGTTGAAAAACGTGTACTTCGAGGCGGCGTCGGCAAAGGACTATCCCGGCAGCGATTACGACCTGATCGCGTTTTTCGATTGCTTGCACGACATGGGCGATCCGGTCGGCGCTGCCACTCACACGCACAAGGCGCTCAAGGCGGACGGCACTCTGCTGCTTGTCGAGCCGTTTGCACACGATGAACTGCAGAAAAACCTGAATCCGGTGGGCCGTATGTTCTTTTCTTTCTCGACCATGATTTGCACGCCGGCGTCGATCAGCCAAGAAGTAGGGCTGGCGCTAGGGGCCCAGGCGGGCGAGAAGCGGCTGCGCGACGTCGTCACGCAGGGTGGGTTCACCCATTTTCGCCGTGCGACCGAGACACCGTTCAACCTGGTGCTCGAAGCACGGCCGTAGCGCGATTCGCGGAAAGAGGTTTCGCTTGCGCGAGGAATGGCGCGGCAGAGACCCCGCGTCGTCATGCCCACAGCACGATCGGTCGAGCTATTGTGTCGCGCGACCGCGAACTAGCCCCGGACTGAAGTGGCTGTCGACCAGGCCAAGGTTGATTCGCAGATTGGTGTACGTGTACTCCGCGATCAGCGGGGGTGAAGAATCGCTGTGTCGTGGCCAGCTCGAATAGTCGACCCGCACCGGAATGTGCAATTCGTCGTCGACAAAGACATTGGCCTGGTGAAACTCCAGGCCGGGTGCGTTGTCCGCATGCGTGATCCGGATCACGTGACATGGACGGCTGTTAAGCTTGGCCCCCGTAATTTGCTCGACGCGCGTGTTTCCGCCCGGCGCGTCGGCGGCCGCGTGGCGTTCTAGCACCGCGATCATCTGCGCCAGAATTTGGTTGAACCCACATTGCGTTACCGGCACCAGACTCTCGTCCATCGCAGTTTCGCCGTAGGGATCCAGATCGACCACGACGTAGTCGAAGTGTTTTCCGCCATTGCGGACCAACATCCGTCCGTTGTTGCGGCTATCGACGTACAGCACCCGTCGCCCGGCCACCTTGCGCGGGGCTAGAAACCGCATGTAGATCGAAAACGGTATGCCAGCGGGCTGGGCGGCGTGTGACGCTTCACGAACCCACATGTCGATATACTGGTGATCTTGCAGGATGCCGTTGATTCGTTCGCGCTTGACCAACCGACAGGTAAAATCGCGCACCGTGCGTCGAAGGTATTCCTGTTCCTTGCGCGCGTAAGTGATCACTGGCAGCAATGGATGGTCCGCATCCAAAGCCGATAGGTCGGGCGAGACAGGCCGATTCGAAGTGCGCACTTGTTGCGACGTTGGCGAATCGTCGCCTGTGGGCGGTGCGGCGTACAACGACGCAACGCCAAGCATCCACGCCGCGAAGGCGGCCGAGAACTGCACGGTACGGCGATACGGCAAGTTGGTCATGAGTGGCCCTTTGCCCAGAGATGCGCTCCGTGTGCGCGCCCGGGAACTCAATTATGGCTCACATTCGGGTGCGGGCAAATTTCGGGACCGGCTTTTTCCCCGCGCCGTCCAGAGGGCCGCGAGCGTTGCACGCACATACGCCGCCAGGTGGTGGCCGCATGCACCGTCGGCGCGCTACTTCCTCTGACGGTCGGACAGATACCGCGACACGACTAGCTTGCCTAATCGCTCGTTCATGATTTCGGTCGTCCCGTCGGTAAATGCGGCCGTCTTGGCGGCCAGCAAGTGTCGGGCGAGCGGCTCGTCGTCGCGCAGCCCGCGCGCGCCCATCGCCTGCAAGCAAGCGGCCAAATGCGGCAGCGTCCGCTCGCCGGCGAACTTCTTGGCCCGCGCCGCGTCCTCGGTGACAGTTTGGCCGGCGTCGATTCCCTGGGCCGCCCGGTAGACCAAGAGTCGCAGTGCTGCCAGGTCGGTTTCGGCGTCGATCAGCGACCAGCGAATTCCTTGGAACTCGAGCAGCGACTTGCCAAACGCCTCGCGCTTGTCACCGTATGAGATCGCGCGGCCGATGGCCGACTCCAGCATGCCGGCACACATCGCCGCCACGTACGTTCGCGCGCCATTGATGCTCGTGATCGCGCGGTGGAACGCTTCGCCGGGTGGATCCAGCAGAGCTTCGCCCGGTGCCTGATAGTCTTGCAACCGGAATCCGCCAGCACCGATCGCGTGGCATCCTTGCAACGAATACGGCTCGTGGCGGACGAACCCGGCGCGCTCGGCCTCGACGATGAACGATGCGATGCCGCGATTGCGTTCGGCCGGATTGGTCTGTGCCAGCGTAATCGCCACGCCCGCGACCGCCGCATTCGTGATCCAGGCCTTCTCACCCGCGAGCATCCAGCCATCGCCAGTCGGCCGGGCCGATGTCACGATGCCGGACAGGTCGCTGCCATGTCCAGGTTCGGTGTACGCCGCACACCCGATTAACTCACCTGTGGCCATTCTCGGGACGAGCCGCTGGGCCAGTTCACGCTGCGCGCCGGCAACGCGGACCGTTGCGTTGTGATGATTCACCAGAGAAAACGCAAAGGCGAAGTCGACCTTGGCCAACTCCTCGACTAGACGCAGTTTGGCCGAGAAACGCAGCTCCTGCCCGCCGAATTCTTGCGGCAGCTCCAAATTGGCCAGTCCCTCGGAGCACGCGGCTCGCAGGGCTTCGACAGGAACGCGGCGCTGGCTTTCCCACTGGGCGGCACTCGGCGCGACGACTCGCTGGGCAAAATCCTTACCGCGCTCAAGCAGATCGCGCTCCGCGCCCGTCAGATAATCGTCGAACTCTTGGGCAATCGGACAGATCGTCATCGCTTTGCTCCTAAGCGGTTCGCCGAGTCGATCGCCCTACGCGTGCTAGCCGACGGGGGCCTAGCGTATTGCACGTCTAGCGCCCTAGCCGTTGGCGGATGGCCTGCACATGTTCCAGGTTGCTGCCGAACAGCAGCGGCTCGTCGGCGTCGGCGGCGATTTCCATTCTAAAGTACCCGCTGTGGTCCGAAAACGCGTCGAGCAGCCAGGGTCCTTTGCCGGCGGGCATTCCGTCGCGCGGACGATTGAGGTGGACGACCACCGAGTCACCCGCCCGAATCCACTGATTCACGAGCGGCTTGCCGTCGGCGTCATGCAGGGCAATGTGCGCGCCGTCGCGATCCCCCATCGCCGTGAACTGCAACGCGATGGGCGTGTCGACCAGCGGCACGAGATAGCCGCGCGAGATCTTGGCCGCGTAAACGCACGGCTCCGACCAGTTCGACAGTTTGTTGCCTCGCAACAGTTCACATTCGGGCAGGCCGGTTAGCGTTTGGAACGCACCAAACAAGTACGCACCCATCACGATCCGATACAATCCGGTGCCGGCGTCGTCTACCGAGTACTGTTCTACGGCAGCAACCCAGGTTGAAGGCCGCGTCACCTGGTTGATGACTGGCTTGACCCCCGTCATCGGAATACGGTCGACGTGCAGCAAGTTCTTTCCCGTCGGCGAGAAGATGCCTAGCGACGTGGCGCTCAGATCGCCGCCGCGCAGCGTGCCGCCGGCCAGATTGACGTCCAGCGGGCCGGGTTGATCCTTGAGGACCAGGATCGTCGTGCCGCGTGCGGCAACGTCCTGCGGATTGTCAAAGCGGCAGGCGCTGCCCAAATAGTGGCCCGGTTCGGCGGGCGGGGGCAGTTCCGTGATTCCGGCCTTGCGCAGCGCGTACAAGAAGCGGTGCCATTGCGCCATGAATTGGCCATCGCGGGCCGGCCCCGGAGCCAGCCCGTAGCGGTCCCAGCGCTTGTCGGGTTTGGGATCGTAGAACACGCTGCGCGCGATCCGAGCCAGCGACCCGGCATGTTGGCGCAGGTGTTTGTCGTCGCCGGTGATCTGGTACGCGGTGGCCGATAGCGCCAGTGTCCAAAGGGCTTCGCGACGGACGCCCAGCGTCTCGAGGCTGGTCAGCACGTACTGCGCAAAGGCTTTGTCTTCTGGGAATAGTTCGTGATAACGTGACAGCCAGGTCGGCTCCCAGATTGATCCGGGATACTGCTTGAGAATCGGCGTCTTCATCAGCAGCGTGCCGAGCTTTCTGATATCAGCCAGCATCTTCTCGTTTGGCCGGTACTCGTAGGCGGTGATCGCGTGAACCAACGTCGAGTTGGTTTCGCGATTCGTGCCGTTGGTGGGCACTTCGTAATTGTCGAGCCAAAGTTCGTAACCGTCCTTCGCCCAGCGATTGGCGTCGAACAACCACGCCAGCAGCAACGACGAGGGATCCGTCCAATGGCCGCGGAGATTCGCATCGGAGTCGAGCCGGTCCATGCCGTAGTCGCGGCCGCCCCAGGGCACCAACGCCTTGCAATGATAAAAGCCGCCGGGTACATGGTATTTGATGCTCGCGCCAGGCTGACGCTTGCCGTTCCCGTCGACATAGCCCGTCATGGGGTCGTAGCGCACTTGCCCGATGCTGGCGTACACGTCGGTGCAGGTCCTCGCCCAGCGGAGCAGCCGAGGGTCGCCGTGCAGCGCATACAACCGCCACGCCGTGCTGACGTATTGGTAGTGGTTGTTGCTCCAGACGCGGTGCAACGACGGTCGGCCTTCTTCGATGCCGGCCGCTTGTGGGTTCATGAGCTCTTCGTGGTGCGCATTGCCATAAATGGCCCAGCCGTAGTCGCCGTACCGCTCGATCGAGGCCGCATAGCCGAGCATCGCGTCGCGCACCACGCGTTCTTGCTGTGGAAAGTCTCGCCCCGAAGCGGCCACCGGCCCCAGAACGCCGCTGACCGCCACGGCCGCCGGCACCACGCGTGCAATCGGGTTTTGCACGTACAGTTTTTCTAGCGCGGCCAGGTGCGTGTCGTCGTGCGGTTCGGGTCCCTCACGCGGCAAAACGGCCAGCGCGAACTCATTGTGGATCGCCACGCCGACTGGATTGGCGGCGCGTGCGTATTCCGCTTTGCACTCGCGCGTGTCGGTCTGCAGTTGCAGTGCGGTGAAGTATTCGTCGGGCAGTCGGGCGTCGAAGAATTGCCCGGTGTGGAAGCAAGGGAACTTGTAAATCTTGTTCAGTCGCAGTGCGTCGTCGTCCGCTTTTGCCAGGGCGCCGTGCTTTGGCCACGCGTAGTAGACGAGCTCGTTCCGCCCGATCTTCACTTCCTTCGGAAACTTTTGCCAGAAGTCCTTGGTGAGCAGCACGACGCGGGCGGCGGTCGTGTCAGCGGCAAACCAGCCTGGGCTGCGCGTGCCGATTTCGGTAAACGGCGGCGCCGGAGAATCCTGGTCGTTCTGCTGATCGATCGTCACCAGCCGGTCGGCCGACAGTTGCGCGAAGAAAGTTGCAGTGTGCGCATCGCGAAACTGTCCCGACAGATCGCCCGAGACATACCCTTGTACGTCTGGCACCGAGAATCGAAATGGCAACGCCCCGATCGCGTGTTTGTGCATGTCGTCGGCAAAAATCGTTGCATGATCGAATCGTACGATCGGTGAACCGGCCGACACCGTGATCCGTGTAACAAACTTGCAAAACGGTTGCACGCGTTTCGACTCGGACTGATACCAGCCGGAGCACTTGACGGTGACTTGCGCCGGACCTTGTTGCTCGATGGCGATTTCGGCCTCTCCGTCGAACTTCGCGTGCCAGACGATGCCTCGATCGTCGATCATACCTGGTCCGCCTGGCGCGACGACCGGTTTGCCCTGCGCGTCGGCGATGGCCACGCCGGAAAAGGGCCGCGGAATCGATATGGTGATCACACCGGTTTTGACCGTGATGCCCGCAGGCTTGTCCACGACCGACAGTGGCGACTCGGCGATTTCCTCTGGCAGTTTCGATCGCTTCTCGAATTCGTAGCGGGCCGGCTTTCCGTTGGCGTAGCGAAATCCGGCATACGCGTGAACCCATTTGGGCGAATCATCCGGCCAACGGGCCTGCACTTCGATCTGCGCCGCGATCGGTCTTCCGTCTTCGAGCAGAAACATCTGCTCGTCCGGCTTGACCCAGCCTTGCGGAAGCGTGACGAAAGCGTGGGTCGGCCAAACGGCATCGGCCAGATGGGTCTGCGGTTCGAGATGCACCGCCACGCCACATACGGCATAGATCGCCAGCACGGCTGAATGCATCGGGCGCTTCCTGAAATGGGCGAGAAACCAGCGCGGATGGGGTCGTTCCTCTATTCTTGCTCGCGGGATTTTGGCGGACAACCTGGCGGGGCGGCTCGCGCCTGTTTCCTTGGTGGCCGGTGCGTCGATTGTAGGGACTAGTCGGGCGCCTGGGTCGACGGAGCACACAACGTGAGCGTACCGGGAGGGGACACGTGGTCTGCCGGGTACCGCTCTGTGCCCGCTTTGAACCGACGCGCCGATTGGATACAAAGCAGAGCGTATCAGAGAGGCATTCCATTTTTTCCGAGCCACGAACCATGCCAACTTCCGCCGAAATATCACGGGCCGTGACTAGCGCCGCCTGCGACTGCCTGGACGAATGCGTGACCAAAATCCGCCACTGCGTGGATCAACTCTCCGACCAACAGATCTGGTGGCGGCCGGCCGACGAGTTGAATTCCATCGGCAATCTCATGCTGCACCTCTCCGGCAACTTGCGCCAATGGATCGTCGCCGGGCTGACCGGCGCAGCCGATACGCGCACTCGGCCGGCCGAGTTTTCCGAACGGGGCCCGATTCCCAAGGCCCAGTTGCTCGAGCAGTTGCAGTCGACCGTCGACGACGCTAAGCGCGTGTTGAGCGGGATGCCCGGCACCGAAATCTTGCAACCGCGTGAGATCCAGGGCTTCCACGTGACCGGCGTCGGAGCGATCTTCGACTCGATCCCCCACTTCAAAGGGCACACGCAGGAAACAATCTGCCTGACGCGAATGCAACTGGGCTCGGCGTACCAGTTCCACTGGCAACCGACGACGCCCGAACAGGGCGCGTAAACGGTGCACCGCGACGGCCTAAACCCCAGCGGCACGTGGTAGGGACAGAAATAGGCGCAATCATTCAGGAGCGCATCTGGCGATAGACAAAGTCGGTATCGCCGGTTTCGGCGGCGGCAAGTTGCTGCTCGACAAGCCAGTGGTCGGGCGAATACTGACACACCGGGTCGGTTGCGCCAGCATCGCCCGTGAGCAAGAAAGCCTGGCAACGGCAGCCGCCATAGTCGATTTCGCGCCGATCGCAACTGCGGCACGGCTCGGGCATCCACGCGGTGCCGCGAAAGCGATTGAAGACGTCCGAGTCGAACCAGATCGACTCGAGCGACTGGTCCTGGACGCGGGGGAACTTGAGTCCGGGGATTTCCCGGGCCGTCTGACAAGGCAAGACGGCACCGTCCGGTGCCACAGTGAGAAACACGCGGCCCCATCCTTGCAAGCAGGCCTTTGGCAGCGATTGCAGGTAGTCAGGCAAGACGTGCAGGATGTCGATGTTTCGCGCCGACCCCTGCCGCGCTTGCTCCACGGCCCGTTCGGCGCGCACCAGTTGTTCGCGCGTCGGGATCAGTGCTGTCCGATTCCGAAACGCCCAGCCGTTGTACTGCGTGTGTGCCAGCTCCAGGCGGTCGACTTGCCAGCGGACAGCCAGATCAATGATTGCCTCGATCCGATCTAGGTTTTGCCGGTGGAGCACGACGTTTAGCGTGAGCGCGAAGCCAAGGCTCTTGCCGATCGCCACTGCATTTTCTTTCTGCGCAAACGACGCAATGCCGGCCAGCCGATCGTTGCCCGTCGGGTCCGAATCGAGCAGGCTGACTTGCAGGGCGTCGAGCCCCGCCTCGCGCAGCGCGAGCAGTCGCGGTTTGTCGGCCGGTGTGGCGCCCGTGCTGAGATTAGTGTACAAGTCCAGGCTGCGCGCGCAGGCGACGATCTCGCACAGATCGCCGCGCAATAGCGGCTCGCCACCCGAAAGATGCGCTTGCACGACGCCCAGCGCCGCTGCCTCGCCCAGCACGCGCTGCCAGGTCGCCGCGTCCAACTCGGCCGCATACCGCGCCAGTTCGAGCGGGTTACTGCAATAGGGACACCGCAGCGGGCAACGGTAAGTCAGTTCGCAGACGAGCGCGTAGGGTCTAGGAGTCGAATGCATCGCGCAGCAAGCCTCGACGTTGCATGTTTTCGAGAAACGCGATTACTTCGTCGCGGCGACATTGCGGATAGTCGGCTGCCAGCGATTCGACCAGCGAGTCGACCGAGCGCCCGTCGCAGCGCCGAACGATGGCGGCCCCCGTATCGTTGAGCTTCAGGAGCCCTTCGGGAAACACGAGTTGGTGTTCTTCGCGGACCGAATCCCATCGGTATCGCGTGAACGGTGACAGCACGGGGTGTTCGACCATGGTCGGCGGTCTCACGCGTCGGTCGAATTCCGCGAAAACACACAGTAGTAGTACAGCGCGTCGAGCTGGGCCCACAGCAAGTCGCACTTGAACTTTAGCGCCGCGACGGCTTTGCGTTGTACTTCTGGCGTGGTGCAGTGTTCCAACACGACGGCCAGTCCGTGCTCACTGTCGCGGGGCGCCTGGGTGAGCCGCGCGCGAAAGTAGGCCAAACCATCCTTGTCGATCCAGGTGTAGTATTTTTCGAAGGCCGACAGACGTTGGGCCATCAGGGCCGGCGCGAACAACTCGGTGAGCGACGAAGCGACCGCTTCGACCCAGGGCCGCGTCCGCACGAACTCGACATACGCGTCGACAGCGTAGCGGACGCCGGGCAGCAACAGGGAGTCGCCCTCAATATCGTCCCGGCTAAGCCCCATCGCTTCGCCAAGCCGGAGCCACTTTTCGATGCCTCCGACTTCAGTTGGCGTTCCGTCGTGATCAATGATCCGCTGGATCCATTTCTGCCGCAGGTCTCGATGCGGAATGCGCGACAGCAGGATCGCGTCCTTGATCGGAATGTTCTTCTGGTAGTAGAAACGGTTCGCCGCCCACACGCGCAATTGCTCGCGGTCCAGCTCGCCGCGATTCATCAGCGCGTGGAAGGGGTGCTTGTCGTGATAGTGATCGCGACCGACAGTGCGCAGGCGTTCGGTAAATTCGTCGTGCGACCACGATTCTTGCGATGCGTGCATCATGACCGGTGGTTCTCTCTGGCACGGCGCGGACCAATCGGCGCCGCCCTCGTCGTTTGGTTCCTACAATTCAATCGTATCTCCATCGGCGCCGATTCGCACCCCGGCCTTTTGCACTTCAGCCTGTTCGGGCGAGGATCGCCGCAGCATGGGGTTTGTATTGTTCATGTGGACGTAGTAGCGATTCTTGGCGGCCAGCGAACCGAGCCAGGCCAGGCTGCCGTCGGAGCCGCCGACCGGCAGATGCCCCATCTGGCGCGCGGTGCGCTGGCCGATGGTGTGGCGCCGCGGCTCTTCGTCATCCCAAAACGTACCGTCGAGGAAAACGGCATCGGCGCGGTCGGCCACGCGGCGCAGCTCGTCGTTGATCGAGGCCACGCACGGAGCATAGAGCAGCTTGCCGCCGGTGCGCTCGTCGTCGATCTCCAGTCCTACCACCGACCCGACGGCATCGACATCGGCCTGGTCGACGAACTTCGGCACGTGCCGATCGACCTCGAAGGCCCGCACACGCAATCCGCTGGGTGTCGCGTCCGCGTCAGTCAGCGCAATCGCCTCGTCGAGCGGCAACGTACGCCAATCGCGCGGTGCGAAGTGCGAGAGCACATTGCGGATGGGATAGTACTTGCTGAGCCAATCGCGCACCCGCTCGGTGGTGTACACGGCGAACTGGCAGCCTTCGCGTAGCAAGAGCAATCCGGTCGTGTGATCGATTTCCGAATCGGTCAACACGGCGCCGGCCAGCGCGGTGCCACGCGCGTGGTCGGCCGGAGGCTGGAGCGCGGGAAACTCAAGCATCTGCTGACGGATGTCGGGCGAGACGTTCAGCAGAAACCAACGCGCGCCGTCAGCGCTAATGGCCAGGGACGACTGCGTGCGGCGAACCACGTCGGCTTTGTTATCAGCGGCGGACGAGGCGCGCGCAGCCGTACAGTTCGCGCAACGACAGTTCCATTGCGGAAGCCCGCCCCCGGCTGCCGACCCCAGAATGCGGACCTGCATGCGCCTTAACCGGCGGACAAGCTCGAGACGTGCTCGTCCGACTCATCGGTTGCGCTGCACACCGCGTCACCGGCTCGATGGTTGATCGGATTGCTCGCGTCCGTGTTGACGTACGCGGTCACTTCCATCGCCAGGCTAACTTCTTCGAATTCGGGCTTCGTCCACTGCATGAACCATCTCCCAATCTGGGGCCGTTCGTTTTCGAATCGGCGTGCGTCCGCCTCACTGCTGCGCGGTCATCCGACGACGCAGCAATACCGACCACAATCCTACCAACCGCTCGCCCGCCAAACAAGCGATCCAACGCGTCGATCAAACCACCTTCTGTTGCCAGATCCCCAGGCGAAACCGCCGCCACGTAAGTACCAAAGTCAGCGCAGGTGCCAGAATCCAGGCCAGCAGGGCTCCTTGCGGCGTCCAGCCCACCACGTGGACCAGCACGCCCGCCAGCGGCAGCATCACGCACCATTGGCTTAACAGCGTGTATCGAGCCACGGGCCGGGTATCGCCGCCACCGTTGAGCGCGCCCTGCGTGCAGATCGCCAGCGCACTGAAAAACTGCGCCACCGCGAACCACCGAATCACCTGGCCGGTCACCAGCACGGCTTTGCCATCCGAAACAAACCAAGCTGCCATCGGCTTGGCTGCGATGAGCAGGACCACGGTCAGTACGGCCATCAGGCTGCCGAGCAGTCGCAAACTTTGGACGGTCAGCCGCCGTGCCTCATCCGGGGCCCCACGGCCGAGCGCTTCCCCAACCAGTGCGGCGGTCGCCATCTGAAAAGCGAGCGCCGGCAGCACGCCGAGCAGACGGATCTGCATGCCCACACCTACGGCCGCCTGCGCCGCCAGCCCGGCCACGGTACCCCCACCGACGATCGCCAGGAATACCAGCCGCGATCCGTTGCGCAACATGGCGGCTGCAGCCATCGGCGTGCCGATGCGCAGTACGTGTCTTGCAGCACTCGAATCCCAAACGGGCCGGCCGAGTCCGACTTCGCCGAGCCACGTGGCACGTGGCAGCAGGACGAACAGATACGCCGCCACACTGACGGCCCGAGCCGCGACCGTGCCGAGCGCGGCGCCCTGCACGCCCAATGCCGGCAGCGGACCGATTCCAAAGATCAGGACATAGCTCAGCGGTACGTTGAGCAAGTTGGCCAAGACTTCAAGCCGTAGCGGCGTGCGCGCATCGCCGGCGCCGCGAAACACGGCCGCCAGAACGAAGTTGGCCCAAGCCAGAATGATGGCCGCGAAGTAGACGCGCAAATAGTCCGTGCCAAGCTCGATGGTCTCTGCACTGGCCTGCAGCGCAACCAAGAGCGGTCTCGATACGGCAAATCCAACCGCGCCGCTGATCAATCCCAACACAACGACCAGCATCACGCTTTGCCACACGATGCGGCGCAACCGCGTCTGATCGCCCGCGCCGATACTTTGACTAACCAGCGTGATAACGCCCGTAGAAATGGCAATCGCGGCCGCCGCCACCAGAAAGGTCACTTGCCGGCCGATGCCCACCGCCGCGGTCGCGTTGGCGCCCAGTGGGCGCACCATCAGCAAGTCAACCACGCCCATCGAGCTTTCGAGCAGGCTGTGCAGCACCGTGGGCCAGGCCATCGCCCACACGCGCCCTGCTAGCTCGCGATTACTGGGTGAGTCGGTCACACGGGATCCTGACACGTCGACAAAGACTGTGGAAACCGCCCTGCGCGGTTTCGCGGCAGGCGGTTATGATAGTCTGCCGAACTGGCAAAGACCGCAGCGCGCTACCGAAATCCGGGGCTTTCGTCGATTGGGCAGCATCAATTGCTGCAACGCCGAACGGAATGCCGGGAGTCGTTGCCTTCTTCTATTTCGCGCGGGAATTTACTTCGCATGCAGACTACCACGATCATTCGCATCGCGCGACAGGGATTGGTGGCGTTGTGCCTCGCCGGACTGTTGGCATTTGGATGTGGCCGCGCGCCGGACCCGCCGTCGGCTTCGCGCGAAGCTCCGTCACTGCCGACCGCCGCGCTGCCTGGCGGACCTGAGAACGCCCCGGACGTCTCACCGCGACCCGATCACGCATTGAAATTGGCGGCCAGCGACAACGCGGAAACGGAGGGCACCAAAAAGCCACGGTCGCGCGGCCCGCAGCGCAACGCGGCGCTGTGGCCCTTTTCGTCTGATAGTCCCTGGAACACATCAGTCGGCTCCGGCGCGAAGTACACCGCCATCGACTCGCCCGGCTTCTCGCCCGACGGCGGCGCAAACCTGAACGTCGGTGAGTGGTCCTATCCGGTCTATATCGCGAAACCAACGGATCCGAAACGCAACTTCTACTGGCGCGACGGCAACGAACTGATCGCCACGATGCGCGTGCCCGACGACGCACAGCAGGACTCGCAAGGCGATGGCTCGCTGATTGTGATCAACGACGCGCACAACGCGGCGATCGAAATGTGGCAGGCTGCGCGGCGGCCCAACGGCGATTGGGAAGGTTCCGTCACGGTGGAACACGATCTCCGCGGCACGGGGTTTTACAACGACTACCGCGGCACTCGGGCCGGCGGCATGGCGGCCACCGGCGGACTAATTCGCCGTGACGAGCTGGTCAATCATCACATTCCGCACGCGTTGGCCGTGGCGGTGCGTCCCAAGGCCATGAACCGCAACGGCCCGAACCGAGCGCCCTATGTTTGGCCGGCCAGTTGGGCAGACGGCGGCGACGGCGCCGGCTACGGCACCAGCGGGAATCTGTACATGGGCTCGCTGTTGGCGATTCCACCAGACGTGGATCTCGAAGCGCTTGACCTGAGTCCCCAGGGCCTGGCCGTGGCCCGCGCGCTGCAAGACTACGGCGCCTACGTTGTCGACCAAGGGAGCGGCAACATCATCTACTATGCCGAGCCGAAATCGGCCGACATCTTGGAAACCAGCGCCGACGAATTGGGCCGATTGAGCAAGTACCTCAAAGTCGTGCCCAACAACGCCAAGTTCCAGATTGCCGGCGGTGGAAAACGGCGGCGTCCTCCCGCTCCTTCTGTGCGGGTTCTGCCGCGATAGGGCGGGAAGCGATAGCGCGGCGAGACCGCTTGGCGTGCAGGGCCACGGACAGGGCCGGCTCGCGCACGACGCACGCGGAGCGCGGCTGAGAATAAGTCTCAGTCTCACGCACATGGCAGCTACGTGATCAGCACAGTCGTTTCGGACCGTCGCGCGGCGCGGCCGAAGTCGCCAAAACCGCGCCGTCGCGCACGCGATCACCGCTGGCCCGTGGACAATTCGCGCCGCAGGCGTAAAATGTGCGGATTCAGACCCATCGCGCCGAAAGGAAGGCAATCGAACCATGCAAGGCAACGACCAGGTCATCGACGCGCTGAACGCGGGATTGACCATCGAGTTGACGGCGATCAACCAATACTTCATTCATTCCAAGATGTGCCGCAATTGGGGGCTGCACAAACTGGCCGACCACTACTACGCCGAGTCGATCGAGGAGATGAAGCACGCCGAAGAGGTGATCGATCGGGTCCTGTTTCTGGACGGCGTTCCGGAAATCGCGCGCTACGACGTGATCAAGGTGGGCCCAACGCCGAAAGAGCAGATCGAGAACAACATGGCACTCGAACTGAAGGGCATCGCCGCTTACAACGCGGGCATCCAGACCTGTATCCAAGTCAAGGACGCCGGTAGCCGCGATTTGATGGAACGCATGGTCGTCGAGTCGGAAGAAAGCGTCGACTGGGCCGAAGCACAGCTCGACCTGATCAAGATGGCCGGGCTGGAGAATTACATCGCCCAACACATCGGCGAAGCGCCCAAGGGATAGGTCGCATCGATCCGGTCGCAGCCGACTACGCAGCCCGGCATGCGCAAAGTGCGACCTGGAATCCGCAGTCGGCGCAAGTGTCGTTGGGCGGGCACGTCGCCGGCAGGCCGGCCAACATCCGGCGAATGCGACAATGGCAGGCAGTGCAGCCCGAGCCGGCACACGTGCGCACCGTGACTTCTTCTACGGTGCGCGCGTCGTTGGTGTCGATGATCCGGCGAATCTCGGTCTCCGTTACTTCGTAGCAGTAACAGACCAAGGTCTCAGTGATCGTAGGTCCTACGGACATCGGTGTTCCGGACGACTTGGCAGGATTTGAGATTGAGTCTCAATTCTAGGTACGCCCCCCGATTCCTGTCAACTACCGCCATGCCGGGAGTTTCCGGCCGATTTCACGTCGCCACAAGACCCGGGTAAGCTATCAACCGGCTCATGGCGGGACCTTCGTCCCAGCGGTGCCACTCCACGTGCCCCGCCGGATCGCGGCCGAATCGAACTACCCCTAATCACACGTAGGAACCTGCCGATGAATCATGCCCGGACAGTCGGTGCGATCGTGCTGGGTAGCTGCCTAGCGGCGATCAGCGGGACATTCGCGGCCGAGCCGAAGCTGGTTCACGTCGAGCGTATCTGGGACCGCGGCCAGCACAACGCCTTTACCGACTTGGTGCGCTTCGACGATCGTTGGTGGTGTACGTTTCGCGAGGCGGAAGGCCACGCAGGCAGCATCGGCAAGACTCGCGTGATCGTTTCCGACGACGGCAGCCGTTGGAAGTCGGCCGCGTTGGTCACGTCGGCACACGGGCTCGATCTGCGCGATCCCAAGTTGTCGGTCATGCCGGAGGGGCGGTTGATGCTCTTGATGGGCGGAAGCGTGTACGAGGGGCAAACGTATCGCACGCGGGCACCGCAAGTCGCGTTTTCGTCCGACGGCACGGAATGGTCGGCTCCGCAGCGCGTCCTGGCCGAAGACCACTGGCTGTGGCGGGCCACGTGGCACGACGATTGGGCATGGGCCGTGAGCAAGTTGGGCGAGGGCAGCAACCCGCGTCGCGGCATGCTGTATCGCAGCCGCGACGGGCTCGACTGGCAATGGGTCACGGAATTCAAGCTGCCGAACAACACTTGGAACGCGAGCGAAACCACGCTGCGATTCATGCCCGACGGTGAGATGATTGCCCTGGTGCGCCCGCACTGGATCGGCACCAGCCGCGCGCCGTATACCGAGTGGTCGTGGACGAAGCTGGACGGAAAGATCGGCGGGCCCAACTTCATTCGCTTACCGGACGGTGCTCTTTGGGCATCGGGCCGACGCTACGGCGACAAGGCGACGACCGTGTTAGCGCGGATGACGCGCGACAGCTATGAGCCGGTGCTTACGCTGCCCAGCGGCGGCGATTGCAGCTACCCCGGCATGGTCTGGCACGATGACCTGTTGTGGATGAGTTACTACTCGTCGCACGAGGGCAAGGCGAGCATCTATTTGGCCAAGATCGCGTTACGATGAGCCGTCGGGCTTGCGCGGCGCGGCGCCACCGGACCATACCGCTCCGTGCTACGGACTTGCAGAGCAGGACGCAAGGTCGCCTCGTCGTGAGACAGAAAAAGGGACATCACTGGAGACAGAAAAACGAGACAACGGACGCCCGCGTTGCACGCACTGGCGGAGTTGTTCCAGCGTATCGGGTTTCAAGCTGCGATTGACCCGCGCGAGCCAATCGGCCGGACGCCGGATAGGCCATCGGGCCAGCGGTGGGCCCGACGCCACAATCCGCACCACTGCCACCTTTCGGCCCGCTCGACCAGGTTGGCCCGGCGCGCGTTCGCCTCGACGTAGCGGCACAACGTGAGAAAATGCTCGTCGCTCGAAACCGGAAAGCTCTTAAACTGTCCCTGGTACAAGTGTCCGCCGCCCCGACGATGGTAGTGTTGGTGATGTCGCCGCACGTGGGTCACCCCCACCCAGCCCAGCCAGCGGCTCAACGCCTCGTTGGTCCCGGGCCGAACGACCAAGTGCCAGTGGTTGGGCATCACGCAATAGGTCAGCAGTTCGACGGGATAGCGAGCCAGCGCTTCGTCCAGGACAGACTCGAACGCTGCGTAGTCCTCGGGCTTGTGAAACAGCCGCATCCGCCCGTTCCCGCGATTAAGAACGTGATAGATCAAACCCGCTTCAATGGCCCGGGCAGTGCGCGGCATGCCGCCAAGCGACCGCTCGACCGCGACATCGTCAATATCAGTGATGTCCGGCTCAGTAGAAAACCTCGACGCGCAACAGAATCATGACGTTGTGGGTCAGTGCCATCAAGCGGAGGTCACGGCACTGGGAGTGATAAGTGCGGCCGCGGGCATGGTTGCCTTGGCGCCGCTTGATCATGGAAATCACAGTCTCTACTTGAGCACGGCGGTGATACTTCGTCTCGTCGAAGCGGGTTTGCATCAAACGGCGATAATGGCCGCTGGCCGGTTTATCGGTCGGGCGGCCGTGCTTGGCGGGGATCATCGTGCGGACGCCGCGCTCCTGGCGAGCAAACCGATGGTTGGACTCCGAGTCGTAGCCGGCGTCGGCGCTTAGGCAATCGATCAACATCGTACGCAGCGCACCGCTCAGTAGCGGCACCAACTCGTCGACGTCCGGCCGCGGGCCACGGCCGACGCGGATCGAGAGGATGAAGTGACAACTCGTGTCGCACACCACGCCCAGCTTCGGATAGCGATGATAGACCACGGTTTTCCAGGGCAAGCTGACGCGATTCCGGCGCCGCACGAAGTAGCCGCTGGCCGCGGTACACTCCAGGCCGGTCGAATCGACGGCCGACGAACGGACGCGCCGGCGCCGGCCGTAGTGCATGCGAATCGTGCTTTCCAACAGGCGTTGCACCGGCCGGGAGGCCAGCAAGTGCCGGCTGGCTTTTTGCAATGTCGTGAAGTGCGGCACACGGCGAAGGCCGAGCACCTCGCACAGTTCCGGATGGTCGGCCAGCTGCGCCACGACGCCTCGATAGTCGGTCTTCCAAAAGTTTTTCAGCACCAGGCAGCCGAACAGTTGATGCTGCGTGAAGACCTTGGGGCTGTTGGGATGCGTGTAGAATGGTAACACGCGCTGAGCAGCTTCGAGCGCCGCCCGCGCCACGGCCTTCGGAGATTTGCTGGTGCGTGCCACAAAGTCACTACGCACGCGACCGAGCTAGCGGGTTAAGCCAGCAGGGGAGTTTTCTTCAGAGCCGTGATGTCCCCTTTTCTTCCCCCTTTTCTTCCCCGTCCTTAAATTTGGCAACTCTCAACCGACGATTCGGCTGCACGCTGCCGACCAGCCAGGGCCAATCGCTCGAGAATCACGGCACAGCTACGCTCGCGAAGTGCCGAACAAGTTGTGGCATTCTTTTTGTACAGGACGCACTCTCACTAACGAACCCACCGAAGTGTGCCACTACCGCTGAAACATTTCACAGGACGCACTACAGTCACTTGGACGCATAGAGCTGACAGAGCTCCCATAGTTCGTGTCGCATGCGGTCTAATTCATCATTTTCTTTTCTAAGCGGGACTCCTTGTTTATGTAAGACAAGATCATTAAACGATCCCATGCCTCCGTAGCAGCCGCGTATCTGGCGCTTGGTTTCATCGGGATCTGAGGGAAACTCATCGGCCATTCTCTCAAATCCATCGGCCCAATCAGCACTTCCATTCGCCCTCAGACAATCTACAATCTCACGCAACTTCGAGATAATCTGACCGGAATCGCCCATCTGTAATCCTCAATCAATGCGTACCGTTTGGAGCGTTTCGACACCCGGAATTTCCCATGGAAACAGAAAAAGGGACATCACTGATTGTTGGTTCTTGGTCGTCCTGGGCCGCGGAGGGTGAAGCCGAGCCCGAGCCGGTCGACGCGTTGGGGCTGGTGAACGTGCGGGTGATGCGGCCTGCCTTGTTATGGCGGTAGTTGCGGATCCCTTCTGCCGAATCGATCTGGACGAGCCGGGCCCGGCGCTTACCGCGTTTCGGCGGGTTCGTTATTGGGTTGTTCGAGGCACTCGAACGTAAAGCCGTCTTCTTGGAAGTCGACTCGCACCGTCACGCCCTCGGAGAAACGCCCCTTGAGAATCTCGGTGGCTAGCGGATTCTGGATTTGTTGCTGAATGACCCGCTTCAGTGGGCGCGCACCATACGTTGGGTCGTAGCCTTCCCGCGCGATCATGTCCATCGCAGCTTCGGTTACGTCAAGCGCCATGCCGTGCTGCTCCAACTGCGTCGCGAGATGGCGTGCCTGCAGTTCGACGATCTTGCGGATTTGCTCGCGATCCAACGGGTGGAAAATGATCGTCTCGTCGATCCGATTGAGGAACTCCGGCAAGAAGCTGCTCGAAAGCGCGCCTTGCACGGCTTCGCGAATCTCCGCTTCGCTGCCGCCTTCTTGCGAGATCTGTTGGATCATCTGGCTGCCGATGTTCGACGTCATGACGATGATCGTGTTCGTGAAGTCGACGGTTCGCCCATGGCTGTCGGTCAGCCGGCCATCGTCGAGAACTTGAAGCAGGACGTTAAACACGTCGCGATGTGCTTTTTCGATCTCGTCGAGCAGCACGACGCAATACGGCCGGCGGCGGACGGCTTCGGTCAGTCGGCCACCCTCGTCGTAGCCGACATAGCCTGGAGGCGCGCCGATCAACCGGCTGACGGTATGCCGCTCCATGAATTCGCTCATGTCAACGCGGACCATCGCGTTCTCGTCGTCGAACAGCACTTGAGCCAGCGCCTTGCACAGCTCGGTTTTCCCCACGCCGGTCGGACCTAGGAAAATGAACGAGCCGATCGGCCGATTGGGATCCTGCAAACCCGACCGGTTGCGGCGGACCGCGTTCGAAACCGCCTCGACGGCTTCGTTTTGTCCGACGACCCGCTGGTGCAACCGTTCTTCGAGGACCAGCAGTTTGGCGCGTTCGGTCTCGACCATGCGGCTGACCGGAATGCCGGTCCAGGCACTGACCACCTCGGCGATCTCATCAGGCCCAACTTCCTGACGGAGTAATCGCCGTGCTGGCTCCGCGTCGGCCGAAGGTTCATCTTTTTCGGCACTCTCGGCCTCGACACGCTGGACCAGGTCCTTCCGCTTTGCGTCCAGCTCGAACATCTTCTGATAGTCGGCCTCGGCGATAAGTTCGCCTGCGGCTTGTTTCTCTTTGATGGCCGCTTCGAGCTGGGCAAACTCGGTTTCGACCTGTTGCAGTTGTTGTCGAGTTTCCTGCACGTTGCCCAGGCCTAGCTTTTCGCCTTCCCACTGTTCGCGCAGGCTGGCCAACTCGTGCCGGAGTTGTTTGATCTCGGCCTCGATTTCGGCGCGCCGTTCAACGGCGTGTTCCTCGGTTTCTTCGGCGAGTTGGCGATCGGCCAGTTCGAGTTGCGTGAGGCGGCGCTGCACGGCGTCGATCTCGGCCGGCACGCTTTCCAGTTCCATTGCGATGCGGCTCATCGCCTCGTCCACCAAGTCGATGGCCTTATCGGGCAAGAACCGATCCGTGATATAGCGATACGACAGCTTGGCCGCGGCGACCAGCGCCGAGTCTTTGATCCGCACGTTGTGATGCGCTTCGTAGCGAGGCTTGAGCCCGCGGAGGATGGCGATCGTGTCCTCGACGGTCGGCTCGTCCACGTAGATCGGTTGGAAACGGCGCTCCAGGGCCGCGTCTTTTTCGATGTGCTTGCGGTACTCGTCCAGCGTGGTGGCTCCGACGCAGCGCAGTTCGCCGCGGGCCAGCGCTGGTTTGAGCAGGTTGGCCGCGTCGCTGCCGCCTTCAGCCGCGCCGGCGCCGATTACCGTGTGAAGCTCATCGATGAACAGAATGATATTGCCGTCGGCGGACTGCACCTCGCGGAGCACGGCCTTGAGCCGATCCTCGAACTCGCCCCGATACTTCGTGCCGGCGATCAGTGCGCCCAGATCGAGCGCCACAACACGCTTGTTCTTGAGACTCTGCGGCACGTCGCTCTGCACGATCCGTAGGGCCAGGCCTTCGGCAATGGCCGTTTTGCCAACGCCCGGCTCGCCGATCAACACCGGATTGTTCTTGGTGCGCCGCGACAAGACCTGGATCACGCGGCGGATTTCTTGGTCGCGCCCAATCACCGGATCGAGCTTCCCTTGGCTCGCGCGGTCGACCAAATCGATCCCGTACTTTTCCAACGCCTGAAACTTTTCCTCCGGGCTTTGATCCGTAACTCGCGAGCTGCCGCGCACCGCTTGGAGCGCCTTGAGCAAGTCGGACTGGTCGATGCCGTTGAGCTTCAGCACGCTTTGGCACTTGGAATCGACCTCGGCCAAAGCCAACAACAGATGTTCGGTTGAGACGAATTCATCCTTCATCGTCTCGGCGTGTTTTTGGGCCGCCTCGATTACCTTGACCAGACTTTCGGCCAATTGTGGTTGAGCCCCGCCCGAGATTTTGGGCAGATGGCCGATTTCCGCTTCGACGATCGATTCGAGCTGCGCTCGGTTGGCGCCGATTTTCTCCAGGATCGGGCGAATGACGCCGTCGGATTCCGCGACCAACCCGGCAAGCAAGTGGAGTGCCTCGATCTGCGGATTGCCATGATCGGCCGCGGAGTTTTGAGCGCGCTGCAATGCCTCTTGCGCTTTGATCGTTAGCTTGTCGAGTCGAATGGCCATAGCACAACGTGCTCCTTTGCGTTGAATCGGATCGCGGACGGACCGCTGCCCGGCACCTAGCAAACGGATGGGTCCGACGTGTGTTGCCGGTCGGGCGGTGCGGCCGCACCGCGTTCGAGGGCAGGGGACGTGCGTACATGCGGCGTCCCGGCCTCTTGCCCGCGAATCAGCAACCGGGCGTTGGAAGGGGAGCCTCTTCCCGCTTCCAACGCCTCGATCGCCTCTCCCAAACCGTCCACTGTTAGGCTGCCGGCGAAGGCGTGCCCGCTAGTCTTTGACTTCGAACTCGGCGTCGACGACTTCGTCGTCGCCAGACGAGCCGGATTCGGGCGCGGCCTCCTGACCGGCATCGCCGCCAGCGGCTCCACCCGCTGCTTGCTGCGACTCGTAGAGTGTCTTCGACAGCCCATGCGAAGCCTGCTCCAATTCGCCGATGGCACTTTTGATCGCGGCAACGTCTTCGGTCTTGGCGGCGTCGCGGGCCTTGGCGATCGCAGTTTCGAGCGGGCCTTTGTCCGACTCTTGAATCTTCTCGGAGTTCTCTTTAATCAGCTTTTCGACCTGATAGCACATCGAGTCGGCCTGGTTGCGCAGCTCAGCCAATTCGCGGCGCTTCTTGTCCTCCTCGGCGTGCTCCTCGGCGTCTTTGCGCATCTTCTCGATTTCGGCCTCGTTCAGTCCGCTGGACTGCTCGATCCGCACGCTCTGCTCCTTGCCGGTGCCGAGATCCTTGGCCGAAACGTTGAGGATTCCGTTGGCGTCGATGTCGAACTTGACTTCGACCTGCGGGATGCCGCGCGGAGCCGGCGGAATGCCTTCCAGGTTGAACTGGCCGAGCAGCCGGTTGTCGCTGGCCATCTCGCGTTCGCCCTGAAACACGCGAATCGTGACGGCCGTTTGGTTGTCGGCCGCGGTGCTGAACGTTTGCTTGCGCTCGGTCGGAATCGTAATGTTGCGATCGACCAGACGCGTCATAACGCCACCTTCGGTCTCGATGCCCAGGCTCAAGGGAGTGACGTCGAGCAAGAGCACGTCCTGGACCTCGCCGGCCAGCACGCCGCCTTGAATCGCAGCCCCGATTGCCACAACTTCGTCGGGATTGACGCCCTTGTGCGGCTCTTTGCCGAACAACTTGGTCACCAGCTCAGTGACCTTCGGGATACGCGTCGAGCCGCCCACCAACACGACTTCGTCGATATCGCTGGGTTGCAACTTGGCATCCTTGAGCGCCTGGTCCAGCGGACCGCGCACCCGTTCGATCAAGTGATCGACTAGTTGCTCGAACTTGCTGCGTGTGATGTTGATCTGCAAGTGCTTCGGACCGTTGGCGTCGGCCGTGATGAACGGCAGGTTGATGTCGGTCGAGCTGGCGGTGCTGAGCTCTTTCTTTGCCTTTTCGCACGCCTCTTGCAGGCGCTGCAACGCCATGGTGTCCTGGCGCAGGTCGATGCCGTTTTCGCGCTTGAACTCATCGGCTACGTAGTTGATCAAGACTTCATCGAAGTCGTCGCCGCCGAGGTGCGTGTCGCCGTTAGTGCTGATGACGCGGAACACGCCGTCGGCAACTTCCAACACCGAAACGTCGAACGTACCGCCACCCAGGTCGAACACGACGATCTTTTCTTGTTCCTTCTTGTCCAGCCCGTAGGCTAGCGCGGCCGCGGTCGGCTCGTTGATGATCCGCGCGACTTCAAGACCGGCGATTTGGCCGGCGTCTTTCGTGGCTTGGCGTTGGGCATCGTTGAAGTAGGCCGGCACCGTGATCACGGCCTTGTTCACTTTGTGGCCCAAGTAGCTTTCGGCGGCTTCCTTCAACTTGCGGAGCGTGCGCGCCGAGACTTCGGGCGGCGTGAGCTCCTTGTCGCCGACCTTGACCTTCACGTAGTCCTCGGGTCCGCCGACGACCTCGTAGGGAACCATCTTCTCTTCGGATTCCACTTCGTTGTGGCGGCGACCCATGAAACGCTTGATCGAATAGACCGTGCGCGTTGGGTTGGTGACTGCCTGGCGGCGGGCCAAGTCACCGACGAGCACGTCGCCCTTGTCGGTAAAGGCCACGACGCTCGGGGTCAGGCGATTGCCCTCCTGGTTAGGCACTACTTTGCCTTCTTTGCCTTCCATGACCGCGACCACCGAATTGGTTGTACCCAAGTCGATCCCGATGATTTTTTCTCCACCACGAGCCATGCCATGCTCCTTTCTCGACGATGTGCGCAATCCGCGTGTTGCGCTGTTTCTGATCGGTTGCGCTTATTCGCTTTGTACTGCATGCCGGGCCGTTGACGTGCTGTGTTTGCGCGTCGCACGGTCGCCGGCCTTGAGTTGCTCAAAGTCTAGGTTTTCACTCTGTCGGGGGCTCATATGAGCAAAGGTTATGCCGCCGGGTCATCTGTCGGGAGGGCCGATCTTAAGTGGCTATATACAATGGAGTTGTGAGTTTTTCCGGATCGGCCTGCGCCGCCTGTGCGGCAATCGGTGCGACCAGCTCTGCCGTTTTGGCACCTGGAAAATGCCGCTCACTAGCCTCCTGCCAGAATGACAGTTCTGGGATTTTCGCCGAACGATTGGCCCATCGAGGACCACTGCACGGTTGTTGTCGCCACGACGGCCGTCACGATCACTGAACGGATTGCGCCGAAGGCTGCTCCTAATACATTGGACGGCTCGCCGGCGCGGCCATGGCGGTGCGCAGGCTCGCACTTCTCGAACCCAGATGCCGCGGCATGCCGCTCGCTTGACACTCCGATTTGACCCAAGTACAAGGTGGTGCAACCCTTTACCGCCGATGATCGCCGGAATCGAATCGTCGGTTATCGCCTGGCGCACGCACGTGATCGGGATCCTATGACCAAGGAGAATGCGGGCAAATCGCAGTCGCGGTCCAGCCCGCGCACCTCGACGATCGAGGGCCTTCGGAAGAAGATTGACCAACTGGATCGCCAATTGGTCAAGACCATGAACGAGCGTGCGAAATTGGCCCTGGCGATCGGCAAGCTGAAGGACTCAAGCGGCATTTCGGCATACGCTCCGGCTCGCGAAGACGAAGTGCTGGGGCGCGTTTCCGCCCTCAGCAAGGGCCCGCTGCACGACCGCTGCATTCGGGCCGTTTTCCGCGAGCTGATCAGTGGCTCGCGTTCGCTGGAGAAGTCGCTCCGCGTCGCCTACCTGGGCCCGGCCTACAGTTTTAGCCATCTGGCAGCCATTCACCGCTTCGGCCAGAGTGTCGAGATGGTGCCGGTGACGAGCATCGCAGCGGTGTTCGAGGAGATTAATCGGGGCCACGTCGACTTTGGCGTCGTGCCGGTCGAAAACTCCACCGACGGCCGCGTTGCCGACACGCTCGACATGTTCGCGCGACTTCCGGCCCGGATCTGCGGCGAAGTTCAGTTGCGGATCCACCATAACCTGCTCGGCAAGTGCGGCAGGGCCGATGTGGAGGAAGTCTACAGCAAGCCGCAAGTGCTGTCGCAATGTCGCAATTGGCTTGCCCGTCATCTGCCGTCGGCCCGTACGGTCGAAGTCACTAGCAGTTCGATGGCGGCGCAGTTGGCTCGCGACAAGGCTGGAGCCGCGGCGATCGCCAGCCTGCAAGCCGGCATCCATCACGGATTGGAGGTCCTGGCTGCCGACATCGAAGACAACCGAAACAACCTGACACGGTTTGCCGTGATCGGCGACGAGACGGGCCCTCGCACAGGCAAGGACAAGTGCGCACTGATGTTCGAGGTTGCGCACGAGCCCGGTGCCCTGGCCGACGCGATGAACATCTTTAAGCGAAACCGCTTGAATCTCACGTGGATCGAGTCGTTTCCGATTGCTCGACCGGAAGGCGGCTACCTGTTTTTCGTCGAGCTCGAAGGGCACGAGTCGGACTTGAAAGTTCGCAAGGCAATCACGGCGCTGGAGCGCAAGACGATCCGGCTGGAAGTGCTCGGTTCGTACGCCAAGATGGCTCCGGTCGAATAGTCGGCGTTTGCGGCCCGTCGCGGCCGCCGGCGCGTGCCAAGTCGAAGCGCTGCAGGCCGCCGCGATCGCGAAATCGCGCCGCCAACGGGGTCTGCCACGTCGGGCCGCCAGCCGTTACACTGGAGGGTCTGGTTCGTGCTGGCCGTGGCTCGGACGAGGGCTTCTGTGGCGCGTTGCATCGCGCCCTGCCGGAGCACCCCGCAGGCACAATAACTGACTCCACTTACCCCCGAAACCTGGACTCCCGTGATCATCATCCTTAAATCCGGCTCCACCGATGAGCAAGTCGACCACGTGGTCGAAAAGGTCGAGTCGCTGGGCATGACGGCCCATCTCAGCCGCGGTACGTTCCGCACGATCATTGGCGTGATCGGCGACGAATCGAAGTTCCAACCCGAACAGTTTCAGGTGTTGCCTGGCGTGGTCGAGGTGATCCGGGTGTTGCCGCCCTACAAGCTGGCCAGCGCCGAGGCCCATCCGCAACCCAGCGTCATCGACGTGGGCGGCGTCAAAGTCGGCGGCGGCCACTTGGGGATGATTGCCGGGCCGTGTGCCGTCGAAAACGCCGAGCGGATGGACGCGATTGCCGGGGCCGTGCGGGCCGCCGGCGCCAACATCCTTCGCGGCGGAGCATTCAAGCCGCGAACCAGCCCGTATTCGTATCAAGGGATGGGCGAAGACGGCCTAAAGATCCTCCGCGAAACGGGCGACAAGCACGGGCTACCGATTGTGACCGAAGTCATGGATCCGCGGCGCGTCGAGTTGGTGGAGCGCTACACCGACATGATTCAGATCGGCGCGCGCAACATGCAGAATTTTGTGCTGCTGACGGAAGTGGGCCAAACCAAGAAACCGGTGCTGCTCAAGCGCGGAATGAGCGCGACAATCGTCGACCTGCTGATGAGTGCCGAATACATCCTGTCGCAAGGCAATCCCAACGTGGTGCTGTGCGAACGGGGGGTGAAGGGATTCGACTCGGCGACGCGCAATTTGTTCGACGTGGCGGCCGTACCGTTGTGTAAAACCCTGTCGCACTTGCCGATCATTGTCGACCCGAGCCATGCGACCGGACGGCCCGACTTGATTCCGGCGTGTGCGCTGGCCGGCGTGGCCGCCGGCGCCGACGGCGTACACATCGAAGTACACAACTGCCCGGAGGAAGCCCTGTCCGACGGCGCGCAGGCCCTGCTGCCTGAACAGTATGCCGAAGTCGCTGCGCAGATGCGTTCGCTTTCCGAAGTGCTTGGCCGTACGATCTCGCCGGCCGCGGCGGGATAAATGGTGCGAGCAGTTCATACGTCGCCAGCAAGACGCGGCGCGGTCGAAAGAATCAAACATATCGCGGCTGCGTCGTTTGCGCGACGATCCAGCGGCACGCGAAGAATTGCGTTGCCAGGATGCTGCCGTCCAATTGGAAAACCGAAGGAACGTGAGAAGGACCGATGAGACGACCCTTTATTGCCGGCAATTGGAAGATGAACCTCGATCGGGCGCAGGCCGTGGCATTGGCCGCCGGCGTGGCGCAGCGATCGGCCGAATTCGGCGCGGTTGACGTGGCCGTCTGTCCGCCGAGCGTTTACCTGGCCGCGGTGCACGAGTCCGTGGCCGGTTCGCCGGTCGGCGTCGGCGCGCAAAACATCTACTTTGAGGTCAGCGGCGCGTTCACGGGCGAGATCAGCGCGGCCATGGCCGTCGACGTCGGGTGCCGTTACGTCATCCTGGGGCACAGCGAGCGGCGGCACATCCTGGGCGAGACCAACGAGGACGTGAATCGGAAGGTCGTCGCGGCGCTGGCCGCCGGCCTGATTCCCATCGTCTGCCTGGGCGAGCTGCTCGCCGAGCGCGAGGCGGGCCAAACCGCCGACGTGATTCGCCAGCAGTTCGACGGATCGCTGGCCGGCGTTTCCGCCGAGCAAATCAACGGCATCGTGCTGGCGTACGAGCCGGTTTGGGCCATCGGCACCGGCAAAGTGGCCACGCCCGACCAGGCCGAGGAAGTCCATACGGACCTTCGCAAGATCCTGGCGGATCGCTACAATACCGCGGTCGCCGACGCGGTCCGGATCCAATATGGCGGCAGCGTGAAGGCCGGCAACGCGGCGGATCTGCTGGCGCAGCCGAATGTCGACGGCGCGCTGGTTGGCGGCGCTAGCTTGAAGGTCGAAGAATTCATGGGCATTGTGGCAGCCGCGGCCAAGTAGTTGGCATCCGCGGCCGGTACAGGGCCCCTCGCACAACGTCGAAAGACGGAGAAAGTCATGATCGACGGACTGATAATGGTGCTGTTGTTTCTCACCTCGGTCTTTTTGATCCTGTTGGTGCTGGTGCAACGCGGACGCGGGGGCGGACTGGCCGGTGCCCTGGGTGGCATGGGCGGACAGAGCGCGTTCGGAACGAAGGCCGGCGATCTGTTCACGCGGATCACGATCGTCACCGCGACGTTTTGGATCATCCTGTGCGCTTACTCGGTGAAACGATTTAGCGACGCCGATAGCTCGGTGCTGGCGAACGACTTGGGTCAGAGCGCTGCCACGACGGGCGCGGCCGGCGCCACCGAAGATTCAGGCGCCAAAGCCGGCGCGACCGGTGCGAGCAAGTCCTCGGCGACCGAAACCGGCACCAAGGGCAGCGGGGAAGCGGGCGCCCCGGCATCCGGAGCGTCAGATTCCGGCGCGGCTCCCGCGGCCGACTCCACGAGCAAGGGCGCCGACGCGCCATCCGAGTAAACGGGCCATCCGCAGGGCGCACGCACCCGATTTTGAGCTGTTCGAACCACGCCGCGCCGCCAGGCGGCGGACATCCAACGCTTTCGCACGAGGAGCATGGCTGGCGTGTTGCTCAGCATGACCGGCTTTGGTGAGGCTCACCGCAAAGACGCTTCGTTGGCCGTCGCGGCCGAAATCCGCACCATCAACAGCCGCTATTTCAAGTTGGTGGTCCGTTGTGGCGAGGGTTATTCGGCACTCGAGCCGCTGGTCGAAGGCTTGGTGCGCAAGCACATCAAGCGCGGCACCGTGCAAGTTTCGCTACGCATCGACCGGGATCGCGCGGCCGACGACTTCCGGCTCAATGCCGACGTGCTCGACGGGTATCTCGAGCAGTTGCGCGGTTTTTCGCGGGGACGAAAGCTGACAGACCCCGGGTCGGTCGAGTCGCTCCTGCAATTGCCCGGTGTGGTCGACCAATCCGCCGTCGGGCCGCAAGACGCCACGGCCGACTGGCCGCTCGTGCGCGACGCCCTGCAGGAAGCCATCGAAAGCATGACGAAGATGCGCGCCGACGAGGGCCGGGCGATGGCCAAGGACCTGGCGGCCAATGCCGCGGCGATCGCCGAGCAGCTCGACGCGATCGAACAGCGCGCCCCGAACGTGGCAGACAACTATCGCGCCCGGCTGACCGATCGAATCAGCAAGATCCTGGAGGAGTACGAAGTCACGCTGCAGCCGGGCGACTTGATTCGCGAGATCAGCATCTATGCCGAACGAAGCGACATCTCCGAGGAAATCGTGCGCTTGCGCAGCCATCTGGAACAGTTTTCGGCAACGCTCGAGCTCACAGAGAGCACGGGTCGCAAGCTCGAGTTCCTCACGCAGGAAATGTCTCGCGAGACCAACACGATCGGCTCGAAGGCCAACGACGTCGAAATCTCGCGGCACGTGATCGAGATCAAGGCGGCGATCGAACGGATTCGCGAGATGATCCAGAACGTGGAATGACAATCCCGCCCGTCCGGGTCGCCGAACGCTGTCCACGATTTGTCGTCCGCCGCGGCCCGCAACCCGAAACGCTCGCCCGCCGGCATTGGCCACCTGCTTACCCCCGCCGACCATCGACCCGCACCACTGTCCTCGCATGACCCCTTCCCGCCCGGGCAAGCTGATCGTGATTTCCGGCCCGTCCGGGGCCGGCAAGTCGACGTTGCTGGCGAAGCTGCTGGCCCAGATGCCAGAACTGAAGTCGGCCGTGTCGGCCACGACCCGTGGGCCGCGGCCGGGCGAGCAGGAGGGCGTGGACTACTACTTCTTAAGCGACGAAGAGTTTGCCCGGCGCAAAGCGGCCGGCGAGTTCCTGGAGTGTTTCGAGGTATTTGGCCGCGGAACCTGGTACGGAACGCTGCACAGCGAGGTGTCCCCTAGCCTGGCGGCGGGCGAATCGGTAGTCTTAGAGATTGACGTGCACGGCACGATGGCGGTGGTCGAGGCGTATTCCGAGGCGATCACGATCTTCGTGCGTCCCGGCTCGCCCAAGGAATTGGAGCGGCGGTTGCGCGGCCGCGGCACCGACAGCGCCGAGTCGATCGCCCGCCGACTAGAAGTCGCCCGCCGAGAGCTAGAAGCAGCCGGCCAATACAAATATCAGGTCGTCAACGACGACGTGGACCGAGCGGTCCAGGAAATCCACGACATCCTTCGATCCCACGAGGTGTGAAGTAATGCTCGACGAACTGCGCGAAGAGGAGATCGTCAACAAGGTGGGCGGACGGTTCAAGTTGTCGACGCTGATCCAGAAACGGCTGGTCGCGCTCAACGGCGGCAGCCGCCCGCTGGTCGACCTGAAGACCGAAAACAAGCTGGAAATCGTGATCCAGGAGATCATTCAGGATAAGATCTACCTCGATTCGTCGCAGCAATTGCAAGTCACCGGTGAAGATGCCGGCGGCGGGCCGCCGGAGTTGGATTTGGCCAATCTATGACCGATCGCGAGGTGATTGTCGGAGTCAGCGGCGGCATCGCGGCCTACAAGACCGCCGCGCTGGTCAGTCAGCTTGTTCAGTCAGGAGTCGGCGTGTCGGTCGTGATGACCGCCTCGGCCCGCGAGTTCGTCGGGCCGGCCACTTTCGCGGCGCTGACCGGACGTCCGGTGCCCGAGCATGTCTTCGACGCCGAGCGCTATCCGCTGGGCGCGCACATCGAATTGGCTGAGCAGGCCGACTTGCTCTGCGTCGCACCGGCCACGGCCAACGTGCTGGCCAAGGCGGCCCACGGCCTGGCCGACGATTTGCTCGGCACGCTGCTGTTGAGCTTTGCCGGGCCGGTGGTATTGGCGCCGGCCATGAACTGCGAGATGTGGGAAAAGCCGGCCGTGCAGCGCAATGTGACCCAGTTGCGGGCCGACGGCGTACACTTCGTGGATCCGGAGGAAGGCTGGCTCAGTTGCCGCAAGCGGGGCGTCGGACGGATGGCGGCGCCGGAAAAGATCCTGACCGCCATCGAGTCGTTGCTCAACAAGCCGCGCGTGGTGTGAGCGGCGCTCGCGACCACCGGCGCCCAATCGCGACGCGATTTCCTTTTCGACGACGAACCCTGCCGTGGCACGCATCCTGATCACCTCTGGACCGACGCGGCAGTACATCGATCCGGTTCGCTATTTGACCAACGCCTCGAGCGGGCGGATGGGCAAGGCCCTGGCCGAAGCCGCCATCGAGCGCGGGCACGAAGTGATCATCGTCAGCGGCCCGGTCGACGTCGAGTATCCGGCCAAGGCCGAAGTGCTCGATGTTGTGTCAACCGAAGAGATGCTGGCCGCATGCCAGCGCGTATTCGACCAGTGCGACGGACTGATCGGCGTGGCCGCGCCGAGCGACTATCGCCCGGTCAAAGTCGAGCCGAACAAGATCGCCAAGACGGGCGAGCCGCTGGCCCTGAACCTGGTCGAAACGGCCGACGTGGTCGCCACGCTAGGTGCCGGCAAGACCCGGCAGTGGCTCGTCGGCTTCGCCCTGGAGACCGAAGATCACCGGCTGCGGGCACTGGCCAAGCTGGAAAAGAAGCATTGCGACCTGATGGTGCTTAACGGGCCGGAGGCAATGCACGCCCTGGAGAACCACGTCGAGATTCTCGACCGCGAGGGCACGGTGCTCGAAGCGCTATCGGGCCCGAAGGAAGACGTCGCCCGCGGCATCTTCGCCGTCATCGAGCGACGGTTGATTGGGTAGTGACGGCCGTATCACACGGTACGCACTAGTGATGCGAATGCCCCTGGTAAACGCGCAAGAGATGCGATTACTGGACAATTCGAAAATCCATTTGCACTACCGTCGGCACTATATCGGCGATGGCCCCCAAGCGTCCATCAACTCCAGAAGGAATACCCACTAAAGGGTTGACATATATAGCCCAGGCGTTCTGATGGCATACAACAAGGTCAATCGTCACATTCGGCATTCGCAGTAGACCTTCAGGGAGTGAGTAATCCGCTGAAGACTTTGTCGTTTTCTCTGAGATCGCGTGCCGTATACGGGGGATTCAAATGGATGACCGGGCGAAGATTTCAAGAGACCAGGAGTTGACCATTCAGCGATCTATGCGAAATAAGAATCCATTTAGAATCTTCCGGGAATTGCTGGAGTTGGTCAAATCGGGCAACGAGCCGATCGACTCCCGATGGAGGCCGATTTGGGAGGCTGTACGCAGTGATGTTGTCGAATCTGTGGGTGCGCCGGAACACATGATCGACGAAATTGACGAAGCTATCCAGAGAATTGAGCTAATCGACGAACGAATATGGCAGTTGGATTTGCAGGAGGAAGACACCGTCTGTCTGTTACTTGGCGCAGGTGCTTCCGCCCCAGAACCATCTGCAATACCGACAGTAATGCAGTTACTCCCCGAACTGTGGCGCCGAGCGGGAAAAATCGGCAGAGAAGACATTGATCGACTTGCCAACTGGTGCAATGAACACAGTATCAAGAACATCGAAGACCTGCTGACCGCCGCATATTTGGCAAACTTTGCGGCGAAGAACCCGAATGTCTCCGATCTGCTCGACTACTTTCTGTTCCGCGCAGGAGCGGAAGAACGTGGACGATCGAGAGAACGTGCAGGTGTTACACGGGTCAACACTGCCTCAGTGGCATTACTGCAAGACACCTTACAAGTGCTTTTTAGTCTACTAACCAGCACCATGATTCCGGCGTCCCCCAATCTGGGACATGAGGCGATTACGAACTTTGTAAAAGAGCACAAGCACTCATCGATTGTCACGACGAATTACGATGGATGCATGGACGAACAGCTCATCCACGCCGGGATCGAACCCAATACGAATGTTGATGAATCTAAAGTGGTGCCGGCAAACGGGATTGATCTAGTCAAAATCCACGGTTCCATTAACTGGTCGTACTGCGAATCATGCCACGAGGTACGGGACTTTGACATCATTCGTTTGAAAAAGGCGTATCAAGAGGACACCGCGACGTACGCTGTCATCGGTATCTGCAAAAATTGCGGCGGTCAACGTCGGCCACTCTTGATCCCACCTCTCGGCTTCAAGTTCATCATTTTTCCGAACCTTATCAAACTGTGGAATTCCGCGAGGGAGAAGATCGAAAGCGCAAACTACATCGTGGTCGTTGGATTCTCGTTTTCCGAAGCGGACACGTATATAAACAAGATCATTGAACGATCAATGACGCGGCATGACGACCAGCGGATGATTGTTTGCGATCCGAACGCCCACTTAGTCCAGTCACTCCGCAACCGATTTTCTGCAAGAATCGATGATTTCGAAGAGTCAAGGATTCTTGCTGCGAATGGCTCCGCCGATAAGGTTGTCCCAAAGGTCCTTCAACGTTTAACGCAAACGGCTGACGTCGAGAATGTGGCGCCGCTGCCGGCACCGAAGAGAGAACGCACGAAGGCACGCACAGAAAAACGGTGATTCTAGTGCGGGGCGAGGACCGCGTGATTCGGACAAACTCGCGGTCGGAATCCCTACGCATACCGCCGGTCGTCGGAGTCCGCCGGCGCGATTTGGGGCCGATTGGGGCGCGTGCCGCGCAACACGTCGATCGCTTCGGTCAGGCCGTCGAGCGTGAGCTCGAACATCGGAAACACCTGGTGCACCAGTTGGATCGACGGCGCCGACCAGTGCCGCCGCTGCACCGGGTTGAGCCACACGGAGTTCGATACCCGCCGGCGAATCTCCTGCAGCCACGCGATGCCGGGTCGTGTGTTGCGGTGGAAGTAGTCGATCGCGCCGCCCACGCTCAGCAGTTCGTACGGCGCCATCCACGCGTCGCCGACGAATACAATTGACCACGTGTGGTCCAGATTGTGCAGCACGTCGCTGGTCGGCTCGCCCTTCCAACGCGCAATGTCGGTGTACAGCTTCGCGTAGACGCAGTTGTGAAAGAAGCGGTACTCGAACTCCTTGAAGTGGTTGGCCGCGTGCGCCGCGCTGAACAGCCGTTCGCACAGCACGGTGTGCGGGTCCATTGACCCGCCCACGTCCATCAGCATAAGGAGTTTTATGCGATTGCGCTTCGGCGGCGCAAACACCAATTCGATCTCGCCGGCGTTGCGGGCACTTGCGTCGATCGACTGATCCAGGTCCAGCTCTTCCGGACCGTCGTCGCGGTTCAGCCGCCTCAAGCGTCGCAGGGCGACGCCGATCTGCCGCGTGTCGAGGATGCGGTCGGAGCGCAGGTTGCGAAACTGCCGCGACTCGGCCACTTGCACGGCCGTGCGCCCGCCGCCCGAGCCGCCAACGCGAATGCCGCTGGGGTGCGCGCCGCTATGGCCGAACGGCGAAGTTCCCCCGGTGCCGATCCAGCGGCTGCCGCCGTCATGGCGCTCGGTCTGCTCCTCGAGCGTCTCGCGAAACCGCTCAAGCAGCTCGTCCAGGTCGAGCGCTTCGAGCTTCGCCCGGTCCTCGTCGCTGATGTCGGGCGTGATCGGGTCTTCGAGCCAGTCGAGGATCTCGTCGGTGATGTTAATGTCGTGCTCGACGTCGTGAAAAAACGAAGCGAAGGCCCGATCGTAGGTGTCGTAGTCCGTTTCGCGCTTCACCAACAGGCACCGGGCCAGGTGGTAAAACGTGTTTAAGTCCGCGCGGCTGTGCCCGGAAGCCAGCGCCCGGACCAGCGCCAGCCACTCGGTGACCGTGACTTTCAGGCCGAAGTGCCGCAGGTGGTAGAAAAAGTCGACGAACATGTTCGATCGTGCGGTCGGCCGGTGGCCCGACCGGTGCGTTGGAAGGTTAGCGGCGCGCGGACAGCGCGATTTCGACGTCGGTTTCGCGCTTCAGCAGCACGCCCAAGAACGGCAACTCGTCGGCCAGCGCCTCGATGCCGACGCCGCCTCGCGCGAGCGCCGCGATCCAATCGACCAGTTCGCTCGTCGAGGGCCGCTTCCGCAGCGACGGCAGATCGCGCAGCCAATAGAAACGCAACAGAACTTCCTTGAGCAGCTCGTCCTCGACGTTCGGATGGTGTACCCGCACGATATTGGCCATCGTGTTCTTTTCCGGGAAAGCGATGTACTGAAACACGCAGCGGCGCAGGAACGCGTCGGGCAGCTCCTTCTCGTTGTTCGACGTGATGATCACGATTGGCCGCTGATGGGCCGTGAACTGCTCGCCCGTCTCAGTGACCGAGAAACTCATCCGGTCCAGTTCGTGCAGCAGATCGTTCGGAAACTCCATGTCCGCCTTGTCGACCTCGTCGATCAGCAGCACGACCCGTTTCGAGCTGACGAGCGCGCGGCCGAGCGGACCGTGCTTGATGTAGCGGCGAATGTCGCTGATGTCGCCGTCGCCGAAGCGGGCATCGTTGAGCCGCTGCACCGTGTCGTACACGTACAGCCCGTCTTGGGCCTTGGACGTCGACTTGATGTTCCACGAGATCAATTCCAGGCCCAGGCTTTCGGCCACGGCCTCGGCCAGCACGGTCTTGCCGGTGCCTGGCTCTCCGCGAATCAGAAGCGGCTTCTCCAATGCGATGGCGACGTTGACGGCGTTGCGCAGCTCGGGCGTGGCCAGGTAAGTATCGGTTCCTTGGAAGCGGTTGAATGTCATGAGGGCCCTGCAGGTCGACAAGAATGAAGCGTGTTCGACGAATAGTCGGTAAGATGTGGACCTCAGGGTACTTCGCGCAGGGCGAGGGTGCAATGGCTGCCGACGAACCGCAGAATGTGTTCGACGCGTGGAACCGTATTCAAGCGCAGTTCGTGTGCAATCTGTTGGCCGACGAAGGGATTCAGGCCCGAGTCGCAAGCGACGCGATCGAGAATGTAAGCGGCCGCGTCCCCTACTTTCTGGTAATGTGCCCGGTCTGGGTCAGCGCCGCGGATGCGCAGCGAGCGCGAGCGATCGTCGCGCAGTATGAGTCGCGGCTAAACAGTAGCCCCCGCGCCAGCAAGGCAGCGGACGAGCCCTTTTGTTACCATTGCGGACAGCAAGTCGACGCCGATCAATCTCCTTGCCCACACTGCGGCAACGTATTGGACTGGTCGGAGTGACTGCTCGCACCGCGGATCAAGGAGCACGGCGATGGAACTGCTGATCTTCATCCCGATCTTGTTGTTCCTGGGTATTGGCCTGGCCGGGTTGATCTTCTGGATTTGGATGATCGTTGATTGCGCCGTCAACGAGCCATCCGAAGGCATGGACAAGCTGGTGTGGATCGTGATTATCGTGTTCACGAACTGGATTGGAGCGCTGATCTACTTCCTGATTCGCCGTCCGAAACGGATTGCCGATTATGGCCGCTAACGCCGCGTGTGTGGCCCTGTCGGCGTAACTTTACCGTCCGGCGAGTACCATCGTCCAGCATCCGCGCGGCTGGTTCGATCGCGCGGGCACGGCAATACAATTTGAAACGCGCCCGGCCGCGCCTATTCGCCGCCGAACTTCCTGCGCTTGGAGACCCCTGATGGCCCAGTACCGCGACGCATTGCCCCAATTGGGTGACAGTCTGTTTCTGACCGACGGCGGCATCGAAACCACTTTGGTATTTCACGAGGGGCTTGAGCTGCCCGACTTCGCCGCGTTTGATTTGCTCAAGAGCGACGCAGGCACGGCCGCCCTGGAGAAGTACTTCGCGACGTATGCCGCACTGGCCCGGCGCGTCGGTGCCGGGCTTATTCTCGAGGCCGCCACCTGGCGGGCGAATCCGGATTGGGCGACACGCCTTGGTTACTCGGGCGATGCACTGGCCGATGCGAATCGCGCTGCTGTCGCGCTGCTCGAAACGATGCGTGCCAAGCACGCCACCAGCGATACGCCGATGGTCATCAGCGGCTGCGTCGGTCCGCGCGGCGATGGCTACATGGCCGACACTGCGATGTCGGCCGCCGACGCCGAATCGTATCATTCCGCGCAGATTGGCACGTTTGCCGAAACGGTGGCCGATATGGTGTGCGCGATCACGATGAACTACATCGCCGAGGCCCAGGGCGTGGCCCGCGCGGCCCAACGGGCCGGAATGCCGGTGGCCATCTCCTTCACCGTCGAGACCGATGGCAATCTGCCCACCGGCGAAACGCTCGAGCAGGCCGTCAGTCAGGTCGACGACGCGACTGGCGGCTATCCGGCCTACTACATGATCAACTGTGCGCACCCGACGCACTTCGAGTCGGTTTTGAATTCGGGCAAGCCGTGGGTCGCGCGGCTGCGCGGGCTGCGGGCGAATGCCTCGCGGATGAGCCATGCCGAATTGGACGAAGCGCCCGAGCTCGACACGGGCGATCCGGCCGAGTTGGGCCAGCAGTACGCCGCGCTCAAGCGATCGCTACCGCAATTGAACGTGATGGGCGGATGCTGCGGCACCGACGACCGCCACATCGAACAGATCGCCAAAGCCTGCCAACCGCTGTTTGGCAAGGCGGGGTAGGGAGCTACGGCACGCGCAAGTGGTAGGCGTCGTCAGTCGCTTCACCGATTCGTTGTTCCGCGCCGCTCAGGGGCGTGTGCCAACGCCACCAACTACTCCGGCCGGCCGGTCGGCAGCGGTACGTTGCGGAACGTCAATTCCACGTCGCGCCGGGCGCGCAGCCGCGGATAGTGCAGCTTTAGCGACGTCGGCTCGCTGTCGGGCGACTCGCCGGCCAGCTTGAGCTTTAGCTGCACGCCACGGTCCGACAGCGAAGGCGACTGGCTGTGGACGCGGAACTTGCGGCCGTCGGCGTCGAACACGTCGACGTGATATTCCTGGAACACCACCTCGCGCGGTTCGGGCATGGCCAGATCGCGCGTGATCGCCAGCGTCAGCGTGTATTTGGACGAGGACTTTTCCAGTTCGAGGATCCGCGCCGCAACGTCGTCCTGGGCGAACGTCTGGTTCGGTTCGAGCGTGTCGATGGCCAGCACGGCCGGCTCGCCCACCGCGATCAGTCCCCAGCGAATCGTCAGCACGTCGAACGCCTGGGCGGAGATCGGCACCGGATTCAATTTCAGGTTCGCCGTGACTTGCCGAAGGCCCCGCGTCGTGGCGTTCCATCCGCCGCTGGACGGCTGAGCCGCCGAACAAACGACGTGGTTGTCAGTCACTGCTTCGACCAGGCTCGGCTGCGTGGCGTAGCCGACGATCTTGAACCGGTCTTCCCAACTAAACCGCAGACTGATCAAAAACGAATGGGTCAGCTCGGCCTTGCGTTGCTCGTAGCCCAGCTCTTCGATGAACGTACGTTTGGCGGTCGTAATCTCTGCCCGGACCGGACCGCTGTAGGCCCGCGGATACTTTGGCGGTGTGCCGGCGCTGACGACGATGCCAGGCGTGTGCATGTCGTAGTGGGGCCGAATGCGATTGCCTGCCTGATCGCAAACGTCGTCCACCGCTTGCCAGTAGCTGACGCCGGTGAAATCGACGTCGAGCGACTTCTCTGAAAAGTTGCCGTACGGGTCGCCGATGTGGACGTGGTTGCCCGATTGTTCGGCCAGCGCGGTCAGGATCTTCGAGGCGGCCTGGTCGGTGGCCCGGTAGTCGACGATCGCCGGCTGCCAGAGTGCTTCGAGCTTGATCTCGTCGAGCAGCCGGTTGGCCCGCAGCCGCACTTCAACGTCCGCGTGCTGCAGGGCCGCTTCGAGCTGTTCGCGCGTGACGTCGCCCAGTCGAGACAGTTCGTCATTGGCCCGTTGGCGCACGGTGTAGTCGCCTGCGCCCAGCTCTTGGATCAGCCGCGCGACGCGCTGCGGCGGTGGCGCTTGGGCTTGTGGCTGGGCCGGACGGTCTTGTGCCTTGGCTGTCAGGGCGCCGGACAGTGCGGCCAGCGCGACGAAGCAGCGGGCGGCCGCGCGGCGCGCCGCGGATCGTGTTCCTTCCATGGAACGACTCCCAGCTAGAGATTGGCGCAGTGCGAAGCGGCCGGGGCTTCGTGCCGTCGGCGGCTTCGACCGGCATGGGCAAAGGGCAGGGCGGGGTGTATCCTGGCATCGCAGTCCCCGATAAGCCCGATGCGACGCGGTAGGGTACGTAAGCCCCGAATCATGGTCAAGCCCGAGGCGGCTGCCCGGTGATGGCACGATGCAGCAACTAGCTGGCAAGAGCGTCGACTGTCTGAGTGTCGGCATCCTGGTGGCCGACCACCTTTGCGACCCGATCGAGCGACTTCCGGCGGCGGGGGAACTGGTGATTGCCTCCCGGCTGCCGCTGGCCACAGGCGGTTGCGCGGCCAACGTGGCCGTCGACCTGGTTCGACTCGGCGTGAAAACCGGCGTCATCGGCTGCGTGGGCGACGACTTTTTCGGACGTTTCGTGAGCGATCAACTGGCCGCCTCGGGCGTCGACGTGGCCGGAATTCGAGCCCAGGCCGACGCCGAGACCTCGGGCACGCTGATCATCAACGTGCGCGGCGAGGACCGGCGCTTTATCCACACGCCAGGCGCCAACGCGCTGCTGCAGCCGGCCGACATTCCAATCGAGCGCGTCAAGCAAGCCCGAGTGCTCTACGTCGGCGGATACCTGTTGATGCCGGCGCTCGACGGCGAGCCGCTCGCCGACTTGTTTCGGCAAGCACGGTCCGCCGGCGTGAAGACGGTGCTCGACATCGTCATGCCGGGACCGGGCGAGCACCTGCACAAGCTCGAGCCCGCCTTGGCCGAGACCGACGTCTTTCTGCCGAATCACGACGAAGCAGCCGCATTGACCGGGCTGCACGACCCGCTGGCACAAGCCGAGCGGTTTGCCGCGGCGGGTGCGAAGGCCGTCGTGGTCACGTGTGGCGAAGAGGGCAGTGTGATGCTGGCCAGAGAAACCCGCCTGCGAGCAAAGGCGCACGCGGTCGACTATCAGGGCGGAACCGGCGCCGGAGACGCATTCGATGCGGGCTTCATCGCCGGGTTGTTGGCCGGCGAAGACTTGGTCGGCGCGCTGCGTTGGGGTAGCGCCGTCGGCGCCAGTTGCGTGCGATCGGTCAGCGCCACCGACGGCGTGTTCACGCGAGCCGAGGCCGAAGATTTCATGCGCTCGCACCCACTCGAAGTCGAATCGATGTAATCGGTACGAAACGCGCCAGCGGCCTGGCGGACATCGCGGCGGTTTTTCGTGCCGGGCCGAATATGTCTGTCAGCGCGAGAAATCCTGCCTTGCCGGCACTACGGCCATTCGATGTGCTAGGTTTGGGTTGAAAAGAGCTACTCGGTCGCCGCCGAATGCGGTGAGCGCGGTAGATTTCCGCGACGTGTGATTCAGCACATCCGCAAGAAGCGACGTTACGGTTGCACGAAGCCCGTGGCCCACCTTGCGAGCAACAAGGGGCTGTTTTTTGGCCAAATTGCGGCCAAACCAGCAGCGTTTCCAATCGTGAAACGCAGGAGCATGAAGTGCGTCGATTCCTGTCCAAAGTCTGGTGCTTCGGCCGTTCGGGCGAAGGCATGTCGACGAATGAATACGCCGTCATGTTGGCGCTGATCATCGTGCTGTGCATGGGGCCCGTGCAGACCCTCGGCTGCAGCGCAAACCGCTCGTTTACCAACACGTCGAAGTCGCTAAGCGGGCCGTGAGCGCTCGGCATCTGGCGTCGTGATTCGCGAGTCGACGATGCCTTTCTCCACGTTGGATGGATCGATTCGGATTGCACCGGTCCGTTTCTGTAGTTTGGAACGATCTTGCCGGCAGCGCCACGCAGTTTGGGGGTGCCGGTTCGCGCAAAACCGACAGTCCGGGCGTCCGTAGGCTAGGCTTTTGTAACAAAACGCTACTAGAGGTGCGGTCTGCGGGTGCGCGGCCTGGTTGGGTCGGTACATGCAGCGGGACGGCACGGCGTATCGAAAACGCCGAATCGTTGCCTCCAACGTTCCAGTCGCCGTGGCAAGCGTCCGCAGAGGGCGAACGTTTCGGCGACGTGCGACCTACGGCCCGCCCGAATAGCTCAAACGAGAATGCCATGCGAAGTTTTGTGCAACGAGTTCGACATTTCGTGGCCCGCGACGACGGCCCGACTGCTGTTGAATATGCCGTCATGTTGGCGCTGCTCATCATGGTTTGCTTTCTGGCCATTCGGTCGGTCGGCAACAACACGAAGACGTCGTTCACCAATTCCGCGAATTCCATCGCGAGCTAAGAACAGTACGGTTTAACAGCCCGTGCCGGATCGGTATGCGCTGCGGACCTTCGTGCGCGTATGGTCCGGTTGTCAACGGCGACGCGGCGGCAAGCGAACGGGCCGTTTTCCCTCGGTTGTCAGGCCTGTTGTCCCGTTCGAGCGGACCGGGTGGATTGGGCATCGAACCCTCAAGCGACTCGATAGCCGGATGCTGCGATCAACAAGGGAACCGCCCCGGGGATCGCGTGGCGAAAATGGCCCTTAGGCAAGTTGACACCCAATTGATTGGGGCGTATCCTGCATGACTTACCGCAAAACGCTGTGAGACTCCCATGTTCGTCAACGCACACTGTCAGAATCGCGAATCCGCCGCCGGCGTGATCGGCGCGATTGTGATTATTCCCCAGGAGGTGCGGCCGTAAGGGCGAACCGGTAACATGACCGATTCAAGCCAGCCCTGAGGCCGCCAGGCCTTGGGGTTTTTTTGTTGGTTCCGGCCGTTTGTCGGACGAACCAACGACGTGCAGTTTTTCCAAGAGACTTGGGCCGGCCGTGGTGGCGGCCCAAAAATCCGAATCGACCGGAAACCATTGCCATGCGTTCGATCCAGATCTACGACACGACCTTGCGCGACGGCAGCCAGGGCGAAGGCGTCAACTTCTCGCTGCGGGACAAGCTGCTCATCACCGAGCGATTGGATAGCTTGGGTTTCGACTACATCGAGGGCGGATTTCCGGCGTCGAACGAGAAAGACGCGCAATACTTCGAGCGTGTCGCCCAGTTGAAGCTCGAAAAGCTCAAGGTCTGCGCGTTTGGAATGACACGCCGACGCGGAGTGCGCGCGGAGGATGATCCGGGCATCAAAGCGCTCTTGGCCGCCAACACACCGGTGATCACCCTGGTGGGCAAGACTTCGGACTTCCACGTGAAAGAGGTGCTGCGCACGACACTTGAAGAAAACCTGGCGATGATCGGCGAAAGCGTCCGCTATCTGTGCGAGGCCGGACGCGAAGTGATCTACGACGCCGAGCATTTTTTCGACGGTTGGAAATCGAATCCCGAGTACGCGCTGGCGACAGTCCGCGCCGCGGCCGAAGCCGGTGCCACGATGGTCGTGATGTGCGATACCAACGGCGGGACGATGCCCGAGGAGATCGCCGAACGGACCCGAGAGGCAAGCGCCCAATTGAGCGTCCCGGTCGGGATTCATTGCCACAACGACTGCGAGCTGGCCGTGGCCAATTCGCTGGCCGCCGTCGACGCCGGGGCCGTGCAAGTGCAGGGAACGATCAACGGGCTGGGAGAGCGCTGCGGCAACGTCGACTTGATTTCGGTCATCGCGAATCTGGCCGTCAAGAAGTCCGGATACCAGGTGCTCGCGCCGGCCAGCATCGAGCACCTGACCGAATTGTCGCGGTTCGTCTACGAGACGTCCAACTTGCGGATCCCAAGCAATCAACCGTTTGTGGGCCAAAGCGCATTCGCCCATAAAGGCGGCATGCATGTCCATGCGGTTTCCCGGGCGAGCAGCAGCTACGAACATATCGAGCCGGAACGGGTCGGCAACGCGCGGCGGATTCTGGTCAGCGAGCTGTCCGGCCGGTCGAACATTAAGGCGGTGGTCAACGACAAACAGGCCGCGTCGGATCAGGAATTGATGGACAAAGTGCTGGCCAAGGTAGTCGAGATGGAGCACCAGGGATACCAATTCGAGGCGGCTCAGGGCTCGTTCGATTTACTGGTGAAGAAATGCGCCGGCACGTTCAGGGCGCACTTTCAACGGCTCAGCTTTCACGTGAATGTCGAGGCGGATCAAACCGGGACCCTGGTGACCGAAGCTACCGTGAAGTTGCGCGTCAACGGCGAAGTGCGCCACGAAGTGGCCGAAGGCGACGGCCCTGTCAATGCCCTGGACGCGGCCCTGCGAAAGGCCCTCGATCGCCACTTCCCGAACCTCGCGCTAATGCATCTGGTCGACTACCGCGTGCGGGTGATCAACTCCGAAGCTGGCACGGCCGCCGGCGTGCGCGTAGTCATCGAAAGTTGCGACGATGACGAAGTTTGGAGCACGGTAGGCGTGAGCGAGAACATTATCGAGGCCAGTTGGATCGCGCTGGTCGACAGCTTTGAGTACAAGCTTTACAAGGACGAAGGGAGGATGGCAGCGGGCGAATCGAGCAAAACGGCTGCTGCGGCGAAGTGACGCACGGCTCTGTCCCAACGGTGCCGTTACGCCCGGCGGCGAGTCGCCTTTGGCATTGGGACCGTCGCGGCTAGAATCCGTGCTTCCGCGGCCCAAAGCCCGGACGGCGCCGCTTTGCGTATTGATTGGGTCCGACCATCTACCCGTTGCCGCCAGTGACATGACCGCACCGACCGCCACCGAAGACCTGCCCAAGCAGTACGATCACAACGGCGCGCAGCAGCGCTGGTATCCGTTCTGGAAAGAACGGGGCTACTTTCATAGCGAGCCGGATCCGAAGCGCAAGCCGTACACGATCGTCATCCCGCCACCCAACGTCACCGGCGCACTACACTTGGGGCATGCGCTGAACAACACCCTGCAAGACGTCGTCATCCGGTGGCGACGCATGCAGGGCTACAACACGCTTTGGATGCCGGGGACCGACCACGCCGGAATCGCGACCCAAGCGGTGGTCGAGCGACGGCTGTTCGAGGAACAAAAGCAAACGCGCCACGACTTGGGTCGCGCGGCGCTGGTTGAGCGAATCTGGGCGTGGAAGCAGGAATACGAGGCGCGGATCCTGGGCCAGCTCGAACGATTGGGCTGTAGCTGCGACTGGCAGCGCACGCGGTTCACGCTCGATGAAACTTGCGCTCGCGCGGTGCGGCACACGTTCTTTGGCTTGTTCCGCGAGCGGCTCATTTACCGTGGCAAGCGGCTGGTCAATTGGGATACGCACCTGCAAACAGCCGTCAGCGACGACGAGGTATTTCACGAAACGGTCGCCGGCCATTTTTGGCACTTACGCTATCCGGTGATCGATCCCCAGCCAGGCGAGCCACAGTTCGTCAGTATTGCCACCACCCGGCCCGAGACGATGCTGGGTGACACGGCCGTCGCCGTACATCCGGATCCGGAAGCCGCGCTGTCAAAGGCTGCCGACGAGCTGCGCAACAAGGTCAGCGCGGCGACTGAAAAAGAGAAGCCGGCCCTCAAGCAGCAACTCGAAGCCCTTGAAAAGCGGCGCACAACCGTCTTGCCGCATTTGATCCGCTTGCGCGACATGGCAAAGGCTGGCCGCACCGTCCGGTTGCCGTTGTTAGATCGCGAGATTCCGTTGGTGGCCGACAATTGGGCCAAGCCCGAATTGGGTAGCGGCTGCGTAAAGATCACTCCGGCCCACGATCCAAACGACTACGACGTCGCGAGGCGGCAAGACTTGCCGATGATCAACGTGCTAAACCAAGACGGCACGCTCAACGACGCAGCCGGCCCGTATGCCGGCATGAAGATCTTGGAGACGCGCAAGAAGGTCGTTGCCGATTTGGAAGCGCTCGAACTGGTCGAGCAAATCGAGGACCGCGAGATCGATCTGGCTCACTCGGACCGGTCGAAAACGCCCATCGAGCCCATGCTGGCCGATCAGTGGTTCGTCAAGATGGACGACCTGGCCCAATCGGCAATGGACGCGGTCAGTGACGCTCGGGTACGGATCGTGCCGCCCCGTTACGCGCGCGGCTACCTCGATTGGCTCAGCGAAAAGCGCGACTGGCCGGTCAGCCGCCAACTCTGGTGGGGGCACCAGATTCCGATTTGGTACGCTCCCACAGCAAGCGAAGACGATCTGCGGAAGGCCTTCGCCGGACGCGACGACGTCGTCTGGCAACGCGACGAAGAGCAGCAGCAATGGCTGATCTGCGCGCAGGAGGTCGACCTGTCGGAAGACGCGATCCCCGGCCATAAGATCACGCGCGAAGTCGACGTGCTCGACACGTGGTTCAGCTCCGCGCTGTGGCCCCACTCGACCTTGGGCTGGCCCGACCAAACACCCGAGTTGGAATACTACTACCCGACGAGCACGCTGATCACTAACCGCGACATCATCACGTTGTGGGTCGCGCGGATGGTGTTGACCGGGTTGTTCAACGTCGGCGATATCCCGTTTCGCGAAGTCTACATTCACCCGAAGATCCTGGATGGGTACGGCGAAGGCATGTCGAAGTCGAAGGGCAACGGGGTCGATCCTCTCGACGTGATCGAGAAAGTCGGCGCCGACTCGCTGCGCTTCAGCCTGGCCTATCTCACGACCGAAACGCAGGACGTCCGGATGCCGGTCGAGTTCGAGTGTCCGCACTGCGGGGCGTCGGTCGAGCAGACGAAGAAGAACCGCGTACTGCCGCGCATCAAGTGCAAGAAGTGCGGCGAGGCCTTTTCGACGCAGTGGGCCAGCCGGCCCGAAGACAATGCCCTGAAGCGGGGCGCCGTGGTTAGCGAACGGTTCGATCTGGGACGCAACTTTTGCAACAAGCTTTGGAACGCGTCGCGGTTTGCGCTATTGAACCTGGAAGGCTTCGAGCCTGGTGCGGTCGCCGATACGGACTTGGCCGTGGAAGACCGATGGATCCTTAGTCGTGTGGCCACGGTCACGCGGCAAACGACCGACGCGCTGTCCGAGTACCGGTATGGCGATGCGGCCCGCGTGCTCTACGATTTCGCGTGGAACGAGTTTTGTAGCTTCTACGTCGAGATGGTGAAGGGTCGGTTGCAGGATCCGGCGGCACGCGTCACGGCACAGCGCGTGATGGCCGCCACGCTCGACACGCTACTGTGCCTGCTGCATCCGATGATTCCGTTTATTACGGAGGAAGTCTGGCAGTTGCTGGGCCGCGCCGCGCCCAAGCGCGGTCTGGCCGATCCACGTGCGGCCGCCGAAAGCATTATGATCGCCGACTGGCCAACGGCCGACGCGAGCCGGCAAGACTCGGCCATCGAAGCGCGATTCGCGCGATTTCAGGAAGTATTGCGCGTGCTGCGCGAAGTGCGCAGCCGACAGAATATACCGCCGAAAGCGACGCTGCGATTCGGCGTGCGGTGCGACACGGAATTGGCCGACTTGCTGCGGCCCATGGCGCCCTATTTCGCGGCGATGGCCGGCGCCGAGGCAACCGCGTGGGGACCGGACGTCGCCGCGCCGCCCACCAGCGCCAGCGATGTCATCACAGGTGCCGAAATCTTCGTCGACCTGGCCGAGCACGTCGACGTCGATGCCGAAATCTCGCGAAAAACGAAAGAGCTGGCCAAGCTCGATTCCGCGATTGCGGGCAAGCAGCGGCAACTGGGTAATGAGAACTTCGTAAAACGGGCGCCCGCGGCCGTCATCGAGAAGGAACGCACGGCCTTGGCTCAGCTCGCGGAACTCAAAGCGGCCACGGAGTCCGCACTGGCCGCGCTCAAGTCGGCGAAAAACTGAGCTCGGACCGGGCAAAGCGGTTTCGCTTGGTGGTTTTGACCACCCGCCGATTGCGCAGGTCGATCATTCCGCCGACATCACCCCAAAAAAAAGCGCGCGGCGCGGTGTGCCGTTCGTGCGGACGGCGACCTGGTTGCCGCCGATTGGCGCGACGCCGCGAAGAATCGGACGGCTGCACCGGCCAATCCGTGCTGCCACTAGTCGACACCCTGCGGGGAGATTTATAATCGAGCGTGAGTGGAATCATGGCGTCGTGTCGGCACTCTCGAGACAACACATCAGGAACGAACCAGGGGGCCCGCCATGCCGGTCCATATGGAGCTATCGCGGATCATCATCAGCGAGATCAACGATCAGCAGGTGATCTACTTGAAAGAGGTCGACGGTGAGCGGACATTTCCGATCCTGATCGGCATCTTCGAAGCGACGAGCATCGATCGTCGCGTAAAACAATACAACACGCCACGTCCGTTGACGCACGATCTGTTGGTCAGCATCGTCGACCATCTCGGGGCCGAGTTGCAAGACGTTGTGATCAGTGAGCTGCGTGAGCATACGTATTTCGCCAAGCTTCGCATCCGCCACGAAGGTGAGTTGATTGAAGTCGACGCCCGCCCCTCGGATGCGATCGCCGTGGCCGTCACGTGCGATCCACCGCTGCCGATCTACGTCTCGGAGGAAGTGCTCAACGACGTGCTCAGTGATCAGTAGGCGTGATGCGCCGGCATTGCATCTGCGGCAAAGTGCGTGCGGCCGAATGAATCGGACATCGTGATACGACGCGGGCAATGCGACGTCGTCGTGTGCCAGGGAGGCACAAAACCGCGTTACCATGGCAATTGCGCGCGGCTGAGCTATGTTTGAAGGAGCGTGCAGCCGTCGACTTTCGCACGTTTGCACGCGAGCGTGTAGTCCGTAGTGGCTCGTAGGAGATACCGATGGTGGGCCGAAGCCGAAGCGTGTTGTTGGGCGGACTTTCGATCGCCGTTGCTTTGTTTAGCGTTACTTCGAGCGATGCGATAGCGCAGGCACTGGATCGGTCGGACGACGAACGCGCGATCCGCCGGGCCGCGCAGAGTTACATTGCGGCGCTTGATCGGGGCGATGCCGAAGAGCTGGCCCGGTACTGGATCGAAGATGGCGATTTCGTCGATGAAACGGGCATGTCCCATCCGGCCAGCGAACTGATCGCCGACGCCGCCCAAGCGGTCGACGCGAAGAGCCGTCCACACGTCAAGTTGGTAGAAAGTCGAATTCGTTTTTTGAATGACGACGCGGCAATCGAAGACGGCACGTCCGAGGTGACGCCGCCGGGCGGAGGATCTGCCACTCGTGGCCGATTCAGCGCGATCTGGGTGCGCTCTGCCGGCCGGTGGAAATTGGCCAGCCTGCGCGAAGCGCCGATCGGTCGGGTGAACGAACCGGTCCGGCTGGCAGACCTGGAATGGATGATTGGCGACTGGAAGGCGACCAGCGGCGAGACGACGCTGGAGTCGACGGCCCGGTGGAACGCGACAAAAACTTTTTTGCTGCGCGACCTGAAAGTCTCGCGCGGTGGCGAGATCGTTTATCTCGTGGCGCAACGCATCGGATGGGATCCACTTTCACGGAAACTCAAATCGTGGATCTTTGATTCCGACGGCGGCTACGGCGAAGGGAATTGGACCCGGCAGGGCGACGACTGGGCGATCCAATCGACCGGCGTGTTGCCCGACGGAAGGCAGGTTCTGGCCAGTGGCACGCTCGTTCGTGAGGGTTCGGACTCGTTTACTTGGAAGTCCAGCCGGTCCGGTATCGACGGCGAGCCAGGCCGAAACGTATCAGTCACTTTTGTGCGAGTTCGCGGCCAAGACTAGTCGGAGCCACGTGGTAAAATTTTATTGACGTCGGGCGCGTCATCGCCGCGCGGCACGCAACAACCGGACGAAATCGTGATCCCCAGCGGATCTACGGTACCCAAGGAGCACGAAATGTTACCGCAAGCTTTCTGGCAACGCCGCTTGGTCACCGCGGTGCTGGTATTGGCTGCCAACGTGCAGTGGGCCGCCGCACAAACGGCGACAACGACCCCGTCGGCCGCACAACCCGCCGCGCAGCCAGCACCACAACCGAGCGCCGCCCAAGCGCCGGCAGACCAACACGCGCCGGCCGTCGACGAGGGCGCGCGCCGTGCGCAGATACTGTCGAGCGAGCCATGGCGACGGGCGATGTACGAAATGAACGAGTTTCTCAAGTCGCAAAAGCGCTACACGCCTGAACAAGTTGTCCAGATCAAGGCGAACTTCTCGGCCAAGGTACAACGGATGTCAGCCGATCAATTGCAGTTCATGCTCAACGACATGGACGCAAAGTTGAAGATCCTGGCGACGCCGCAAGCGCAAGAAGCACGCGCGTGGCTCGGGCACTACCTCTCGATCTTGTCCGACCAGAAACGCGAAGAGGTGCTCCGCAAGCTGCCGAATATCGAACAGATGACCGCCGCGCAACTGGAACAGGAAATCGCGGCCATCGACCAGCGCCGAGCCGCCGCACAGCAGCAGGCCAAGCAGGTTCAACAACTGCGCGACTCGGCGACCAATCCCTGGAACCAGACCGCGAAGCTGGCCGAGCAATCGTACGTCCGCGATCACTCGCCGCAGTCGGGCGGATACTCGTCGCCCTACCGCGCACCAAACAACAACGGCAAGCGGCCCTTCGAAGACTACCGCGAAACGCCGGGGATGGGTTTCTATGTCAATCCATACGGCGGCGTCGGGTTGTTCTTCGGCCACGGTTTCTAGGCGCAGTCCCGGTGCCAGCGGCGCGAACCTGCTGCGCACGACCCGTACGCCAGCAGGCCAAATCGTCGTGCGTTCGCCTGATGCGTGAGTTGCCCGCTGCCGCTATTCCTGGCGGGCGTCGGCAAAGACGCGTTCGATGGCCGCCAATGCGTCCTGAGCGTGTTGGCTGTCGACGACCACGTTGAGGCGGACTTCGCTGGTGCTGATCATGTCGATATTGATTCCAGCATCGCTCAGGCACGCGAACGTGCGGATGGCCACTTCGGTGTGGCTGCGCAACCCAATGCCCGAGATCGATAACTTCGCCACACTTGCGCTACCAGAGACTGGTCCGCACCCGGCGCCTTCGGCCAGTTTGCGCACCAGCTCGAGCGCTTGCTCGTATTGCGAGCGTGGCACGGTAAAGCTGAGCTTGGCTTTGCCCTGGCGACCGTAGCTCTGCACGATCATGTCGACGAAGATGCCGTCGCCGGCCACCGCGTCGAACAGCGAAGCGGCAATCCCGGGCCGATCCGCTACGCCACTGATGGTTAATCGGGCCTGCGAGTCATCCAGCGCAATGTCGTCGATCGTCAGCTCTTCCATCTTCTGCAATCGGGCGACGACGGCCACGGCGTCCCGGGCGGTGTGGTCAGGCGTAGCCTGCCCTAGTTGCTCATCTTCGCGGACGGCCGGTTGTTGGTCGAGTTGAAATGCCGCATGGACGGCGCGCAGCGCGTCGACACCTTGCGCGCGGTCGACCAGCGCCGAGATCTTAATCTCGCTGGTCGTGATCATCAGGATGTTGATGCCGGCGTCGGCCAGCGCACGAAACATCCGTTGGGCCACGCCCGTTTGTTTCGCCATTCCCAGGCCGACGACCGAGACCTTTGCTACATCGTCGCCGCAGGTGACGCCTTCGGCACCCAGCTCGCGACAGGCAGCTTCGGCCGCGGCCAGCGTGGCCTTAAGCTCGTCGCGCGGCACAGTGAACGACAGGTCGGCGATTCCCGCCGCACCCACGTTCTGAACGATCATGTCGACCGAGATCGCTTTGGCCGCGATCATCGAGAAGATCAAGAGGCTGGTGCCCGGCTTGTCGGGCACGCCCAGGATGGTGACGCGGGCTTCGTCTTTGGCCAACGCCGCGCCGCCAACGGCCTGATCGGGCGACTCAGGCGCGCCGGAAATCAGCGTGCCAGGTTCTTCGCTGTAACTGGCTCGAACGTGTATCGGCACCGAAAACTTCTTGGCGAACTCGACCGATCGGTTGTGCATCACGCCCGCGCCCAGACTGGCCAATTCAAGCATCTCGTCATAGCTAACGCGGCGGACCCGACGGGCATCGGGCATCACGCGCGGATCAGTCGTGTAGACGCCGTCGACGTCGGTGTAGATTTCGCAGGCATCGGCTTGCAACACGGCGGCCAGTGCCACGGCCGTTGTGTCGCTACCCCCGCGGCCCAACGTGGTGATGTTGTAGTCCTCGTCGATGCCCTGGAACCCGGCCGCGATGACGATCTTGCCTTCGTCCAGGGCATTGCGCACGCGCTGCGTCGAGATCGACTGAATGCGTGCCTTTGTGTGCGTGCTATCGGTTTTGATGCCGATCTGTGCGCCCGTCATGCTGACCGCTTCGTGTCCTAGCGCATGGATGGCCATTGCCATCAGGGCCACGCTGACCTGCTCTCCGGTTGACAGGAGCATGTCCATCTCGCGGGCCTGGGGCCGATCGGAAATCTGTCCGGCCAGTTCGACCAGCGCGTCCGTGTTGTGCCCCATCGCACTGACGACCATGACGACCTGCTTGCCCTCTTGTCGCGCGCCGACGGCCCGTTGTGCCGCGGCCTTGATCTTTTCGCTGTTGGCCACGCTGGTGCCACCAAACTTTTGCACGACAAGAGGCATCGGACGCTGGTTCTCCGCAATGTCGGTTGGACGATGTACGAGTTGCGCGTTGCGCGCGGCTGCCCCGCGGCGACGTCAGGAGCCTAGAAAATACTGCATTAGTTTCCATCCGTCGTCGAATGCCAGCGCGGACTTCCCGGCGCTAACTTCGTCGTAGGTGGTCAAGTTGTCCGCAACGACCCCGGTGCCGGCGATCGCAAACGGTACGAAGCCGTGGCTGTGAGTCTTGGTACGCAGCGGCGTGGGATGGTCGGGCGAAACCAGGATGCGATACTCGCCCTGACGAGCCAATGCGTCATGCAGCGGCCCGATGATGTGCGAGTCGATCTGTTCTAGGGCCTCGATCTTGGCTGCGGTGTTTCCTTCGTGCGACGCTTCGTCTGGCGCCTCGACGTGAACGCAAACCAGATCGGTATCAGCCAGGGCGTCGATCGCGGCGCGGCCCTTCGCGCCGTAGTCGGTATCCAGGTAACCGGTGGCGCCGGCCACGTCGATCCGCCGCCAGCCCAACAGCGCGGCCAGTCCGCGCAACAGGTCGACCGCAGTGATCATCGCCCCTTGCTTGCCATAGCGATCCGCAAACGATTCCACCTGGGGCATGCCGCCTTGTCCCCAAAGCCAGATGTTGGTCGCCGGCGGCAGGCCCTCTTTGACGCGCCGGCGATTGACCGGATGGTCACGAAAAATACCGACGCTGTCGCTCATCAGCCGGGTCAAAAGATCGCTACCCGGGCCGCGTGGATAATCGTCGATAACCGATTTATCGGTCAGGTCGTGGGGCGGGGTGGCGCGCGTGTCGCGCGTGAAGGGCGGCTGCGCGTCGCGCCCGCGGTAAATGAGCAAGTTGCGGTAGCTGACGCCCGGCACGAATTCAAGATGCTCGCCGGCCAATTCGGCTTGGAGCGTGGTCAGCAATTCGGTTGCTTCCTCGGTCGAGATATGCCCGGCCGTAAAGTCGCGCATCTGCTGATCTTCGATCGTGACCAGGTTGCACCGCACGGCGCAGTCGTTGGCGCCCAGCCGAATCCCCTGCGCGGCGGCTTCGAGCGGAGCACGCCCCGTGTAGCATGCGTTCGGGTCGTAGCCCAACAGACTCAAGTTCGCCACGTCGGAACCGGCTGGCAGGTGCGGCGGGACGTTGTTGGCTCGCCCCACGACACCTGCTGCAGCAATCGCGTCGGCCGCGGGCAGCGCAGCCGCTTCCAGCGGTGTTTTGCCATCCAGGTCGGGCTGCGGTTCGTCGGCACAGCCGTCAGGAATGACCAAGGCGTATTTCATGGTTGCCGTAGTAAGCGTGGAAGTAGGCCGGGCGACAACTCACTCGGCGCCGTACATTAGTCAGGAATCGCGAACGCGCATCCGCACGCTGCGCCCACGCATGAAAGGCAGCTTGTCGATCGCTTCGATCGCGCGGCGCACCGCGCCTTCGGTCGTATTGTGCGTCATGATGACCAACGGGACAACGGCCTGCTGTTCGTCTTCGGGCTCGTGCTGGATCACTGACGCGATTGAAATATCTTGAGCGCCGAGCACGCCTGCGATTTCGGCCAAGACACTCGGTTCGTCGGCGACGTCAAATCGCATGTAGTAGCGGCCTGCAACGTCGGCATAAGGGCTGACCTTCGTCTGGGCTCCGGTGTCGGACCATAGTTCCAACGTGCGAAACGTAATCGCCGCGCGTCCTAGTGCCGTGTCGATCATGTCGGCCACTACTGCCGACGCGGTCGGCATTTGGCCGGCTCCGAGCCCCGAGAAGAATGCCTGGCCGACGGCGTCACCCACGACGCTGATCGCGTTGTTGGCTCCACGGACTTCCGCCAACGGCGTGCCCAGTCGCACCAGCGTGGGCGATACGTGCAGCTCGACGCCGGCGGCGTTCAGCTTGGCGACGGCCAGCAGCTTGATCCGGTAGCCCAATTCCTTGGCGTACCGCATGTCGGCCAACTCGAGCGTGTCGATGCCTTTGCACGGGATCTCGTTCCAATCGACACGGGCCCCAAACGAAAGGTGGGCCAGAATCGCCAGTTTTTGAGCCGTGTCGCTCCCGTCGACGTCCATCGTCGGATCGGCCTCGGCGTAACCCAGCCGTTGTGCCGACGCCAGCGCGTCGGCATATGCCGAGCCATGTGCCTCCATCTCGGACAGGATGTAGTTGCTCGTGCCGTTAAGGATGGCGTTAATCGACTCGATCTGGTTGGCTGTCAGGCACTGGCTGATGGCGGCCACGATCGGGATGCCGCCGGCCACCGAGGCCTCGAAGGCGATCGAGCGGCCGAGTTCCCGGGCCCGGTCGAAAAGCTCGGGTCCATGGGCGGCCAGCAGCGCCTTGTTGGCCGTCACGACGTCTTTGCCCGAGGCAAGCAACTCGAGCATGATCGTGCGGGCCGGCTCGAGGCCGCCGATGAGCTGGGCCACCACGGAAATATCCGAATCCTTGGTGATTCGCGACAGATCGTCGGTGACCAAACCGGCCGGCAATGTAACGTCGCGCGGCTTTTTGGGATCCTGGACGACGACGCGGGTCAACTCAAGCGGTTCGCCGGCGTGGCGCGCGATGCGGTCCTGGTGCTCGGTCAACAGCCGGACCACCCCGGTGCCAACCGTGCCCAGACCCACCAGCGCGACTTTCGTGCTCGACATAGAAAACCTCGGCGAAAACCGGCCGAATCGCCCATCGTAGGTTAGCCTTGCGATCGACGTCAAGGATCAGCCACGCGCACCGTTGCGCGTCGTCTTCGCCGTGTGAAAACGACGATCGACGGCCGGCCCCAGCTCGCGGATCACTAGCATGCAACGACGATGATTCGGAGCGGCGACCCGCGCGTCCCCAAAATACCGCGTGCGATGAATCGGCCATTCGACGTTGTCCGCCCTGGAAATCGAAACGACCGAGTGGCTTGGGGTTCGCCCGGTGGGCGATGGCCGACTGGCCAGATTCCGCGTCAGCGGCTGTGCGAGCGCAATAGCCCCTGGTGGAAATGCTTGGTCGTCCTTGTCAATCCGCACGGCACACTTGCCGACCGAGTTTCGCGCGACAGTCCGGGAGTCTTCCGCGCGATCGCAGACCGACCGCTGCCGCCAAACCCCTTCGCCTGTCGCTCGTTCGATCGAATCCATTTTGTGGTGGCAAGATAGGTAAATCGCCATTTGGCCGGAGAATCCTAGGCAACAGCGGTGTGCCGTGATTCCCATCTATCAGGGGGGCCGCTTACCTAGAGAGAAAATCTAGATTTTTTGTCCGGAAACTCTTGCAAAACTCCGCCGCGGAGGTGATGCTATCGACGTACAAAGTGTATCTACACACGCCTGTCACCGGTGAGTTAAGGAGACGCTGATGAACCTGACCGGGGCAAGACTTCAAAGAATATCTGCGCTGTGTTGCTGCACGCTGCTTGCGTGCACCGTGGGCGCATTCGGTTTGCCGTCAAGTGCGCATGCCACGACGATGACGATGGTCGACATCGTCGTCGAGGCCGATGGTCATACCGGCACATGGTCGTGGGTAGATAACGTAACCGGGCCGACCTACAGTTGGTCACTGCCGTCGACCATCGAAGTTGTCAGCAGCACCAACTCGTCTCTTGTGTTGGCCACGTTCGACGATATCACAGTCGATCTGGACTTTGATCCCTTTGTGGCCCTGGGCTTCAACGTGACGGCCGGCGGCGCACCGACCAATTTCACGATTTCGTCTGCCGTCGTAGCATTTGCTCCAATCAACAATGGGCTGGCCTTTGCTTCGGCCGCAATCACCGCGACCGAAACGCCTCCGTTCGATGGGGCAAGTGTGACAGGCGCGTTCCCCGGCACGAAGGCCTATCAAGCGCAATACAATGGTGCCAGTTCGATATTCGCGAACTTGGTTTCGCCGGTCACCGTGGTTCCTGGCGGGTTGTCGAACACCGGCACCGAGAAGTTCCCGCCCGGCATCGGCACCCGATCGGTGATCCCCGGCCTGACCAGCGACATTCAATCGCAATTCAAGTTCACGCTTTCGGCCAACGATCAGGCGAGCGGAACGAGCATTTTCGACATCATCGTGCCGGAACCCTCGAGCGTGATCATGGCGGTGTTTGGATTCGCCGCGTTCGGGTGGTGTGCCGTGCGTCGCCGCCGCAAGTAAGATCCGCCAGTCAGGCAGTCGAGAACAACAAGCCGGACTTTCGGGCCGGCTGCTTGTTTCGGAGCCGCGGCGTGGTCGGTTTTCCCGCGGTTCCGCGTCTGATTTCCACCTCCCTTGCCGCGCGCTCGGCAAGCGCGATACAGTCTTTGGCGCGCGGTGCGGCGTCGCAATCGCCGCAGACCGTACCCTCCGCCCGCCAAAGGTCGCTACAGCATGAACGCTGACTCCCTTGAATTCCTCCGCAGAATTCTCGAAACCCCGAGCCCCTCTGGCTACGAGCAACCGGTGCAGGAGTTGGTGCGTCAGTACGCGGCCGACTTTGCCGACGCAATCACAACCGACGTTCATGGCAATGTCATCGCGTCCCGCAACGCTGATGCCCCGCTGCGCGTGATGTTGGCCGGCCACTGCGACCAGATTGGGTTCGTGGTGCGGTTCATCGACGATCAGGGTTTTCTGTACGTGCAGGCGATCGGCGGCTGGGATCCGATCGTCGTCGTCGGCCAGAAATTAATTGTTTGGACCGGCGACGGACCCGTGTTCGGCGTGGTTGCCCGCAAGCCGATCCACCTGCTCACCGACGAGGAACGAAAGCAGCTTCCGAAGCTGCACGACTTGTGGCTCGATATCGGGGCTCGCGACAAGGTCGAAGCCAGCGGGCTGGTCGACATCGGCGATCCGGTCACGGTGCAGCTCGGGTTTACGCCCATGCGGAACAATCTGGCCAGTGCTCCGGCGATGGACAATCGGTCCGGATTGTGGGTCGCGATGGAGGCGCTGCGCCGCACGGCCGGTAAGCCGCTGGCTTGCGGATTGTTCGCGGTATCGACGGTGCAGGAAGAAATCGGATTGCGCGGGGCAAGGACCAGCACCTTCACAGTCAAACCGCACGTCGGCATCGCCATCGACGTGACGCACGCCACCGATTGTCCGACGATTGACGAGAAGCAGTTTGGTGCGGTGGCGTTGGGAAGCGGACCGGTCATCTTCCGCGGACCGAACATGAACCCGCGCGTCGTCGAGCGGCTGCGCCGCACGGCTGCTGAACAAAACTTGCCGACGCAGATGGGCGCGATCGGTCGGGCCTCGCCCAACGATGCCAACACCATCCAGACGAGTCGGGGCGGCGTGGCGGCCGGGTTGATCAGCATCCCGAACCGATACATGCACAGCCCTGTCGAAATGATATCGCTGGACGACATCGATCGGGCGGCCGACCTGCTGGCGGCGTTTGCATTGGGGCTGTCGGGCGACGAGTCGTTCATTCCGTAGCGCGAGCGTGGAGGACGCCGCATGGTGCCCCGTGCCTTGGAAATTGAAACGCCCCGGCTAAGGCTTCGGCCGTTTCGCGAATCCGATCTCGATGACCTGGCCCGAATCAACAGCGACGCCGAAGCGTCCCGATGGCTGAATAACGGCAAACCGTTTACGCGCGACGACTCGTGGCGCCACATCGCGATCTACACCGGCCACTTGCAGATGCGCGGCTACACGATGCTCGCGATCGAAGACCGGAAAACCGGACAGTTGCTCGGACGCTGCGGCCCGTGGTTTCCCGAGGGTTGGCCAATGCTCGAAGTCGGCTGGCTCGTCGACCCCCAGCGCCGTCGCGAAGGGATTGCGACCGAGGCGGCACGCGGGGCCCTGGACTGGGCGTTTGAGAATCTCGAAGTCACCGAGATTTGTAGCCTGATCCGGCGCGATAACTTGCCGTCGGCCGGCGTGGCAAAAAAACTTGGGGCACGGTTCGATCGAGTACTCGAAGATTTCTTCGGCGGACCGACCGACATTTGGATTCACACCAGGCCGGAGTAGCGCAGTGCGGTGGCAGGGCTCTGCCGAACCTGCCGCGTACCGCAATGGTCGTTATTGCGAGCCGAATCGCCATTCGAACCATCGCCGGAGTGGTGCCCCATTTTCTCGCTGACGATCGAAACGACACGACTGCGGATGCGCCCCTTTCGCGAGTCGGACCTGGAAAACCTGGCCAGACTCTACGCCGATCCGGACGTGCTACGGTATATCGGCGACGGCAGCGTGCAGAACCGGGCCGATACGTGGCGAGAAATCGCGCTCTTTCTGGGCCACATGCAACTGCGCGGCTACGCGACGCTGGCCGTCGAACTACGCGAAACAGGCCAATTCGTGGGCGAGTGCGGTCCCTGGTTTCCCGAGGGCTGGCCGATGCTCGAGGTAGGCTGGCTCATCGATCCGCGGTTTCAGGGCCAAGGAATTGCCACCGAGGCTGGACGGGCGGCCTTGGACTGGTGCTTTCGGTCGCTCGGTGCAGAGCGCGTCTGTAGCCTGATCCACCCGGAGAACGGGCCTTCGATCCGTGTGGCCCAAAAGCTGGGCGCCCGGGTCGATCGCCGTCTGGACGACCTCAACGGCGCGCCGGCCGACGTCTGGGTCCATCTGCCGGCAGCCTCGGCGGTGTGACAGTTCGGGAGCCACCAGCCCCGTTGTTGTGCCTAGCGTCGGCCGGGTGAGGCGGCACCGCGCTGCCAAAATGGCACCTGTCGATCGGATCTTCCGATGGCGGCGGACCACGACACGAAGCCTTGTGCCGGCATTAACTGGCCCCTGCGGAACGGGTTACGGTGACATTGTTCGGCTTGGCACAGCCCTTGCGTAAGCTTCGGCTGATCCTGGCGCGCGCCTGCCAATTGTGGCTTGCCGCCGCGCCGGACGGGGGCGAATCCGAACAACCTTCCCACACGGCCAAATTCGAGCAACCAAGCTTGGTGACGCTCGGCCGGCCGTGGACTCCGAAACGCACAGGAGGATATCCGCGTGGCAAAACAGATGGTCTTCGATGACGAGGCACGCAAGGCACTGGCGCTGGGCGTGAGCAAACTGGCCAAGGCCGTTCGCAGCACGCTCGGTCCGCGGGGCCGAAACGCCGTGCTCGACAAGGGATGGGGCTCGCCCAAAATCACCAAAGACGGTGTGACCGTGGCCGAAAACGTGGAGCTTGACGATCCCTACGAAAACCTGGGCGCCCAACTCGTCAAGGAGGCGGCCAGCAAGACGAACGACGTGGCGGGCGACGGAACCACCTCGGCCACGGTACTGGCCGAGGCGATCTTCAAAGAAGGATTGAAGATGATCGCCGCCGGAGCCGATCCGATGGCGCTCGCCCGTGGAATCGGCAAGGCGACCGACGCGGTCAGCAATGCGGTCGCCAAAAGCGCCACGCCGATCGACCCGAAGAGCAAGAAGGAGATCATGCAGGTCGCCACGATCGCCGGCAACAACGACCCGACGATTGGGCGCGTATTGGCCGACGCGTTCTTGAAAGTCGGCAAGGACGGCGTGATCACCGTGGAAGAAGGCCGCCAGAGCGAAACGTACGTCGAGGTGGTCGAAGGTATGCAGTTTGATCGCGGCTACCTCTCGCCGCACTTCGTCACCGACCAGGAAAACCAGAAGGTCGAACTGGAAAACGCGTTGGTGCTGATCTACGAGGAGAAGATTTCCAACGCCAAGAATCTCGTGCCGCTGCTCGAAGCGGTCAGTAAGGCCAACAAGCCGCTGTTGATCATCGCCGAAGACATCGAAGGCGAAGCGCTCGCCACGCTGGTGGTCAACAAGATGCGTGGCATTTTGAACGTGTGTGCCGTCAAGGCGCCTGGCTACGGCGACCGTCGCAAGGCGATGTTGGGCGATCTGGCTGTGCTGACGGCCGGCACCGCGATCTTCAAGGACCTTGGCATCTCGCTCGACAGCGTGAAGATCAGCGACCTGGGCAAGGCCAAGAAAATCACGATCGACGCCGAGAACACGACGATCGTGGGCGGGGCTGGCAAGAAAGAGGCGATCGACGGTCGGGCTGAACAGATTCGTCGCGAGATCGACGTGACCGACAGCGAGTACGATCGCGAGAAGCTGCAAGAACGTCTGGCCAAGCTTGCCGGCGGCGTCGCGCAGATCAACTGCGGCGCTGCGACCGAAACCGAAATGAAGGAACGCAAGGCGCTGCTCGAAGATGCCAAGGCGGCCACGCAAGCCGCCCTGGAAGAAGGCATTGTTCCTGGCGGCGGAGTTTCGCTGATTCGCGCCGAAAAATCGCTCTCCAACCTGAAGTTGGAAGGCGACGAAAAGCTCGGCGCGGACATCGTCCGCAACGTGCTCGACCACCCGTTGCGTGTCATCGCGGAAAACGCCGGGCTGGACGGTGCCGTCGTGGTCAATCGCGTGCGGCAGATGAAAGGCAAGTACGACGGTTACAACGCCGATCGCGACGAGTACGGCGACCTGGCTGCCGCGGGCGTCGTCGATCCGGCGAAGGTAGTCCGCACCGCATTGCACAACGGCGCCAGCGTCGCCGCGTTGCTGCTAACCACCGAATCGCTCATCACCGAAGTGCCCTCCGAAGAAGAACCGGCCGACCACGATCACCATGACCATGGCATGGGTGGCATGGGAGGCATGGGCGGCATGGGAATGGGTGGCATGGGCGGCATGGGTGGCATGGGCGGCATGATGTAAGCCACGGCTGATCGACGTACATCGCTGCCTGAAGCGCGATGCGAATTGCTCGAATCGAACAACATTCAAAAAACACAACGCAAGATAAGGAATCCAGGACATGGCCAGCGTACGTTTGCGTCCGCTTGACGACCGGGTCGTCGTCGAGCCTCAAGAGGCCGAAGAGAAAACTGCCGGCGGAATCGTGCTGCCCGACACGGCCCAAGAAAAGCCGCAGCGCGGCAAAGTAATCTCCGTTGGCCCCGGCAAGTTGCTCGACAGCGGTGAGCGGGGCGAGCTTTCAGTTGCCGTCGGCGACGTGGTCATCTATGGCAAGTACTCCGGCTCGGAGCTTGAAGTGTCCGGCAAAGAAATCAAGATCCTGCGCGAGAGCGACATTCTGGCCAAGGTGCTCTAGTCGCTCCGCCCCGGTTTCATAACTAACCAAACCACCAACGATTGACGAGGAACGCCATCGTGGCAAAGCAACTACTTTTCGAAGATACGGCCCGAGCGAAAATGCTCCGCGGTGTGGAAAAACTGGCCGACGCGGTGGCCGTGACCATGGGCCCCACCGGCAAGAATGTCATCATCGACAAGTCGTTTGGCGGCCCGACCGTCACCAAAGACGGCGTCACGGTGAGCAAAGAAGTGGAGTTGGAAGACCGCTTCGAGAACATGGGCGCGAAGCTGGTCAACGAGGTAGCGTCGAAGACCTCGGACATTGCTGGCGACGGCACTACGACGGCCACCGTGCTGGCACGGGCGATTTTCAAGGAAGGTACCCGCAACATCGCGGCCGGAAGCAATCCGATGTCGGTGCGGCGCGGAATCGAAAAGGCCGTTGCGGCCGCGGTCGACAAGCTGCATGCGATGGCCAAGCCGGTTTCCAGCAAGGACGAGATCGCGCAAATCGGCACGATCAGCGCGAACAACGATCCGACGATCGGAGAACTGCTGGCCGACGTGATGGAGAAAGTCGGGAAAGACGGCGTGATCACGGTCGAAGAGGGTAAGACGATCGAGACCACCAAGGAACTGGTCGAGGGTATGCAGTTCGACAAGGGGTATATCTCGCCCTACTTCATTAACCGCCCGGCGGAGATGGACTGTGCGCTCGAAGACGCCCTGATCCTGATCCACGAAAAGAAGATCAGCAATCTCCGCGAACTGGTTCCGCTTTTGGAGAAAGTTGCCCAGTCGGGCAAGCCGCTGTTGATCATTGCCGAGGACGTCGACGGCGAAGCGCTAACAACGCTCGTTGTCAACAAGCTGCGCGGCGTGCTGAACATTTGCGCCGTCAAGGCACCAGGCTTTGGTGATCGCCGCAAGGCCATGTTGGGCGACATCGCCGTGCTGACTGCCGGCACGCTGGTCAGCGAAGACTTGGGCCTGAAGCTCGAGAACCTGACGCTCGAGCACCTCGGGCGGGCCAAGCAGATCACCGTCGACAAAGAGTCGACCACGATCGTTCGCGGCGCTGGCAAAGCGGAAGAGATTCAAAACCGTATTCAGCAAATCCGCAACCAAATCGACGCCACCGAGAGCGACTACGACAAGGAGAAGTTCCAGGAGCGACTGGCCAAGCTGACCGGCGGCGTGGCGATCATTTCAGTCGGTGCCGCGTCGGAATCGGACATGAAGCAGAAAAAGGCGCGGGTCGAAGATGCACTGCACGCGACGCGGGCCGCGGTGGAAGAGGGGATTCTTCCTGGCGGCGGTGTTGCCCTGGTGCGGTGCATCGAGGCTGTTGAAGCCATCCGCTCGCAAGCCAAAGGCGACGAGAGAATCGGCGTCGACATCGTGCTGCACTCGCTGTCCGCTCCCATGAAGCAGATTGCGGACAACTGCGGCATCGACGGATCAGTGGTCGTCGACGAGGTCAGCCAGAAGTCGACTAACACTGGCTACGACGCGAACGCCGGCCAGTACGTCGACATGCTGAAGGCGGGAATCATCGACCCGGCGAAAGTCGTGCGCACCGCGTTGAGCAATGCCGCTAGCATTTCCGGCCTGATGCTCACGACCGAAGCCCTGGTCACGAACTTGGAAAAGGAAGACAAGGAAAAGCAGCGCGTCGAAGGCAGCATTCGCTAAGGCGCGTTTGGTGTTTGTCGCATCGCGGGCCACTTCGGTTCTTCGGGCTGGGGTGGCCCGTTTGCGGCGCCGCAATGGTCACAATTGGCGCATACGGCCTAGCGACCGCGGCCTATAATTGGAACACACCCTCCCTGGCTCTCCTGCACCAACATCATGCCCTCCATGGCCGGTAAACGTGACTACTACGAGGTATTGGGCGTGCATCGCTCGGCCTCGGGAAAAGAGATCGCCGACGCGTATCGCAAGTTGGCGATCAAGTACCATCCGGACAAGAATCCCGGCGACGAAGAGGCCGTCGCTCTGTTCAAGGAAGCGGCCGAAGCGTTCGAGGTGTTGGGAGATCACGAACGCCGGAGCCAATACGATCGCTACGGGCATGCGGCGTTCGACGGTTCAGGACGGCGTGGCTTTGCCGACGTCAACGACATCTTCGCCGCGTTCGGCGACATCTTCGGCGACAGCGCGTTTGGTGACTTGTTCGGCGGTGGACGAGCGCGACGCTCGGGCCGCGGCGGCGACGTGCGGTGCGACGTTACGTTGGACCTGATCGAGGCGGCTCGCGGTACAACGGTCGAGGTGAAGTTCCGCAGACACGAAGTGTGCGATGATTGCGGCGGCACCGGTGCCCGACAGGGAACCGAACGCACGCGGTGCAGTTACTGCGGCGGACGGGGCCAGGTGGTGCAAAGCACGGGTATTTTCCGCGTGCAGACCAACTGCCCGTCATGCCAAGGGGCCGGCACCGTCGCGAAAGACCCATGCTCCGCGTGTCGTTCTTCCGGATTTGTTTTGAAGACGATCAAACGCGAAGTTCAGATTCCGGCCGGCGTCGACGACCAGATGCGCGTGCGGCTGCCCGGCGAAGGCGAGCCGAGCCCCAGTGGCGGACCGCGCGGTGATTGCTATTGCTTCATCACGGTTCGCGAGCACCCATTGTTTCAGCGCGAAGGCCAACACCTTGTGGTGCGAGTGCCGATTTCGTATTCGCAAGCGGCGCTGGGAGCCACGATCGAAGTGCCGACGCTCGACGGGCCACACGAGTTGGCGGTGCCAGCCGGAACGCAAACCGCCGAGGTTTTCAAACTGCGCGGCAAGGGTATGCCAAGCCCGCGCGGCCGAGGAGTTGGCGACCTGTTGGTGCAGGTCAACATCGAGGTTCCCAAAACGCTTAGCGAGAGCCAGGAGTCGCTGCTGCGGCAATTGGCCGAGCACGAGCACGTCGAAGTCAGCCCGCACCGCAAGAGCTTCTTCGACAAAGTGCGCGAATTCTTTGGCGAACACTAGTCCCGCGAAGATACGAGTGCGGAGATTCGATTGATGTCGGAACCAGAAAGACAACCCGAAGATCAGCACGGTAACGCTTCGGCCGATGATGCCGATTTGACGTCGGTCGCGGCCGCGCTGGAAGCCAGCGAGAGCGAAATCGCAAAGCTGCGGGCCGACCTGGAAGAAGCCCACGATCGGGCCCTGCGCGTTACGGCCGAAATGGACAACTATCGGAAGCGCGCGCGTCGCGAGGTCGATGACGCGCAGCGCTTCGCCACAGCGCCGCTGTTGCAGGATCTTTTCCCGGTACTCGACGACATGTTTCGTGCGATTGCCGCCGCCGAGCGATCGCCTGGCGGCGACGGGCTGTTGGAAGGCGTCAAGATGATCGCTCAGGGTGTGCTGGGTGTGTTGTCGAGGCACAATTGCAACCAGATCGACGCGCTACACCAGCCGTTCGATCCCGCGTTTCACGAGGCGATTTCCCAACAGCCGTCCGAGGAGTACCCGCCCAACACGGTGCTACTAGTCGTGCAAGACGGGTACGTGTTGAACGACCGGGTGATCCGTCCGGCGCAGGTGATCGTGTCCCGGGCACCTGACGCCTAGCATATTGCTGGCTCGTGCGGAAACCGCGTCGATGGCGCAGCATCGGCTTGTTTGAAATCGCGAAGGACATACGGTTCATGCCCACGTACGACTATGTTTGCGACGATTGCGGCCATGCGTTCGAGTTGTTTCAATCGATTACGGACCCGGTGCGCCGCAAGTGCCCCGAGTGCGGCAAGCTGAAGCTGCGGCGTTTGTTTGGCACAGGTGCCGCCGTGGTGTTCAAGGGATCAGGGTTCTATCAGACCGACTATCGCAGCGATTCGTACAAGAAGGCCGCCAGCGCGGACACCAAGAAGGAGAGCTCGGGCGACAGCGGTAAGTCGGATAAAGGCTCTGACAGTTCCACCGCCGGCAAGAGCGACGGTGCGGCGAAGAAAACCGACTCAGGCAGCGGGACGTCGCCCAGCAAGTCGAAAACGGGCGACTAGCGACGAGGGACGCCGTGATGACTTCGGTGATTTGCCCAACGTGTGGATCGGTTTTCGAGCCAGAGTTTTCCACTGCCATGCCGTTTTGCAGCGACCGGTGCCGCAGCATCGACCTGAACCGCTGGCTGAACGAAGAGATCTCGCTGCCCTACCGCGATGATGACGAGTCTGACGCGCCGGCCGACGAGCGCGAGTAGGTTCCTTCTCGGGCCGAATACCTCGACCCAATCGCCCTGGCATTCCGATTTCTACAAGCGAGTCGGCTGTCGCGCTTTGCTAGCGGCCCTGTTGTCCGGATTTCCAAATTGGATCGGCCGATGATTCGGTGGCCGACTGAAACCAGCGGGTCATGGTCATCTTCTGGTGAGTGTAGAAATGAATTCCCTCGACGCCCTGCATGTGCAGGTCGCCGAAGAACGACTTGTTCCAGCCAGTGAAAGGAAACCAGGCCATCGGTGCCGGCACGCCCAAGTTGATGCCGATCATGCCCGCGTTGAACGACCGCTTGAATTGTCGAGCAGCCCACCCGCTCTTGGTGAAGATGCTCGCGCCGTTTCCGTATTCGCATTGCCGGCCGAGCGCCAGCGCCTGGTCCAGTTCGTCGACACGGACGATCGACAATACGGGTCCAAAGATCTCTTCACGTGCCACGCGCATGTCAGACTGTACGTGGTCGACAACGCTCGGGCCCAGCAGAAAACCGTCTCCGGCAAAGTTGCGCGTCCGGCCGTCGAGCACGACGTTGGCCCCTTCTTGGCTCGCCACGTCAAGGTACGACGCCACCCGATCGCGATGCTCCGCGGTCACCAGAGGGCCCATCTGCGCGTCGCCGTGACCGTCCGTCGGACCGACTATTATTTGCTCGCCGACGCGGCAGAGCTGCTCGGCCACGTCGTCCGCGATGCGGCCCACCGGCACCGCCAGACTGCCGGCCATGCAGCGCTCGCCGGCGCATCCAAACGCCGAGCTGACCAGTGCGCTCGTTACTTGTTCGAGATCCGCGTCGGGCATGATAATGATGTGGTTCTTCGCGCCACCGGCCGCCTGCACGCGCTTGCCATTGGCGGTTCCCGTTTCGAAAACGTAGCGGGCAACGGCCGTCGAACCAACGAACGACACGCCGCGAACCAACGGATGAGCAAGGAGGGCATCGACCGCCGCCCGGTCACCGTGAACGATGTTGAACACGCCGTCCGGTAGGCCGGCCTGCGTCAGAAGCTCGCCCAACTTCACGGCTGAAAGCGGCACCTTTTCCGACGGTTTGAGCACGAAGGAGTTGCCGCAGGCGATCGCCACCGGGAACATCCACATCGGCACCATTGAGGGAAAGTTGAAGGGCGTAACTCCAACGCATACGCCCAACGGATGTCGGCTCGTCTCGCAATCGACCTGCGGAGCGATGTTCTCAAGAGCCTGCCCCATCAACAGGCTGGGAACGCCGCAGGCGAATTCCACCATCTCGATGCCACGCTGCATCTCGGCTCGGGCTTCGGCAGCGGTCTTGCCGTGTTCCCGGGTCACTAGGGCGGCCAATTCGTCGCACTTGCTCACCAGAAGCTCTCGAAACCGAAACAGAATCCGAGCGCGTTCCACAGCCGGAGTCTCGCCCCAGGCCGGCTGGGCATCGTGTGCCGACTGTACGGCCCGGTCGATTTCGTCGTCGGTGCAAAACGGAACGCTGGCCTGCACGCTACCGGTTGATGGGTTGTACACGTCGCCGCGCCGTTCGCTGCTCGACGTCTCGAATCGACCGCCGACGAGCAGCGGAACGTCGATCGGTTCGCTGGTTTCGGAGATGCGGGCGGACATTGCTGACCCTTCCAATACTGCTGGAAACTCGTCGAAACAGAACGAACCGCTGTCGAGCGACCGCGCCGGTCCCCGACTTGTTCGGCACCGGGCGATTCGTATCATGAACGTCGACCGCGGTCAGTATACGGCCACGTGGAACTTTGTGCAGCTATTGGAGCAGCGTCATGCCCAAAATCGTGCGCGGCGGATTGATTCAGGCGACGTTGTGCGAGCCGGCCACGTCGTCGGTCGACAAGATCAAACGGGCAATGATCGAGAAGCACGAGGGACTTATCGCGCAAGCCGTCGAACAGGGCGCCCAGATCGTTTGCCTGCAAGAGCTGTTCTACGGTCCCTATTTTTGCGCGGAGCAGGAAACCAAATGGTACGACCTGACCGAGCGCGTGCCCGATGGACCTACCACGCAGCGCTTTTGCGAAGTGGCGAAGCGGCACGGCATTGTCCTGGTCTTGCCCGTCTACGAGGAGGAGATCACCGGACTGTACTACAACACGGCCGCCGTGATCGACGCTGACGGCACCTACCTGGGCAAGTTTCGCAAAGTTCACCTTCCGCAGGTCGCGCCCGGCTTTTGGGAAAAGTATTACTTCCGGCCGGGAAACCTGGGCTATCCGGTGTTTCGCACCAAGTTTGCCGAAGTGGGCGTCTATATCTGCTACGACCGCCACTTTCCTGAAGGAGCACGTTGCCTGGGTTTGGCCGGGGCCGAGATCGTGTTTAACCCGTCGGCGACAGTCGCGGGCTTGTCGGAGTATTTATGGAAGCTGGAACAGCCGGCGCACGCGGCGGCAAATGGATATTACGTCGGCGCGATCAATCGGCCGGGCTGGGAGGAGCCCTGGCGGATCGGCGAGTTCTATGGCCAGAGTTATTTTTGCGATCCGCGCGGGCAGATCATCGCCGAAGGGGCCCGCGATACCGACGATGTCGTTGTGGCAGACCTCGACCTGGACATGATCCGCGAAGTGCGCAACACGTGGCAGTTCTACCGCGATCGGCGACCTGAAACGTACGAGGCGATCACGCAGCCGTAGCGTCGCAGACGAGACACACTTCGGAACAACCGTGCCGTCAACGGGCCACGTAGCAGCACGACCGCATCAACGCCACGTAGCATACAAACGCTGCTCCGAAACTGACGAACCAGGTGTCGTCGTACAGCCGCGCCCATAGCAGCGGCACATCGAGTGCCGAGACGGTCGCCACGAATCCGGGCAAGCAAAGCCCGATTCCGGTGGGTCGTGCGCGTATTGTCGCCCGGGCCGGTCGCGGTTCCATAGTCCGTGCCCGATTGTCGGCGGCATCGGTGCGCGCGTCGCGCAACGCACCGCGGCGCTTGACGGCCTGCATCCGGCCGACGACAACAACTGAATCCAGGACAGGTCCCAACCGCACGTGGCCGAAAAGGAGGATCCGATGTCGCTGCTGGTCAAGAACGGCGAGATCATCACCGCGGACTCGCGGTTTCGGGGCGACGTGTTGTGCCAGGGTGAAACGATTTCTGCGGTGGGCACCGGGCTCTCCTCCCCGCCCGACGCCGAAGTGATCGACGCCGCCGGCAAGTATGTTTTTCCTGGGTTCATCGATCCGCACGTACACATCTATTTGCCGTTCATGGGCACGTACGCCAAGGACACGTACGACTCCGCCAGCCGCGCGGCGCTCGTCGGCGGCACGACCACGCTCATCGAGATGGTCTGTCCCGGCCGCGATGAAGAGCCGATCGAAGCGTACGAACTTTGGAAGTCGAAGGCCGAGGGCCACTCGGCGTGCGACTATGCATTTCACATGGGCGTGACGGCGTTCGACGCGCAGCGCGCCAAGGCCCTGGCACAGATCGTCAAAGACGGCACGGCTTCGTTTAAGGTGTTTCTTGCGTATAAAGGGGCGCTCGGGATCGACGACGCCGAATTGTTCGGCACGTTGGAGCTGGCCCGACGGCTGGGAGTGATCGTCACGGCCCATTGCGAAAATGCGGAACTGGTGGCGCAATTGCAGCAGCAGTTGCTTGCAGCCGGCAAAACCGCCGCCCAGTGGCACCAGGCAAGCCGTCCGCCGCGCGTCGAGGCGGAGGGCGTTCACCACTTGGCAACGTTCGCGGAAATGACCGGCGCCCACGTCTACGTAGTCCATACGTCGTGTGCCGACGCCTTGGACGCCGCACGCCAAGCTCGCCGCCGTGGTGTCGCGATGTGGGTCGAAAGCGTCATCCCACATTTCGTTTTGCAGCACGGCCTAACCGAGCAGTCCGACGGAGCCAAATTCGTTATGTCGCCGCCACTGCGGACTGCGGAGCACCCACGCGCCCTGTGGACCGCGTTGGCTGCCGGAGGCATCGACACCGTGGCTACCGATCACGCGCCCTTCGATTTCGAGACACAGAAACAGTTGGGCCGCGACGACTTCACGAAGATTCCCAACGGCATACCCAGCGTGCAGGACCGCGTGCACTTGCTGTACACGCACGGCGTAGCAGCCGGCCACATCGACGTGCACCGGTTTGTGGATGCCGCGTCGACACAGGCCGCGAAACTATTCGGACTGTTTCCGAAAAAGGGCACGATTCAACCCGGCGCGGACGCCGATCTGGTCATCTTCGATCCCAAGCAACCCGGCACGATCACCGCGCGCGACCAGCTCATGAACGTTGACTATAGTGCGTTCGAGGGTTGGGAAACTCAGGGACGCGTCGAGACGGTGACCGTGCGTGGTCGGGTACAGGTACGCGACGGCAGGTTTGTCGGCTCCGGCGATTGTGGGCGGATGCTCCGCCGCGAGCCGACGCATGGCGGCTAGCGCCCGCCTCGACCGCAGTGCAACGAGACCTAAGAATTCACGTCCGCCGGCCTTGAACGGCGCTGATCGGCCTAGCCGCGCGACAGCGCGTCGGTCTGGCGGACGAAATCGTCGCCGCGCCATTCGTGGTCGGCCCGAATTGCCTGGCTCTCGGCTTTGGCGGCCTTACGCGATTCGGCTTGTCGACGCACCAAATCGGAGTGCTGGGCGAAATACTGTAGGCTGTGGCCGCGAAAATCGTCGAGCCCGCCAAGCCCGTGGGCGTCCATGAATGCCGATAGCTCGTCGAGCATCTGGTGAATGCACCGATAGCCGACCTTCATCACGTGCGTGCAGACCTGTACTGTGTTGCAGCCGAGTAGAATGAACTGCGCCACGTCGCGTCCCGACTCGACGCCGCCGATGCCCGATAGCGATCGGTCGGGGAACTCATCGCGCATCAGGGTCGCGATCTCCATGCAGATCCGCAGCGCGATCGGCATCACGGCTTTGCACGAGTAGCCGCCGGGCGTAGTGTAACCTTCGACGGTGGGCTCGGGCCGCAGCGTCTCGAGGTTGACGCCCAGCACGCTACGAATTGTGTTGATCGCGCTAATGCCCTGACATCCAGCCTCGAGGCAGGCACGGGTCGGATCCTCGATGTGCGTAACGTTGGGCGTCATCTTGGCCCAAACGGGAACCTTCGCCGCTTCGATGACCCAGCCGCTCACTTCGCGCAAGATCTCCGGATCTTCGCCCATCGCCGATCCCATCCGTCGCTCAGGCAGTCCGTGCGGACAGGAGAAGTTGCACTCAAACGCGTCGACGCCCGCCTGCTGGCAGCGCTCGATGATTTCGATCCAGGCGTCCTTGCGGTACTCCTCCATGATTGACGCGATCAGAACGCGGTCGGGATACTTGTCCTTGATCTGCTTAAACTCGCCGATCCAGGTCTCGAAGGGGCGATCACTGATCAACTCGATGTTTTCCCAGCCGATGATTTCCTTCGACGATTCGGTGCGCAGCCGCGCGTATCGAGGCGAAACATTGACGACTTTCGACGCGTCGAGGCTGACCGTCTTACAGACCACCGCGCCCCAACCTTCGTCGAACGCCTTGCCGATCACGTTGGCATTCGTGCCGGGCGGACCCGAGCCAATCACGATCGGGTTGGGAAGCCGAAGTCCGTCGACGGTAGTGGATAGGTCGGGCATGATGGGATCAATCGCCGGATGGAGAACGCGCGGCGCCCTGACAACGTCATCGCGCGGGCGTAAAGTGCGTCGCCAAAAGCGCTGGAAATAAAGACAAGCCCTCCGGTGGGCATGCACGACCATTATACCGTTCGATCCGCATCCGACACCGGCAGCGCGGCTTGGACCGCTGCACCAACGAAGTTGGCTTCGCCAGAGTGCTTGTCGCCTTCATGCCAGACGGCTATCTTGTCGCCAGACGCACCGCCGCCGGTTCTAGCACGAGGATGCCTATGGACGCTTTCCTGCAGGCCGCGATCGACGAAGCGCGGCAAGGACTCGCCGAAGGAGGAATCCCCATCGGGTCGGTGCTAGTCATCGACGGCCAAATCGTCGGCCGGGGCCACAACCGCCGTGTTCAGCGGGGCAGTGCCATCCTGCACGCGGAAATGGACTGTTTGGAGAACGCCGGACGGCTCACGATGCGCGACTACAGCCGCGCAGTGCTGTATTCGACGTTGTCGCCGTGCGACATGTGCAGCGGGACCGTGCTGTTGTACAAGATTCCCAAGGTCGTTGTCGGCGAAAATGTGAACTTTCGCGGCCCGGAAGACTATGTGCGGTCGCGCGGCGTCGAGCTCGAGGTGCGCAATGACGACGAGTGCGTGGAATTGATGCGCGAATTTGCCACCAGTCGGCCCGATTTGTGGGCAGAAGACATCGGCGAGTAGCCCGCATGCGGTCTGCAACGGTCCACGTCCAGCCGCGCGCGGCGTGACGCTCTGCGCCATCCAGTGTGTCTAAACAAGATACGCGCCGCACTGCGCGGGATGCGCCGGCAACTGGCCCTCCACGTGCGATCCCGGTGGCCGCACGATGGAAAGAGCGGCGACCGCACAAAGTAACGGCAATCGGGCTTCTTGGCGGATTGGATAATTCGTATAATCGCCGCCCATGGACGCAGTCTGGGTATTTCTTGCCGGCAGGGGGTTGGTGACATGACCGAAGATCGTGAAACGGTCCGGGAAGTAGCGTGGCAGGAACTGTTTCCGGTGCTGCACCTGTTCAGCGCGCTGCGGATGGCGATCAACTTCCGTCTGCTGGTGCTGGCGGCCATTGCCCTGGTCGGCATGACGGCTGGCTGGCGGTTGTTGGGGCAAATGTTTGCCAATACGACCGACGATGCGTTACGGATGCAGATTTCGGTCAACGACGCCTGGCCGTGGGAGATGGCCCCGGGGCCGCCACCGGTCGAAGAATTCTTGTCGCTCGAGTCCTGGCGGCGCGACAGTCCGTATCTGCGCGGATGGCGCTCGATCACGCGACCGTTCGAGCGGTTGTTCGCCGCGAATCTCTCGCTGGTCGAGTGGACCTACTGGCTGTGTTGCGCGCTATGGAGCCTCGTGGTATGGGCCTTCTTCGGCGGCGCGATTACGCGGATCGCCGCCGTGGGCTTCGCACGACAAGAGAACGCACCCTGGCGCGAGGTGGGCGGGTTCGTTCGGCCAAAATGGTTTTCGTACTTTGGCGCACCACTGATGCCGATGGTTGCCACGTTCATGGGCGCGGCGCTGCTGGCGCTGGTCGGACTGTTGTTGCGCAGCGAAATCGGCATTCTGATCGCCGGAATCATTTGGCCGCTGGTGCTCTTGGGCGGGTTCGTGATGGCGTTTTTGCTGATCGGCCTGTACTTCTGCTGGCCTTTGATGTGGTCCGCAATCAGCGCCGAGGGAACCGACGCCTTCGGCGCCCTGAGCCATGCCTATTCGTACGCCTATCAGCGACCGTTGCGGTACTTGTGGTACGGTGTGCTGGCGGCACTGATCGGCGTGCTCGGCTGGTTTCTGGTTGCGACGTTCGCCCAATACACCATCGCGCTGAGCGCTTGGGGCGTCAGTTGGGGTGCCGGCGATGTAGTGCTTGTCGATTCGGAAGACCTGGGCCAACTCGGCGACTTCGGCGTGCGACTGAGTCAGTTCTGGACCAATTGCCTTACCACGTTGGTCGTGGCGTTCGTTTTCAGCTACTTTTGGGTCGCTTCGACCGTCATCTATTTCTTGTTGCGGCGCCTAGTGGACGCGAGCGAACTGGACGAGGTCTACCTAGTCGGCGAGAATCAACCACAACATGGCCTGCCGCCGCTGCGCACAGGTGAGGACGGCGTTGCGGAACCGGCGGATGAACCAAAGCCCGGCAATTCCGGTGACGGGCAGACGCGTGAAGAGCCGTAAGTGCGGCTTGCAAGTCGATCGCCGTAGGTCGCCTGCCGCGTCGGGAGCATCAGCCGGCGTGTTCGCGTAGCAACGATTCCATGTCGGCATGGAACTGTCCGCGCGACAACACCACATCGCATCCGGCCTGTTCGGCCGCGGCCAGACGTTGGCGATGCACGTGCGGCGCAAAAGCCACGATCGTCGCGCTGGGCGTGGCCTGCTTGACCTGCGGTACGACCGAGGCCGGATCAAGTCCGGCGTGGGACAGGTCGAGACACACTAACTCGGGCCGCGCGTCGTTGGCCCGTTCCAAGAGCGACTCGACGGTGGTGGCACTCTCGACCGTGCACTCGGCCCGGCCGGCGGCGCCGGCAAGCTGCGATTGCAGCAGCAGATCGGAAGTCAAAATGAGGACCGGCATGGACGCACTGCGAGCGAAAGTCGGACGGTCGTCAAACGGCTCCCGGGCCGCGCTCATTGCCGCCAATGTTGATGGCCTGCTCGGCCGGCACGACAAAGATCTTTCCGTCGCCGATGTTGCCCTCCGGGCCTGTGCGAGCAACGGTCGTGATCGTCTCCAGCGTGCGCTCCAAGAAGTCGTCGTTGACGAGGATTTCCAGCGCGACTTTGCGCAGCAGATTCGTCTTGTACTCATTGCCGCGGTAGGTTTGCGATTGGCCGCGCTGCCGGCCGTAACCCTGTGCGTCACAGACGGTCATGCGCGAAACGCCGACCTTGGCCAGCGCGTCACGAACTTCGTGCAGCTTTGTCGGCTGAATGACGGCAATGACCATTCTCATGGCGTCGCGGCTCTTCCTTAGTGCAGCGCTAGCGGCGTGATGCCGACGCGAACACGATTGACGCTCGAACTACGGTCGGCTGAACGTCAGCCGGCTGTCGATTACTTTGCGAATCCGGCTGGCCGACTCCTCCAAGTGGGCGCGACTATACGAGTCCATTTTGTCGCCCTCTTCGAGCCGGTCATTCATCCGTTTCTCGAGCGACTTGAGTTCCGCGAAAGCCACGGTCTGGCAGTCTTCGGGCGCGCCGGAATCGCCCAGCGCAATTCCGGCCAGCCGTTTCAAGTACGTACGCTGCAAATTACGCCGCAAGCTGCTGATGGCCGGCTTACGGTTGGTGTACTCGGCTTCGGGTAGGTCGTCGATCTCGGAGAAGATGCTCTTGGTCAGCCGTTCGATCAACTCGGCGGTGGTCAGCGCGTCTTCGTCCGGTGGGAGGTGCAGTTCGCTGTCGTGCAATCGGTCGAGCGTCAGCGATGAGAGCAGTTGAGACAGGATGCGGCTTTGCCACATGCCGATCACCTCGTGGACCGGGTAGTCGCTGCGCACGGGCAACGACGATCCCCAGTGCCACCATCGCGAGCTGGCCAGATAGCCGTACAATTCCGGCGGAAACTCAAACGGCTTGTCGTTGAATACCTGATTCTCAAGCATCTCCAGCGCTTCGCGCTGCTTCTTGGCGTCGACCACGACGAACGGTGGTTCGGCGTTGGGATCGCCCTTGTGTGCTCGCGTGACATACATGCCGCCGATGAACCGCGACACGAAGTACATTGCCTGGCCGTGGTTGCCGAGCAACACGCCGAACGCGCGACGCACTTTTTGGTAGCCTTCGCCGTCCTCGGTGGTTTCCTCGATCACGTTGGGCCATTGCTCGGCGATCAGGGCAACGCGGAGCTTGGCGTATTCCATCGGGTCTTTGCCCATGTCGAACCGGTTCGACAGCGGATCGGGGTCGATGCCGCGCGTGTCCTCGTCGGTAGCGTAGGCCAACTGCGGTTCGCCGCAACGGGCAGCGATCTTCGTCAATTCCTTGACTTCGCCTTCGGTGCCGCCAGAAAGCGGTTTATAGCCGTACTCGATGGCCCACACGTCATACGGGCCGATGGTCGTCGAGAAGTAGTCGCCCTGTGACTTGCCCTTGGGCATGAGGTTTGTGGGGTTGTAATCCATCACCGAGGCGGTCAAACCGACCTCGCTCGTCTTGTCCGTGTTGTTGATCTCCTCCAGCGACAGCATCGTGCTGGCCTTAAAATTGTGCCGCAGCCCAAGCGTATGGCCAATTTCGTGCATCGTCACTTCCTTGAGCCCTTGCTTGATCAGCCGCTCGAGGTCTTCCTCGTTCGACTTGCGGCCGGCCATCACGGCCGCGGCCAGCGCAAACTCCCGGGCCAGTCCGTTGTGCAGGTCGCATTGGACGGCGTGGCCGGGCGGCTGGTTCTCCAACTGCTGCTGATAACTGCGCAGATCGAGCGGCCCGCCGGTCATTGCGGCTACGTCATCCTCGGTGAACGTTTCGTATTCCTGCTTCCAGAATTGCAGGAAGTCGGCGTCGAAGATGACGTCGGCGTCAAGGATCTGGCCGGTGTGCGGATTAACCCGCGACGGCCCCATCGCAAACGCGGCGCTGGCCGTAATCCAGCGAAACGTGTTGTAGCGAATGTCTTCGGGATCCCATTCGTCGTTGTCTTGCTGCTGGCGGACTTCGATGGCGTTTACGAACCCCGCCTTCTCGAACGCCTTGTTCCATTCCTCGATGCCTTCACGGATCGGCTTGCGGTAGGCGTAGGGAATGGTCTTTTCCAGCCAGAAGGTGATCGGCTTCTTCGGAGGCGAAAGGTCAGCAGAGGGATCGGCTTTTTGCAGGTCCCAACGATTGATGTAGCGCACGAACCGATCGTCGTCGCTCTGGTGCGACCAGTCCTTGACCACGGTCAGAAAGTAGCCGACGCGATCGTCCGCCATCCGCGGCTTGTACCCGGTGTTGGGCAGGGCGCTGATCGAATAATGAACGTTGATCGTCGCTCCGCGACTATCGGCGACCGAGTCGATGCTGGTCTTGCCGCTGGAGGCGTACGTAGCGGCCACTTCCAGCTCGATGTTGTTCGGAAACGCCTTGGGAAAGCCGGTCGCCCAGGCCGATTTCTGCTCCGAAAACGTGAAGCCGGGCAGCACGGACGAGATCTGCGGCAGGTCGCCCATGAACACGCTGGTCATGTCCACGACGTAGGCACCGCTCGGGCTGCGGGTGATGATCGGCAGGCTGAATAGCACGCTGTCGGTAAACGCCAGCCCGACGGCCCGTTGCTGCGGATCGTCCTTCTTGGCTTTGAAGCGCACGTTGCGGCGAACGACGTGAATCCGGTCGTCGGACTTGCGGAATTGCCAGATCCAATCGTCGCCGAATCCCCAGCTCATGCCGGCCAGCAGCGAGCCGCGCCCGATGCCGCGAGCAATCGAGATCAGCACGATGTAGTCCTTGTTCAAGTCGCTGCTCGACAGCTCGGCCAGCAGCTTGTTGCCCTTACGGTGCAACTTGATCATGCCGTCGTACGTCTCGTGATCCTTGATGACCTCGGCATACGGCTTTTTGGAGGAAGAGCTGGACTTGCTCTCGCTCGACTTGGACTTGCTGTCGTCTTTCTTCTCCGACGAGCTGGACGAGCCGGATGGGGGCTTGGGGTCGTCGGCACGGGCCGTTGCAATCACCAAGAGCAAGCAGCAACTTGCCACACAACCGACTAAGGGGTAGCGCCTGATCATCGGATTTCTCTCTCTGAAGCCAAGTGAGACACGCGGCGGGGGTGGATTTAGCGCGAGTTGCGCGAGCGTGTCGCCGTCAATCGCGTTAAATATATCCTAATCTAGCCAGTTCCAAATACCCCATCGAAGTCACAGTTCCGTCTGCCGGGGCAAGCCGAAAAGGGCAGGGTTTTCAGGTCGACTGTCCTGATTTACCGCTGGTGAGGAATGTGCCTGTATTATACATGCCGAAGAAACTGAACAGTGCGCGTTTTTCCGCCCCGTGGCCGGCGAGATTTCGGGCGATGGCCGTCGAGAGAAAAATCGAACAAGTGCTGCGCGTCTACCCAGACGACTGCCAGCCGCGCGCCGTCGAGGCGTTGCTGGAGACTGGCGGGTTCAGCGGCGCCCGGCTCTGGCGGCTGCAATCGCCCTACGGTCCGCTTTGCCTGCGTCGGTGGCCGCCGGGGCACCCCGACCAGCAGCGACTCGAATTCATCCAGGCCGTGCTCTGGCACGTCGACCAGGAGGGCTTCCATCGGGTGCCCCTGCCGCTGGAGACCCGCCACCGCCACGGCTATGTATTGTTCGCTGGACACTTGTGGGAATTGACTCACTGGTTGCCAGGCACGGCCGACTACCGGCGACGTCCGAGTCCGGCCCGGCTGAAAAACGCCTTGGCCGCGCTGGCCAAGTTTCATTGCGCGGCGGCAACCTTTCCTTTGCCTGACAATGGCCCGGTGGACTCGCCCGGTATTCTTGAGCGTCGGGGGCGGTTGCGTGGCCTACTGGAAGGTCGCATCGACGTATTGCGTGCCGCCACGCACAACGGCGCGTGGCCGGAATTAGCGGCTCGCGGGCAGGTGCTGCTCGAATTGTTCTCCGTTGCCGCCCCGCGCGTGATGGCCACGTTGGAATCGGCCGCCCGGCTGCACGTGGGATTGCAACCGTGCATCCGCGACGTCTGGCACGCCCACGTGTTGTTCCAGGACGACGACGTGAGCGGCATCGTCGACTTTGGTTCGATGCGGCCGGGCAGCGTTGCGGCGGACGTGGCGCGCTTGCTGGGCAGCCTGGCGTGCGACGACGCAGAAGCCTGGAAAATGGGCCTGCGAGCCTACGAGCGCGTTCGGCCGCTGAGTGACGACGAGCGCCAATTGGTTGCGGCGTTCGACCAAAGCACGGTGTTGATGGGCGGATTGCAGTGGCTGGAATGGCTGTATCTTGAGGAGCGCGTTTTCTCGGATCCGGCCGGTGTTTTGGCTCGCGTTGACGAGTTCGTCCAGCGGCTTGGAACGCTGGTCCGCCGCGGCGGCATAGACTTTGGATAGGGAGGATACGGGCGCCGGCTGGCGGCCGGTTTTGGCGCCGGACCGAACTGTCTGGCGGTGCAGTGCGTAGTAGCACCGGCCAGGCTCGCGGAATGCGCACTGACTAAAATCGCGGAAACGTGCCACGAGTCGCCAGTTTGTGATGCGTCTCACTGACGGTCGCGGCGTGCCGAGTTGTGGCTGGCTGCGACATGGAACCGACGTTGACCCTGATTGACGACCAGCGTTAGAATATCGATGCATTCCTTAATGCCTTATCACGTAAGGATATAAGAAGGATACTCGCAATGCCCCGCTATGCGGTTTGGTCGTGGGTCGGCGTGATTGCGTTGGTGTGCGATCTGGCGTGGGGCCAGCCGCCCCCGCAAGTGGACAACATCCTGACCGGTGCGCCACTGACCGGCCAAGTCGGTGGAGTACTCGATACACCCGAATCCGTGGTGTCGGTCGAGGCCCATTTTTCGCCCCCGGCGGCGGACGGACGGGGCACGCTGTCGGTGACCGCCCGGGTGCAGCCCGGCTGGCACATCTATGCACTGGACCAGAAGCCTGTCCAGGCCGTGCCGACGACGATTTCGATCGATCCGTCGGGCAGTTACCGGCAGGTAGGCGAATTTCGGCCCAATCTGCCGCCGGAAGTCGTCGAAAAAGACGGCGCCGTATTCCGCCAATTCGAGCGCGAAGTAACGTGGCAGGCCCCTGTTGAATTCAAGCCGGGGACCAACACCGCAAATCTCACCATCGCCGGGAAGGCCCGAATTCAGGCTTGCAACGAGGGTAGGTGTTTGCCGCCCCATGCATTCGGCTTCGCCGCCGCGATGCAGGTTCCGCAGCAAACGACGGCATCGGTTGCCAGTTACACCGATCCGAATCAGCACGTCACGCTCAGCGGGCGGATCGAGCCGCAGAACGTGGCCCCGGGTGGGCAAGCAAAGCTGATCATCGAAGCCACGCCAGCGCTGCATTGGCACATTTACGAATTGGCCAACACCGACAGCGGCTCGCTGGGTAATAAGCCGACGCTGATCGTGTTGACCAATACGTCCGGCTTGCCGTTTACGCGCACTTCGGCCAGCAGCCAGGCCATCGAGGGCGAGCCGCTGTTCGAAGGGGCCCAGCCGCAACGTTACCACGAAGGGAGCGTCGCCTGGACCACGACGATCCGGATTCCCAAAGACGCGCGGCCCGGTCAGTATCCGATCAGCGGTTCGATCGGGTATCAGGTTTGTCAGGCCAACACGTGCGATCTGCCGCGCGGGGCCAAGTTTGACGGAACGATCGTGGTCAGCGCGGCCAGCAACGGCAAGGGATCGTCGCCGCTGACCTTTACCGACGGCAAGTACGGCGAAGCGGCAAAGCTGGCCGAGACGCACAATACGCGACGAGTCGAGAGCGAGCCTGTCGAGACGGTCGTCGAAGGGGGCCAACTCGCCTCGCTGCCAATGATCATTCTGGCCAGCCTGGCCGGTGGTTTCCTGTTGAACTTCATGCCCTGCGTGCTGCCGGTCATTGGCCTCAAGGTGCTGTCGTTCGCCGAGCAAGCCGGGCGCAGCCGCGCACAAATCCTGGCGCTGAACATCTGGTATTCGCTCGGACTGTTGAGCGTGTTCATGGTGCTGGCCGTATTGGCCAGCGGGGCCAGCTTGGGCCTGAGCGATCAGAATCTCGGCTGGGGGCAACAATTCAGCTCGACGACGTTCAACGTCATCATGGTCGCGGTCGTCTTCGTCATGGCGCTCAGTTTTCTGGGCGTGTGGGAGATTCCCATTCCGGGTTTCGCCAGTTCCGGTGCGGCCAACGAGTTGGCGACGCGCGAAGGGGTCGTCGGCGCGTTTTCCAAGGGCGTGATGGCCACTATCCTCTCGACGCCGTGTAGCGGGCCGTTCTTGGGATCCGTGTTTGGCTTCTTGTTGCGCCAGCCGCCGGCCGTCACGTTTCTGGTGTTTGGCGCGATGGGCGTTGGCATGGCCTCGCCCTACCTGTTAATTGGTGCCTTCCCACGGCTGATTCGCTTCTTGCCAAAGCCGGGCGCGTGGATGGAAACATTCAAGCACCTGATGGGTTTTGTCTTGTTAGGCACGATCGTATTCCTGTTCACGTTCATGGATCCCGATTACCTGGTGCCGACGTTCGCCATGATGGTCGGCCTGTGGGTCGCCTGTTGGTGGATCGGTCGGGTGTCGATGACCGAACCGCTGAGCCGGCGTTTGACCGCCTGGGTACAAGGTGCGGTGGTTGCCGGGGCGGTCGGACTGGTCGCGTTTCAGTGGTTGACGCCGCAGGAATCGTTGATCGCTTGGAAGACGTTTTCTCGTTCCGAAGTCGAGCGGCTCAGTTCCGAAGGCCATACGGTGCTGGTCGACTTTACGGCCGACTGGTGCTTGACCTGCAAGGTCAATCTGGCCACGGCGATCGAGACCGACGCCGTTAAGGAACTGATCGACAAAAACAATGTGGTGCCGCTACTGGCCGATTGGACCGACGGCTCCGACGAGATCAAGCAAGCGCTCGAATCGCTCGACAGCAATTCGATTCCCGTACTGGCGGTGTTTCCGGCCGGCAGTCCCAATGCACCGATCGTGTTGCGCGATTTGATTACCAAGAAACAGGTGCTGGCGGCGATCGAACGCGCCGGCCCTTCGAAACCCGGCGCGACCTTGGCGACGGCGGCCGTTCCGTAGTCGCCGGATGCATAGCGGGCCGGCGCTTCTAGTCGCCCGCTAAGCCCAAACCACGCTGCGCTCGCCTGGCCGCATTTTGCCGATGGCCCAGCTCTCGACCCCCAGGTCGGCCAATTGGTGGCGAATCGCGTCGGCGTAGTACGAGCTGACCACCAGCGCCATGCCGATGCCCATGTTAAACACCCGGTCCATCTCGTCGGCGTCGACTGAGCCGAGTTGTTGCAACCAGCGGAACACGCCGGGCACGCTCCAACTTTCGCGCTCGATGACCGCTTGAATTCCCTCGGGCAAGATCCGCTCAAGGTTTTCGTGCAGCCCACCGCCCGTGATATGGGCAATTCCGTGGACAACGCGCTTGACTGTGTAGTAGTTGAGCACGGACCGCACGGGCCGGACGTAGAGTCGTGTGGGCTCGAGCAGCGCGTCGGCCACCGTCTGCCCGAGCTCGTCGACGTGTTCGTCGACGCCAAGGCCGGCAGACTCGAAAACGATCTTGCGGACCAGACTGTAGCCGTTGGAGTGCAGCCCGCTGGACGCCAAACCCAGCACGACGTCGTCGGGACCGATCATGCTGCCGTCGATCAGCTTCGCCCGCTCGGCCACCGCCACGCAAAAACCGGCCAGGTCGTAGTCGCCGCGAGCGTACAGGTCCGGCATGATCGCCGTCTCGCCTCCCAGCAGGGCACAATCCGCGTCGGTGCACCCGGCCGAGATGCCCTCGACGATCTGCTCGAGCAGCTCCGGATCATCGTGCGACATCGCCACGTAGTCCAGGAAGAAAAGTGGCTCCGCCCCGGTGCAAATAGCATCGTTGACGCTCATTGCGACCAGGTCGATGCCGACCGTGTTATGCACGCCGGCCAGGGTTGCCACCTTTAGCTTCGTGCCGACGCCGTCCGTACACGAAACGAGTACCGGGTCTTCGTATCTGCGTGCAAATAGGGCATTGGCGAAGTCGAGCTGAAACAGTCCGGCGAAGCCACCGTCATTGCGGATGACGCGGGGCGTGTGCGTGCGGTGGAGCAGTTTTGGCAGCCGAGCCATCGACTGCCGATAGACGGCCAGATCGACGCCAGATTCCTTGTAAGTCGACTTGGCCATTGGAGAAAAGCACGGATGCCGCAGGGCGGAGTGTGGCATTCTACGGGCCGCCGGCGCGGATTGTCAAACCAGCAGTGCCGGTAGCGCGCGGGCCGAGAATTGGGTTGCGCGCCCTTGCCGAAGCGCCATTCAAATAACAAGCCGCGCTGCCACCCTGCAAGAGCAGGCCAGTCAGCGCGGCTTGGTTCGTTGGTTTGGCACGCAGTAGCGCGCCTAGTCCATGCTCACCGTCACTGTCTTGGTTTCCAGATAAGGCTTGAGGCCTTCTTCGCCCAGCTCGCGTCCCAGGCCCGACATCTTGAAACCGCCAAACGGCGCGGCCGTGTCGAAAACGTCGTAGCAGTTGACCCAGACCGTTCCAGCCCGCAGCCGGGCAGCCAGGCTCGTGGCTTTGCCCACGTCGCGCGTCCACACGGCGGCGGCCAGGCCGTAGAACGTCTTGTTTCCACGGTCGACCACTTCGTCGACGTCTTTGAACTTGAAGACCGACAGTACCGGGCCAAAGATCTCGTCCTTGGCAATCGACATGTCGTCCTGCGCTTCGGTAAACAGCGTGGGTTCAATAAAGAACCCGCGGTCGCCGTGCCGTTTGCCGCCGGTAACGCACTGGGCACCTTCCTTCTTGCCCAGATCGATGTAGTGCATGATCTTGTCGAATTGCGCTTTGTCGACCTGCGCCCCCTGTTCAGTTTCGGGATCGAACGGATCGCCGACTTTGCGACTCTTGTTCATTTGGGTCAGCTTGTCGACGAATTTGTCGTGGACTTTCTCTTCGACGAACAACCGGCTGCCAGCGCAGCAGCACTGTCCCTGATTGAGGTACAGTCCGGCATGTGCGCCGACGGCGGCGGCGTCGAGATCCGAATCGGCAAAGACGATGTTGGGGCTCTTGCCGCCCAGTTCAAAGGTCAGCCGCTTTAGCGTTTGCGCGGCGTCTTTCATGATGATCTGGGCCGTCTTGTATTCGCCGGTGAAAGCCACCTTGTCGACGCCCGGATGCTTTACGATCGAAGCGCCGGCGGTCGGCCCGAAACCGGGAACCACGTTGATCACGCCATCGGGAATGCCAGCTTTTTGCGCCAGCCGGGCCATCCGCAGGCAGGTCAGCGGCGTTTGCTCTGCCGGCTTCATCACGATCGTGCAGCCGGCGGCCAATGCGGGGCCCCACTTCCACGCCGTCATCAGCATCGGGAAGTTCCAGGGGATGATCTGCCCGACCACGCCGACCGGCTCGCGCCGTGTGTAGCAAAGGAAGTTGCCGCGGATGGGAATCGTTTGGCCATGCACTTTGTCAGCCCAACCGGCGTAGTAGCGCAGGCAATCAATCGTCAGCGGCAGATCGGCGGCCTTGGCTTCGCGGATCGGCTTGCCGTTGTCGAGCGTTTCCAGCGCGGCCAGTTCACCGGCCTCTTGCTCGATCAGATCGGCCAATTTGAGGATCAGGCGGCCGCGGTCACGGGCGTCCATCTTCGCCCAGGGGCCATTTTCGAAGGCGTTGCGCGCGGCCTCGACGGCCAGATCAATGTCGGCCGCGTCGCCTTCGGCGACTTGCGCGATGACCTCCTCGGTGGCCGGGTTCATCGTGTCAAACGTCTTGCCGCTGGCCGCGGGGACCCATTCGCCGCCGATGAAGCATTGGGTCTGGCGGACTTGCGGCCCGTGTGCCGTCTTGGTGATCGTGGCCATCGAAGCCTCCTTGGTCGGTTGAGAGAACTTATTGTTCGCGACTGGTTGGGAATGCAAAGGGGGCACATGGACCATCTCCATGGCCCGCGTGCCCCCGCATTTTACGGGGTGCGCGACGGTCACGGCAAGGCACTCCGTCCCGCGGCGACGCGCGTCAAGGTGCGCGACGCCTACTTAGTCGGACGTCTTGGCTTCGTCGTCGGACGACTCGGCATCGCCCGTGTCTTTCTCTTCGGGCGGCCCCAATTGCTCTTCGAGCAAGCGGCCCAGTTCGGCTCCGCGGGCTCGGGTGCTGACCACCTTTCCTTCTTTGTCAACAAGGATCACCGTCGGGATACCCATGATGCCGTAATAGGTCGCGACGTCGTTGTCGCTCCAACCGCCGTCGTGCAGGTTGGCCCAGGGCTTGGGATCCTTTTCCAAAAACGCTTCCAGCTTGGCGCGATCGTCATCGAGGCTGATCGCGACAACCTCGAAGCCCTTATCGTGAAACGCCTCGTAGTTTTTCTTCACGTTCGGCAACTCGCGCAAGCACGGACCGCACCATGTGGCCCAAAAATCAACCAGCACGACCTTGCCACGATAGCTTCCCCAGTCAAAGGTACTGCCGTCCATCAGCGTGCCGCTCAGCTCAAGCGGCTGGCCGACCAGTTTGACGCGGCGGGCGGCGCCCTGCATGACCGCCCCACGGCGGGCCATGGCCGGATCGGAGCTCTTGGCCAGTGTACTGCCAAACTCGTCGTAAATCTGAGCCGCCCGGTCCGGGTCTTTAAACTCGTATAACCGGCCGACGCCCTGAGCCGCGGCAACAAGATACGCGGTCGGCTTGCGCTCTTCGGCGAGCGCTTTGCGCACGTCCTCGAGAAGTGCCTGCTTTGCGTCGTCGGTCGCATTGGCAGTGCTGCGGGTGCGCATGTAAAGAAGCTGGTCGATTGCGTCGTAGTATCCGGCAAGTTGCTTGTCTTCGTCAGTCGCAATTTGTTGGATCTTCTCAATCGCTGACCGAATCGCCGCCTGCGATTTCGGATAGTGCTCTCGAAGTTCTGCCGCTGTGCGCGGGCGGATCGTTTGAACCTGCTTGATGAACGCCAGAAGCTGTTTGACGTCGGCATCTTCCGGCAGCGCGTAGGGATCGGTCTTCTTGTCTTTTGCGTCGTCCTTGGCGACAGACTCCTCGTTCGCGACGTCTTCCTTCGGTGCGTCGGCGGCGTGTAGTGTCCCGTGGCCGATCGTCAACAATACGCCCGCGGTCAACAACATCCACATTCCTAATCGGCTCAGCACCATGAGATTGCTCCTTGTAGAAGAGGACGGATAGTCAAGCGGGCCTCGAAACCGTCACATTCGGCTTATTGTAGGCGATGTAGCGCGGCGATTGCCATCCTCCTGGCGGACGATTCGTCGCGTCCCGGCGGCGACAGGTGGTCGCATGAATGCCGCCGGCTATTTTGGTAGACTGCGTCGCTGAGCGAGACAGGGAGTGTACGCTGCCAAACAAACTACCGACCTTTCAAGCAAGGAGACACGCGTGCGCCCGTTGAGCAAGGTGGCACCGGAATGGTGGGACTATACGACGTTGGATCAAGAGATCCTCGACGCGGCCGCCAGGCTGAAGGCGGATGATCTGCTCAGTCTGTCGCGGCCTGGTTTCGAAGTGCGATTCTACGACACGCTGGAAGACTTCTATCTGGCCGAAGCGCTCGAGTACATCACCGCCTGGCAGCAAGCGACCGAAGAACGACCGGCGGGCATTTGTGGACCGATCGGCCCCACCGAACAGTTGCCGCTTGTGGCGCGACTGGTCAACGAGCTGAATCTTGATTTGCGGCACGCTCATTTTTGGGGCATGGACGAATGGGCGGTCAACGGGCGACCGGTGGCCAAGGACTTTCCGCTGAGCTTTGCTCGGGCGGATCTTGAATTGTGCTTCGATCGGATTCGGCCCGAGCTGCGCATGCCCGCTGAGAACCTGCACTTTCCCGCGCTTCCGGTTGACGATTTTTCGCGTAGCTTCGACGAATCGCGGTGCGTCGTGATGCAAGGAGGGCAGGGCGAAGTCAAACATTGGGCGTTCAACGATCCCCCGCGACGCGAAGGCGACTTCAGCGACCAGCCTCCGTCGCCCGAGGAATATCGCAAACTGGGAACTCGATTGGTCGACTTACACCCCATGACGTTGATTCAAAATGCGCGGACCTCGGGCGGGGGCGTGGTGACGGGCGTGCCAACGCAGGCGTTTAGTGTCGGACCCGTTGAGACCTGGAAATCTGAGAAAGTTTCGATCTGGCACGCGGGCAAACATGACAATCCGTTTGGACAGCGCTTGACGACGCTGATGATCTCGAAAGGGCTGCCGGACAGCGCCGTACCGATGTCGCTGCTGGCCGATCATCCCAACGTGCAGTTCAATTTCTATCGCGGCGGAATTGGGCAGTGCGCAGCGGAGATGCACTGATCGCGCACGAACGCCAGCCATCGGGCGTGCTTTGCATGTCGTCGCGGCGGACCGTGCGTTCGAGTGCGCGGCCGTTCAGTACGTCAAAGACCGGATGCGTGGAGCGCACGGTTCGACCCATTGATAAGCAATCCGTAGTTGCGAAGATTCGATGAACTCATCCAAGAAACGTGCGTTTGCCGTTGCAGCCCATCCGGACGACATCGAGTTTGTGATGGCCGGCACGCTGATCCTGCTGCGCGAAGCGGGCTACGAGATTCACTACATGAACATCGCCAATGGCTGCTGCGGATCGGCCGAGCATAACGCGACCGGAACAGCCCGAATTCGGCAGCAGGAGGCGATCGACGCGGCGGACAGTATCTCGGCCGAGTTTCATGCCAGTTTGGTGAACGACCTGGAGATCTTCTACGAGCATGCGATGCTCACCCGACTCGCGGCCGTGATGCGGCAAGTGGCTCCGGAGATTCTGCTGGTTCACGCGCCGAGCGACTACATGGAAGATCATATGAACGCCTGCCGACTTGCGGTTACGGCGGCATTCGTGCGCGGGATGCCCAACTACCCGACCGATCCGGCGCGCCCGCCGGTCGAGCAGCCGGTGACCATCTATCACGCACAACCGCACGGCAACCGGGATCCGCTGGGCGAATTGGTGCGGCCGGGGATGTTCGTCGACGTGGGCAGCGTGATGGACCAGAAGACTGCGATGCTTTCCTGCCACAAGAGCCAGAAAGAATGGCTCGACGTCAGCCAGGGATTCGATTCGTACCTGGAGACGATGAAAGACCTGATGCGCGAAGTCGGTCAGTTGTCGGGCCGATTTGAGTTTGCCGAAGGCTGGCGGCGGCACATTCACTTGGGGTTGTGCGCCGAGCATGTGGATCCGTTGCGCGACGCGCTGGCCGAACACGTGCTGGTGGCGTCGTAGGGCGTGACGCGATGGCGCGCGGCGGGGCGGTGTGCTGTGCGATCGCCAGTCGGCGCACGATGTTTGTGGTCGTCGTCGCCGGAGATCCGCTGCAAGCGCATGCGGTTGGCTGGTGGCGACGGTTTTTCGGCTGGGCGTGGCCGATCGCGCCGATGTCTGTCAGCTTGACAGTGAGTGTCGTGGAGCTATCATAACAGGTTTGTACGCTGGAGGATTGCCGGTCCACCCAGACACGGCACGACGCCGGACGTAAGTCGACAAGACAACGCAAGGTGTTGGAGCGTTGCTAGCCGCGTGAAGAAACAACGGCTCATGGCTGCAGGGGTCATTCGCAGCAACTTTTCATAGGAGCGGGTTTGATGGCCGGTCATCGGCGATTGCAACTGAACGAAGTCGGCGACGTGAGCGTGGTCCGCTTTGTCGACCGAAAAATCCTCGACGAGGCCAATATCCAAGAGCTGGGGCAAGAGCTGTTCCAACTCATCGAGGAGGACGACCGCAAAAACTTGCTGTTGAATTTTTCTTCAGTCGAGTTCTTGTCGAGTGCCGCGCTGGGCAAGCTGATTACGCTCGACAAGAAAGTCAAAGCTCACAACGGAAAACTTAAGCTGAGCAACATCCGGCCGGAGATCTACGAAGTCTTCGCGATCACGAAGCTCAACAAGCTCTTCGACATCAAAGACGACGAGGCCGATGCGCTGGCCAGCTTCTAACGGCCAGACCCGTGCCTTGCGTCCGCGGCGAACCGTAGTGCCACGGCCGAGTTTTCCGTGAATGGGCAGTTGATCAACGTTGGCGGATTGACAACGCGGTAACCCATGTCAAAGCAACCCGCGCCCTGGACTATCGACCGCCAGATCGCCAGCGTACTGGGCGAGGGCCATCGGGTTCTTGCCGAGCTCTTGGAGAAGCTCGAGGCGGAAGGATGGTCGCCGCGCGACATCTTCGGTCTGCGGCTCGCGCTGGAAGAGGCGGTTGTCAACGCGATCAAGCACGGCAATTGCCTGGACGCCTCGAAGAAAGTCCGTGTCGTTTGCCGCTCTACGCCGGACAAGATCTGGATCGAGGTTAGCGACGAAGGCTCCGGGTTCGATCCCGAGGCGGTTCCCGACTGCACGGATGACGAGCATCTTGACGTGCCCAATGGCCGTGGCATCATGCTGATGCGGAACTTCATGAACCGCGTGGAATACAACGACCGCGGCAACGTCGTCACGATGGAAAAGCTGCGCGACGCCAGCAGCTAGCATTGAGTCGCCGCGGGGAACTCCCCTTGAACGGTCGGCTCCGTTTCACTACAAGCCACCGCCTGTTTTTCGCGTGGCCCGCTGGTCCGTCCCCGTTTGGTCCAGCTCCGTCGTCGCAATGCCCGCGACGCCTACGGTTCGTCGCTGCCATGCACCAGGCTGACCAACGAAGACGCCAGCCGAATCCCAAAGTAGAGGCCCGAGGAGCGAATCGGATGCGGTGCCAACTAATTGGCGCAATCCTGCTGGTCGCTATCGCTGTGCAAGCAAGCGCGGCCGAGGAGGCTCCGTACATCGCTTACGTCACGTCCGACGACGTCTACGTGCGCAGCGGCCCCGGGCGCAACTACTACCCCACCGACAAACTGCCCAAGGGCGAGCGCGTGGAGGTCTATCGCCACGATCCGGGCGGGTGGCTGGCCATTCGTCCACCACGCGACAGCTTTGCGTGGGTCGCCAAGCGACATCTCGACACCGAGCCGGACAGCCTGGCAACTGTCAACTCGGACCGCGTGGTTGCCCGGGTCGGCAGCCGGTTCAGCGACGTGCGCGACGTGGTGCAGGTACGGCTTGAGCGCGGCGAGAAGGTCGAACTGGTCGCGCCGCCGCGCGATGACTCACCCTGGTGCAAGATTGCCCCGCCGGCCGGAGAATTTCGCTGGATCTTTGCCAAGTACGTCGATCGCAGTCTTCCGGCCGACGTGGTGGCCAGCCAGCGCGACGCCGAGCTGGCGGACGGTTACGTGGGCGAAACCGACGAAGATTCGGGGGTGCGATTGGCAAGTTCGCAGAGCGAATCAGCCGACGACCTTTCCGAAGCACCGCTCGACCAAGCCGCGGGAACGCGCGCGCCGCCAACCGTCGATCCGACTTCGATCGTGGGGCGAAAGCTAGCGCAATTGGAAGTGGATCTTACGGTGATGGTCGCCAAAGACATCGCCGACTGGTCGTTCGAGGACCTGCGCCAACGGACGAATGACCTCTTGAACGAGGCCGAAACTCCGGTCGAGCGTGGCCAAGCCCGCATCCTGTTGGGCAAGCTCGATCGATTCGAGGACATTCGGAGCAGGCACGTCGCGCTGCGGAAGCCCGGGGCGCTGTTGCCGAGCCAACCCACGGCGCCGGTCGCCCAAGGCACGCGCCCCGACATGAGCCAGTTCGACGGCGTTGGCCGACTGTCTCCGGTGATCTCTGAAAAGGTGGGTGGACCGCAATACGCGTTGGTCGACGACTCAAACGCGGTGATTTCATTCGTTACGCCCGCACCCGGCGTAAATTTGCGGCCCTACGTCGATCGCTACGTTGGCGTCAGCGGCCAGCGCGGTTACATGACCGACCTGCGGCGGCAACACATCAGCGTGCAGCGGGTCACGGTACTCGACGTGAGCCGCCGGTAGCCCTTCTCGCGTTTCCGGGCCGCGCCGTCGTGGTCGCAGGCGTTCTGTCTATCGCGGCCCCCGCAGTTGATCCACGCGCGCGCTCCATCCACGCCCGCGGCGATCGAATCATTGGCCCGAAAGTTTGGCCGACCGTTCGATTAGCTAGCATGCGTCGGCAAATGACGTCGGGCGGGCGAATTTTGACTCGCCTCGGTCGCTTCCGCGAACCGAAAAAACTCTAACGTCGGCACAATCGGCCGATCGAGCCGCCGCCAGGGTGCGCCATCGCACGACTGGAAAAGCGCGGCAAGCGGGGGGATTCTGCTCGGGGGGGAGCATGGCAACGCCAACTGGCTCGGATTGCGCCTGCGCGCATCAAATCTCGGATCGACCACGGTCCTACTGTCGCACAGCACGAAGGCGTTGGACCCTGCAAGGCCTGGCGTGCATCGCGGCGATTTCGATCTTAGCAAGCGACGCGCAAGCAGGCGGTGCTTCGGTCAAGGCTACTTCGAGTCGGGAAGCCCGGCACGATGCCGTTCGCGCGATCCCGATGGACAAGCTCGACGCGAAGGACCGACAGCAGATTCAGGCGACCCTAGGCCAGACCAGCATTTTTCGGCGCTTGCCGGTTCAAGTTGCCGAGTGCGATCCCGAGCTGTACCTGTTCCTTGTGCGGCATCCTGAGGTGGTGGTCAACATCTGGGAAGTGATGCAAATCAGCAACGTGGCCCTGCAGCGCACCGGACCAGATACGTTTCGCGCGACCGATGGAGCCGGTACTCTCTGCGAAGTGAAATACTGCTACAGCGATCACGAGACCCAGGTCATCTACGCGCAAGGCCGATACGACGGCCCCTTATTCAAGCGGCCGGTTCAAGCCCGATGCGTGTTGCTTCTGAAGAGTGGGTACATGCGCGAGACGAACGGACGCTACTACGTCACCAGCCGAATGGACACGTTCATCGATATCGATCACGCCGGTGTCGAGCTACTGGCCAAGACGTTGCAGCCGCTGGTCAACCGGGCGGCCGACTACAACTTCGTCGAGACCGCGGCGTTTCTTAGTCAGATTTCGCGTACGTCGGAAATCAATCCGCTTGGCGTGAGCCGGCTGGCCCGCAAGCTCACGAACCTGGAGCCCGACGTGCAGGACCGCTTTGCCGAGCTGTCGCTCGAGGTGGGCCACAAAGCGCGGCTGCGCGAGTCGATCGAAGCGGCATCGACGCGACATTCCGACGAGCCGGCCGAGAAACGCGAGTTCGTCGCGCGGCGCTAGTGCTCGATGCCGCGCGGAAGATGCTCGATGGCGCGCCGCCAAGAGCATGTGTCGATGCGGCACGTTGCGTAGTCGTCGATCGCGCCGCCGCTTTGCCAGCGTGCCGGCTACCGGTTCGCGGCGGATCCGCCAGCCACGCGGTCCATGGCCATTTCGCGCAGCGCCCGCAGGTCGAACTTGCCGGTCCCCAGCACCGGAATCTCATCGACCTCGAAAAAGCAATCCTTTCCAGGAATCCACAAGTTCGGCAGGCCTTCGGCCGTGAGGGATTGGACGATTTCGCTGGGTGTCTTCTTCGTCGGCAAGTGCAGGACGATCAGCCGCTCGCCTTTCCGTTCATCGGGAACTGCCGTGACGGCAACGGCCAACTGTTCCTCGTCTTCGGCCAGCAAGCGTTGAAGGCTCTCCTCGATGCGGATGTGAGGCACCATTTCGCCGCCGATTTTCGAAAACCGGCTCAGCCGCCCGGTAATGTGGATGAACCCGTCGGCGTCGATCATCGCCATGTCGCCAGTTACGTACCAGCCGTCGCGCATTACCTTGGCCGTTTGCTCGGGCATCTTGTAGTAGCCCTTCATCACGTTGGGTCCGCGAATCAGGAGCATACCCGGCTCGTCCATGCCCAGCTCTTCTTCCGTATCGACGTCGATGACTTTGGCGTGTACTCCGAGGATCGGTCGGCCCACTGTTCCGACCCGTTGGCATTCGACGGATCCGCCGGGAGCCCGATTGGGCGGCAGATTCGCCGCCACGACCGGCGACAATTCGGTCGTGCCGTAGCCTTCCATCGGCCGAATGCCGAACTGTTCCTCGAACGCTTCGAGTAAGTCCGTGGGCAGCTTCTCGGCGCCGGTGACCACGAGATCAAGCGTGGCGAAGTCTTCCTTTGTGCAGCGGCGCATGTACGACCGCAGGAACGTGGGCGTGGAGACCATGATGGTGATATCGTGGTCCCGGCAAAGCTTGCCAATGACCTTCGGTTCGAGCGGACTGAAGTGATAGGCGCCTTTGACGTCGGTGCCCAGCACGGCCCAGATCCCGATCGTGTAGCCCATTGAATGAAACAGCGGCAGGATGCCGCAAACGGTGTCGCCTTCTCCGAGTCGCAGGGTGTCTTCGATCGAGGCCACGTTCGAGCCGATGTTGCTGTGCGTGAGCATGACGCCCTTAGGCGTGCCGGTGGAACCGGAGGTATAGACGATCGTGGACAGGTCGTCCCACTGACACTTATGCAGACCGAGCCAGCGTTCCAGCACGGCGGCCGGAAAGACGTAGGCGCCCAAGATTCCGGCCAGCTTATCGGCCGTGCTCACTTGGTCGCGCAGATCTTCTAGGTAGAGCAACTCGGCATTGAGTTTGAAGTCGAACCGCTCCATGAATTTTCGACTGGTAAGCACGTGGCGGATGCCGCACTGATCGATGCAGTAATTGAGCGTTTCGGAGTTGACCGTGTAATTAAGATTCACCGGCACCTTGCGCATCATCGTGATGGCCGTATTGGCCAACACACCTCCGGCCGAAGGCGGCACCAGCACGCCGACGAACTGTTCATTGCCGCCGACGCCGTTGCGGCGCAGGATGCGCCGGAATATGAGCGTCCGCATCAGTAGGCTGCCACCGGTCATTTCGACGCCGGTCGAGTCGGCAACCTTTTTCTTAAACAGGAATTGGCGACACTTTCGCACGAAGTGACGCGGCAACATGATTCGGCGAGGCTGTTCGTTCATCGCGTCTCGGTCATGGATGGCGAAGGCGGGGGAGGGAGCAATGGTGCTTAGACGCCGCTGCCCCGAAGGGCGTCATTCAAAAAATCACGCAATTCGCGGCGGCCGAATCACTCACTCGACGCACTCGGCCGCCGGCTGCGTGCCCCCGTAAAGATACCCGGTCCGTCGATGCGCAGGTAGTCCAGCCCGCGACCGGCCTCGGACCAATCCCTGGGCACGGACCCGAGTGCCCTGACTCCGCCGGCCGGCTAACGGCCGGAGACGGGTTGCGTGGCGCCGCAGCCGGATTCTTTAAGAAGCCGCGTCGAGCGGCTCCTCGACGACCGGATTCTCCAGTGAGCCGATCTTTTCGATTTCGATCGTGAGCCGATCTCCCGCGTTCAACCAGACCGGCGGCTTGCGAGCCATGCCGACGCCGTGAGGCGTGCCGGTCATGATGATGGTGCCGGGCAATAACGTCGTGCTGCCGCTGAGGAACTCGATCAGCGCCGGCACGTCGAAAATCATGTCTTCGGTGTTCCAGTCCTGCATCACCTCGCCGTTGAGAACAGTGCGAATCGCCAGGCTGTTAGGATTGGGGATCTCGTCGGCCGTCACCAGGCAGGGGCCCAGCGGACAAAACGTGTCGAATGTCTTGCCGCGGCACCATTGACTTCCGCCAAACTCCTTCTGCCAATCACGGGCACTGACGTCGTTGCCGCAGGTGTAGCCCAACACGTAGTCCAGCGCGCGATCGCGCGAGACGTTCTTCGCTCGTTTGCCAATCACTACGGCCAGCTCGCACTCAAAATCGACTTGCTTGCTTTCCAGGCGGCGCGGCAGCACGATCGGGTCGCCCGGATTCTGAACCGCGCTGACGGTCTTCATGAACAGGACGGGCCACTTGGGAATCGGCGCGTTTCCTTCAGCCGCATGCCGCCGATAGTTCAGGCCGATGCAAAGAATGCCGGTCGGGACAATTGGTGCCAACAGTTTATGCACGTCGGCCGTTCGACTCGTGACGCGATAGTCGCCGAACAGGTCCCCTTCGATTTCGTGGGCCGATCCGTCCGGCTGCTGCGCAGCGAATCCTACTTCGCCGTGCGCGTTCTGGAAACGTATGATGTTCATCGCTCGGCTCGTCGGGCAGGTTGGTCTACAATGGGCCGAAACGTTGGATTTTTGCCGGACGGATGGAGCGCGTCAATGACCGCGCGCTCGCCCAACAACTGCATTCAACTGGCTGCCCGAAAGCCGAGCCGCGTCGCCCTTCATGTCCACCGACGATACCATCGTTGCCGCCATCGACGCGGCGCTTGACGCCGGCCACTTTTTTCTGGCGACCGGACGGCTCCGAATCATGCGGAGCCTGGGCGAAGCGACCTCCTGGGAACTGTTTCGCGGCCACCTTTTGGCCGAAGACCAAACCAGGCAGGTCGAGCCGTTCGACGCGTGGCATCTCTACTTCGACGAGCCGGACGCGGCCGCGTCCGTGCCGCTCATTTCGCTTCTCTGGGACCGCCGGCAGCACCGCGTTCACGTCATTCGTCGCATCCTTTCGCACACGTTCGAGGCCTACGAGCAGAGCCCCGGCGTCATTCTCAGCCGGCCTGCGCAGAAGTGGCTGCGCGAATGGGTAGGCAGCGTCGATCTGCGGCGGACGTCGCCCGATCGGTTACTTTCCCACCTGCAAGACGGTTTGTTCGCCGCCGTGACGGGCACGAGCCGGTTGCCCATCGCTTCGCACGAATCGCCACTGCCTGCCTTTTCGCTGGGGCGCGTGGCGTATCTGCCGGACTTGCCGTGCTCTTCCACCGAGCATGGCGACCCGCTCGAGCTGCTGCGCACGGCGCTCGATGGCAGAGTTCCCGTGTTGCAGCAGGCCAAAACGGTCGAGACGGCGCTGCGGGCCGGGCCAGACGAAACCGTACCGGAAATCGCACAAGCGCTGGCGGCGTTTGCAACCAGGCCAGGCAACGCGGAACGGCTGCAAATGATCTGGAAAGCGCTGTTCAACCACGTGGCCCTGTCGCCCTACACCGGGTTCGTTGATCGCTGGGTGGCAACGCTATCTCGCTGCGCCGACGAGCCGACCATCGGCGGCGAAGCGACGCTGGACACAATCGGTTGGATGCTGCGTCACTTGTGCCGGCACTTGACGGCGTTCGACTTGACGACGTTTCACAACTACGGCGCGAACTATCCGGATGCGCTGTTCCTCGATGCGCTCCTGAAGGAATACATCCGCCTACTGGCCGCTAATCCGCGCGCCTGGCGCGATAAGCCGAACGACTCCGACCAGAGACGGCGAATCGCTCGCATACGTCGTCGCGCGCTGCGGCAGGCGTGTATCGTGCGGCGGCACTACCAGGGACATCGCGTTCCGGACGCTCCCACGTCGCAGGGAGAAAACCTGCGCGTGATGCCACCGCCGCTGGCGCGCGTTCCCGAGGACCAAATTCTAAACGCCGGCGCGCGGCGGCGATTGCTGTTCGACGGTGAACCACTCGCACACTTGCTTGGCGACGTCGGCAGCGAGGCACTGCGGGTCGCCGTGGCCGATCTCGCCACTCCGGCTGAGTTGCGCGAACTCGGGATGGCCTGCTTTTTGGATCGCCCGTTGGGGGCCGGAAAGGCGCCGGGCACGGTCGACCGGACCCCGCTGGTTTCGTACGTCGCATTTAGCCGTGCCATCGCCGCGCAACGGATTGCCGCGCTGGCCGGCGCCGGCGACATGGAGCCCGAAGCGCGCTCACCCCACGAAGCGGCTCTCGAAGAATTGTCGGTGGGTGGAGTAAGCGTCGAGTCGCTGACGCTTGTGGAGCGGCCGGGGGTTGTTTCGTTGGCCGATGCGGTGCGGGCCTCGCCCGACTTTGTGGTGCTCCGCACGACAAAACACTCTCTGGATGAAGTCTTGTCGCGCTACCGATGGCCGGCGGCGTTGGAAAAGGGCGACGTGGCACTGCTCGTGGGCTGTGGGCCGGGTGACGAGCCAAGCACGCCGTCGACACTGCGGGTGTACGACCCGCGGGGGCAGATCCGCTATGCATTGGAACTTCCCAGCGCGCACGACGCAAACGCCAGCGACGTCGATCCGAATTTCGTCGAGCTGGGTTGCGTCGAATGGCCGCGGCAGATGCGGTTCGTCCATGTCGAACGTTCTGGTGAAGAGGCGGCCGAGACCGCATCGCCCAAGGCCGCCGACGCAACCCATTGGCTGACATTTACGGAGGACGACGTCGTCGCCGACAGCAATTCAAACGGCTAATCCGCAGCATGGGCCCGACGGTTGCCTTGAACCCTGGCGGTGTGGCGAGCATATTGGACGCACGACTCGACGCATTGTTTTTCCGCAAAGGTGGATGATGGTTGGCTTTCGATTCTTCTTGGCGGCGGCGGTTCTAGCCTTGTGTGCGGTCGACGCGACTGGCGCCGGGAAAAATGTGGTGTTGGTTGTCGTAGATGACTTGGGCTACGACCTGGGCTGCTATGGCAACACGGCGGTGAAGACTCCACACCTGGATCGGCTTGCCGCCGACGGGCTGCTGTTTACACACGCCTTTTGTACGAGCGCCAGTTGCAGTGCGAGCCGGTCGGTGATTCTCAGCGGCATATACAACCACGCCAACGGTCAGTACGGACATCAGCACGCCGAACACCACTTCAGTTCGTTCGCGCGGGTCAAGTCGCTGAGTACGCGGTTGGCCGAAGCTGGATATCGGACCGCCCGCATCGGCAAATATCACGTTGCGCCTGAGTCGGTTTACCAGTTTGACGAGGCGCTGCCTGGCAACGCGCGCAACGGCGTACAGATGGCGGACAACTGCCGAGAATTCGTATCCGCAAACAGCGAGCAGCCGTTCTTCCTTTACTTCTGCACGGCCGATCCGCATCGCGGCGGCGGAGTTGGCACCGGGCCGCTTAAGCCCAATCTGTTCGGTAACAAGCCTGAGTATCCGGGTGTCCGGACCGAACGCTTTGATCCGGCCGACGTGATCGTGCCGCCGTTCTTGCCGGCGACTGCGACCTGTCGGGCGGAATTGGCGCAGTACTATCAATCCGTCTCCCGGCTGGATCAAGGAATCGGCAGATTGATTCAGGTTCTCAAAGACGCCGGCCACTGGGACGACACGCTGTTTCTGTTCATTTCGGACAACGGCATCGCGTTTCAAGGCGCAAAGACCACGACGTACGAGCCCGGCTTGCGGCTACCGTGCATCGTGCGCAATCCGTATGCAACGTCACGCGGCGTGAAGACCGACGCCATGGTCACCTGGGTCGACCTTGCACCCACGATCTTGGAATTCGCGGGTCTGCCGGCGTCGGACCCCGTGCTGCAAGGTCGGTCGTTCTTCAAGGTGCTAAGCGAGCCTGCTGCCGAGGGCTTCGACGAAATCTATGCCTCGCACACGTTTCACGAGATCACGATGTACTATCCGATGCGCGTGGCGCGAACGCGGCGCTATAAGCTGATCTGGAACGTGGCACACAAGCTGACTTACCCGTCGGCGTCGGACCTGTTCGCGTCGGCAACGTGGCAGGAGGCCCTGGCCAAAGGCCCCAATGCACGGTACGGAAAGCGCTCGGTGGCGGAGTATTTGGCCCGGCCGGAGTTTGAACTGTACGACCTGCAGGCCGACCCGCACGAGTCGAACAACCTGGCATTGCAGGCCAGCCACGCCGAAACGCTCGAGCAGCTCAAAGGCAAGCTCCGCGGCTTTCAGAAGCGCACCAACGACCCGTGGATCGTCAAATGGCGTTACGAGTAGCTGCCACAACGCATCGCAGCCGGTGGCCGTGACGTGTGTTGTCTCGCTGAGGGGCCTCACTAGCTGAAGAACACCTTTTCGGCCGTTTTTCGCAACAGCCACTGGCGATCATCGCTGGAAAGAGAGTCGAGCCGCGTGCGAATCAGTTCGACCGAATCGCGGTAGGTGTGCCCGTTCTGCACCTGATAAGGGCAATCGGTGGCCCACATCAGCCGCTGTGGCCCGTACGCGTCGACGAGGCGCCGGATCATGGGGCCAAGGTCCAAGTAGGGCGATTGCTTTTTGCCCAGCGCGTAGAACGCCGAGACTTTGACGTGCGTGTTTTCGTGGCGCGCCAGGCGACACAGGTTGTCCACGTCGGCCGTGCGAATCGTGCCGTCGACGCCGATGCGTGCAAAGTGGTCGATGACCACCGGCGTGCGCGGAAAGCGCTGGCACATCTTGTCGAGCGGCACCAGGGCGTCGGGATTGACCAGACCGCACATCGCCAAGTTCTCGTCGGCACCGTAGCCCCAAAAGGCGGCCATCGCGTCACTGCCCAGCCACATGTCGACCGGATCGCTGCCGGGATGGATGCGAAAGCCGCGCACGCCCTGTTTGCGCAACGACCGCATCGTATCGCGTACGTCGGAGGCATGATGGTCGACGACCGCGACTCCGGAAAACGTGCCGGGATACTCGCGCATCGCCCACAGCATGTAACTGTTGTCGAAGCGGTAGTAGCTCATCTGGATCAGCACGACGCGCTCGACGCCGCAAGGCCGCGCATGCTCCATCAGTTCGTTCGGCGTGAAGCTCGGCGGCTTCATGTCGGCCGGTTTGTACCCGGTGGCCAGCGGATAGTGCTGCACGTCGGGTGTCCAAACGTGCGAGTGGGCGTCGATGTAGCCGGCGGCCGGTTCTTCGTCAGCACGTGCCGGTTCGTGGTGGGTCATGAGCATGGCGCTGGCCGCGGCCAGCGAGCCCCGCTTGAGCGCGGTTCGTCGTGTCAGTGGATTCGAGGGCATGGTCGATGGTCCGCTGGCACCGTTTGGGATCGTGTGGTGGCCGCGCGAGCAATGCGGCTGGCACGCGGTTCTTGCCTGGTTGTAACCGGACCAACCGTCGCAGGCAAGAATGCGGGTCCGCCGGGGGAATCGCGTTAGCACAACAGCAGCGGGCGATGAATGAAATACGAGCGAATCAGGCGGCGAACGGCTAGCCGACGTTCAGGTTGATCAGGAAGTCGTCCAGCGCCTTGCGTTGCTTCGCTTCGTCGGTCGCCAGAGCTTCGATCTCCGTGCGAAGCTTTTCGACCTGGTCCTCCTGCTCGCCGAATTTGTCAACGTATCGCTTGTACAAGTTCGACGCGCGATCCAACTGGCCCATGTTCTGGCGGATCCGGTCTTGTTCGGCCGTGATCTCGCTGATTTGCTTCTCCAAGCGCTCCCGTCGGCGGGCCACCTGTTCGATCGAGTTTTTGCGACGAACGACTTCTTCCAATGCGGCGGTGACTTCCGGGCTGACTTTCTTGTTGTTGGTGTAGTAGCGAATCGTGCCGTCGTCGATGTTCGTCAAGGCGAACTGCTGGCTCACGAGCTGCTCTTCTTCGACGGTCAGCTTGGCCGGTTTTCCGGGCTCGGCTTGGACCGCAAACCGATAGCGGTCGCGCGTCTTCTCGCTGGGCTCTTCGGGCGCGGTCAGCTTCCAGCCCGGCGTAATCGGCTGTTCGATCAACACGGTCTTCGGCTTGTTGTCAGAGTTCTTGACTGTGTAAATCTGCTCACGGACCTGCTTGCGCGTGACGCGCATCGTGCCCTTGATGATCTTGACGCTAACCAACTGCTCCGGCCGCCCTTTACTCTCTGGGGCCACTTCGGTGTCGAGGTCGAGCGCATAGCTGATCAGCCGTTCGGATCCTGGCGAGATGTCGTCGATTATCGCGTCACCGGCATAGGCGGCGCCGTCGAACACAGTGATCGGGCCCTGCATCAGGTGCAGATCCGTCGAGTTCACCAGTCGGAAGCCGTCGAGCGGATGCTTCTGCTGAACGGCAAGAATATAAATCGAAACCTTCTCGCCCTTGATCGTTTCGTTGACGATCGGCAGCATGGCCGACTTGTGACGCGCCAGCGTCACCGGTGTGCCGATTGTGTATTGGAACAGCTCGCCGACTTCGCCAGCCTGGGCCGACGGCTGGCTGCCAATATATTGGAATCCGAATGTCGCGCCGGCTTCATCGGCCGCCGCCTCCAGAGCGGGCGCGGCCGTTGGTTCGGGGACGCCGCCGACCATCCCGCCTCCGCGTGCGCTTCGCCCCAACTGAGCGGCCTTCTGGCGAACTTCGCGTTGAAGTCGATCGCCGGCCGCCAGCGCTTCTTCTTTCGTCATGTCTTGACCGTATCGCTGCGCCCTCAGCGACGAGAAAAAGTTCAGCGTTTCCTCCGGACGCTTGACGTAGAGCGGCTCGTACAGATCCATGCGGTACGAGATCGGCCGGCCGCTGACCAGCGTCAGCGCCACGTCGTTCCAATCGCCCTCGGTGGTGTTTTCAACGATGGCCCAACCTTGGAGGAACGGCGGCTGCTTGTCGTCAAGCACCAAGCGATAGCTCGTTTTCCAGACGGGCGTTTCCTGCACGTAGCCCACACGGACGGCCCGCTTGCCGTTGCCCAGCAAATTGAGCGTGACCGTTTTCTTATCCGTATTGTGGCTGGTGGCCAGAATGGCCAGCGCTTTGCGCAGCTCGGCGTCGAGCGATTTGTTGGCCAGTTGGATGCGGCTGATCGAAGTCATTGGCACGCTGCGCAGCCCGGAGTCGGTGAGCAGATTAAGGAATTCTTCTTCGACCACGTCGCCGTTCTCGCCGACCTCTTTCTTGCGTTTTTCGACGCCGAGCAGAATGCCGGCGATCTCGTCTGGCGCGTCGACCTCGAGCCGTTCGCCCCGCACCTGATCCAGGATCGCGCCCAGTGTCGGATTGTTCGTCAGGTCGATGGCAAACGTCTTGAGCGTTTTGGTCACCGGATCGCGCGAGCCGTACGTCACGGTCGAAATCGTGCCGCCACCACGGTCTTCGAGAATCATGCTCTTGAGCAAATCGTTGATGTCGTCGACACGGAATTGCAGATCGACCTGGGCGTCGCCGTCGACATCGCCCCGATGCTCGAAATATCCCACGCCGGAATTGAACATCACGACGCGATTCAGCGGCAGCGACGACTCGCTGCGGGCCGCTTCTTCGGCGGCTTCTTGAGCCGTGACCACAGTGTGGAAGGCCAGGATCGCGCCCAGCATCGCAGTAGTAAGAATCCGTGTGGGGCGACAATGTCGGTGAGTTGCCATGGTCGATCTTCTCCGTCGATGGTTCCGAGCCGTGGGGCGCGCATGGGGCAGAAATGGCCTCACGTGCCCCTATCGAGTAATTCTAGCTTTTTGGACGCAGCCGGGTCACGATTAGTTCCACCGGCGAATACCGGCGTTCTGAGGCCGCACGCGGCCTACAGAAGGCACGCCACATCGGCACCACAAACAAAGGCGGCGCCCGACTGCCGCGCGGCCGGTGGTCGAGGCCCGGCTAGAAGTAGGCGCGGCCGGCTTCGATCGCCGTGATTGTGCCCAGGCCGAAAAAGAACACACCGGCGACGAACAGACCGGTTCGGGCGATCCATCCGGGTCGCAGCGGCTTGGGCAACAGTGTCAGGTTGATCACCAGCGTGTGCAAGCAGCTAAAGCCTAGCGCGAAGTTCATGATCAACGTTGCGACCTTTAGAAGTCCCAGCGGCTTGCCCACTGACAGCAGCACCAGTCCCACACTCATGTAGCACATCAGCACGGTGAAATAGACGACGCGAATCCGCTTGGGATCGAGGGCTCGCAGTTGCCGGCTGGAAGTCCAAATCACGTCGACCCAGCGGCGAATCGCTCCGTCGGCTGCCGTGGTCATGCCTGGTCCCAGGACCAAAAACCCGCACATCAACGTCATGTACCAGAAGGCCGACTCGGCCAGCGGTCCCCAATCAGTTGATACGGCATTGCTCACGCCGTCGGCCGTCATGGCCGCCGCGTACCAATCGCTCACCTCGGTGCCGCGTCGCAGGAATTGCACCGACAACATGCTCGGCAGTGCCATTCCCAGCAGGCAAGCGGGCATCCAGATCACCAACTGATCGCGGCGCACGTGGTGCAGCCAGCGGCGCCAGCGCGGCATCGACTCTTCGGTGGGTTGGAAGACCATGCCAACGTGCGACAGCCCGATGTCGTGGCCACCGACCATGCTCGGAATGGCGCCGACATGGCGCCCCATTCCCCAGCCGGAGTCACGCGTGTAGTTGCTGACCGGCGTATTCGAAAGGCCGCCCGAGCCGGCAATCGCAGTGAACGCCGCCAACAGCGCGATGGTGCTGAAGTCGACGTCAGGAAAGCCGCGACCTTGGAACAATGAGACGAACACGTTCTCAACGTTGTCGCCGTCGCGGGCCCCGTCGTTGTCCACGTCGTTAAACGTATCGGGCCGGCCGTCGCCGTTGGCATCGGGCCAGGAGTCGGGCTGCCCGTCGCCGTCGGTGTCAATCGACGGCGGCAGCGAATCTTCGACGATGTCCAGATGGCCGTCGCCGTCCCAATCCTCGCCCGGATCGAGCACGCCGTTGCCGTTGGCATCTTCGGCGCGGCGCACCGGCACGGTGCCGAACCGAACAAAGCCGGTCAGGATTTCGCGCCAGGTGTGGATCGTTGAAAAGAAGATTGCAACGATGAGCAGGAAGCCGAGCACGGTGACGATCTTGAACGTCATCAACCCCTTGAGCGTGTTGTAAATCTTGCCGCCGAAGATCATCGGCAACATGGCGGTGATGAACACTGCGATTCCCAGTCCGCGCACCAGCGACTCGTCGCCGGTGCCCGTGGGTACGCGGCCGAGGTACATGGCCGCCAGCGGCGTGGCCGCATTGGCCGCCAGGTAGGGAAACAGCGCGCCAAAGTCGAGCAGCAAGTAGATGAACAGCCAGAACCGGGGGCCGGGTAGCGTGCGAAACTTGCCGGTGAAGATTGGCTCGCCGGTGTAGAGCGTATAGCGGCTAATTTCGGTGTTGTAGAACACCTGGCCGACGATGCTGACCGTGGCCAACCACATCAGCGCTCCGCCGTAGCGGGCCGTTACGGCCGGACCAGCGAGCCACTCGCCGCCGCCGATCGCCGAGCCGCCCACGAGTAAACCAGGCCCAAGCAGCGCAAACCAGTTGCGCCAGGTAAAGCGAGGTGCGTCGACCAGCGTGCCCGTATTCCACTGGGGCATCTGGTGCGAGCCGGGCCAGGGAGCCGAGAATTGGCCCGCTTCCTGCGCGCCGGACGTTTGCTCGCGCGCGTTTGGCGCTTCGGCCATGACTTGCTTCCAATGGCGGTATCGAAGGTCATGGCGTCCGTCGCCGCCCCGACGGGGAATCCGGTCCCGCGCAACTCCTCGTCCCCTCGTGGGACGCTGTCGCTGTCATTGGTATAACCGGCCACGCCACGCGCGTCCACCGCCGCGGATCGTCGGCCCGGGCGATCGGCCGGCCCGACTAGCTGTGCGAACGCTCCATCCCAAAGTTGAGTTGCATCTGCGGATCCTTTTCCGCGTCGGGATTGAGCTCCTTGAAGAGCAAGCTGGGCTGGATGTCGCGATTGTGCTGATACTTTTCGCTGGCGTACTCGGTGATCGGCCCGGTGATTTCGTGATAGAAGATTTGGCAGATCGGCACACCGGCGTAAATCCGCACGGGCTGCACGGCGAACATTTCCAACGTCCAATAACCACAAAAGCCGACGTCGCCAAAACCGGCCGTGACGTGGACGAACAGGCCCAGGCGGCCGACGCTGGATCGCCCTTCGATCATCGGCACCAGGTTGTGCGTTTCGGTGCACTCGGCGGTCCGGCCCAGATAGAGCTGATTGGGGCCGAGAACGAAACCCTCCGGTGGAATGGTGATTCGCCGCACGCGGTTGGCTTTGGCCATGTCGAGCACGACCTCTTCGTAGACCATCACTTCATTGTGGAGCGTGAGGTTGTAGCTGTTCGGGTTCAGGTTTTCTTCCTGGAACGGATCGATGATGATGTTCTCGCCCAACTGCTCGCGAATCTGATGGCCGGAGAGGATCATGGTTCACCTGGCGGTTGAGGGTTTCGCGGGGCGCGAACGCTTCGTGGTCTTCTTCTTCGCATCTAGGCCGATCTGCGGACAAACACCCACAAGCTGGCACTCTTCGCACTTCGGCTTGCGCGCCGTGCACACGCGCCGCCCGTGCGTGATCAGCCGATGCGAAAAGTCGATCCACTCGCGCTTCGGCAGTTGGGCCATAAGATCGCGTTCGATCTTGACCGGATCGGTGTGCGTGGTCAGGCCCAGACGCTTGCTCAGACGGGCGACGTGCGTATCGACGACCACTCCGGTCGGAATGCCAAACGCGGTGCCTAACACGACGTTGGCGGTCTTGCGCCCGACGCCCGGTAGCTTGACCATGGCGTCGATGTCCTGGGGCACGACGCCGTCGTGCTCGGCGAGCAGTTGTTGGCAGCAGCCGGAGATGTTCTTGGCCTTGTTGCGGAAAAAACCCGTGCTCTGAATGGCCCGCTCGAGTTGGGCCGGCTTGGCGGCGGCAAAGTCCTGCGCGTCGCGATACTTGCGAAACAGGTCCCGCGTCACGATGTTGACGCGCGTGTCTGTACACTGCGCGGAAAGAATCGTAGCGACCAGCAACTGCAGCGGCGAGTCGTACTCGAGCGCGCAACGCACTTCGGGGTAGGCCGATTTGAGCCGCCTGATGATCCGTGCGGCATGGCGTTTTGCGTCGGCAGTCGCAACCATGCGGGGCCTGGCGAAACGGGAGTCTTTGCGGGGGTTGGAACCAACAGGCCGACGCAAATCCGTGCGACCAGCGGTCGATTTTCCCGCACGGTGAACCCGCGTGTCAAGTATGTGTCCTTACGGGCGGGCCGGCGGCGAGGCGCGCCGCGGGATGCGCCGGTGCGACACACCAGAGTACAATCCCGGCGCGGGGAAAAGTTGTCATTTGCGGTGGTGGAGCGATGCACGAAGACGCATGGCGAGACAAAGCGACGCTGGAAGCCGGGCTCGGGGAGGTATGCCAATCGCCCCGCAACGACGGTACGCTAGAATGGATCGTTCGCCGTCCGGAAACGGGCGAGCGCGAGCCCGTGAGCGAAGGTGAGCTCGACACGCGCCTCGGCCTGGTTGGCGACAATTGGCTTGCGCGCGGCAATCACCAAACGGCAGACGGCGCGGCCGACCCCAATGCACAACTAACGATCATGAATAGCCGCGCTGTGGCGCTGTTGGCCGGCGAGCAGGAACGTTGGGCGCTGGCGGGCGATCAACTGTATGCCGACATGGACCTGAGCGTTGAAAACCTTCCACCCGGCACGCGGCTGACCATTGGCGAAGCGGTTGTCGAAGTGACCGCCGCGCCTCACTTGGGCTGCCGGCGGTTTGCCGAGCGCTACGGGAAGGATGCCGTGCGATTCGTCAACTCGCCGGACGGAAAGCGGCTCCGCCTGCGCGGGCTCAATGCGAAGGTTGTCACGCCGGGCGCGATCCGCGTGGGCGATCAGGTCGTCAAGCAACTGCCGTAGATTCTCGCGACGTTCGTGCGGCAAGACGCCTGCTAGTTAGTCGATTCCGAACAACTTCCGCGCGTTGGCGGTCGTTTGCTCCGCGAACGCTTCAACCGAAACTCCTCGCACTTCGGCCAGGCAAGTGGCCGTGTGGACGACGTTGGCTGGCTCGTTGCGCTTGCCGCGCAACGGGTGAGGTGCGAGGTACGGGCTATCGGTCTCCACCAGGATTCGTTCGACGGGAATCGTGGCCGCCACGCGGCGCAATTCGTCCGACTTCTTGAACGTGACCATGCCGGCAAAGCTGACGTGCAGGCCGAGTTCCACGCATTCGGCTGCCGTCTCCTCAGTGCCGGTAAACGAGTGCATGATGCCGCGCAGCGTGCCGCGCTGCCGCGCTTCGCGCAACATGGTCAATACGTCGGCGTCGCTCTCTCGGGTGTGGACGACAAACGGCAGACCGCGCTGTTGGGCGAGCCGGAGATGGCGGTCGAAGTAGTCCTGCTGCACGTCGAAGGGCGAATAGTCCCAGTGCCGGTCGAGACCCGTTTCCCCGATTGCCACCACGCCAGGCCGCTCGACCAAATCGAGGATCTGCTGCCAGTCGCCGGGCGCCGCCTCGGCCGTGTAGTTCGGTTGAATGCCCACCGCCGCGTGGATGCCCTCGTGGGCAGCCGCCAGTTCGACGACGGCGCGGCTCGACTCGGCCGTTACGCCGATCGCCACCACGGCGCAGACGCCCGCATCATGGGCCCTTTGGATTACGGCTGATCGATCCTCGTCGAATTCTTTCTGGTCGAGGTGCGCGTGCGTATCGATGAGTTGCATGATACGGTTCCGGGGGCCGCGCGGACGGCAACAGCGGCAATCCAGCGGCCCGACGCGTCGAGCGGTGGGAAACTAGCTGACCGACCAGGTGGCGGTGGAGTTGCCGAGCGAGGCCGCGAGTTCTTCGAGTATTTCCAAGTGACCGCGTGCCGCACCCAAGGCCTCTTCGGCAACCGCGGCCGAGGGTCGATCGGATTGCAGGTCGTCGACGCACCGCTCCAGCGCTGCCACGTCACGCCGCTGGTAGTCGACCAGTCGCGACAGCAGATAGTCGAGCGACAAGTCGTGCGTGTCGTAAAACTCGACCGGAAACTCTCCCAGGTTGATCGGCCCGCGCTGCAGCACCAATTCGGCCACGCGCTCTGCCAGCTTCCGTTGTTGTTCGACAATCGCTTCCAACGCGGTGACCGCTTTGGAGTCTCCGCGGCGCACCCAGGGCGAGGCGTAGCTCAAGTACATCGGCATGGACCGCTCGAGGATCGTCAAGAGTCGGTTCAGGGCGCGATAGATTTCGGGCTCAGCCATGCGTCGAAGTGCAATCCGTGTCGGGCAAGATTAGAAAAGCTGCGAGGACGCGGCCAGCGTCAAACGGTTGAGCTGGTCCCACGCGACGCCCAGCAGCACGACCGGAATCGTTACGGCCACGATGTACGTGCCCGGAATGAAAGCGAGCTTGGCAGGGCGCATCTGCTCGGGCTCCGGGTCGATCGTCATGACCTTCACGACGCGCAGATAATAATACAAGCTGATCGCCGTGTTCAAGCCGGCAATGACCAGCACGGTCCATAACTTGGCTTGCACCAATGATGCAAAAATCAGGAACTTGCCCATGAATCCCGCCAGCGGCGGGATCCCGATCAGGCTGATCAGAATCAACGAGAAGCAGACCACGGTGATCGGCGCGCGGCGAATCAAACCGGCGTAGTCGGCAATTTGTTCGCTGTGAAGTTCGTTGCGCAGCAATGCCACAATCGCGAACGCGCCCAGATTCATGAACAAATACACCCCGGCGTAAAATGCCATCGACGCGATCGCCGTGCGGGCGGCCTCGGGATCCTGGCCGGCCAGCACCATCGCCGCCGGCACTGGCATGATCATGTAGCCGGCTTGGGCGATCGTGGAGTACGCCAGCAGTCGCTTGATGTTCGTCTGTCCGTAGGCGGCCAGGTTGCCGAACGTGCAGGTAATGATCGCCACGAACGCCAGCAATCGCCAAATAAATCCGCGGGCGGGGGCCAGGGCCGCGATCTGATCGTCGCGCGTCAGCCGCGAGTCGCCCTCGCGCGGCGCGTCCTCGGCGTGGCTCACGAGCGTCACGCGCGTTGTCGGCGCGTTGCCTCCTGCGACGGATGTCGCGGGGCTGACTTCGGCCGGTTTCTCGGCCGACTGCTCCGGCGGTGCAAGGATGCCAGTCGTTGCTTCGTGGGTCCTAAGTTCCGTTTCGGCCACGTTGAACAAGGCTAACTGATCCTCTGGTTTGGTCACCTCGCCAACGTAGCCAAAGCCGATGGCAACGCGGGCCAAGAGTGCCAAGGCGGCCGCCTTCGACGCGACGGACAGAAACGCGTTGACCTCGGCCGTTGCGCCCTCGAACACGTCGGGACACCAAAAATGGAACGGTACGGCCGACAGCTTGAACGCCAGACCGACCATGACCATCAGCCCACCCAAGGCGAGCACCATGTGGGTATCGGATCCAATGCCCTGTTCGAGATTGGCCGGCTGCAGCAGCTCGGCCAGCCGGACCGCCATCGTCGGCATGTGAACACTGCCCAGCACGCCCGCCAACAGGCTGATGCCGTAGAGCATGATCCCGGCGGCCCCTGCGCCATAGACGGCGTACTTGAGCGCCGCTTCACTGCTGGTGCGGCGTCCCTTCAGAATGCCGGCCAGGGCATAAGACGGCACGCTAGCCATCTCCACGCCGAGAAAGACCATCAGCATTTGGTTGGCCGATGCCATGATGCACATGCCCACCGTGGCACCCAGCACCAGCGCATAGACGTCGGGCGCCGCGTCACGATCGGGCACGCCCGAAATCCGCGTGAAGATCGTAAACAGGATCGCGAAGAAGAATAGAAGCGTGCGGAAGTAGATCGTAAACGTGTCGTAGACCAGCAGACCAGTGAACAGTTCCGAAGGTTCGGCCACTTCGTGCCACGGACCGGCCAGATACAGCGCAACCGCCGACCCAATCAGCGTCAGCCAAAATGAATCGATCCAGCGCGTAAAGCGCGGCAACTGCAATAGCAGGATTAAGATGATGGTGACGCACAGCGCCAGCTCGCCCTGGAAACCGGCCGTACTGCGCAGCGTGTCGGCGACCAGCGAGTTAATCAGATCGAATAGTGAATTCGGAGCGGGCACGGCAGCCTACTTACTTCTTACTTGATTTTGGGCGACGGACCGGGCAGGCGGCTGAACCGCCGCGGTGGCCTCTTCTTCCAATTGGGGCGTTTTGACGTCCTTGGTCCACGTGGCCAGATCGTCGACCGTTTGGTTCACGCTCGGCGTCATGTAGTTGAACACCGCCTGCGGGTAAACGCCGAAGATGATCGCGAACGCCATCAGCGGTGCCGCGATCAGCAACTCGCGAGTATTCATCGGCGTCAGGGCCTCGGCGTGTGGGCCCTTGTATTCGGGGCCAAGGTACACACGCTGCAGCGTCCACAGGATGTACGCGGCCGTCAGAATGACCACCGAAGCGGCAATCACCGCCAAGGTATGGCTGTAGTTCCAGACCGACAGTGTGACGAACACTTCGCCAATGAAACCGCACAAGCCGGGCAGACCCAAGCCGGCAAAGAAGATGCCGATCGACAAGCCGGCGTAGACCGGCATCCGTGCAAACAGTCCGCCGAATTGGTCCAAGTTGCGATGATGCACGCGGTCGTACACCACGCCCACCAAAAAGAACATGCCAGGCGAGCTGATGCCGTGGGCGATCATCTGGAACATGGCGCCGTTCATGCCGAGCTTCCAGGAGTCGGAGTTGAACTCGTTGCCGGCCACGGCGCTCCAAACGCCGATGCCGAGCACGACGTAGCCCATATGACTGACCGAGCTGTAGGCGACCAATCGCTTAAAGTCGGTTTGCGCCAACGCCGCAAAGGCTCCGTAGACCATGCTGACCACGCCCAAACCGCAGACGAAGTAAGCCAACTCAAACCCGGCGTCGGGACAAATCGGATAGCAGATTCGGATGATTCCGTACCCGCCCAGCTTCAGCAGCACGCCGGCCAGGATCATCGAGATCGGCGTCGGTGCCTCGACGTGCGCATCGGGCAACCACGTGTGGACCGGCACCGATGGCACCTTGATCACGAACCCGATCAACAGCAGCAGGAAGGCCCACCACTGCAGATTCTTGCCAAAGAGCAGTTCGTCGTCGAATGCGTCGGTGTGCTGACCCAGTTGTTGTAGGGCAAGAATATTGAACGTGTGAATCGGGCCGTCGGTAGCGCGAATCTCGCCAATCTGCGCGGTCCGTTCTTCGTCGCCCAGGTCCGCGCTGACGACGTTCGACGCGACGAGCTGGTCGTCAGACAGCAGCTTCACGTCGCTGTTGAAGTAGAGCATCAGGATCGCGATCAGCATCAACACGCCGCCCAGCAGCGTGTACAGGAAGAACTTGATCGCGGCATACTCGCGGCGCGGACCGCCCCACACGCCGATCAGGAAGTACATCGGCAGCAGCATGACTTCCCAAAAGACGTAGAACAAGAAAAAGTCGAGCGCCAAAAAGACGCCCAGCACGCCGGTTTCCAGGATGAGAAACAGGATGCAGTAGGCGCGGACGTATTTCTGGATCGGCCAACTGGCGGCCATCGAGAGCATCATCACGAAGGTCGTCAGGATGACCAGCGGGAAGCTAATGCCGTCGACGCCCATGTAATAGTAGATATTGAAGCTGGAGATCCACGGCACCGAGAAGACCTTTTGCATGGCGCTTTGCGCCTGCTCGAATTGCCAAGTGCCCTGGCCCGGCAGTGCCATGATCACCGTCAGCCCGAAGACCACGGCAGTGACGACCAGCGTGAACGTCTTCATCGCGTCGCCCTTGTCGCGCGGGAAGAACGCCAGCACCAGCGCCCCGGCGGCCGGAATGAATACGATCAAGCTCAGTAGTGTGATGTAGGTCGATTGCATGATGGAAGATTCCGCAGGTCGCTCGTGCCCAATATGGGCGTCAGCCAGCCATCGTGGAGTTCAAGTAAAACGTCACCAGTACGAACAGCGCCACCGTGCCGATGACGATAAACATCACGTATTGCCGCAAGCGGCCGGTCTCCGCTCCGCGGAACCAAATCGCCGTGGCGAAGACCCAACGCGAAAACGCGTTGACCAAACCGTCGATGAGGTAGCGATCGAACAAGTCGTCGATCAAAGCCACCACGCGCGTCCACATCGCCACGCCATGGATCAAGCCGTCGATCACGATCTTGTCAAACTCGGCCACGCGGTTCGCGATGAACAACACCGGCCGGACGAAGATCAGGTCGTACAGCTCGTCGAAGTACCACTTGTGGATCAGGAAGTCGTAGATCGGGCGGAATTGGGCCCGCACCTCGGCCGGGTCGAGAACGCGCCAGCCGTAGAACACGGCCGCCAGCAGCAAGCCGGTCAGCGCCGTGGCCACGGCCACCAGCTCAGCGGGGAAATGAAAGGCCGGAAAGTGTGACTCGTGCTCGTCGGGATGTACAAGGTTCGGCATCAACACGCCGTGGGCCGTATCGAGCGTGCCGGCCGGCCGGGCCTGCTCCAATAGCGGCTGCACGCCGAAGTTGCCAAGCAGCGAATCGACGTAAAACGTATTCGTGCTCCAGCCGACGCCGACGGCGAACACCGCCAGCACGACGAGCGGAACATACATCACGCGCGGCGACTCGTGAGCATGGTCGTAGCGCTCTTGATTGCGGGGCGGTCCGGCGAACGTCATGAACCACAGCCGGAACATGTAAAACGCCGTAATCGCCGCGCCACCGGCGGCCACGATAAATAGCCAGCCGTACATTGGGTTCGACGCGCGAAACGAAAGCGCTTGCGCCAGAATCGAGTCCTTCGAGTAGTGACCCGAGAGCCCGATGGTGAACGGAATGCCCGCGCCCATGATTGCCAGGCACCCGACCAGCATGGTGTAGGCGGTCCAGGGCATTTTCTTGCGCAGCCCGCCCATCTCGGTCATTTCGTTCGTGTGTACGGCGTGAATCACGGAGCCGGAGCACATGAACAACAGGCTCTTGAAGAACGCATGGGTAATCAGGTGAAACATGCCGGCCACCCATCCGCCCACACCGAGCGCCAGCATCATGTATCCGAGCTGGCTGACGGTGGAGTAGGCCAGCACCCGTTTGATGTCGGTGGCCGTGATCGCGATCGTGGCGGCGATGAACAGCGTGACGCAGCCGATGATGGCAATCACCAGCAGCACTTCGGGAACGAACACCGGGAAGAACCGTCCGACCAAGTAAACGCCCGCCGCGACCATCGTGGCCGAGTGAACCAGCGCGCTGACCGGCGTGGGACCTTCCATCGCGTCCGGTAACCAGACGTGCAGCGGGAACTGCGCGCTTTTGCCGACGCAGCCGCAGAAAATGCCCAGCCCCGCGATGATCATCAACCAATAGGCCCAGTGGCCGGGCGTGCCGGGCGAAGTGTCGGCCCGCCAGGCTTCGATCTTTTCGGCGGTCGGCTCGACGCCGGATTCGATTTCCTCGAAGGCCGCGGCTTTGATCATCCCGTCGGGCACAATGAGTTGGTGGCTCGGCTCGGGCCGCACCTGGCTGAAGATGCCCGGCTTTCCGTCGATGTCGCCGAAGGCGAACGTGCCCAGCGTGCCGAACAAGATCATCAACCCGATGATCATGCCGAAGTCGCCAACGCGGTTGACGATGAACGCTTTGTTCGCGGCGTTCGAGGCGCTCTTGCGCTCGATGTAGAACCCGATCAGGAAGTAGGAGCAAATGCCGACCAACTCCCAAAAGACGAACACCATCGCGATGTTGCCCGCGATGACGATGCCCAGCATGCTGAAGCAGAACAGCGACAAGTATTGGAAGAAGCGATAAAACCGCCCCGGCCGTCGCAGGTGGCTGCCGTCGGACATCCGCACTTCATGGTCGTCCACGTCGTGCAGTTCGTCGTGCATGTAGCCGTAGGCATAGAAGTGGATGCACGTGGCGATGAACGTGACCATCGAGAACATCAAGACGGTCAGCGAATCGATGTAGTAGCCGATCGTGATCCGCAACGAGCCGAATTCGCCCAACGCGTACCAATCGCCCGTGATGGGTCGCACGGATGGTTCGGCGTGATGGGCGCCGCCGTGCTGTCCGGCTGATGAATCGGCCGCGGCATGTTCCTCGCCGCCATGCTCGTGGCCGCCATTCGCCGCGGCCGCATCCGCTTCGTCAGATGGTTTTTCCGCGACGTCCGCGTTCTCGCCGTGGTCGCCGCTGCCGTTTTCTTCGTGGGCCTCGCCCTCGTGGTCGCCGTGTTCGGCCGCGTCACCGGTGTGTGCGGCGGCCGTTTCATGGTGGCCCGATTCGTCGTGCTCGACCGGCCCGGGCAGCTCGTAGTTGGGCAGCCAGACAAAGAACAGGGCGAATAGCGAGATAGCGCAGGACGACAGTATGGCCGCGGTGGCGAGGTAGCCGGCTTTGGAGCCAGCCTTGCCCATCCGCCGCCCGAAGAACAGGATCAGCACGAACGACGCCAGCGGCAACAGCCAGGCGATTCCTAACAGCTTCGGAAGCGTCGTGATGGGGTCCATCAGCCCTTAAGTTCGTCTGCCCGGTCCACGTCGACCGTGGAGTGGTTGTTGTAGAAATTGAGCGTGATTGCCAGCGCGACGGCGGCTTCGGCTGCGGCCAGCACGATCACGAACAGAGCCACGAGCTGACCGTCGAGCCCCATGCCGTCGGCCGCCGGCCGGAGATACTCGCTGCCGAATGCGATGAAGTTGACGTTGGCCCCGTTGAGGACCAGCTCGATGCCCATCAGCACGCCCAGGGCATTTCGTTTGGTGGCCATGCAAACGGCGCCGGCCACAAACATGATCGCGCCAACCACCATGTAGTGCGAAACCGTGATGGGTTCGACAAACGGGTTCATGGCAAGTGAATTCCTGTTGTGTGCGCTACCGGTCTGGGGCGGAGACAGTGGGCGCCGGCGTTTCAGACGGCCCGGAGACGCGTCGCTTCGGCCGAGCTAAGTAGGCCGAACCGATCAGCACGACCAGCAAGTGAACCGATACGATTTCGAACGGCAGCAAGTAGCCCGACATGCCGCGGCGTTGGGTGGCGTCGGATTCTTCGAGCTTGTCGACGCGCGCTCCCAGTAGGGCCATGCCCAAAGGCGTCGCCGTGACTTGGGCCGTGTTGGGCCGCTCGTGCGGCTGCTGCCACGCGCCAACGCTGGTGGCCGCGGCGATCAACACCGCCAATAGCGAGCCGCCAACGACCGCCGCCAATAGCCACTCGCCGGCCGACGTCTTCATCGTGATAAACGGTCCCTTGGCGGTCAGCATGACGCCGAAGATCAACAGCACCAGCGTGCCGCCGACATAAATCATCAACTGCATTGCGCCGACAAAGTCGGCACCGGCCAAGAAGAACAGCCCGGCGGTGGCACCCAGCGACAGGATCAAATAGAACGCCATCCGGACGATGTTATTCGACAGGACGACCCCCACGGCGAACACACACGCCACCGTGCTAAACAGCCAGAAGAAGACGGAACTCCAGTTGATCGGGTCCACGTGTTAATTCCCCTCCACGCCTGCGCGTGCGACGGACGCCGGCGGAGCGTCGGCGTCGGACTGTGCGGCTTCATCAGCCGGTGGATACGAACCCACGATCATCTGGCCCTCGCGCACCACGCCGTCGTTGTTCGGGACAATCAGTCCGCCAGGGATGAAATACGTCCACAGGATCGCGCCCAGGAACATCGCGGCGGATATCGGAGTACAGTATTTCAGACACGTGGTCATCACCTGATCGATGCGCAACCGTGGGAGCGTCCAGCGAACCCACATCATAAACGTGACGCCGAAAATGCACTTGGCCACGAAATTGAGCATGCCGAGGAAGTTGCCCAGGTAGTGCAAGAACGGATTTGTGGAATCGGCCAGCCCCAGCCAATGGGTCACCGGCAGTGGACCGTTCCAACCGCCGAAAAACAGGATGGCGGCCAAACCGCTGACGGCAAACATCGAACCGTACTCGCTCAGGAAAAAGACGCTCCAGCGAAAGCCGGAATACTCGGTGTGAAAGCCGGCCACCAGCTCGCTTTCGGCTTCGGCCAGGTCGAACGGCGCGCGATTCACGCTCGCCGTGGCGCAAGTGAAGTACACCCAAAAGGCAATGAACGTGAACGGATCGTGCAGCACGAACCATTGCGTGAACCAGCCTTCTTGCATCTGCCCGATGGTCACCAGATCCATGGTTCCGGCGATCAAGACCGGAATGACGATGCACATGCCCAACGGCACTTCGTAGCTGACCACTTGAGCCGCTTCGCGCATGGCGCCGAACAGCGACCACTTCGACCCCGAACCGTATCCGGCAAGGATCACGCCGAACACTTCCAGCCCGAGCACAGCCGCAATGAAAAACACCGCGACGTTCAGCCGAACGGCGACCCAGCCGTCGGCAAACGGCAGCGCCAGAAAGCCGAGGTACGAAGCGACGAAGCCCGCGTACGGCGCCAGCAGGAAGAGCATGCGATCGGCATCGGCCGGCATCAGGTCTTCCTTGGTGACCAGCTTGATGGCGTCGGCCAAGGTTTGCAGCCAGCCGAACTTGCCGCCGATTCGCGTCGGTCCCAAGCGGTCTTGAATCCGGCCTGATACTTTCCGCTCGAGCCAGATAAACACCAGCGCGCTGACGGCCAGCAGGTTAACTAGTAAGAAGGCGTGGACCAGCGCGGCGACCACGTAGGCCAGCCACTCGGGTGTGAGGTACTGTCGAAGATATTCAGCCACCGACCGCAGGTCCTACGTCGAGCGCCTCGGACCGGTGATTGCGTGCTCGGGCCGCACGGTTGCCGGGTCGCTTCGAGGCGATGTGTTTGTTGTTAAGGCCGCAATACATGCCACCTTAAGATCGTGAAATATCGCACAAACTACCAGTGATCGACAAGCCCCCAGTGATCCAATCTTTCGACCGCGGAGCGTGTTTCATCGCGGTGGCGACGTGCCCGCGACCGGTCCTAGCGGTCGATCTCGCCCATCACGACGTCGAGCGATCCCACAATCGCCGGCACATCGGCGATCAGGCATCCGCGGCACAGCTTCTCGGTCACCGACAAGTTGCAAAACGAGCTGCTGCGGGCCCGGGCTCGCCAGGGTATCGCACCGTTGCCGGTCGACACGATGTAGAACCCCATCTGGCCGCGCGGTGCCTCGGTTTCCATGTAGGCTTCGCCCTTGGGCAGCTTCTCGGTCAGCTTGACCGGTTCTCCAAACGACCCAGTTGCCGTGCTGTATCGATCGATCGCTTGCCGAATCAAGTCGATCGATTGCATCACTTCGAGCATTCGCACGTAGAAGCGATGCCAACAATCGCCCAACACTGCCTGCTTGGGAACCGGCGGATAATCGTGATCGCGGGGGTAGTGCCCGTCCTGCTCAACGATCACCTCAAAGGCGTAGCCGTCGTACATTTCGGTGTAGCGCTGCTCGCCGTCGCGACGCAAATCGTGGTTGACTCCGCTGCCGCGCAGCACGGGGCCCGTGCAGCCATGGTCGATCGCCATCTCCCGCGGTAGGACGCCGATGCCGACGGTACGACGCACGAAGATCGCGTTGGATGTTAGTAGGGTGTGATACTCCTTGATCACTGGCAAGAGCTGATCGAGAAAGGCTTCGCATTTTTGCAGCCAGCCAGGCGGAAGGTCGGCCGTGGCGCCACCGACCGTCAGATAGCTGTAGGTGAGCCGGGCGCCGCAAGCCTCTTCGAACAGGTCGAGAATCTTCTCGCGTTCGCGAAACGCGTACAGAAACGGACTGAACGTGCCGAGGTCCAAGCCATAGGCGCCCATGCCGACCAGGTGACTGGCGATCCGGTTCAACTCCACGATCAGCACGCGGAGGTGCCGCGCCTTCTCAGGCAATTCGAGGTTGAGCAGCTTTTCGACGACCAGCGCCCAGCCCAGGTTCATATTCATCCCGGCCAGGTAGTCCATCCGGTCGGTATACGGGATCCATTGGCGCGGCGTGATGTTCTCGCCGATCTTTTCGGCGCAGCGGTGCAGGTAACCGATGTGCGGCGTCGTCTCCGAGACGATCTCGCCGTCGGTTCGCAGCACCAGCCGCAACACGCCATGCGTGCTGGGATGCTGGGGCCCCATGTTGACCAGCATTTCGTCGGTACGAACGTCGAATTCGATGATCCGGGGATCGTCTACTTGGGTAGCCATCGGAGTAGGTGCTTTGTGGCTCGTTGCGATGAATTGAATTGTGAAATCGACCGACATGTACGTCGCCGGGCCTTGCCGCCACCGGAGTGTCGCCGGCGCGGGCTCAATTACCTGCCTCGAATTCCGTGATACTCCAGGGGCATTTCGTAGTCCTTGCGCAGCGGATGGCCGACCCAGTCCTCGGGACACAGAATGCGGCGCAGGTCCGGATGGCCGGTAAACCAAACGCCCATCAGGTCGAAGACCTCGCGCTCGTGCCAATCGGCCGTGCTCCAAACTCCGCTGACCGACGGAACCTCCGGCAATTGGCCCGGCTTGTCGTCCTTCCAACGCGGCAGGATCACCTTTAGCACCAACGACGTCTTGTTGCTCAGGCTCGACAGGTGATACACGACTTCGACGTGCCGGTCCCAATCGAGCTTCTTGGCCTTCTTTTCGTCGGGCTCGAAGTAGTCGACTCCGCTAACGCAGTTGAGCATGTCGAACCGCAGTTGCGGGTCGTCGCGCAGGTGCTCGCACACGGCGACCAGACCCTCGGGCGCCACTTCGATCCAGGGGTCGATTGCCGTCAGGTTCGCGCCGGTGATCCGATCGCCGAACTTGGACTTCAACTGTTCCAGAAACGCTTCGCCGCTCATGACCATTTCGGATAAGTGTTGTCGGCCACGCGACATGACGCGGCTGCGACGTGAGGCTCCAGGCAACAACCCGTGGGTAACGGAATCACGGGGCTAACACGGCTTCTTGTTCCTCGGTTCTGGCCGGCGGCATAGGCGCTGCGGCGCGCTGGCGACTCAACGCGCGAACCCAATCCAAGTCGCCACGTCGCCACACATAAGCAAAGCCGACCAACAGCACGGCGAAGAAAACAGCAATGTCAAAAATCGAAATCCGAGCTAATAGCGAAGCCAGGTCCGTTACGGCCAGGTCTCCCTGTGCTTGGGCGGACAGGCCCGTGCCAATCGGTTCGGCGACGCTCTCGGGTAGGGGCGGAACCGCCGGTTGGCGGACGCCCAGTTCTTGAAACAGGGCCGTGGCCGGTTCGCTCAGTTGCGCACCGTCGGCCGTGACTTTCGGCAAGTTCGGATCCATCAAGTGCGTGGCTTTGCCGAACACCGTAGCCCAGGGAAAGAAGAACGCGACTTCAACATCGAAGATGATAAACAGCAGCGCCACGACGTAGAAGCGGAGATCGAATTGAACGAAGCTCGACCCGATCGTCGGCTCGCCACATTCGTAGACTTCCAACTTCTCGGTATTCGGCAACTTCGGCCGCAGGAATCGACCGACGATCAGCGTCAGCAGCAGAAAGGCAACGCCAAATAGGACGAACAGGGCCAGATAGGCCACGATGCTAATCGGTGTAGCCATGAATGCGCGTCGAATTCCGGCGGGACCGCGGACGGGGCGGCAATCGCCGACCCAGTGAAACATGCATTGTAGGGAACCGCGGTGCCGGCTTGCAAGCCAGGAGCCTTTGCGCGGCGCGGCAGTTGATCACTCGCCCGGGCGACAACGCGCCACGGCACGGAACTAGGATCCAACCGAAACGTCCGAGTGGCGTCGACCGCGAGGTCCAATCGACACGGTCTCAGGTCGTTTCGTCGGCCGAAGTGTCCTGGTCGCCCGGTCCGACACTGGTGGCGACCAACGACTGGCGTCCGCGGAATCCGGCGTCGAGCTCGTGCCAATGCGTGACTTCGCTCTCGCCCAGCTTCCAGCAAAGGAACACGATTCGCCCGTCCATCACCGAAGGAAAGTCGATCAACCCCTCGGGACCGCTCTTGGGCTCGACGCCCAAGGCCCGAAGCTCCTCGACGTACTCCTGCAACTGCGCGGTGTCTTTTTCGAGCTCTTCCTCGATCTGCGTCAGCTCCTCGCTGTACGGATCGTTGGCGTCGGCATCGCGTCCGGCCCGCAACAGGGCGAGCCGCTCGCGTCGCTCGACGATGTCGCGCGATAGATTCACCAGGTCCGTGGTGATGGAACGCACCAGCGGCAGCGCGGCGTTCGCTTGCTCAGGAGTGAAGAGCTTCCGCGGTCGATACGTTTCGGCTGCCATGGCGCGGTCTCGCTTTCAAAATCACTGATTGGGTCCGCCATGCACCGGCTCGACAATCGTTTTCGAGGCGGCCACAGCCGTGGGGTTTAACGTCGCGTTTCCCCAGGCCACGTCCACCGGCAGACGCGCAAAGTCCACGAGACAGCCATCCCGGCTGTAACAACTCAAGTCATGCGTGGCTCCCATGAAGATGCAATCCACGGGACACGGTTCCACGCACAACGCACAGAACATGCACTTCGAGTAGTCGATCGTGAAGCCCGTGATCTTAAATCCCTTGCCTTGGGTCACGCGCTCCTTGCCAATGTAGATGCAGTCGACTGGACAGGCCTTTGCGCACTGATCGCATGAAATGCACGTCGTCAGGTCGTAGCGATGAAAACCCCGGTAGCGGGCTGCGACCGGCACGGGCAGTTCGGGGTACTCGAAGTGCTGCGTGAACGCCTTGCGATCTTCGCGGTAGGTGCTCAGCCAGTAGCGCATCGTCACGACCATGCCGTACGCCACGGTGTACACCGCATCCCAAATATCGCGTAACCATCTGCCCATGAGAGTGCTCTCGCCGGAATTCCTTGAGAAGGGTCGGCCGGCGGTCGCTTGCGAGCGCCTCTTTGGCCGATGCCGTCCAGACAAGTGCATTATAGGCAGGGGCACATCAGCCGCAACCGAGGCGAATGCAACGCAACGTCCGTCCGGTTGAATCGCGCTGGCGCGCGGCGTTTTCCTCGGTGTTTTCGATCCGCGGTCGTCGTCCTGCGATCGTCAAACGTGTCTCAGTAGCACCGTGAATCAAAAAAACCGCGGTTTTCGTAGCCGACGTTTCGGCGGTGGCTGTCACTTGTAGGAACCGCGAACCAGGCGGAACGAGCAACCGCGCGGTAGCGTACGCTGCGTGCACGAGATGTCCGCCGCCCTCCGCTCAATCCAGAAACGCGTTCGTGACGGCGATCTTCGGTGTCGAACTGCAGCCGTTGAGCGGCGCGTGTGAAAACGACCGCCAGCGACTTGATGTCCCCCCTGGTGCTCGCGGAACATCCAGTGGCTCGAATGCTGGCAAAACGGCGCCAGTATTCGCTGAGCTAATAGATGGCCCGCGCGTCATGGCGGTCGTTTCATGCCCAGCAGGGCGATTCTCACGAGACTGGGGTAGCAGGCGCCGTAGCGCGAATCGACCGGCGTGCGGGCTATCGAATCAGTGGCGTGGATTCGTCGATAACTCGTTGCGGATAAGGCTCTTAGGCTAGGTCCGCCCTCTTGAAGTGGATCCAGTCTAAGTTATGCAGACTTCTTAAGTTGCCAGAGAGGCGCTCCCAGGTGTTGTGTTCGCCGGCCCTGATTGTCCGAGATTTTGTGCCAGGGCGCAATTCCAAACCTTGACTCTACCCAATCGCCACGTAAAGTGAATGGTAGCTAGTGTCTAGGCGCATCGGGCGTGGCTCCGCCAGCGCGGCGGGGCGGACGACTTGAGCAAGCGCGCGCTGGACACAGCGAAGTGCGAGGGGTGAAGGAACCACAAGGAAGCCCCGCGACAACATCGAAGGAATGGCTATGTTGGTACTATCCCGCAAGAAGAACGAGAGTATTGTCATTGACAATGACATTACGATCGTCGTCGTGGAGATCCGCGGAGATAAGGTTCGGCTGGGAGTAGAAGCTCCCAAGGAAGTGCCGGTGCATCGTCGCGAAGTGTACGACGCGATTCACCGCAACGTCCCGATCGGGGAACAAGCCGACTCCGACGCGAACGGATCGACCGGCGAAGCGTAGCCGCTCCTTCACAGTCTGCGCGATTCCGGCGCATCGCTCGACGCGCCCCATCTGCTGGATCTTGGCTGCGTCGTTTCGTGCGCCTGTCGCAACGCGACGTGGCGCGCGGCCGACGACATCCACTTGACGAATCGACGGCCTGCCCAGTATACAGCCGAAAGCGGCGGTCGCGTTACGCGCAGGCGACGCGCTGCAGGCGGCCCCGTCGTCTAGTCTGGTCTAGGACACCGGCCTTTCACGCCGATAACACGGGTTCGAATCCCGTCGGGGTCATTTGTTTTCATGATGCAGCGCATGTCTAGCGCCCGCAGTCGCCCGACTTGCCGTGACACGGCGCGAATTCCAGGTTAGCTCGGTGGTCGACTCATATGATGCCGTTCTGGTCGTCTCGTTCGGCGGACCGGAAGGCCCGGGCGACGTCATCCCGTTTCTCGAAAACGTGCTGCGCGGCAAGAACGTGCCGCGCGAGCGGATGCTCGCCGTTGCCGAGCACTATCAGCACTTCGGCGGCGTTAGCCCGATTAACGCCCAGAATCGGGCATTGACAGACGCGCTGCGCGCGGAACTCGCGTCCCACAAGATCCCGTTGCCCGTCTACTGGGGAAACCGTAACTGGCATCCGATGCTAGTCGACACTTTGGCGGAAATGGCCCGTGACGGTGTTCGCCGGGCCCTGGCGCTAATGACGTCGGCCTACAGCTCGTATTCGTCCTGCCGGCAGTATCTCGAAGATATTGCGCGGGCCCAACAGGCAGTTGGCGACAGAGCTCCGCAGGTCGACAAATTGCGGGTGTTCTTCAACCACCCAGGCTTTATCGGTCCCATGGTCGAGCGCGTTGACGAGGCACTGCACAAAGTGCCAGACGATGGGCGGGACAAGGCACACGTGATCTACACCGCGCACAGTATTCCGATCGCGATGGCCGAAACGTCGGACTACGTTGTCCAGTTGGAGGAAGCCAGCCGACTCGTGTCCGCGGAGTTGGGCGTCGAGCGATATCAATTGGCCTATCAAAGTCGTAGCGGTCCGCCGCAACAGCCTTGGCTCGAACCGGATATTTGCGACGTGCTGCGACAACTGCACGCAGAAACCAAAGTGCGCGATGTCGTTGTTGTCCCGATCGGTTTCTTGTCGGACCACATCGAAATCCTATGGGATCTCGATACCGAAGCCCGAGAGGTAGCCGATTCGTTGGGATTGCGCATGGTTCGCGCCTCGACGGTCGGCAGCCATCCGGATTTCGTGGCCATGGTGCGCGAATTGATCGAAGAGCGCACCGCAGGCGCGCCGCGCCGCGCGTTGGGAAATCTAGGTGCCAGTCACGACACGTGCCCGCTCGACTGCTGTCCGCCATTGGCTCGCACCACTCGCCGGCCGGAATGATCCTGACGAGGATTTAGCAGTCGCACATCGGGGCACCGAGATCGACCAATTCGCTCATCAACGGAGTGTCAGGTGGTTAACCCGTCCGTCTGGCGCGAATATGCGGTCCATTCCGCCACACGCGTGGCATGAGTCTGACATATGGTTTAGATAGCACCGCCCCGGTTCCTCCGCGGGCGGTTCGGGCGTGCGCGATTGACTCGTAAGACAGCCATTCTTCACTTCGCACAGATGGCTTTCCTGTTTTGCGATTCTCGTTGATCTGGTTGGTGCGTGGTTGACCGCTATGAGCTCGACCGAAGATCAAATCCGGCAGCAGGAACGCAGGACATCTTACCGCTGCGTGACCGGTGGGGAACGATTCGGTTGTCTAAAGTTCGGCGAAAACAAATACCTGGTCGAGATTGAAGACGAGTCCGCCGATGGGTGCGGAGTCCTAATGCAAGGTGCCCCTCAATTCCTCATCGGACAAACAGTTCAATTGGGCACTCTAGCCGGCTGGACTGAAAACACGATCATCCACGTTCAATGTGTGTCGTCGAAGAAGTCGGACGACTTAGAACGCAATTGCGAGGACAGAATTCGGTTGGGTCTGCTGAGGGTGAAGGAGTTGCCCGACAAAGACGTGCAGCAGTCGCGTTGGTGGGGCCTATTGGATTTTCAGTCCTTGCGCGTTGCACTAGCTTCGATTGGTCACTCTATGGGTGGGGTGTTAATGGTTTTGCTCGGTATTTCTTCGGTCGGGCTGATTCTTGTTTGGGGCCTCGAGAAACCTCCGCTGCTGCGAGGTGTCGGCCGCGAAGTTGGCACGATTCCGTCGCGCACTGAATCGCCAAGTACTAATCGCCCCACACGACGAGACACGAAGTCGTCTGTTTGGCTGCCGTTGTCGCCTGCCAAGACCAAGTCATCTACGAAAGCCAGGTTCCCGCTTAGCGTCATCCGCTCGTCACATCCCGCGCGACTTTTGAACCCGGAAGTTATGCGTCAACTTTCCCTGCGCGAACCGCAAATCACGCATTTGCGGCGATTGCACCGACGGCATCAGGCGCGATTGGCAAACCCAGTAGCCGATGGCCACACTGCCGGTGAGGAGGTTGGTTTGCACATTCGGCAACAGGCTTTGACGGTGCTAGACGACCGACAGCGCGAGAAATGGATGAAAATACTGTCCGAGCAACCTTGATTGAGTTGCTCTAGACTGCCACTCGCGTCGGCGAAGAGCTAAGACGAAAATCAAGACGGTCATGAAGACCATCATGCTCACCTGTTACTGACGTTCGACGATCATTGCCACGGCGTTGCCGCCGCCCAGACAAAGTGAGGCCAGCCCACGCTTGAGCCCCCGCTCCTTCATTGCGTACAGCAGCGTGACCAAAACACGGGCACCGCTGGCGCCGATCGGATGGCCTAGCGCGATCGCTCCGCCGTGGATGTTCGTCTTTTCGGGATCGGCTTCGAGCGGTCGCATGCAGGCCAGACACTGTGCGGCGAACGCTTCGTTCAGTTCGATCAGATCAATATCCGCCAGCGACATCTTCGCCTTGGCCAACACCTTCTGCACTGCGGTGACCGGCGCGATGAAGATCTCCTTCGGGGCAACGCCGCTGGTCGCGGTGGCGACGATGCGGGCTTTCAGCGGAGCGCTGCTGCCGCCCGCGACATCTTCGGAGGCGACAACGACCGCCGCTGCGCCGTCGCTAATCTGCGACGCGTTGCCGGCGGTGACTGTACCCTCCGACCCGAACGACGGCCGCAGTCGCGCCAGCGCTTCGAGTGTTGTTTCCGGCCGGGGCCCCTCGTCTTGATCGACTTGAGTTTCGCCCTTGCGCGTGGCGACGGTGACCGGCACGATTTCTTCGATCGGCGAACCAGTCCGCGCTGCTGCCCGGCGATGGCTCTCGACGGCAAACGCGTCTTGATCCTCGCGCGAGACGCCGCGGGTTTCGGCGATGTAGTCCGCTTCGGCCCCCATGGCCATGTCTTCGAACGCGCACCACAGTCCGTCGTAGAGCATCGAGTCGCGGAGCGTCTGATCGCCAAACTTCCACCCGCTGCGGGCACCATTGACCAAAAACGGTGCCCCGCTCATGCTCTCCATTCCGCCGGCAACGATCAGCTTGGCATCGCCGGCACGAATGGCCTGATCGGCCAACATCACGGCCTTCAACCCCGAGCCGCACATTTTGTTGATCGTCACCGCCGCGACCGTATTGGGGAGTCCGCCGAACAGTGCCGCTTGGCGGGCAGGTGCTTGGCCCAGGCCGGCCGCCAGGACGTTGCCCATGATGACTTCGTCGACGGCATCGGCGCCGACGCCCGCGCGGCGAATCGCTTCGGCTACGGCCACGGCGCCCAGTCTGGGCGCAGCAACCGTGCTGAGCGTGCCGAGGAGTCTTCCAATCGGTGTGCGGCATCCGGCCAGAATGTACGATGCGGTCATGATCGTGCCTTGCCCGTGGGCTGCGATTGCGGAAGCGACGTTGAACCTGGAGGATGCCCACGCAGGTTTGCGCAACGGTGCATGCGCATGGGGCAGTCTAGCGTGAGCGCGGGCGGTTCGCCAGCGCCGGCTTGCAGGTCGACATCGTCGTTCGACGCGGTATCACCGTCACGCGGCCTCGATCGTCGCCGGGGCCGGTTTGCCTTTCAATCACCAACCGGTACGATAGCGGCGTCGGCCGTCCTGCGACGTGCCGCGATCGGTTGCTGCACTTCAAACCCAGTGGGTGAGGACTCCGAGTCTGTACATGGAAACGCAAGAGACAAAGCAGGCGATACGCGAGCATGCCCATGCGAATCGCCGCGCCCAGGAAAACAAGGACGAGTTGAGCCAAGAGATCTGCGGTCGGTTTGCCGGTTTGCCCGAGTTCGAACGGGCCAAGTGTGTGCTGGCGTATATCGACGTGCGGACCGAAGTGCGCACGCGACACTTCCTGCCGGAGCTACTGAAGAGTGGCAAGCGGGTGGTCGTGCCCTATTGCGTCGACGACGTGCTCGAGCTGTTCGAGTTGAGCGACATGGATGAGCTGTCGATCGGCATGTACAAGATTCTCGAACCGAAGCCCGAGTTGCGCCAGCAGCCCGAGAAACGGGTCGACGTGCGCGACGTCGATTTGATCATGGTGCCGGGTGTGGCCTTCGACCGCCGCGGGGCCCGAATGGGCCACGGTTTCGGTTACTACGACAAGCTGTTGGAACACGCCCGGCCCGATACTCCGCTGGTCGCATTGGCTTTTGAGTGCCAACTCTTTTCGGAAATCCCCACGCAGGACCATGACATCTTTATGGACAAAATTATCACTGAGTCCGCGGTCTACGAAGGAAAGGGGCGCTAAGCGGTGACAACGACCGGTCGCGCGGAAGTGGAAGACACCTACGCCGAAGCCTTTCGCAGTATCTATGCCGAGTTTCTAATCACGGCCCGCGATCGCAAATGGCTCGACCATGCCGTTGCCGCGGCCACCGGCAATGCTTCGAGCACGATCATGTGCGACTGCGAGGCGGGGCTCGACCGCTACGTTGGACCAGGATTCGATGAGTCATTCGTGACGCCCGACGGCCGCCCGGGCGCCGTGGTTCAGTTGCACGTGCCGCGATTCCGCAAGGATCGGCGCGAGGCGCTCGAACGGTCGCTGCTGGTGCGCGTCAGTCAGAACGTGCTGACGTGTCCCACCGCTGCCTGCTTCAACTTGCTCGACACGGAAGACTACTTCAAGCTGGGTCGCAAACTGGCCTACTTCGGCGACGGGTATCAGTTTCGCGCTCGGCGATTCGATCGGCCGGTGTGGGTCGTTCCGATTCTGGCCGGCGAGTTCATCATTGACCGCCGATTTGGCTATCGCGACGGGCTGATGGGCGGCAACTTATGGCTGATGGGGCGCGACACGGACGCTGCGCTCGAGGCCGCCGAGCGTGGACGCGATGCCGCAGCCAACGTGCCGGGCGTGATCATGCCGTTTCCCGGCGGCATTGCGTCGAGCGGATCGAAGGCCGGCAGCCGCTACAAGTTTTCGATCGCCAGCACGTATGCCGAGTATTGCCCGACGCTGCGCGAGACGCTGGGCGAGAAGAGCAAGCTTCCACCTGGCGTCCAGTGCGTGATGGAGATCATCCTCAACGGCCGTGACTTGCAGTCGATCGCTACGGCCACGCATCGCGCGATCGAGGCGGCTGCCGACACGCCCGGCTTACTCCGAATTTCCGCCGGAAATTATGGCGGACGGCTCGGCAAGAGCTTCATCTATTTGCACGCGGAGCGTCAGCCTTCGTAGCCCCGACGGTGGCAATGTGCACGTTTGGCCCCCGCGGTAGCCAACCGAATTCGGGGCAGGTAGCATAAGGAACGTGCGTCTCGTCCCGTGCACTTGTAGGTCGGCCACGACGCCCTTGACGGCGCAGTCGGTGCCGACGCGACGATGTATCGAGGGCTCCCGTCCGACGGCGCGTTGTTTGCCACGGGCACCTGGACCAGGTTGAGGCATTTCCATGGCCGACGTCTCTCCCACGGCAAAGAAGATCATTGCCAACGTCGAGCAAGTCATCGTCGGCAAGCGATCGCAGATCCTGCTGTCGCTCGTATCATGGTTGTGCGAGGGACATATTTTATTGGAAGACGTGCCGGGCGTTGCCAAGACGATGCTTGCCCGCGCACTGGCCGCCAGCGTGGGCTGCTCGTTCCGCCGAATCCAGTGCACACCCGACTTGCTGCCGACCGACGTGACTGGCGCATCGGTCTTCAATCCGAAGACGACCGACTTCGAGTTTCGGGCTGGGCCGATTTTTGCCCAAATCGTGTTGGCTGATGAGATCAATCGGGCCACTCCCCGCACGCAGTCCGCGTTGCTCGAGGCGATGGCCGAGGCACGGGTCACGGTCGACGGCGTAACACACACGCTCGAACAGCCGTTTTTGGTGATCGGCACGCAGAACCCCGTGGACCACGAAGGGACGTTTCCGCTGCCCGAGGCGCAGCTCGACCGGTTCCTAGTGCGTATCAGTTTGGGTTATCCGAGCATGGACCAGGAACTGAAGATGCTGGAAATGCAGGAGCAGGCGCATCCGGTCAACGCGGTGCAGCCCGTCGTTACCGCGGCCGACTTGCTTGCGGCACAGCGGGCCGTGCGCGCGGTCCACGTGGACGACAAAGTGCGCCGGTACCTGATGCAGATCGTACACGAAACGCGCGAGCACGAAGACTTGAGCCTGGGAGCAAGCCCGCGCGCGTCGTTGGCACTGTTTCGCACGGGGCAGGCGATGGCGGCGATTCTGGGCCGCAACTTCGTGCTGCCCGATGACGTGAAGCGCGTGGCTCCGTCCGTGCTAACGCATCGTTTGATCGTGCGTCCGGAGAGCCGTCTGCGCAAAGTGACCGCGGCGTCCATCGTGGAAGAAATTTTGAGTGAGATTCCCGTTCCGACGTTGACGGCCGAAGCGCGCGTCCCATGAAATGGTTTCTTGGTGCCACGCTGTTGCTGGTGGTGGCCCTGGTCTTCAACCTGGGTTTGCTGGCCTATGCGATGTACGCCCTGTTGGGCGTAATGCTGCTGAGCCGATTCCTGGCGCGGGCCTGGAGCGACAATCTCGACGCGAGCCGCGAGTGCAATCGCCTGACTGCCCGTGTGGGCGAGGACGTGGCCGTCGTGATCCAAGTTGAGAATCGCGGCGCCCTGCCGGTGGCGTGGTTACTGGTTGAGGATCTGCTGCCGCGGCACGCGCTGATCTTCGACCCGCCCAGTTTGCGCGTCAAAGGCAAGCGGTTGCAGTTGGCCATGTTCGCCCGGCGCGGCCGCAAAACGCTGTTCTACCAGGTGCGCTGCAACCGGCGCGGCTACTACCAGATCGGTCCGTTGGTGGTGGAGACCGGCGATTTGTTCGGGCTGCACCGGCGATACCACGTGGCAACCGAGCCGCACTTTCTGCTGGTTTACCCCGAAGTGCAGCCGCTGGAAGGCTACGACATTTCGTCGCGCCGTCCGATCGGCGAAGTGCGGATGAGCTACCGGCTGTTTGAGGACCCGACACGCGTGGCGGGCGTACGCCGCTACGAATCCGGCGATCCGATGAACCGGGTTCACTGGCGGGCGACGGCCCGTACCGGAACGCTGCACAGCAAGGTGTACGAGCCGACCACGGTCGCTGGCGCGACGCTGGTGCTCGACTTTCACCAGGACAGTTTTGACGCGCGGCACGAGCCCTATCGGTCGGAACTGGCGGTTACCGCCGCGGCTACTTTGGCCAACGCCGTGTACCTGATGGGCCAGCAGGTCGGCATCGTGTCGAACGGGCGTGACGCGGCGGATCGCATTCGCCAAGAAGGCTGGGATTTCGACATTCGCACGCGCGGCGCCGCCCAACGGGCGGCAAGCATGCGGGACGTTAGCAACCGATTGGAACCACTGGTCGTGCCAACACGGCGCGGCGAAGATCAACTGATGCGGATTCTGGAGATGCTCGCCCGCGTAGAATTGACCGACGGGTTGGACCTGGCCCAAATGCTCGTGGAAACCGGCAGCCGATTGCCGCGCGACGCGACCGTGGTCGCGATTTTGACGACCGTCAGCGACGAAACCGCCGTGGCGCTGGGCAATCTGCGGCGACGTGGATTTGCCGTGACCGCGATCATCAACATGTACGAAGAACGACACTACGCCGAAGCGGCTGGCAAGCTCATGGCCGAACAGGTCGAACCCCGCCAGCTAAAGGACGAAACCGCCGTGGGCGACATTTGCCGTATGCACGCCCTGCGGTAAAGCTCGGTCCAACCGGCACGAGCCAAAGAACGATCCGTCGACGCAAACGCAACCGTAAGCATCATGGCGAAGCGACTTCAACAAACGCTGGCCGATTACGTCGTCATCGCGATTAGTCCCGCGCTGATCATGACGTTGGTCGGCAGCCTGGTGTTCTTTTTGATCACGGTCTTCTACCAAGGTGACTATCCGGCGCGGCTTCACTGGGTGATGGCGTGTTTCGTCTTCGCGGCCGTGTTGATCGGGCGGATCTCGATTGAAAAAGGATTGGAACGGGCGATGATGTTCGGCGTGGCCCTAGCGATTGTCGTCGGCATCGCCATGAACTCACTCGTCTATGTGCAAGGCAGCGCGCTGGGGGCATTGGCCGATCTGGTCAACTGGGGCCTGATCGGCGTTGTCTGGTGGTGCGCGCACAAGCTGACCTGGGATTGCACGGTGATCGACGACTCGCAAGATGCTTCGGGCGAGGGATTGTTGCAGGTCGCTGGGTTGGAGCGTTCGAGCGACACGCCAGATCCCGCAAACGCTACCGAACAGACGCCCGAAGGCACCACGTCGCGCGACGTGCCGGCCGGATGGTGGCAACGCTACGTCGAACATCAACGTCGCCCGCACGCGCCGGGCGTTTGGGTCGTCTATTTCTCCCTGGCCGCGCTACCACTATTTGGTTTGGGACAATGGTTGATTCCCGCGAGCGACACGGGAACGCGGATGTACGTGTTTTGGCTGCTGAGCGTGTACGTCGCGAGCGGATTGGGGCTATTGCTGACGACCAGCTTTCTGGGACTACGGCGATACCTCCGGCAACGGCGGATCGAAATGCCGACGCTGATGGCCAATGTGTGGCTGAGCACTGGTGCCGTGCTGATCTTGGTACTGCTGGCCATTTCTGCGCTGTTGCCGCGACCCAGCGCGGAGTACGCAATCTCGCGGTTGCCGTTTTCGGTTGGTTCGCCCGACGGACGCAGCTCGGATCATGCGCCGACTCGGCAGGAGGGCGTTGACGATGCAGAGCGCGAAGGGCCCGCGCCGGACCGCGAAGATTCGCCTTCAGAGGCCGATTCCGAGAAGGCAGTATCCCAAGATGACGGGTCCGAAGGAAACGGCGCCGCGGACGACTCCGACACGAAATCTTCGAACGGGGGCGACGCAAAGGGGCGCTCCGATGGCGACTCTCGCAGCGACGACTCGAGTCGTTCGCCGTCGGACCGCTCGTCCAGCCCGGATTCGAGCAACCAGAAGCAACCCGGTGAGAACACGCAGTCCGATAGCGTAGACCGGCAGCGCCAATCCGCGAAGGGCGGGCAGGATGGACAGTCGGCATCTGACGAACGAACGGGCGAGTCGGCGCGCCAGTCCGAGATACGAAAGCGGCTGAAGGAATACAGGCAAAAGCGCAGCGGAAGTCGCGAACAGCAGGCAACCGCGAAGAACGATCCGACCAGAGAAGATCCTCAAAAGGGCGATCCTCGGAAAGACGAGCCCCTCAGAGACGATCCGCCCAGCGACCAACCGCCCGACGCGCCCGACAACCGCCCGGAGCAGCCTGGCGAACCGCGCGAAACCGATCAGAGGCAGGACGAGCCGGACGGCGAACTTGCCGAGCGATCCGACGAAGCACCGGAAGCGGAGCAAGACGCCGATTCGTCGAGCGGATTTCAGGTGCCCTCCGCCGCCGAAGCGCCCCTTGGGCTGTTGGCACAGTTGTTCCGCTGGGCCCTGTACGCGGCTATCGTGCTGGCCGTGCTTTACTTCGTGTGGCGTTATCGCGCCGAGGTACTTGCGGCGCTACGTGATTTCCTGAGCGGCTGGCGTGACTTCTGGGACGGACTGTTCGGTCGCCGTCGCCCGCGCAGCCGGGCTGAAGAGCAGCCGGTGATGATCAGCGTGCCCGCGGCGCCGTTTTCGACATTTGCCGATCCGTTTGCCACCGGCGTGGCGCGGCGATACCCGATCGATGAACTCGTGCGCTACACGTTCGAGGCGTTCGAAGCTTGGGCCCGCGAACATGGTTGTCAGCGGGAGCCCGAGCAAACCGCCCACGAGCTGGCACGTGACGTTTCGAAGCTCAACGCGCCGATGGCGGCCGACGCGAAGAACATGGCCGAGTTGTACGCCCGTGTCGCCTATGCAGAGGGCGAACTGCCGGACGGAGCCCTTCAGCAGCTCGAACATGCCTGGCGCGCCATGCGCCAGCGTTCCGGACAGCCGGGCTAGTGGGCCACGATGGCAAGAATCGCCTTCGGCCATCACGCCGCCGATGCCCGCACATTTCCCGCCCCGCGGTGCATCACTTGGCCGCCGTGCGCAGCATCTTCCAGCGGGCTCGCAACCGATCGAGCGTTTCGGCATGCGCGGGGCCAGCCGCCAAGTTGTGTTCTTCCAACGGATCGGATTCCAGATCATATAGCTCTTCGTAGAGTGGATCGGAATCGACAAAGCGGATGTATTTCCAACGCTCGGTGCGCACGCCCTCGTTTGCCGGAATCCGCGGGTGGTCGAAATGATGCTCGTAGAAGAACTCGTTGCGCCATTCGGGCGACTCGCCGCGCAGTAGCGGCAGGAGGCTCTGCCCCTGCATGTCCCGAGGCACATCGCTGCCCGCCGCGGCCAGTAGCGTGGGCGCGACGTCGATGTTCAAGGCCATCTCCCCGCGGCGCGTGCCGCGTTGTTGCTCGGGCAGACGCGGATCGACCACGATCATCGGCACGCGAATCGATACATCGTGCGGAAACCATTTACCGGCATAGCCGTACTCGCCCAAGTAGAACCCGTGATCCGACGTAAAGATGATAACCGTGTTGTCGGCCAAACCACGCCGCTCGAGTTCGCCCACGATGCGGCCCACCTCCTGATCGACTTCGGTGATCAGCCGGTAGTAGCCCTTGACCGACTCTTGATAACGCTGCGGTCCCCAGAACCGGACCGCCCAACGCGCCCGATTCTCGGAGTTCTTCAAGAAGTCCGGCAGCCGGTCGTGATAGCGGCTCGCCGCGAGTTTGGGCGGTGCGATGGTCACGCCGGCGTACATCGATTCGTGCGCCGGATCATAGATGAACGGCTGCTCGTTAACACTGGGCGTGTCCTGCACGTGCGGCGCCTTGAAACTGATCGAGAGCGAAAACGGACGATCATCCGGCGCCCCGGCCAAGAACTCGAGCGCCTGGTCGCCCATCAGTCGCGTCAGGTGGATCTGTTTCCCATCCTTCTCGAGCAGGTACTTGCCTTGACCAGGAAACGTGCGGTCGTAGTCAAAGTACGCGCGCGGCGGGGCGCCCACACCCCACTTGCCGATAAAACCGACGTGGTAGCCCGCCGCTTTCAACTGCCCGGGATACGTGGCGGCCAACTCGTCGGGCGTCAGCGAGCGGCGAAAGTTCCAGTTTCCGTGCCGCGCGGCATACTGCCCCAACAGGATCGAAGTCCGGCTCGTCATGCAAATGCTGGTCGTCACGAACGCGTTGTCGAAGGTGACGCCGCGGCGGGCCAACGCGTCGATGTGTGGCGTCTGGATGATTTGATTGCCCATGCAACCGAGCGTGTCCGCCCGTTGATCGTCGGTCAGCAAGAAGATCAGATTGGGCCGCGTCGCCTCGGCGGCCATGCAGGTGGTGGCGCTGAAACAACCGGCCAGCGCAATCACCAGCGCGGCGTGTATTGTGGTCACGGCGAGGATTCGCAACATCGTTTCACCATCTGGGGACTGTGCGGGCTGGCAGGCTTGATCTAAACACGCCGTGGACGCCGTCGCAAGCGCCGCAGCGTCGAGTGACTGGTCAAATGGTGCCTACGGGGGCAAAGGTTGACACGCGCCCCGCCTCGTTCGGACAATGGACCGTTGTAGAGCATAGCGCGGGAAGCCCTGGGGCGGCGGCCCGTCACCCGAGGAGGGGAAGTTCGTGTTCGTCACCTGGTGGCGCCGGTTATTCGTCGTGACAGCGGTTGTCGCGTGCGCGACGGCCGCGCAGTCTGCCGACCGGCTCGAACAGTTCCGGCAAGCGCGCCGCGAGATGCTGCCGCTGCTGCGCAGCAAGCAGCCGAGCGATCGGATCGAGGGTCTGCACAAGCTTTCTGAGTTCCCGCTCGAAGATGCTGTCAAGTTGATGTACGCGGCGTTGGACGACCCGGTGCCCGAAGTGCAGAGGGCGGCGTTCGTCGCGTTAAAAGATCTCAACGGCAACTTCGAAGTCTGCGAATCGTTGTTGCAGTTGCTTCGCCGCGACATGAAATCGAAGAACGGGCCGGCCGCGGTGGCCGCGCCGCTTTCGATTCTGCTGGCTTCCGATTTGCAGAGTACGCAACGCGACTTGGACGGCTTGCTGAGTAAGGCAACTTCGTCGAAAGCCGGGGCAACATTGGCCGTGGCCCTGATCGACGAATTCGCCCGGCGTCAAAGCGCCGCCGACGTCGTGCCGCTTGGGCGACTGGCCGAGATGCAGGTCTTCGACGATCACTTCGGCGTGCGGCGGACGTGGGTCCACGCGCTGACGATGATTCGCACCAAGGAGGCCGTGGGCGTGCTGATCGACAACCTGGATCGCGTGGGCGGTGAGTCGCGGGCCGACGCCGTCGAGCATTTGACGCAAGTCACCGGACAGATCTTCGGCACCGAATCGGCCGCCTGGCAACGGTGGTGGGAAGGCGAGAAGGATCAGTTCGAGATGCCGCCGTCGTCGTACCGGGTCGCGTACCGATCGACGCTGACCGAGAGTGCCTCGGGCTACTACTACGGCATGCCGATTTTCGCCGAGCGGGCCGTCTTCGTGCTGGACACATCGGGCAGCATGAGCGGACAACGGATTGTCGCGGCCAAACGGGAATTGACCAAGGCAATCACCGGGCTGGCCGACTACGTCCACTTCGGCATCATCGTGTTCAACAGCCGAGTCAGCGTCTGGCAGCACGAGCTGGTGCCCGCCACTGAACAGCACAAGCGGGCCGCCATCAGGATGATCAACAACCAGCAAACCACTTCGTCCACCGCGTCGTATAACGCGTTGGAGGCGGCGTTTGCGTTTGATACCGAGGCGATCTATTTCCTCTCCGACGGCGCGCCGAATGTCGGCAAGATCGTGGCTCCGGTCGACATCGTGACCGCCGTCGCCGCGCAAAACCAGGTGCGCCGGATCAGCGTCTACACGATCGGCATCAGCCCGGGGTTTCCCGGCAGCCCGCTCGACGTGTTTCTTAAAACGCTGGCCGAGCGCAATCTTGGCGTCTATCGCCGCGTCGACAACTAAGTCCAGTGGGCTGCGGCGTGGCGATCGTTGTTGCTCGGTTCGCGTGGCGGTCGCCGCGTTACTTTCGTCGTTGCGCGGCGTAGTTCTTGCCAGCACCCGCGCGCGTCCACTATCATCGGGGCCACGCGCAACACGGTTCGCTGAAGCCGCTGCCGACGTCATCGGCCCGTTGCGCGATGGTCTGAACGAGCCCTCCTTGATGGAAGTTTGCAATGCACGCCTCGCCCTCTGGTCCACAGCGGTTGACCGTCACCCAGTGGCTGATCGTTTCGCTGGCCGCGATCGGATTTGCGTTTGATATCTATGAGCTGCTGATGATGCAGTTCGTGATCAAGGATCTGATCGTCGAGTTGACGGACTACCAGCCGGGCAGCGACGAGTTTCTTTTCTGGGGCTCACTCATCTTTTATTTACCGGCCTTTGCCGGCGGCATCTTCGGCTTGATGGGTGGTTATTTGACCGATCGTCTGGGGCGTCGCCGCGTGTTGACCTGGAGTATTCTGATCTACGCGTTATCCGCATTCGGTGCGGGCTTTGCCACGTCGATCGAGATGTTCCTGATACTGCGCTGCACGACGTTCATCGGCGTTTGCGTGGAGTTTGTCGCGGCCGTCGCCTGGCTGGCCGAGTTGTTCGACGATCCGAAGCAGCGAGAACGTGTGCTGGGCTACACCCAAGCGTTTTCGTCGTTAGGCGGCTTCATGGTCGCTGGCGCGTATGGGATCGCGGCGCGGTATGCCGCAGACTGGCCCACCCTGGCGATACCCGAAATGCTCAGCTTTTTGGGCGAGATCGAAAACGGCAACGCTCCCTGGCGGTATACGCTGATGTCGGGTCTGCTCCCGGCAATTCCGCTGATCATCATTCGGCCGTTCCTGCCCGAGTCGCCGGTGTGGACGCAGAAGCGCGAGGCCGGGACTTTGCGCCGGCCGAGCATCTCTGAGTTGTTCGCGCCGGAACTGCGGCGCACGACGATCGTCACCACGATCCTGGCGGCGTGTGCCTACGGGGCCGCGTTCGGCGCAATTCAGCAGATTCGCCAGATCGTGCCCGGCGTGCCGGAGGTCAAGGCCGCCGCGGCAAGCATGCCGGTGCCGGAGCGAAAGCAACACGAACAAGAGACGGCCGCCTTCGTCGGCGAGATTCAAGAAATCGGCGGCCTGGTCGGTCGAATTCTGTTCGCCGTGCTGGCGGTTCGCATTCTCAGTCGCGGACGACTGCTGCGGATGTTCCAAATCCCCGGGCTGATCGTGATTCCGTTGATATTCGTTTTCGCGCCCACGCACAGCCTCAACGCGCTGACCATCGGTGCGTTCTTCGCCGCGCTGTTTACCGTTGCGCAGTTTAGTTTCTTGGGGAATTACTTGCCGCGCGTCTATCCGGTGCATCTGCGCGGCACGGGCGAGGGCTTCGCGGCGAACATCGGTGGTCGCATGTTGGGCACGTCGTTCTACGCGGTGACGTCGTTCTTGAGCCGTTTCATGGGCGATTACGATGCGCCGCTGCAGATCACGTACGCCGCGGCCATCGTGGGCTTCGGGGTCTATCTGATCGGCACGATTGCCTGCTTCTGGCTGCCGGAACCCCCGGCCGAAGACCTGCCCGATTAGTCGCACAACGGGCCGCAAGTTTGCCGGCGGCTCCTAGACGAGCTTACCCCGCGCGTCGATCGGCATTTCTTCTAGATTGCCCTCCGCGTCGCGCCACCACACCGCGTCCTGCAGATTGACGCACGGGCAGATGTGGTTCGGGACCACCGTGACGCGCTGGCCGAGCTTGGGCCCGCTTTGGCAGTTGCGAATGTCGACTTCGGCGTGCTCTTCGGTCAGCCGGCCGATCGTCGCTTCGGGAAACTCCAGGATGAATCCGTGACCGCTATCTGGCGCGGGCGCACACCGATCGCTGGTGAACGTCTTCGTGCCGCCGTCGAGCACCACCTTGCCGGGAACCGACGTGCTGACCACCGTGCAGACAATCCGCGCCGCGCAATCGTCGAGCGAGCAGTACCCGGCCTTCACGGTGTTGATGTCGTTGTAAACGCACGTGCCAGGCCGAATCTCCGTGTATTCCGGCACCAGGTGTGACTGAAACGCCGTGGGCGTTGACCCGCCCGAAACGATCCGCGCCTGCAAGCCGTGCCGTTCCCAGATCAAAAGAACTTCGTTCAGTTTGTCCGATACGTCGCGCAGCGCGGGTTCCTGCTGGTCGGCCGGACCTCCGACGTGGCCCGGATAGCAGAACAACCCGTCGAGCCGCAGTCCGGGCGTTTCGTCGACGTATTGGGCAAGCTTGAGACACTGCGAGGCGGTCTGTAGTCCGGTACGGCCCATCCCGACGTCGAGATCCACCAGGATGCCGACCGTCGACGCGACTCGATTGGCGGCGTCGGCCAGCCGCTCCGCTCCGGCTAGCGAATCGACCGCGACGCGCACGGTCGCGTGCGTGGCCAACCGCGCGATCCGGGCAGTCCGGGCCGGGTCGATCGCCGGATAGGCCAACATAATGTCGTCGGCCACTTCGCCCATGATCTCGGCTTCGCCCACTTTCGCGGTGGTCAGCCCGACGGCGCCGGCATCCATCTGCAGCGCGGCGACGCGACGTGACTTGTGCGTCTTGATGTGCGGGCGAACGTCCAACTCATACTGTCCGGCGTACGCGGCCAATCGTTCGACGTTGCGCGCAACGATCGTGCTATCGATGAACATTGCGGGAGTGGCCGGTACTTCCATCAAACGATCCTTTCCGTTGGCGCGGCGCGCGAGCGCAAAAGCGACAATGTATCGCCTGAGAAGCCGGTTGTCACACCGTGCCCCCTGCGGATTCACTGGCCCGCGGCAGTCTCCTTCACGTCGTCGTATTCCAGCAGCTTGAAGTCTTCGACCCGGGGCACGTCGTGCAGTTGGTCGCTAAGGCGGTAGAGCGATATCAGTCCCTCGTCGGTCAGCCGCTCGCCGGCGCCGGGTGCCACGTAGGTTGCCGTCTTGCCGCCGTAGCCGCCGGCTGCCGCGTCGCGGATCGTAGGGAAGTACGCGTGATACCCGTTCGTGTAACCGACGAGCAGTGTGTTGGGGATCGGCGATTCGCGCTTGAGTTGGGTTTGAAACTGCACGAAGATTTCGCCCGGCATCCCAACGAGCGCCAAGGCGTCGCTGACCACCAGCGTGGTCAGGACGCAGGGAATCGTGTTGTTCTTGATGGTCTTGGCCAGGTAGTTGTCAAAGCGGGCACCATAGGCCCGGCTGAGAATCGCCCGGACTTGCGGATCCTGCAAATCCCAGCGCACTGGGATCGGAATCGTGCGGGAATCGAACCGAATGGAAGCGCTCTCACTGGACGACGGTTTGGTTTCGCGGGCGGTTGCCACCAGCAGCTTGCCCAGCGCTTCGCCCATCTTGCGTGTCTCCGCGACGCCGCCTTGGTCGAGCGGCGTCTTGTCCATGTACGGGTTGATGTCGCCGCAAGCTCCTTGCAAGAACAGGCACGTCGTATCGAGCGCGCGTTCGACTTCGCCACAGGCCGAGCCCACGTAGTCGGCACTGTACTCGTAGTTGTCACCGCCCATCACGACCGGATGGCACGCATAGTGGAACAGCACGGCCAGCGGCGTCCCGTCAGCCCGATCGAGCCGGATCACCACGTACTGTCGATCGACCGGATCGGTGGGTTCACGTTCTGCGTTGCGCCACTGCATGGCGACTCGCCCGTCCGGGAGATAATGGCGACGGTTATGCGCGAAGTCGGCCTCGCCGACGGCGAGGCCCAATCGGACCGGCACCATATCGGCTGCAGCCTGGCAGATTATGTCGGCAATCGCTTTGCCGACCTGATCCGCATACGGGTTCGGGTCGCCCGGCGCGCTTTCCATGGTGGGCGCGTGGTGCGTGTGACTGGCGGTAACGAATAGATTCTTAATGCCACACTCGGCGTTAATCCGCTCACGAATTTTGTCCAGGACGTGGTCCTCGGGCGGGCGTCCGAGGTCGAGAGTGACGATGGCGGCCGATTCGCCGCCGGCACGCAGGACGACGGCCTTGGCCATCAACGGATCGAGCGTTCCGGTGGCGCCGTGCGTGCGATTGCTATAGCCCCACATGCGCAATCCGGGCTCGGGCGTGATGTCGGCCTTGGCCACGCCGGCGCTAAGCGGTTCCGCGGCGTCAACGGACGACACGGCCGCGACCGAGAGCAGTAACGCGAACATTACGAGAATCATTGAGCGAACCATGGCTTCCTCCGCCGGCGGGGTAGAACGAGTGGCGATGCTTCAGTTTGTGCCAGTCGCCGGACGGTTGCAATCACCCGGGGTATGGGCGTGGGATGGGCGCAAGAAAAACCGGGGCAAGCCGTTTGAGAGCTTGCCCCGGTATCGGTGGACGTTCGGTTGACCAGTGTGATGCCGGCACGTCGATTGCCGCCGCGATGGGCCGACGCGACCGAGCGACACACCACACTACTTTGCGGCCGCCTGGGCCTGGTCCTTCGGCGCGGTCATGATTTGCGCCACTCCGGCAAGCAAGGCTTGGGCCGCCGGAGGAAACGCATCGGCATCTCGGCTCCAGAAGTTCACCGTGACGCGCTGGCCCTGGATGTCTGCCGGAACATGCAGACTGGACTTAATACCGCGCCGGGCCATCGAGGCGAATACCTCGCCCTTGGACTTGGTAATGTCGCTGTTGACGACCGGCTGGGATGCGGTTGCGTAGCTGGCAAGCTCCTCGCCGGCTGCGTCCGCCGCAGGCAACGGCGAGTAAATCGACTCAGCCGGCCGCTTGCCGTGCTTCTTGCGGGCTTCGGCGATTGCTTCGTCCAGTTCCCGTTCGCCTTCGTCGTCGTCATCGTCGTCATCTCGACCACTGCTCGGTCCCATCATTTCAACGACTTTGCCGTCCTTGACCGTGGAAATGCAGACTCGATCGACCTGCGGAACCATCGTTCTCAGGATAAACCCGAACTGGCGGAAGATGCCCGGGTCGGCCAGGGCCATGTAGGCCCCAATCTTGACGTTGTCGTCCGGCTCTCCTTTGGTGGCGGCCATGATCACGTTGAACTTATCGACGCGCGACAGCGGCGTAAGTTCCTGCTTCGCGTCTTGCAGGTCTTGATGCGCCGGCGTTGCCTCGAAGAAACCGATCATCATCTCTTCCCACGTCTGATCGCCAAACCGAACTGACGCTGTTGGGTCGGGATTGTTCAGGTTGTCTTCCGAGTTGTCGAAGCGGGCGTAGCAGTCCATCCGCGTACCACGAGGCATGAACTTCGGTTCGGCCAGCCGGTAGTTGGTCTGCCAGCCGAAGTCGTAGTTTGGCACGTCGAGCAACACTTCCTTCTTGCCATTGGGATACGTGACTTCGTAGCGGAAAGCCTTGCCGCGCAGGTGCATGTGCGGCATCAGCGTCAACAGGTTCGTGTCGTCGATGAAGACGTAGCGGGCGGCCACGGGAAAATCGCCTTCGCCGGGCGGTATTTCGAACACGGCGTTGACTGCGCTGGTTACGCGCACTTCTTTCTTGACTTTGTCCGGCTCCGTAAAGACGAACCCGCAGTAGCTAAGATCCTCTTGCTCCGAACCATTCGGAGTGTAGTGCAACTGGAATACCAGCTTGGAACCGGCCGGCACGAACCGGGCCAGTCCGTCGACCAAGGCCTCGGGGCGCAATCCCGGCGCGAACGCTCCGAGAAAATCGTTTCCGTCGCCCACGCCGCCAACCACGTTGCCATCCGGCGCGAGCACGAAGATCAAGATATGGTGCACCACCGCCGGATTACCCGGACGCGGCTCGATTTCCGTGATCCACTTGTCTTCTTTCCAGCCCGGATCGACCACGAACATTTGGTACTCGACCGTTCCGGTCGCAGGCACCTTGTAGGGCTCGTCGCGCATCGCGATGACCTGGTCCGGCTCCGAGATCATCCAGCCCTCGGTGAACTCGGGTGGCTCGGGCAGATCGTTCGGGTCGCCTTCAGGCGCTCCGTTGGCCACCCATTTTGCGATCGTCGCTTTGTCGTCGTCGCTGAGGCGGGCGTCGTTCTTGAAATGGCCAAACTGTTCGTTGGCGTGCCACGGCGGCATGCGCTGCAGCCGGACCACCTCCTCGATCATGCTGGCCCAGCCGGCAACGTCGTCGTAGCTGGTCAACGTGAAGGGCGCGATCTGGCCCGCACGATGGCAGAACACACAGTTGTCGTTCATGATCCGGGCAATCTGATTCGTGTAGGTCACATCGCTGTCGACGACCGGTTCCAAGTCGCGTCCGATCAAGCAGCCGGGCGCATCGGTGTCGCTGACCGTCACTTTCTTGTCGGCCAGAATCGCGTCGAGCGCAACAGCCAGATCGGTGACCCGCGGTTCGGGCAATTGGTAGTTCCGGTTTTCCTGAAAGCCGTATTGGTCGTCAATTCGACCCCGGTAGCGGATCACGCGATCCTTGTCGAGCACGACCACTTCCGGAGTGCGCGTCGCTCCCACACGGTCGGAGATTGCCTGCTTCAGGTCCTTGAGGATCGGAAACTCGATTTCGTGAATCCTCGCGTAAGCTGCGATCTCGGTCACCGCGTCCTGGCGGTTCGGGGCAATACCCCAAAATACGACGCCTTTCGACTCGTATCTCTTCGCCAGATCGACCAACCGCGGCGCGTATACCTTGCACAGCGGGCATTCAGTTCCCAAGAACGACAACACGACGATCTTGTCGTCGCCAGCCTGGTCCAACGAGTAGGGCTGGCCGTGGTAGTCGTTCAACGTGAAGTTCTCGACTTTCGCGCCGATCGGAGTCTTCGACTCGTCGGCCAGAGCGGGCACGGTACAGAAGCCAAGGAGTGCGACAAGCGCGATGGAACGAGTTCGCATTGCAGGGGACCTCGCGATGTTTAGGAGAGAGACGGCGCGGTTGCTTGCCGGCATATCCGTATCCGGCACACGCTGGGGGGGAAGCTGAGACAGGACTGCTTAGTCTAGCCCAGGTTCCGTTGCGGCTCCATGTCGTTTTGGCGACGCGGTGCGTGGCCGCCATGGCCACGTTCTACCTGGGAATTCGCCAACAGAAGCGGAATATTGACTCCAGGGTGGTCGACTTTCGTCGGTCCGGCCAAGGGCGGCACCCATCGACAAGACGACCCAGGGACGAGTGGGGTAGTTTCGCCTATTTTCCGATGCAGAATCGGCTAAATACGCGGTCGAGCAAGTCGTCTGTGTAAGTCGCCCCGACGACGGCGCTTAGCTCGTCCAGTGCAACGCGCAGTTCGGTGGCGATCAGCTCTTGGCCGCGACTCGCGCGATTTAGGTCCGAGGCCCGTTCCAACGAACGACCGCAACGGCGCAGGCTGTCGCCACAACGCTCGACGGTCAAGTGTACACCACCCTGGTTCCGGTCGATTGCCACTAGCGCGCTCCGGATGGCACGGCGCAGCGCGTCCAATCCCAAACCGCGATGGGCGCTGGTCTCGATGGCACTGATCGGGACGTCACCAGGAAGTTTGTCGACCGTTCGCGCTAAGTCGCACTTGGTCAGTACCACGATCTGCGTCCCGGCAGACTGTGCGGCCAGCCGCCGCCGTTCCTCGTCGCTCACGGTGCGCGAAGCGTCGATGCATATCAGTCGCAGGTCGGCCCGGTCCGACTCGCGGGCAGCCAAGCGTTGTGCCGCCGACTCGATACTCCTGCTCGAACCGTTGCCGGATCTGGCCGGCCGTTGGTCCACGCCCGCCGTGTCGATCAAGCGACAGCGCAATCCATCCAGTTCGAGCACGGCGGACAGATAGTCGCGGGTGGTGCCCGGCTGATCGGCGGTCAGGGCAGTGCCGTCGACCGTCAAAGCATTGAACAGGCTACTCTTGCCCACGTTCGGCGCGCCAACCAGGGCAACGCCTGGCAGCACGTCGTGCCGCTCACGCTCGGCCAACTGCGACGTGACCTGTTCGACCCGCTTCGACGCCGTGTCGAGATGCTTGGCGATCTGCTGGTCGTCGACGAACTCGATATCCTCCTCGACAAAGTCCAGCCCGGCTTCGATATCCGCCAGCAAGTCGATCAGGCTCGAACGCACCTGATGCAGTGGACCGGCCAGTCCGCCGGCAAGTTGCTCCAGTGCGTCGCTCAACTGCGAGGCGTCGCGGGCGTCGATCACACCCAGCACCGCTTCGGCTTGCACCAGGTCGATCCTTCCGGCCAAGAACGCCCGTAGCGTAAACTCGCCCGGCTCGGCCAGTCGGGCGCCGGCGCGGCAGAATGACTCTAGCACGGCCGAGACGATTGGCGGCGAACCGATTGTGTGCAGTTCGGCTATTGGCTCGCGCGTGTAGCTGCGCGTGGTGGGCCACAAGTAGAGATCGGCCGTCAGGTCGTCGAATCGCGACTCCGTCAGGCGTACGCTCCCAGGCACGACGCAAGGCCGCCGCTGAGCCGCCAACGAAACGTCATTCCGCGGACGATAGCAATCGTCGAGGACGGAAAAAAGTTGCTGTCCACTGATCCGTACAATGCCCCGTGCCGCTCCACCGGCAGCCGAGGCAATCGCGGCAATCGTGTCGTCGAGGTGGTACACGAACTATGTCTCACAACCGGCCTGGCCGTGACGCAACTGGGTGCGACTCCGACGGCGCGAGCGTTGGAGGGCGCGCCACATCGGTGTGCCGAAGGCGGCAGCGGCTACTTCCGCCCTTTTTGGCGCTTCTTCTTGGTCGGCGCGCCGTTGCCGGAGGCTTTGCCAGACACCTTCGCGCTGGCGGTTGGCACAGTCTTCGCTGCGCCCGGTTGGCCGTCGGCTGGCTTCGTCTTGGGCAGCAGCTTGCGTTCTGCGATACCCCACAGGCTCGAGGCGATGAAGTAGACGCACAAACCGCTGGCTACTTTGAAGAAGAGGAAGCCCATGAAGATCATCATGTACTGCATCATCTTCTGCTGCATCGCGGCCTGTTCGTCGGCCGGCGGCGGCATGAACATCTTTTGTTGCCAGATGAACAGCACGATCGTGACTAGCGGAAGAATATTGAGATACGGTCCGAGCCCGAAGAATCCCGTGCCCTGCGTAATGAACTGGGGCATCATGGCGCTCCAGTCGTAGAACATGTCGGGTGCAGCCAGGTTGGAGGCCCAGCGGATATTTTCGCTCAGCAACGGAGCCTGGCGAAGCGACACGTCGACCGACAGCGATCGATACAGGCCTACAAAGATCGGCAATTGAACAAACGCCAGCAGGCACCCGCCCAGCGGATGGTAGTTGTGATCGCGGAACAACTGCTGTTGGGCCCGCATCTTCTTCTCGGCGTCGTTCTTATACTTTTCGTTGATCCGCTTGATCTCAGGCTGCAGCTCCTGCATCTTCTGCGCGCTCAGCGCCTGTTTGCGGCTGAGCGGAAACATGCACGACCGGACCATCACGGTGAGCATGATGATCGCGATGCCGTAGTTGCCCACCAGGCTGTGAAACACATGCAGCAGGGCCAGCATCGGCTTGGCAACAAAACTGAACCAGCCGTAGTAGACCAGCTCGCGCAAGGTTATCGCGGGGTTCGACGTGGGGTACTCGGCCAACAGCGACGGCAGCTTGGGGCCCGCGAAGACTTGGAAATGGTGCTCGACCGGTTCACCATTCGGTTCCAGCGATACGACTTTGCTCTTGCAACGAAACGAGACATTCGTGAGCTTCACCAGCCCACTCTCGGCAGGCACGGCGCCGACTCGTATCGGTTGCACCTGGTTGAACCAAAGATCGCCAGCACTTTCCTTTTGCGGAATGAGCGCCACGGAGAAATACTGTGCGTCGACCGCGATAAAGTCGAGCGGCGTCTTAGTCCAAAGCGTGTCGAAATCTTCGTCGGCGATGCTGGCGGTCGAGACCTGCGTCGTGGCCCCGCCTTCGAATCGAGCGACCACGTCGCGTAGCCCGGCGGCTCCCCAATTTCGACTGACCTTGATCGCGTACCAATAGCCTTCAGTGGGCAAGCCGGTCGGGCCGTCGAGTCGATAGGCAACAGCGTGCGGCGCGTCACCAGTATTGGCAATTGCAACGTCAAGCAGCAGGCTGTATGCCGGATAGTCCTTGTCGTGGGTTTGATCGGCCGGCACCTTCTGGAGCCGGTAGGTCTTGGTTACCTCCAGGCCCAGCGCCGGAATATTCTTACGGAACTGGGCCAGTGTTTCATTGGACGCGACGACTTCCCACCGGCCGTGGACCAAATCGACGTTCTTTAGTTCGACGTCGCCGTCCTCGAGCGACTGGTTGTCGAATTGGTCGATCGTCATCAAGAACGACAACGGATCATGATTGTTCGGCTCGACGATCTGGACCGCCCGTGAGTCGTGTTCCGGTCGGATTACCGCCAGCGGCTGCCAACCGAGCGTCGCCGAAAACTTTTGTTCTTCGCCGTCGCGGAGAACCGCGAGCTCGATCGTTTGATCGGGAGATGTTTTGTCGAGCGCGGCGATCAACGCGGCGGCGCCGGAAACAGGCTCGGCGCCGATGCCCGTGATGACGTCGCCCGGGGCAAGTCCCGCCTTGGCGGCGGGTGTTCCGTCGCCCACCACGCGCACCAAGGCGCCGGTGGCCTGCGGCGCGTCGATCGGCGCCACGTAGCCCAGGTAGCCGCTGCGATTGTCTAAATCGCGATACAGCGGGCTGTTCATTTCCAATCGTTCGATGGCCGCGCCGTCGTTGGTCAAGTAGACCGACATGCGATACTGGCTGCCCGGATCGCCGGAGCCAATCGCCAAGCGTTGCGACTTGACCAGCGGTTCGGCCGGTGCAGCCTGAGCATCCTTTGCATCGTCATCCGGCTCGGGTGGATCCTCGGCGGGTACGTCGGCCGCGGCGTCTGGCTTGTCGTCAGCCGCCTTGTCGGCCGGCTGGTCCGCCTTCGCGGCGCCGACGTCGGGCACGTCGGCCTTGGCATCCTTGGCGACGACTTTCTTCCCGGCGTCTTTCTTGGCGACCTTCGCCGGTGGCTCGGGTGGAAAGAACACCGAGATGACGATCTGATTGGCCGCCAGGACCGTCACCGCCAAGACCATGAAGAGTATGAAACGCTTGTCCACGTTTGTCGGTGTCCTTCGGCGGTCGTCGCGGCTGGCGTGCCGGCCAGTCGGCATCCAGGGGCGGGCCAGGGGCGATTGTGTAATTGTTCCCCGGCCGACGAATCTTGCAATGCCAAGTCGGCCGCCGGAGGGCCAGATTTATTGAACGAGCGGTCCGATGCTCGGTGCCGCGAAACAACTTGGAGACCGCGGTTTCTGTGAGCCGCCCGCGTGGGTCCCTGCCGGACGATTCGTGCCGGGGTGAAGCGCCTACCGACCTTCGCGGAGCCGATCACCCAGGAAGTTGTCCAGCTCCGGAGTGTCGTATATCTGTTTGATCGTCCGCTCGACGTCGTAGGACACGCGCCGAAAGGTGATCGTGTCGTCTTCCAAGACGACGTAGCAGCTACGCGGATCGCCGTCGCGAGGCTGACCGACCGAGCCGACGTTAACCATCGTCTTTTCGTCGCCGAGTCGATAGGTCCCGTTGACTTCCTCGGGACTGATGAAGTTGAGGCTTTGCGTGAAGATGCCGGGCACGTGCGTGTGCCCCTGAAAACAGTGGTGTTCAATCAGGCTGAAGATCTTCTCCATCTTCTTCTGATTGTAGATGTCCTCGGGAAAGACGTACTCGTTGAGCGGGTTGCGCGCTGAGCCGTGGACATACAGAAAACTGTTTTCGCGTCGGTTGCGCGGCAACTCGCCGAGAAAGTCCCACCGCTTTGCCTTTTCGTCAGCGCTGCCGGGGCCAATCTCCAGTTGATCGCGGGTCCAAAAAATGGCCCGCTCGGCGCCGGTGTTGAACCCCTCGGGGTCGAATAGCGCGCCCTGATCGTGGTTGCCCAGCAGGCACATGTCGCAGCGCATCGCCAGATCGATGCACTCGCGCGGATTCGGACCGTATCCGATGATGTCGCCGAGGCAATAGATCTCGGAGATGCCCTGTTGCTGGATATCCGCCAGGACGGCCTTGTAAGCCTCGAGATTGCTGTGGATATCGCTGATTAGTGCGCGCTTCACGCCAGACTCGATTCGCGGATCAGGGCGCTACAAGGATGATCGTCCCGGTGCCGACGCGGGAGACCACGAAGTGGGACAACTCGAACCAATCCTTGAGTTTAAGGACGGTCCTATTGACGGTCAAGCGGCAAACGGCGCGCCGCCGGCGTGCGGTAAAAGCGCTGGCCAGAAACGCGATTGCCCGTGGTTACTCGACCCCACCACCCGAAGGTCGCTCGCCGCGCGGTCGCTCGGATTATGATGAATGGCTGGCACGCTTGGCGGGTCGACCATGCACGTTGGCGCGTTTGACGACGGCGAACCATTCCTGCCGTTGGCGTGCCGATGCCGGTCGCACGCCAGCCGCTACGGGGCTCGACGAACGACAACGACCGACGTTGGCGCCGATTTGGGCCGCCTGTCGAATTTGCACTCGCTCCGAGAAACGGTTCAATGTCTGGTTGCCGCACAACGCGCTTGATGTTTCGCTTCGCCGCGTTGGCCGCGGCCGTGGCACATGGCGGCAGTGTGGAGACGCGGGCGGACGTCGTCGTCGAAACGACCAGCGGACGCGTCTTTCGGGGCCGCTTCGACCACCGCACGACCGCCGAACGTCTCGTGCTGCGAACTGGCACGGCACAGATGTACGTGACGCGTCCGATTCAGTGGAGCCGTGTGTCGCGAGTGCGCCTCGACGGCGCGCCGCTTTCGCCGAAAGACGTCATCGCTCGTTTTGATGCGCAGGGTTGGCCGTCGGCCGCGGAGGAAGAAGCCGGGCCGGAATTACCAGGCCCGTCGGCACCTCCGCCGCCACAACCCGATCCGCCTCGTCCCTCGCGCGATGCGGGCGCGTACGAACCAGCGCCCATGTATGCACTGCCCGAAGCGACCCCGTCGTATCAGACACCGGCGCTCTGGCCGCGTAACGAAGCTCTGCCACGGGCCACGTCGCTTCACATAGATGCGACGGTTGGCAAATGGCGGAGCTACGCGGACAGCGACGGGATCGTGCTGCGCGTGTCGCCGCGCGATGCCTTTGGCAACGTCGTTCCGGTTTCCGGCACGGTGGAAGTCGATTTGATCGGCATGCAGTCGGCCACACGGACCCGCGGCGAACCTTTTCCGCGGCTCGCCCGTTGGGTGCGCCGTATTGTGCCAGACGACGTTGTCGGATTTGGGGCGACGTATCGCTTGCCGTTTCAGGCGCGGCATCCCGAGTTCGATTTGGAGCTGGGAAGTCTGGGCGCCGTTCACGCGCGACTGGTGGTGCCGGGGCAGGGGGTGTTCGACGACACGGCCACGATGGTTTGGGTCCGTCCGTTCGATACGACGCGCGACCAACTGCAAATGCGCACGCGCGGCCGTTTCTTTGCGCCGTTGGAGCGCACCAGCCGAGGAATGAACGGTTCCCGGCTCGGAGTGGTGCCGCCGCCATGATGCGGCGCGGCTGTTGCGGTGTTTGCCTGCGTGCTTACTGGGCGCGGCGCAAGCGTAGTCGGCATGCAGAAAGCGGGGGCGAGCAGGACAGGAAGATCGCCTATCCGTCTGGACGTCGCATCGCCAGGCTGTGCAGGATCAAGACGGCGGCCAAAGAGATGACGGCGTAGCCCAACCAAGTCGGCGGCTTGAGCGTCTTTTTCGGAGTGGGCCCAGCGGCGGGCATCAGCGTGCTGTCCGAGTCGCCCAGGGCGGGGACCCGCTCGGCGATGAACCGGCTGGCTCGCTCGTTTAGAACGTAGCTTTCCACCATTCGCAACTGCAGCCCGATGAATAGCACAACGAGCCCAGCCAGAAAGTACTGGTTGCGATTGACTTCCACGATGCGTACCTCGAAGGGCGACTCAGCCGCCGCACTGACGGGAATTCACGTAACCGAACGCCGGCGCTTCGGCATCTAACGTATCGGGCCGTTTGACGAGGGCACTCCATCCACTGCAACGTGGTAGGGATTATGCTGTCGGCAAGAGGTATTCAGCGGGCGTGCTGGCAGGCTGCGGGGATTTCGCCGGCCTCGACGCTCGCGGACAGATTGCCACGCATGGTCGGTCTTGCCGGCAGCGTTTAGAATGACGCTGCGGTCGCGAAAAGGCGACCGGTGGGATTGTGTCGGGTGGGTCGGTCGTACCGCCGTGGCCGACGCACCCCAGCAAGGTCGCGAAACGAAACATTCCGGGCCAGCAGGCACGTCCGGCGCCATCGTGTAGGGTTGGATGGGTCGCTGCGTCACACGATGGAACCAACATGCTATTGCGCCGAACGGTCTGGAAAGCCTGGGAACTGGTCGAACAGACCGTTACGCGTTTTGCCAACAACGAGGGCATCACGCTGGCCGCGGCCACTTCCTACTACGCGGCGTTTTCGTTCTTTCCGCTGCTCTGGGTCCTGATCACGGGACTGGGCTTCGCGCTGCAATTCTCCGAAAACGCCCAAGATGCCGAACAGCAACTCATCGCGATGCTGGCCGAGCATACCGTTCCGGCATTTACCGAGGAGGTGCAACGCCTGATCGACGGCGTCAAGCTAGGGGCCACCCGCAGCGCGATTTTCGCGCCAGTGATTCTGTTGTTCGGTGCGATCGGTATTTTCTCGCAGATGGAATTTGCGTTTGATCGGCTGTGGTACGATCCGTCGGGGCACTCGCCCGGAATCCGCGCGGCGATCATTAACGCATTGTGGAATCGGCTCAAGGCGTTTCTGACTCTGCTCGCCTTGGGCGCGCTGATGCTCGTCGTGTTCGTGGCGGATTTGGTTCTGTCGGCGATTCACAACTGGACCGACCAGTTGCCCGGCGGCACGTCGATCTGGGACATGACACAGTTCGGATTCACGATCTCGTTCAACACGGTGGTCATGACGCTGCTCTACCGATTGATGCCGCGACGCAGCGTGCGCTGGTTGCACGCGCTGTGCGGGGGAATGATCTTCGCCGGCGTCTGGCAAGTCGGCAGCCAGTTGCTATCGCGCTATATCCTGGGCGGTACATATTCGGCATACGGAGTCGTCGGGTCCTTCATCGCGGTGATGCTTTGGGTTTATTGCGCGTGTGTGTTGCTCTATTTGGTGGGTCAATTCGTGCAAGTGCTAGGCAATCCGCCTGGTGGCCAGCAGGCTCCCATTGCCACGCAGACGGAGACGCGTTCCGAGCGGCATTCCCCCGCGGCGTGACGACACGGTACATTAAGGAATTAGAAGAGGAGTTGGCCCGCGGTTCATTCGGCGCGCCGAGCAGCCGACCCTTGAAACCTGTTGGTGCCAATCCCGATTGGCGAGTTAGTTCGATGCCCGAAACTCAGTGGTATTACGCTCGAGATGATCAGCCGATGGGCCCGGTGTCGCAGTCCGAGCTGCGCGAACTGGCCGAGGCGGGCGAACTACAACCCGACGACTTGCTCTGGCGCGAGGGCATGGAAGAGTGGACCACGGCGATCAACCTGCGGGGCCTGTTCAGCCAGCAGTCGGACAGCAAAGCGGAGGTGGGCTCGCCGGTGTCGGTGCGCGATCCCGACGCGTCAACCACACCCGCGAAGCCGGCCGTTCGGCGATCGACGCACGCGCGGCTCCATTCGCTGCTGCGCACGACCCAAACAATCCTCTGGACGACGTGCGTGCTTGTTGTCTTGGCGGGAATGGTGATGTTTACGCGGGCATTCTTGCGCGCCGAAAACCCAGGCGAAGAGACGGCGGCCGGAGCCGTGTTCGCGACGTTCTTCATCGCGGCGTACGTGCTGGCGCAGTGCGGCGACCGTTTGTCGCGGCTGATCCTAGCGCACGCCCGCCGCCGGCAATAGGCGATCCGCACTTGCGAAAGGGCGAGCGTCACCTCTTGCTCACGCGGAGCGTCGCTGCCGAACGATCGATCACGAGCGCGGGCTTCAGACGAGCGACTCCAGCGTACGGGCGAACGCGCCGAACATGCCCTCGCCGAACAGCACGAACCGTGCCAGTTCGACCGTGGGATCTTCAGAGAGGAACTGCTTCGTGGTCTCAAGCGCGATCTGACTGGCCAGATCGATCGGATAGCCGTAGACTCCGCAACTGATGGCCGGCAGCGCAACCCGCCGGCACCCGTGCTCGGAGCAAAGCGCAAGCGCCGTGCGATAAGCACCAGCAAGCTGTTCCGGCTCGCCCGAGCGACCACCTTGCCAAATCGGTCCGACGGCATGCACGACGTACCGTGCATCAAGATCCCCGGCCGATGTGATCACCGCGGATCCGGTCGGGCAACCGTCGGGATAGTGGCGCGACAGCTCGTCCATGATGGCCGGCCCGCCGCGGCGGTGGATGGCACCGTCGACGCCCCCGCCGCCAGCAAGCTGACGGTTGGCCGCGTTGACGATGGCGTCGAGTTGCTGGTCGGTAATGTCGCCTTGCGCCAATTCCAACACGCGGCCATGGATCGAATGCTGCACGGAGATTGTTCCTCCCGGGTGTGATGAAGCAAGCACACGTTGCGACGGCAACGGGACGCTCCAGCGGCCACCGGTCGTCGCCATTGTACCGCGCTGCACACGGTTCTACGCGCTCCGCGCGGCGGGCGGATGTCGCTTGACACATTTCGGCAGCACTGATAGCCTTCAATGTTCGTCAACGGGGGATTAGCTCAGTTGGGAGAGCGTCTGGCTGGCAGCCAGAAGGTCAGGGGTTCAAGTCCCCTATCCTCCACTCTAAAACGCAGCGAAAGCGCCACTTTCGAGAATCGGGAGTGGCGTTTTTTGTTTTGGGGCTATGCCGGGGCTAGGGTTCGCAACGGCAACGTAGAGCGGCGGAAATACTACCTTGCGCGGCGCGGCGCGAACTCCACACACACGCCCCCAAAACGTCCGCTCACATCGGACGACCCAAGTATCGCCCGCCGCGCCTTGAGTGCGTTAGCGGCGAAGCTGGGGGACCATTTTTCGTGCGGCACGTCCGCGCGGACCGATATTGGTTGTTCTGCGCAGATGCGCGCCTTAGACTCAGGCGGTCAAAGGAGGTAGGCGACTATGAACGCCGACGCTTCGACCGCCCCCGAGTTGGACGATGAAATTGCGTTCGAGTTTATCGTCCGCTGGCTGCGGGACGGCAGGCCGAGTGTGTACAACACATACGGCTACGACGTGTATCTAACTGAGGTCTTGCGCCACTACGTTATGACGGTTCGTGGCGTTGAAGACCCGAACGCATGCATGAGGCCAATGCGAACGGTTTCCCCTCACTTCTATGCGGCAGCGTGGGAGATGGCGCGTCGCGGAATACTTCGCCCCGGCGTAACCGGGCAAGGCGTACAGGGTACGGACGAAGGCCAGGATGGGGAGGGATTCTCACTCACCCCCGCCGGTCGCAAGTGGTTGGACGAATCCGGGCACTATGAGTTTGTTCCCGTCGTGCCAGGGCGCTTTGCCAGCCAGCTTTCAGCCTTAGAAAACCGGTTCGGTCCAGGCTACGAAGAGCGCGCCCAAGAGGCAGTCAGGTGTTACTCGGCACTCGCATACATGGCTTGCTGCGCAATGTGTGGCGCTGCTGCTGAGTCGATAGTGCTCGCCATCGCCATCGCAAAGACAGGCGACGCCGAGTCGGTCGAACAACTATACATGACAAAGGGTGGTCGTGGCCGAATCGAGAACCAAATAGCGGCAGGCCTACCTGCTGGGGCGCAGAACGAGTTAAGGGGCTTTACCAGTCTGCTGAAATACTGGCGGGACAGCGCATCGCACGGCAGTAGCGCCAATATCGGCGACCCCGAAGCCTACACGTCGCTTGCGATCCTTTTACGGTTCGCACTGTTTGCCGAAAGTCGTTGGGATGCGTTGACGATCCGAAGCAATCAAACGTAGTTTGAGAGGCACAGGTGTAGAGGCCACTGGACACAGACGCCAATCTGGCGCGACTAAAGTGAGAGGAGCTTGGTATGTCTCGCCCCATACCCCAATGGGCCGACCCCAAATTATCGGCGGATCTGCCAAAGGTGTGTGAGTGTGGAGAGTCCGCGACAGTGGAGTTCAAGGCGGAGTTTCCAAAGCAGGCCCACGACTTGGCCAAAGAGCTAGCCGCATTCGGTACGTGCGGTGGTGGCACGGTGTACATCGGCATCGAAAAAAAAGACAACAAACTGGTAGGGCTAAAGCCCGCAAATGCCGGCGCTCGTGACGATGCACATGACCGTGCGAGGGGAATAGTGAATTCGGTTAAACCAACTTTAAAGGCTCACATTAAGTTCGCGTCGCATCGTTCCAAGACCATTCTTGCAATTCAGGTTGCGAAGCAGGACGAACCGGTGTTCTACAGCAACCATATTCCATACTACCGCCAAGACCGACAGTCGCGACCCGCGACGCCAGAGGAAGTCAAGAAGTGTGTTTGGGCTCACCCCAGTTCAGAGCGACAACGGGCTCACGAAAAGATCTTGATGCAAATGGAGCAAGACAACGCCGATGGAGCACGCCGTCGCCAAGAGGCTGCCGATGAAGGAACTAGGCGAAGTTCGGAGGTAAATGACATGGTGCGGCGTCGCGTCGCAGAGCAGATGTGAAGCAAGCTCCCCTTGCCGCCCTATGCTGCCGACGACGTTGCGCCTAAACCCGCCACGTTGTCCGACGGGTTTCCGGTCGACAATCGCTTGCCACGGTGGCGTCGGCACTGCACCGCCGATGCAACGGCGTTCACTACGACGGTGTTCTGGGCGCCCAAGCCTCGTTCTTCGAGCGCTGCACGCCTGGTGTCGATTTGGCGATCAAGAAGTCGTTCTGCAGTTCGTCCGATGGTTGCACGACGGTCGCGTTCGTGGTCGCGGCATATGAGGGACGCTGCTGGCCGGCCCGACGATCGCTCGATTGACGAAGCAGGCTCATGATGCCCGGAATCCAGCCGCGCGCATCGTCGATCAGGCTGTACACGACTGGGATTACGACGAGCGTGAGGATTGTCGAGGTGATCATTCCGCCGACGACGCAGGTTCCCATGGGGGCACGGCTCTCCGCCCCATCTCCGAGACCGATTGTGATCGGAATCATGCCCGCGATCGTGGAGATGGCGGTCATCAGAATCGGCCGCAGGCGAGTTGGTCCAGCCTTCCGAAGCGCATCGTACTTCGTCATTCCCTGCCTGCGCAGCAAATTCGTGTAGTCCACAAGCAGAATTGCGTTCTTGGTCACCAAGCCCATCAGCATGACCATGCCAATCATGCTGAAGATGTTCAGCGTTCGTCCCGTCATCGCCAGCAGGCCCAATGCGCCGCCAATCGAGAGGGGTAACGATAGCATGATGGTAAACGGGTGTAAGTAGCTTTCGAATTGGGCCGCCAACACCATGTAGGTCAGAATGACCGCCAAGAAAAGTGCGAAGAGGATGCTGGCGAAGGACTCGGCCATCATGTCCGCCGTGCCCGTAAACGCCGTCGTGACGCCTGCCGGCAGACCAATGTCGGCGGCGATTGCTTCGACATTCTGCACAGCCTCGCCGAGCGGCTTGTCGGCATCCAGGTTGGCGAGGATAGTCACCTGACGACGGCCGTCTTGCCGTTCGATGGAGATTGGTCCGAACGTGTTCTCGACCGAGGCTACCGTGCGCAACTCAGTCAGTGCACCACCTTCCATACGAACTGGCAAAACACCGAGCGACTCGGGTCGCATGCGATCCGCACCCACCAGCCGTACCCGCACATCAATACTGTCACCATCGTCTTCGAACGTCGAAACCTCCTGGCCGCCGACGAGTGCGCTCACCGCCCGGCCAAGATCGTCCACGTTGACGCCAAGATCGGACGCTCTGTTGCGGTCGATATTGATCGACAGTTCCGGCTTTCCGGACTGGCTGGTGGTGTTGACGTCTACGAAGCCACCTGCTTGTTGCAGCTTCTCGACCATCGACGCAGCCAGTGTATCGAGTTGCTCCAGACTTCCGCCGCGCAAGTTGTATTGAATCGGTGCCGAACGAAAACCTCCGCCGCCAAGTCGAGCTACGGCGTCCACGCTGAGGCGTAGGTGCGAAAACTGTTGGAGCCGCTCTCGCGCCATCTGCATGACTTCGCCCTGCGAGATAGTACGGCTCGACTTGTCCACCAGCTTCACTACAACTTGACTGATCGTGGTTTGGCCCTCGTACATTCCACCCACCGTGGTATAGATGTCCTTCACGGCGGGAAGCGTCGCCACGATCTCTTCAACCTTGCGAGCGATCCGCGATGTCTGGTGAATCGAAGACCCTACAGGGGCCTCGACCTGTACTTGAAACTGTCCCTCGTCGGCGGTCGGCGTAAATTCCTGACCGATTAGCGGCAGCAACATCAGGCTGCCGATGAAAACTCCAACAGCCGCCAATACCACGAACACCCGATATCGCAAGGCGTGGCTCAGGATGCCTCGATAGAACGTCTCGATGTTGACAAGAATGCGTTCAATGAAGTTGTAAAGCTGTCCGTGCCCGTTGCCCAGTTTCAGCATCTTCGAGCAGAGCATTGGCGACAGGAATAGGGCGATCAACGTCGAAACGACAACCGCAAACGTGACGGTCATTCCGAATTCGAAGAAGAACTGACCGACCAGCCCGTCCATGAAAGCCACGGGTACGAACACAGCGGCAATCGACAGCGATGTGGCAATCACTGCAAAACCGATTTCGTCCATGGCGGCGATAGCCGCCGCGAATCGAGACATGCCCTCCTGCATGTGTCGCCACGTGTTCTCTAGCACCACGATAGAATCGTCGATAATCATACCGACAGAGATCGTAAGCGCCAGTAGTGTCATGGTGTTGAGGGTGAATCCCACGGCCAACATGAATGCATACGTTGAAATGATCGTGGCAGGAATCGTGACCGCCGCCACCACGGATCCGCGCAGGCTGCGGAGGAACAAAAGGATCACGAGGACTGCCAGGCATCCGCCACGAATCAGTTCGTTTTGCGCCTCATTCACACTGGCCTCGACAAACGTCGAGTTGTCCTGAACGACCAAAAGTTCATATCCGCTGGGCAACTCAGTCTCGATCCGTGCAAGCTCGTCTTTTACGTCCGTGGCCACCGCCACCATGTTTGTTCCCGATTGTTGGCGCACGGCCAGCGAAACGGCGGGCTGGCCGTTCAACCGCGCTACGCTCCGTTGGTCTTCCAATCCATCCTCGATGTATGCAACCTGATTGAGGCGGACGACTTTCCCGGCACGTTCGGCGACCACGAGGTTGCGGAACTGATCGACCGTTGCAACCCTGCCACGGGTCTTAACAACGAATTCCCATTGCCCTGTCTCGACACGTCCTCCAGGAAACTCGATGTTTCCCTTTCGCAAGGTGTCGATCACGTCCTGTGCCGAAAGACCGTGAGCTACAAGATCATCGACCCGTAGCCAAATCCGTACCTCTCGTTCTCGGTCGCCTGCCAATCGCACGCCACCGACGCCGTTGACCGATTCGATGCGCCGTTTCACGACATCGTCTGCGAAGATTGTCAAGTCGCGAATTGAGGCGTTGCCTGCCAAGATGAGGCCAAGGATCGGGGCCGAATCGGGGTCAAACTTTTCGACCACCGGAGCCTCGGAATCGTTGGGTAACTCGTCACGGATGGCAGCAATCTTGTCGCGTACGTCTTGCGCCGCTACGTCGACATTCCGCTTCAGCTCAAATTCTAGGAAAACTTGTGCGACTCCCTCGCTCGTTTCGCTGCGCATGGACTTGATGCCACTGATCGTGCTGAGAGATTCCTCCAGCACTTCGGTCACTTCCGTCTCGACGGTACGGGGCGATGCTCCCTCGTAAACGACCGTGACGGTCACGACAGGCATATCAACGTCGGGGTAAAGCGCCATGCCAAGCGTCTGGTAGGCAATCATCCCAAACACGACCAGTGCGGCAAAAGCCATGGTCGTGAGCACGGGTCGCTTGATGGCGGTTTCTGATAGTTTCATGACTGGTTCAGTCGCCGTCGGTGTGATCGATGTCCAGCCAATCGTTGTTTCCGAGCCAACGCTGGATCGACGGCCGGATCGCAGTGCCCCGGCTCGACAATCTCTTGCCGACGCAACCAAAGCTCTTCTTGCAGGATCGGCATGCAATCCGGTGATTGAGTCGCAATGCGTTCTCGATGGGGAGTCGACTCCATGACGATAATCCTTATTTCGTCTTCTACGGGGATGGCCTCGTGCGGTTTCTTGCTGAGGACAAGCATCATCCCCTCCGTTTTGATGCCCGAAGACGTGTGACCAGGGTCAGTCTGTCGTTGGATGAGAAGTGCCTGATCTAACCGACGCTCGCATGCCATCCGACAAAAGTGATGGATCATCGACCACAACTTGTTGACCCTCGTGCAACCCATCGAGGATTTCTGTCATGCCGGCATCTGCCACGCCAACTGCGACCTGTCGACTTTCAACAAGATCCGTCTCAAGGACATACACATGGGGTTGGCCCTCTCGAAAGAAGATCGAGGAGCTTGGAATCGCGAGCGACTCCGCTTCTACGCCGCCCATCTGCAGACGTACGGTGGCGAACTGGCCCGCCTTAAACTTTCGAGCTTCGTTGTCAATCGCCACTCGGACGGCAAACGTGCGTGTTTGCGGGTCCACGGTGTCATTGATGGCAATGACCAACCCGGGAACTGGCTGCGATGCCCCCGCAGCCTCAACCATGGCCGAGTCTCGTACCTGGACCCTGCCGATATAAGTCTCGGGAATGGCAATCTCTGCCACCAGAAACCGCAAGTCCATGAGTTCGACCAGTGGCTCGCCGTTGGGTGAGACGCGGCCACCGACCTCCACAGAGAACGCAGTGACAACGCCATCGTAGGGGGCACGAATCGTACTCTTCGTAATCGACCGTTTCGCACTTTCTACCTCGGCCTCAGCCTCGGCGATCAGTGCCTGATGAATCACGATTTCCTCGGTCGTTGGACCAGCGTGGGCTTGTTTCAACACGGCCTCGGCAGCCAACAAAGCGGCTCTTGACGTTGCTGCTCCCATTGCGGCGTTCTCGATGTCGGTCTGCGTGACGACATTGCGCTTTGCCAACTGTTCCTTGCGCCGATGTTCGCTGTGCGCTTGACTGTATCGAGCCTTTGCTTCGTCACGAAGTGCTGTCAATCGCTGAACCTCTTCGGGGCGGTTCCACGACTTCAACTTGGCAAGCTCGGCCTTCGACTTGCTCAACTTGGCCTCGGCGATGCGAAGAGCGATTTCTGCGTCAGTCGTATCGATTTCTAGGAGCACGTCGCCTTGCTTTACGGACTGCCCGTAGGTAATCCCTAAACGCTCCGATATCTGCTTTCCCTCGACGACTACGTTGAACTCCGTGCCAACTTTCGGAACATCCCGTACAACGCCCTCGACTTCAGACACGATTTGGGTCATGCGACGAGGCAGTAGATTTCCTGTGAACTCCACCTCGGTCGATACCGCTTGACGCCGCACTGGAACCACATCGACTTCCACCGCTTTTAGTCGTGGCGCATACTTTGCCTCAGTATTCGACGCGGAAACGCTACTACCACAGCCAACACAAAGCGGGAGCGCCAGACAAAGCAGCCCAAGGCCAACACGAACTCGCACCATCGCCGTATTCCTCGCTCAAGGTTTCTCACTGTCTGTTATCTATCGCTTCATCGTTGGCTAGCAGGCCATGCAACAAAATGTCTGTTGCTTGCGTGACCCTTTCGACCAAGAGGCCCTTGCTTCCTTCAAGGCAGCCGTTCACAAGACTGCCATACAACAAGTCGCCAAAAGCATTTGCCGCTTGGACGGCATCGACCTTGCGAGCGGTCCCTTGGTTGACCGCATCACAAAGCATTTGATCAAGCTGCGAACGTGTTTCGGCTCGATACATCAAGTGGGACGGGAATACAGAGTCTCGAAACTCAGCTCGTTCTTGAATCATGATCTCGATAGCCTGGGGGTGGCGTTCGTAAAACTCGGCGCAGGCGACGGCAATGCCTCGTAGGATCTCAGCGACTCCGACTTGCTCGACGCGCTCTGGAATTGCTTCGATACTCCCCACTTGCTGCTGCACAAACTCGCCCAGTTGTTCCAGGCAGTACTTGGCGGTCGCCAAGAAGAGTTGTTGCTTGTTGCCAAAGTACCGATAGACCGTGCCTTTACCGACCCCCGCTAGGTCCGCAATCACTTGAACGTCGGTGTTGCCGAAGCCTTCCTTGGCGAAAACGTTCATGGCGTTTGCCAGAATGCTCTTTCGTTTCGCACCGGTTATTGCTGCGTCAGCCATCGGCCAGCTCCAAGTCGGACGGACTCGTCCGTCCGTCGGTGATCAAAACAAAACGGACTCGTCCGTCCGCTCTTTGATTGTATCGGCGCGATTGGATTCGGACAAGACAGGTCTCATCGACAAATGGCCACAGTAACTCATTTTTGTGAAGTAACTTATGGGTCCCCGTTCGTTTCGGAACACCCCCTTCTTCCAAGTATTTCAGCGTCCGGATGGCCGTTCTCGTGATCGCAGCGTCGAGTCGGCCTATGCGACGCCGCAGTGATCGAAAACGCTGGTCCGAGTTGGCACATGCGAGCAAGCCTTGGCGACGCCTTAACGATCGTCCGCGCCATGAATAGGGCCTAGACTTGAAATGCCTGCCCCAGCCCTGCGTCAATTCCGCCGCCAAGCCCAACCAAGCCTGCACATCAAACGCTCCGCCGTGAGGGGCGTCTGGCTGCCAGCCAGAAGGTCACGGGTTCAAGTCCCCTATCCTCCACTCTGAAACGCAGCGACAGCGCCACTTTCGAGAATCGGGAGCGGCGTTTTTTTATGCGGGGCTATGCCGGGGCTAGGATTCGCGACGGCAAATTGTAGTGGCGGAAATACTACCTCGCACGGCGCGGCGCGAACTCCGCACCCACCCCCTAACGGCCGCTCACACTGGACGACCCAAGTGTCGCCCGACCACATTCGAACGCGACACGGGCGAATCTGGGGAACCGTTTTTCCGTGCGGCACCTACGCGCGGCGCGATATCGGTTGTTCTGCGCCGATGAGCGCCTTAGACTCAGGCGGTCACTTGATGCCGCTCGAAAGGTAGCCTATGGCGCGCCCAAAACCGAAAACCTGTGCCGGATGCGCAACTCTACTAAGGCAAAAAGTGAAAGGCGTCTGGTGCCCTGAGTGCCGTCCGACCGTCAAGCCGATCGTGGTCGAGATGGCTGCCGCTCAGCGGAAACGGCTTGAAGCGTTGGCGGTGGTGCGCGATGTCACCTGCGAGCAGGTGCTGCGGCAGTGTATTGACGTGCAGTTCGCAAGCGTCAGGGGCAAGCGAGCAACCAAAGCAGGTTAGCCGGGGTGCGTGCGACGGCAGGCGTAAGGACGTGCCTGATGGTTATCAGATGGCTGGTCGTTGTAGTCGTCGTCGCCCTCGTTGTGTGGCTGAATTGGGCACGGCTGCGGGGCGTGTTCGACACTTTCATTCGGTAACCGTGAATTTAGGGGTGTTTAGCCTGCAAGAATAGCCAGAAAAAAACTTGATTTTCCCCCGCAGCCGGCTAAGCTAGCGGTCAATGACGGAAGGGGCGGCGTACTGACTCACCTGCTGAATTGCTGGAAAAGGGAGTCCGCTAATGACCCGCATCATCGCCTGCTTACTCGTCTGCGCGACGTTCCTCGTCGCAGCACTGCCTGCTTCATCTGCACCCATCACGGTTCCCACGGACCTTAATCCCGGCGATCAATACCGCCTGGCGTTTGTGACCAGCACTCGGAGAGATGCAACGTCTACGAACATCGCCGACTACAACGCGTTCGTAACAGGTTTGGCCAACTCCGTTCCCGAACTGCTTGCCTTGGGAACGAACTGGACGGCTATTGCGAGCACAGAGACCGTTGACGCGCGCGATAACACGGGGACGAACCCCACTGTTTCAACTGGAGTTCCCGTTTACAGACTCGACGACACGCGAATAGCAAACAACAACACCGATTTGTGGGACGCGGCAATTGCTGCACCGCTTACCGTGACGGAAGCTGGATTGCCAGCCACAGGCGATTTCCTCGTTTGGACGGGCACGGACACCTCCGGTCTTGCTGATTTTCCGCTGGGTATTGCTAATTTTGGCTCTAGAATCGGCTCACGTTTTGACGCTGACAGCAAATGGATATCCATTACTACTGGCGATAAAACGCTGCCCTTTCAACTCTATGCTATATCGGCCCCATTAGCCGTCGTCCCCGAACCGTCCGCCCTCGCCCTAGCCGCCTTCGGCTTCGTCGCGCTAACCGTCCTGCGCTGGCGGCGACGTTGCGCCTAACGGCGCCCCGCCGTCGGCGAATCCTTGCCATCAACAATTTCTTGCCGTGGTGGCGTTTTCTTGCGTGGGTTCGCATCCGCCGTTCGCATTTTCTTCTGGCGTGGCCACAAGTCCGGAACGACGTCCCTCACGACGCCGCGTTGCTCGTACTCGCGGCCGACTCGTCGTCATCGAAGGTCTCCTCGCCCTGTAGGCCGGAAACCCTCGTAACCGATGGCTCAGTTTCGCAACAGCAGGCCACTAGGACTCGCTGCGCTAAGCGCTCTGCCGCAACGCCGCCAAACCGCTACTGCGTGTCGGTGTCCTCGCCCGGAAGTCCGAGCGGACGGTAGTACGGTTTGTCCCCGAGCGTTTGGACCTTGCGGTACCAATTGCGCGTCGCTTCGCGCGGCGTGAACGACCAGTCTTGCCGGTGGAAATTCCAGCTATCCGGGTTGAGCTTTTGCGACTCTTCCCACCATCGGTTTGCCAGGTCTTCATTGCCCTGGCGATGAAAGTAGACGCCGAGCTTGAAGGCCGGCTCGGCGCGCTGGGCATCGGGCGTGCGTTGAATGATGTTCCGCGCGACTTCCTCGGGACTCCAAACGAAAGCGCTGTCGGCGCCTTTTGAGATCCAGTCGCGGACGGCAGGCACGTAGGCGTCGGTCCCGAATTCAAACGTTCCCAGCTTGTGCTTGGCCGCGTAGGTTCCCTCATTGATGCGGACGATTTGCCCGTCTTCGTCGATCCAGATTCCCGACGGCACGTTCACCAGGTTGAACAGCGTGCTGATGGTGTGGTCTTCGTCAATGATCGCGGTATACGTCACTTTGGCCGCGTCGAAGATTTTGCCTGTTGCTTTTTCGCCGCCGGTATCCTGAGCCGCCGAAATCAGCACGAAGTTGTCGTCGTCGATGTCTTCATACACGGACTGCCACACGGGCACGTCAAGTCGGCAGCCTCACCACGATGCCCACGTAATGATCAGGACTTTCTTGCCGCGAAAATCGCTCAGCCTGACGGTTTCGCCGTTGCGGTCTTTCAACTCGAAATCGGGCGCTTCGGCCGATTGTAAGAACGCTTTGCGGGACTGCGGCACCAATCCGAAGCTCCACACGTCCGATTCTCGATCGACGACGTAAGCTTGTTGCACTTTGTCGGCAAAGGCGGTCACGTTTAGCCAGGATTGGCCGTCGCGCTTGACGAACAAATCGCTATCCTCGGTTTGCTTTAGCGGGATGCAAATCTCCCCCAAGCAAGCGCCTTCGGCTTTCAATTCGAAGCCGTTGATCCGCGTAAAGTCCTGCGACGTTACCCAAAGGTGGCGCACGTCGGGCAGGGTGTTCTCTAGTTGAATGGTCTCACCAGCCACGATGGCAACCGCGGCGAAAGCGGGAGCCGTGGTCAACGTCAACAGCACCGCGAATATCGTGGTGCAACCGACAGTCATTCGGCATTTCATTGCCAATCCTCGATGCTTAGTTAACAGCGGTTGAGGCAACTCGGCAGCGAGCGCCATGAGTTGCCGCGAATAATTCGACTGCGTGGGTTGTTGATCCTGGCTGCGTGCACCAGTGGTTATGGATCACGGAGCAGCGGCTATCTTACCAGGCGCCGGACTCCGACGCCACGTGACAGGAGTAGTTCGAGCCGCCGGGACTGAGTCGCAACTCGCTTTTCCTTGCCCAACGAGCCGCCGCAGCCGGCGTGCCTGCACCTGTACGTGGGTCGTCGCGCCGGCCGTCTCGGCCGGCCTGGCATCTGGCCAAATACCGGGCGTTTTCCCAATGCACAGGAAATTGTCGCTGTCCTCGGAAAACACAGGTAAGACTTTCCAACCTGGCCGCGTCTCAATGGAAACCGACCGCGTCCAACCGCGAACTCGAAGGAGAAACCCAATGCCACGCATCCAACCTGTCGACGAGCGCACTACGGACCCCAACACAGCCGATTTGCTCGCAAACGTGAAGCGAAAGATCGGCCGCGTACCGAATATCATTGCCACGATGGCAAACTCGTCGGTCGTGGCCCGGGCGTATCTTGGCTTTAGCCAGGCACTCTCCGAGGGCGCGCTATCTGGACGACTCAGAGAGCAAATCGCGCTGGTGGTCGGCCACGCGAACCGGTGCGATTATTGTCTGGCCGCTCACACGGCGCTCGGCAAGCGCGCTGGATTGTCGGACAAAGACACCTGCGCCGCGAGGCAGGCGCAGTCGGACGACGAGCGCGAACGCCGAGCACTGGTCTTTGCCCAAAAGCTCGTTCAAGATCGCGGGGTGGTGCAGGACGCGGACGTCGAGCGCCTTCGAGCCGGCGGGTATAATGACGGCGAAATATCAGAGATCATCGCGCATGTGGCACTAAACCTGTTCACGAACTACTTCAACCACGTCGCGCAAACGGAAATCGATTTTCCGGTCGCGGCTGGCGAGTGCGCAGCGTAGGGCTCTCGATGAGGTAACGCGTTCGACCGGTAGCGCTTGTCTGACGCTTGTCACCTAAGATTGCGACCAGGCCAATGGACCGCACAGGGCGAGACAACAACACCTGGCTCGTGCAACTTCAGGGCAACGGCCCCGAGCAACAAGCCGCATTGGCCGATTTGCGAGAGGCCTTGTTGCGCGGCCTTCGCCGGGGGCTTTCACCGCCGGCCTCAGACGATGAAGCGTTCATGGAGGACGCTGCGCAGGATTCTCTGGTGCGGGTGTTGGATCGACTTTCGCAGTTTCAGGGTCGAAGCCGTTTTCTCACTTGGGCAATTTCCATCTCCCTACGCGTCGCGCTCAGCGAACTTCGCCGCCGGCGGTGGCATGATGTCTCGCTGGACGCGATCACTGCCGAAGGCGCTTCCGGCGCACAGACACCGCTTGATGGTACGAAACGGCCTGAGGGAAACTGGGAACGCACGGCGCTGGTGGAGACGTTGCACGCGGCGATCGACAGCGAGTTGACCGCCAAACAACGCGTTGCGCTCGTTGCGGAGCTGCGCGGCATGCCGCAGGACGACATCGCCCGACAACTCGGCAGCAACCGCAACGCCGTCTACAAACTGACACACGACGCGCGAAAGCGACTCAAGCGGGCATTGCAGGCGGCCGGCTACGAGGCCGCCGACGTACACAGCGCCTTTGGTAACTGAGGTTCGAACGATGGGGCTCTCCGCAAAAGAAATCGAAATGCTGATGCAATTGATCGGTCTGACCAAAGACGAAGAGATCAATTGCGAACAGTGCCTGGCGCTGGTGGGCGAATTCGCCGAGCGAAAGCTCGCGGGCAAGTCGATCTCGGAGGGCCTGTCGATGGTCGAACAGCACCTGGGTGTTTGCGCCGAGTGCCGCGAGGAGTACGAGGCGCTGCAAGTGGCGCTCAAGGAACTTGAAGACTGAACTGTGAACGTGCGCATCAAACGGATCTACGATCCGCCGTCCGAGGAAGACGGCTTTCGCGTCTTGGTCGACCGACTGTGGCCGCGCGGCGTGAAAAAGGCCGACGCCCGGCTCGACCACTGGGCCAAGTATCTGGCGCCCTCTCGCGAGCTTCGAACCTGGTTCGCGCACGAGCCGTCGAAGTTTGCGGAATTCCGAGCGCGGTACTGCGCCGAGCTTGCCGACAAGGACACGCAAGTCGCTCGATTGCTTGAACAGGCCGGGAGCAATGCCGTGACGCTTCTTTTTGCGGCGAAGGAACGTCGCTGCAACCACGCGCGCGTGCTGCAAGAGTTCCTCAACGCGCGCCGACGCCGAGCGCAGAGCCGAACCTAATCTCCCGATCCGTGGTTCGGCGGCGGAATTCTTTCCGATTGCGCCGTTCTGATCAAGTTTCTCGGTAAGACGAAGGCTGCCCGCCGCGTCAAATAAGCGCCCGCAGAAACGGCGGGTGCACGATTCCGTGAGCGACCAGTTCGCTCCGCGTGCCATCGCGAACACGCGGCCGCGCGCCGCAACCAAACCATGGAGAAGCGTGATGAGTACATTGCCTGACCGCGCGCGGCGCTTGACCGTCGTGCTGACGTTGCTGGCCGTTTCGGCGATCGTTGTACCGAACGTGATCAGCAATCTGCAAACCGTGCAGAAAGCAAGAGCCGCAGATGCGAAGAGGTCGCGGGGGCACAGGTCGCCGCTGTCATTCACCGACGACGGACAACTGTTGCAACCGCGCGGTTACCGCCGATGGGTGTATGTCGGCACACCGCTGACGCCCAACGACATGAACGGCGGCCAGGCGGCGTTCCCTGAGTTTCATGCCGTGTACATCAACCCCGAGGCATTCGCCGCGTACGAAGCGACCGGTGAGTTTCCCAACGGAACCGTCCTCGTCAAAGAACTCGTCAGTGTAGCCACCAAGTCGGCGACCAGCGGGAAGGGGTACTTCATGGGCGAGTTCACCGGGCTGGAGGTCGCCGTTAAGGACCAGACCCGGTTCCAAAGCGAACCAGGCAACTGGGCTTACTTCAGCTTTGGCCACGAATTGCCGCTGGCTGAGCAAGTCGGCCGACAAGCCGTGGCGAGCTGCAGCACGTGCCACGGCGCAAGTGCTGACCAAGATTATGTGTTCACGCAGTATTACCCCGTGCTGCGGGCAGCCAAGCCGGCGAAGTGAGATTCCTGCGCTCGATGCCGAATCCGCCCTGCGAGTGCAATGGCGATCGGGCGGGGCGGAATTCGGCCGGGCGCAATGAGACCATCAACCTACACACTACGAAAGGAAACAAACCATGGACATTCGATTCGTCACCAAGAGCATTCACGCTTACTTGGACTATCCCGTCGCGGTTGGCCTGATGACGGCTCCGTTCTTGCTTCAACTCGGCGGTTCGCATCCATTGGCGAAGTGGCTCGCCGTCGCCACCGGCCTGGCTGCGTTTGTGCTCACCCTGCTAACGGACCATCAGCTCGGCGTGTTTCGTGTTTTGCCTTACTGGCTGCACCTGGCGGTCGACTTTCTGGTGGGCGTGGTGTTCGTCGTGGCGCCGGTAATATTCGGATTCTCGGGAATCGACGCGTGTTTTTACTGGGTGAACGGGGCTGTGGTGCTGACGGTTGTCGGCCTGCATAAGCCGGACCCCAGTGCGGGCGAAGTGCGAGCCGAAGCCACGGCGGCCGCCGCCTGACTCACCGCGTGGTCCACAAAAAACGCCTCGCGCAACACGTCGGGCACCAGGCTGTGCGAAACGCTCAACAGCGAGGGTCTGTCCCGCGCGAAAATCAGTTCCGTGCCGCTTCAATGCGTTACTCGGTAGCCACCATCTTGCGTCCGCGCCAGGTCCACGCGCCGAGTACCGCGGCGCCGAGAACGGCCAATAGCATGCTCGACGGCTCGGGCGCGGGTGCCATGGGGAAGCCGCCGACGCCATCGACCATGCACCTGCCAGGTCACGGGCGTGGATTACTTAAGTAATACCGTGCGTGGATGTGGTATACGTCTTTCGCAGTGGCAAAACGCCTCGCCCCTTGGCCAATGAACCACCTACAAAACGCTACCTGGTTGGCAAGCCACCGTGCAGCCAAGCTACGCATTGTGTTTGCCGGTCAGACCGATCGCAGGTAGTTTGACCAAAGGCTGTTCGACGCGCAGGCACCGCGTAGAATGGCTGGTCATTTCGATTCGCTCCCGAAAGCTTGCGAAAGGTGCCCAGCGTGCGAGGCAAGGTTGATTGTTGGTCGTGCCGGAAGCGCTGACGACCTGCGCCATGCTCCTAGAGACGCTATGCTCCGAGAGACTCCGACCACCTGAGCACCGCGCGCGTCGCTCCTGTTTCGAGGAGCTGGAAAGCTCCCGTCGTTCACGATGACACTCAACTCAGCACTGATTTGGGTAGCGCGAGTCACGCTTGCCGTGCTGGTGATCGCTACGCTGCTTCCGCAAATTCGCACCGGGTATTGGATCGTGCGCGTGTGCGACTTTCCGCGGATGCAGTTGTTGTTTTTGTTGTTCGTGCCGCTGCTGGCGACCGTGGCTCATGCGTGGACAACTCGGAGCTTCCGTCGTGAGCATTGGATACTCCTTGTCGGCGTTGTAGCCACCGCGTGCTGGCAGGCCGCGCATGCGCTCCCCTTCACACCGCTGTGGCCCAAGGAGTTGGCAGATTCGAGCGGACAACCCAATCTTCGGGTGATGGTCGCCAATATCGAGTTCGACAACACACAATACGACGCAGTCTCGCAGGTCATCCAGGAATATGACCCCGAAGTGCTTCTCTTGGTCGAAATCAACAGCGACTGGAGAACCGCGCTGGGCTCGCTTCGCGAAGCGTACCCGTATCACATCGAAGCCATCCGTGATGAAGGGTTGGGTTTGGCGTTGTGGAGCAAGATCCCTGTTCAGCGTGAGGAGGTAGAATACCTTGTCACGGAGCGACGGCCATCGATTTTCGCGACGGTCGTACTTCCCGATGGCGCGCCGATCCGGTTTGCAGGCGTCCACCCGACTCCGCCTGGGCTGGACGACGAGACACAGGGAGGGCGGCGTGACAGCCGGGTGCGGGACGCCGAGCTTGTGCTCGTTGCGAAAGAAGTGCAGGCGGACCCCGATTCCGCCTGGGTCGTGACCGGAGACTTCAACGACGTGGCCTGGTCACACACGACGCGGCTATTCAAGCGTCTCAGCGGGCTGCGCGATCCTCGCGTAGGCCGCAAACTACTGAACACCTATCACGCCGACTACCCGTTGCTTCGCTATCCCATCGATCATGTGTTCTTGTCGAAGGGCTCCACGGTTGAACGACTACAGCGCGTCTCCCTCCCGGGCTCCGATCATTTTGCGATCTTGGCGGACGTTTACGTGACAGGCCATCCCAAGCCCGACCCGAGCTCGCCGTCGGATCGTTCGGAGGCGAAAGAGATCGTTGAGGAAGGTGAGCACGACGCCGACAAGCGGGATCTTGAGACGCAACAGGAGGAAAACTGAAACGGGGCGACCGTTCGAGATGAGGCGTTGCGTGCAAGATGCCCCAATCAAGTCCGATTGGATTCGAAATGTCGTCAGCACGGAGCATCCTTCTCGTCAGAGAGGGCTCTGATTGCATCCCGCAGTGCAATGTCGGCTGGTTGGATCCGGATCAGCCTGAACGGTGATCGCTCGATTTAGAGTCCGCGCGAGCGCCACACGGTCTAGCAGTGCCTCCCGGATCGACCTGGGGCGTGCGCAGAACCGCACTCGGCAAACGGCAGTCAATGGCTATGCTGCGTTCCGCTCGATGATCCAACTTCAGCATCTGGCACGTGACTTGCAGTACAGGCGACTCCCCGCTGGTTTGCAACTTCACCACGCCGCCTAACCGAGAACTTATGTTCGCGAACGCGGGATGCCCAGGTAGTTGGAACAATCCATGCCTTATTCGTCGTAAGCAAGTGACGGGCCGCCATCGCCTCGATTCTAGAACGGAGGAGCAAGAATGTACCACCACGTTAAGAAGTTGATGTACACCGTCAACGTTGGCGATGCCGACCCGCGCTTCGGGAAGATGCTGCTCGAACAGTTTGGTGGGGCGAATGGCGAACTAGCGGCGGCCATGCAGTACTCGGTCCAAGGCCTGAATTGCGAAGATCCTGCTCGCAAGGATCTGCTCATGGATATTGGCACCGAGGAACTCAGCCACCTGGAGGTGATTGGTTCGCTGGCACGAATGCACCTGAAGCCATTACGCGAATCCGGCGAGGCCGCCCATGAAGATCCGCTCATCGCAGTGGTTGGCGGCGGCGGCGTTTCGCTGAGCAACTCGCAGGGAGTTCCGTGGACGGCGGCCTATATCGCGGTTACAGGCCAGCTCGAAGTCGACCTGCGAACCAACATGGCCGCCGAGGCCCGGGCAAAGATCGTTTACGAACGCTTGATCGACTACACAGACGATGCCGGCACCAAGGATGCCTTGAAGTTTCTCATGACACGCGAAATCACCCATCTCAAGGCGTTTGGTGCGGCGCTCGAGAGCATGTCGAAGGGACCTCTGGAAATCGGCGAGCTAGCGCCCGAAGAGGATTGGGTCGACAAGTACTTCAACGACTCAACCGGATCGGGCGACTTGGGCGACGATCTGGAAGGTCCGTGGAATTCCGGACGTGACTGGGAACTGGTTGAGAACCCGGCCTTCAAAGGCCTTGACTGATCGGCAGACAATCCGGCCTAGCATGGAGATTCGAAGCAATTAGTTCAGTCGGTTTCCAGCTCCGAGAGTTAGGGGACCCCCTTCGCCAAGTGAGCGGAGGATTATCCTCGGGGGATATCGCTTACCGGACGGTCGCACGAGGCAATGCGGCGCATGTTCAGAGCAACAGCGCTTAAATCGCGGGACGAACAGCTAATGGGAAAGTAGCGAATGCTTTCGTTCATGAAGCAGGTTGGTCGTGAGTTTAGCGAGGATGACTGCCCGCGGATGGCAGCGGCGCTGGCATACTACACGGCGTTTTCCCTGGCGCCGTTGATGATCTTGTTGTTGCTTCTGGCGGGTCTTGTCTTGGACCCGTCAGACGTCCAGGGCAAGATTGAAACACAGGTAGCCAGTGTGGTTGGCAGCGACGGAGCGCAGCAGATAAGAACCATGCTGCAGAGCGCATCGAAGCCCGAGGCAGGCAGTTTGCCCGGGATTCTGAGTGCCGTCGGGCTCTTCTTCGGTGCTTCCGGCGTTGTCATTCAATTGCAAAAAGCGCTCAACGATGCCTGGGAGGTCAAGCCGGATCCGGAGCAAGGCGGGTTGTGGAACTTTGTTACCAAACGATTGTTTTCGATTGGAATGATCTTAGGGTTGGCGTTCGTTTTGGTTGTCTCCATGGCAATGAGCACGGTGATCGCCGCGCTCGATCAGCAAATCGTCGCGCTTCTCCCAGCTCAGCTTGGTGAAGGTGCGGCCAACGCGATCGATCTTTCAGTAACGGTCGTCGTATTGACGCTGATCTTCGCTGCCATATTCAAGGTTCTGCCGGACGCGGAGGTTCGGTGGAGGGATGTCATGGTCGGAGCCTTGCTGACCGCGATTCTCTTCGTGATCGGCAAGTTTGCGATGGGCATGTACCTCGGTAGCAAGAACATGGAGTCGACCTTCGGGGCCGCCGGTTCACTCGCGCTGATTCTTCTCTGGGTCTACTACTCCGGCATGATTCTGCTGTTCGGAGCCGAATTCACCCAAGTGTGGGCGAAGCGCCGTGGGAAAGGGATCACTCCCGAAGAGGGTGCGGTGCGCGTGCACGAACATGTCGAGTAGCGGATTTCTGCAAACCGCCGTGATGTGTTGGCGTCGTTGTCTTGATCCGGCAGCAGTTGCACCGTGGGCGAAATCGACGCCGCCAGGACTCGCAGCACACCGAAAGGATTCTTAGGCCTGCGTGAACTCGCTCCCGGAAAACGGCCCTGTTGCTGCCGCCCGGCATCGACGAATCGTTGCTCGGCGTTTGGCACTTCAATTCAAGCATCAACGACTGGGAGTTCGGCGGAACGGTCAACACGTTGGAGAATACGGTCACGTACGTGACCGACAGTTTCTCGCCGTTCCAGCTCGGTTTGGTGTCGGAGCCGTCAAGTTTTCTGCTGGCCGCCTGTGGCGCAATTGCACTTGTTGCATGGCGCCGTAAGCGCAACGCCTAGTGCGACCTAGCCGATTCGCGACCATAAGAAACACGTGGACGAAAACGTAGCGCACTCCCAAGCTGCGCAGGGACCACCGCGCAGCCTAGACGTGCTTTGTCGTACCCGCCGCAGATGGGCGCTGGGCGTTGCCGGCTGGGGAAAACTTTGCAGCCGGACTCTGGCCGCGGGGCCAAAGACGGTCGAAATCTCCGCGAATCCAGCGAGTCTGCGTTGAAAAACGACCTGATTATGAAATAGAAATACTGGACATCCCCAAAAGTGGCATGTTACGATTCTGCTCACGCATCCGCCATCGTTGATCCATCTGCGGAGGGACGCTAGTGACGATGAAATCGCGACTTAGCTTTAAGCATCCCGGCGTGCTCGCCGCGCTGTGTATCCCGCTGTGGTGTGCCGTCGCTTCCGCCACCACACTTTCGCCCTCCGCGTCGGGCGAAATCTTCAACGACTTTACGGTTGCCAATGCCGACACGGCCACGTCGACGGCAACTCCGTTTACGTTAACCGGCGAGTTCCTGACGAACGAACAGTTTGCCGTCTTCGAGTTCGATCTCTCGTCGATTAGCGCGCCGGTCGTTAGCGCCTCCTTCAAATTCACCGGCACTTCCGTGTTGTCAGCGGCGGATTTGGCCGTCTTCGGGTACGAGGGGGACGGTGTTGTAAGCCTAGACGACCTGAACAACACAGGGCCTAACTTCGCCAGCTTCGAGCCGATCACCGACAGCGGCACGCCGGTCAGCATCGACGTGACCGGCTACGTCCAGACGCTGGCGCCGTACTCGGGCGTGTTTGTTGGATTCGAAGTCTGGGACAACACGCTGGGATCCGGTCCAGGTTCTGGCGCGACCATATCAGACGCGTCGCTGATGCTGACGCTTGTGCCTGAGCCATCGACCCTGGCGTTGGCCGGCTTTGGCGTCATCGCCCTGGCGGCGTGCCTCTGGCGCCGGAAGCGCTAGGCTCTCACGGTTCAACTCGACCGGGACGCCGTCGGTTCCGACGAACGCCGCAAATTGGCCGCTGGCGGCCTATCTGGCGAGCCTTGCTGCGCGGCTTCCACGCGCCACTTCCCGCCACTAGAATGGCGGCTTTTGCGTCGCGGAACCGCGCGCCGCTCACGCCCGGCGAACCTCGAGAGGAACTAGTTTGATGTCGAGCCCCATGAACGATTCCCACGAACCGACCGCCGGTGAGTATTCCTCGCCCGTTTCCGAAGTGGGCGTCGTGCCGATGGATCTCACGATCCGCACGAAGCTTTCGATCATGATGTTCCTGCAGTACTTCACCTGGGGAGCCTTTTTCGTGACGATGGGCACCTACCTGGGCAAGTTGGAGTTTTCCGGCGAGCGGATTGGGCTTTGCTTCGGCACGTCCGCACTGGGGGCGATCATCGCGCCGTTTTTCGTGGGAATGATCGCCGATCGGTTCTTTGCTACCCAGCGGATGTTGGCGGCGTTGCACATCGTCGGTGCCGGGTTGTTGTACGTCGCGTCGACCCTGACCGATTTCTCGACGTTCTACCCCGTGCTTCTGCTGTACTTCATTTGCTACATGCCGACGCTGGCGTTGACCAATTCATTGTCCTTCAGCCACATGTCGAGTCCGGAAAAGCAGTTTCCCGGTATCCGTGTGTTGGGCACGATCGGCTGGATCGTGGCGGGGTTACTCGTCAGTTTCATGCACTACGAGGACAACAACGCGGCCTTGCAACTGGCCGCCATTTCGTCGGCCGTGCTCGGACTGTACTGCCTGGCACTGCCGCATACCCCGCCATCAAACCCGGGCGGGCGGGCCAGCATCCGCGACGTGCTCGGTTTGGACGCGCTGAAAATGATGAAGCAGTGGTCGTTTGCCGTGTTTGTCATCGGATCGTTTCTGGTCTGCATTCCCTTGCAGTTTTACTATCTCTTCACGAATCCGTTTCTCAACGATATCGACGTGGAGTACGCGGCCGGCAAGATGACGATCGGCCAGATGTCCGAAATCTTCTTCATGCTCGTAATGCCCGTATTCTTCGTGCGGCTTGGCGTGAAATACATGATGCTGGTGGGCATGCTCGCCTGGGCGGTGCGCTACGTGCTGTTTGCCTACGGCAACGCCGACGACCTGATGTGGATGCTCTACATCGGAATCGCGCTGCATGGTATTTGCTACGACTTCTTCTTCGTGACGGGCTACATCTACGTCGACAAGAAGGCCTCGGACGCGATTCGGGCCTCGGCCCAGGGATTCATTACGCTGGTGACGCTCGGATTGGGCGGCTTCATCGGCACCTGGCTGGCCGGCAGAACGCTCGACTACTACACGGTCGACGAAGTGACCAACTGGCGAGACTTCTGGTTGGCGCCGGCGATCGCCGCGGCCGTGGTCATGGTTTTGTTCGCCGTTTCGTTCTTCGACCGGGTCGACGACCGGAAATCCGCCGTGGCCTGAGCCGCCCGGCGCGCGTTTGTACCGGTTCTGGGGCTTGTGTTGGGCCGGCGACGGTGCCGTTGCGCCTGTGCGCTCGATTGGGTCGATTCTTGCCGCGCGCGTCCAGCAGCCTCGCCTGGCCGCTTCAAGCTACGCTTTGGAGTGCGCTGAAGTTTGCCCATCCAGTTGCCTCGATCCCGCATAACCATGCTCGCGCCGCCCACCTGCCTGGAACGAGTTGTTTCGCGTCGCCGCCAATCGCGGCTGCTGCTGGCCGTGCTGGCCGGCGCGACCTTGTTCTTCATCGCGATCACATTTTCGCCGTGGGCCAGCGGTTTTGCCGACGCGCCGGACCGGGGGCCTGGCGACATCGCCCTCTATTCGGCGGAAGTAGCGCGGATGCAAGACGGCGCGACGTACTACGAGGCGGCCGAGGCCGAGCTTCGCGCGCGCGGCTATCCGACACGCAGCATTTTCAACTGGCGAATGCCGCTTCCCACGTCGCTGATCGCCTGGATGCCCAACCTGTTGACCGCCAAGTTCGTGCTGGGGCTGCTCGGTCTGCTGTTGATTGGGCTGGCATTTCGCATGCTGGCCGAAGAAGGTAGTGCGGGCGAAGGCCTGCTGGGCGTCTTGTTGCTCGTCGGGGCGCTGCTGCCTTGCCTGTTGGGCGAGTTGTTGGTCCTGCCCGAGCTTTGGTCCGGCGTGTTGCTGGCGTTGTCGGTTGTCTGTTTCGGCAACGGCTTTCGCGCGTGGGGAGTGCTAGCCGGACTGGCGGCTTTGTGGTTGCGCGAGTTGGCGGCGCCGTACGTCATCGTTTGTCTGGCGCTGGCACTGCACGAACGACGCTGGCGCGAGTTGGCCGGCTGGTCCGCCGGGCTGGCGGCCTATGCGGTCTTTCTGGCCGTCCATGTCTCGCAGGTCCTGCCGCGGATTTCGCCCAACGACACCGCGCACGCGGCCGGCTGGATTCAATTTGGCGGCGCAGGCTTTCTGATTTCCACCGTGCAGATGAACGCCTACTTGCTAGTGCTTCCCCAGTGGGTCACGGCGACCTATTTGGGCGCGGCACTGTTGGGCTGCTCCCAGTGGCGCTCGCCGGCCGGGGCGCGCGTCGGGTTTACGGTCGGAGCATATGCCGTTGCGTTCACCATCGCAGGCCACGACTTCAATCAATACTGGGGTTCGATGACGGCGCCGCTGCTCTGCCTCGCCGTCAGTCGGGCACCGCGCTCCTTGTCGGAACTGCTGGCCGCTGCCCGTTCGCCAAACTCTGAATCAATAGCCGTCCAGGTCTAGCGCGGCGACTTGCTCGACGTTCGGGTTGCGTTCCGGAGCGGCCGCGTTCCGATGTGTCCCGCGGCCCAGGGCCAGCAGTTCGGTCGAGTCCTGCAGCAGCCGCTGATAGATCGCCTCGGCGTCGGCACACGTTTCGCAGGCAGTGGCAGGGGAGCCTTCATGGGCGTCGCCCGTCAACGTTCCCCGGACATCGCGGTCGACCAGATACATGGGCCGACCGCGCACCTGATCGTAGATCCGCGCGACGTAGGCACCCAGCATGCTAATACCCAGCGCGTTGAGTGCCCCAAAGAAGCTGCCGACCAGCACCATCGAAGTCCAACCAGGTACGGCGCGGTCGGTGAACAGGCGGCAGAACAGCGAGTATCCGCTCAGCCCGAGGAACACCGCCAGCGCGCCGAAGCCGATCAGCGAGAATACGAACAACGGAAACGTCGAGAACGAGAAGATCGCCGTCTTGGCCAGGCGAAACAGCCCACGCATCGAGACGCGCGGCCGGCCGTCGTAGCGAGCCTGGCGCCGCACTTCGAGTCCCTTTTGCCGAAAGCCCACCCACGATCGCAGGCCGGGCAAGTACCGGTCGCGCTCGGCAAGTTGCAGAATGTGGCGCACCACGCGCTGGTCCATCAGGCTGAAGTTGCCGGCATCCAGCGGCATCGGCGTTTCGGACAGCAGGGCCAGCGTGCGGTGAAATGCCGCGAAGAGAAACCGCTTCGGCAGGAATTCCGTGCGCTGCGAACGGATGGCGTAGACCACATCGAACCCGGCTTGCCACTGCTCGACAAACCGCGGCAGCGCCTCGGGCGCATCCTGCATGTCGCTATCCATCAACAGCACGACGTCACCGCCCGCGTGCGCGAGACCAGCCTGCACAGCCGCCTGGTGGCCGAAGTTGCGAGACAGGTGCAACACGCGCACATCGGGATGCTCCGTGGCCAACTCGTCCAGCACGCCGGTCGATCCGTCGCACGATCCATCGTTGACAAAGATGATTTCCGATCGTGCACGGGTCGCCGCAACCGCGTCACGGACGCGCTGGTGAAGCTCCGCCAGAACGCCCACCTCGTTGAACACGGGCAGGACCACGCTGATCGTCGTGTTTTCGATTGCCGGTCGTCGCACAATTGGCCTCGACTATGGTGAAGCGACGGTACGCCGTCGGGTTTCCAGGGCGAAAGTGAACAACAACAAGCCTAGGCCACAGAACGACAGCCATTTGCCGAGCCGAAGGCTCCGCGGCGCGAAGCGAAACACGACACGGTGCGCGCCCGGCTCGACGATGCAGCCCACGAAATCACCGTCGACCGCGATCGTCGGACGACGCTGTCCGTCGAGCGTGGTGGTCCAACCCGAGTGATGGCTTTCCGTTGTGGCCAGGATTTGCCGAGCGGGCGCGTGATAGGCGACTTCCAGGTATCCGGGTGCGTCGCGGATGACGCGTGCCAATCCGGCCGGCTTGTCAGACAGCTCGACCCGCTTGTCAAGCGCGACCGTATCGAGTCCGAGGTCGGACAGGTCGCTGGTGGCGTCAATTGATACGGTGCGCGCAGCTAGCCGCACGCGCGGCGCGGTTGGCGCGACAGGCTGCCAACGCGGAGTCGCGCTCTTGCCCGCGGAGCTGGGAAGCAAGACGAACTGCGCGCCGGCTCTCTGCCGTGCGGCCTTTGAAGTCGGATCCAATTGCTTTCGCGGCTCCAGCCCGGCATAGCCGTCGATCCGTACCGCGCCAGCCAGGAGCATGGCATTGCCCGTGCGGAGTTGGTCCGATTCGTCGACCGCGATGCGCGTGCCCGGGCCAGTGGGCGGCTGTGGCACCGTCGCGATGAACGGGTCGAGTTCCGTGGTATGGGGCCAGACCGAATAGCTCAGTCCATAGCAACTCAGGTCAACCGCGGTTAGCACGGCCAGTAGCGCGACCGCGCCGACAACGCGCTGCTGTGCCAGCCACACCAACAGTGCGGCGGCACCGACCAGCAACGGACCGCACCAAACCAAGATGCTCGAAGCGACGAACTCGGGCCACAATAAGGGTGCTGAGATCGCAAGAAATACGCTTAGTGCGAAGACGCTTCCTAGTGTCCGGCGCGCTCGTCGTTGAGCGGCCTCATTCTGCTCGCCGCCCGACGTCAGCAGTGCGACGGCAATCGCCGCGACGACGGCGATGCTCAATTGCACCAAAACGATCGCGCGGCAGGGGAACCGAAAGTGATTGGCGAACGGAACAAGTTGCTGGAGGCGGTAGAGCCCGCCTGTATTGCCGAATGCCAACAAGAGCGATACGCCGCCCAGCGCGGTCGCGGCCCGCGCGATTTGGCGAAACTGTCCCAAGCGCCCGCGCTGCGAGAACAGCCAAACGCACAGCACCAGCGGCACGGCCCCGGCGTATAACCCGAGTTCGTGCGTGTTCTGGCCCACCACGCGGGTCGAAAACAAGTAGGGTCCGACCAGTTGCACCAGGTTCAACGGGTGCAAAGCGCCGGAATTGACGAACTCGGCATCAGCGGTTTCGCGGGTCGAGTTGGACAGCGCGTCGAGCGTCGGCACCCACTGCACGGCGGCGGTCAGTATTCCGAGCACCACTACCAGCCCAACGATCGTCAGCCGCGGCCACGGCACGCCTACAACAACGGCTCTCCAGACGACGTAGGCCGCCAGCGTCAGCAGCGACAACCAGACATACTGCGGATAGCCCAGCAGAAGCTGCGACGCGATCAGCAGCCCGACGGCCAGTTCGTAAGTCGCGCGGCGCGTTCCCGGCGGAAGCGTAAGTACGGCGTCGCACGCCCACAACAGCCACGGAATGTGCGCTACGATGGCGACCGCGTTGGGATGCACGAAGTGCAGCAGGTTGAACCCACCGAAAGTGAAGGCCAATGCGCCGAACATCGCGGCGTCGCGCCGACCAATTCGCTGGCGTAGCCAGAGGTACATGCCGGCGAACATGAACGGGTAACTGAGCAGCAGCTCAAGGTCGAATGCCACCGGCAGCGGCAGCCATTGATACAACGCACGGTGCAGCGGGTGGTATGCGCCGAGTTGGCCTTCGCCCGTGACGTAAAACCCACCAAACAGGTTGGGCATCCAATCAAAGGGCCCGCCGGCAGCGAGCTGCTCGGTGTAGAACGCGCGCAGCGGCAGGTGAAATGCGCCCAGATCATCGGCAACGTATATCTGCCCGAGTAGGCAGGGCAGGGCGAGCGCGGCGAAGCTGGCGATAGCCAACGCCAAGATCCAGATCGCACGACGGCGTTCGGTCCGGGCGCTAATCTCCTTGCGGAGGCTTGCGGCCACAGGCTGAGGATCGGCTAGGCGGTGCATCGCGGTGTGCTCCGGTTCGACGACGGAATCTAGGTGGCGCGCAGATCGGCATCGAGCAACAGTTGCAGCCGGGGATCGTCAATGACCTCGAACGGCTGGGCGACGCTTTCCCAGCGCTCGCCGCGCTGCTCGATGCAATCCGCGTCAACCGGTCCGAGCCGGTTCGCGGCCAGGCTCAGATACTCGATCCGCGCCGGATCGAAGCCCATCATCCGCCCGACGGTGGCATCCACGGCGGTCGGATTGGTTCCGACCACGATCACGCCCATCGACTTGGCACTGCCCAAAATTGGCCCGTCGCCTTCCATGCCGACAATGCCGTCGACGACGGCCACGGTGTTTGGCAGCGAGGCGTTGATGTCGTAGATCGACTGTGGGATGCCGGCATAGTGCAGCACGTTTTTAGGCCAGCCATACTTGATGCCCGGAATCACGCCGTAGAGATTCTTCATCGACGCGGTGTAACCGACCCAGTGATGGGTCTTCATCTTCGGCATCGAGACAATCAAGTCGGCCTCGATCACGTGCTTGGGAAAGTGAAATCCCGGCAGCGGGCTTGTGCCGCCGGCGTTCGCGACCCAACCGACTTCGCCGTAGTTCAAGTCGACAAAAGGGAGCTGCGCGTCGCGTAACGCTTCGTCCATGCCCGATTCGATCAGCGCCATTTCCGTATCGCGCATGTGGCCGGGGCCTTCGCCCACAATGACGTTGGCGCCCCACCGCCGAAACACCTCGCCGGCCGCGACCACCACGGCCGGATGGGTCGTCATCTGGGGACACTTCCGTGTCGGCTCGACCAGGTTCGGCTTTAGCAGAACCGACTTTCCCTTGATCCTGGCCGGATCGAATCCAGTGGCGATCAGCCCGTCGTGGATGGTTTGTTCCAGTTGTCCGTCGTAGCGTTGGTTGCGCGCAACAAACGCCGGCTCGGTCAGCCGATTGGCCCGACGAATCAGCGGCAGTGTAGCCAGCCCGGCGACCGCAGCGCCGGTAGCCACGAGGAGCGTGCGCCGGTCGAAGCTATGAACACGGCGGCTCTCCGTGTCGTAGTTGGGAAGCTGGCTGGTCCAATTTTTCATGGGGTTACCATTGTTCGGGAAGCTACAAGCAGCGGACACGCCGTCCCGCGTCCGGCCAGTGACAACAACGCGAGCTTGTACGGCGCCGGGTCGCGGTCCAACGTGCGCCGGCACGCGACCTCCAACCAGGACTGCGAGTCGTTCGGGAGCCGGTTCCAGGCCGCCGTTCCCAGCAGTCCGTAACAGAGCGAGGCGGTGGCCTGCGTCTGGGGAAGACGTTTGGCCAGGTAGGCCAGTGCCTTGTGGATTCGGTCGTTGGGCAGCGACTCGGCCGGCAGGGCGAGCATGCACAAGCCGGTAGGTTGAACGTGTGGACGAAGCTCTTGCCCAAAAACAATGGTGTTGCCGTAGTTCATCCCGCCGTTCGGCAAGAGGCGATCGCGCAATAATGCCGCCGCTTGTCGGGTGCGCGGATGGTCTTCGAGCCCGGCATGGCGCAGGGCCAATAGCGCGATGGCGGTAGGCTCTGCCCATGCGTGTGTGCCGCGCACCCAGGGCCAACCAGGAATCATCGTGTCGTGGCCGGTTGCGCCGGTGCGTTCGATGAGTTCGCCCTGCACGCTCGTCAGCCAATTGACGGCGCGCTGTCCGGCTTTGGCGAATTTCAGATCGGCAACCGGCGTCGATCGGGCCAGGGCCCAGGCCACGATGGCCCACGAGGTCGGCCAGCAGGGCGTTGTTTGTTCCGCATTGACGCCCAAGCTGCCGTCTTCCGCCTGGTGTTCGACGAGCCAGTGCAAAAGGGTTGCGGCGCGCGCATGGCGATCGGCACTGATCAGCGCGATCGCCGACAGGGCAACCGGCTCGGTGGCGCTTGGTGAGTCGGCGTGGTAGCCGAACGTTTCGGCGGATTCCAGGCGCGCGATCGTTTCCTTGGCAACATCCATCGAAGCCTTCCGTTCGTCGCAGGCGGTACAGGCCGAACAATCGGCCTTGGTGGGTGGGGGCGAACAGTGCGTCGGCGCGCCATTCGCCTCACAAAGGATAGCCCTCAATCCGTACCCGCGCCGCCGCAAACTCTGCCCGAAATACGTATGTCGGAGCGATTGCCCGTCCGTCACGATCCGGCCAGGTCCGAGGACCTGTCCTATGGTTGGATATCCGTCCCACCGCCAATGCCCACGGCAGCCACCAGGCTGAATGCGCCGTGAACTCGCTCGTAATCGACCGTGTTGTCACCGAGACTGCGCCAAAGACTCGGCTATCGGTGCGCGCTGTTCTCGTGTGGTGCAGTTGCATCGGCCTGATGGCGACGGCCGTATTCTTGCGGTGTTGGCAACTGGGCAACATTCCCGGCATCAACGGCGACGAAGCCTGGTATGGAGTGCAGGCGCTCCGCGCGCTTAACGGGCAGGCGATCTCTTGGACTACTCCCACCGGAAACCCGATCAATCCGTTCTTCTTTGTGCCACTGGTGGCCTTGCACACGTTTCTGCCGCCGTCAGTGTTGACGCTGCGGCTGGTACCGCTGGTCAGTGGGCTGGCTGCGCTGGGCGTGAACTTCTGGCTGTGCCGTCGCACGTTCGACGAGCGAACCGCTGTTGTTTCAACGCTGTTGTTGGCTTTGTTGCCAATCAACATTGCCTACAGCAGGTTTGCCTGGGACGCGAGCCAAAGCTTGCTGGCCACGACGTTGGTTGTCTATTTGCCGTTGCTGGCAATCGAGCGGCGCCGTTCGCGCGGATGGCTTGTTGCGGCGGCAATTTTCGCCACCGTGGCGGCGATCGTCGTTCACCCGACGAATGTCTTTGCGGCTGCGTTCCTCGTTGTTCCCGTGGTGTACGCCCGGCGGAACGCGATCGGCAGGGCCCTGCGCTTCACGACGATTCCCGCGAAAAGCTGGGTCCTAGCCGGGCTGGTCATCGGGTTGTCGCTCGTTGCGGGGCTGGCATGGCACCACTTGCCGAAGATGGGAACTTATCTGCACGGACCGGGCGAGTTGGGGCAGTTTGCGGGCAGCTACTTGCAGCTATTCTCGGGCACGACGGTCTTTCGCTTTATTTCCGGAGCCGGGACATCCACCGCTGTTTCCGGCTGGTTCGAGTACACGACGGTGGCCGGTGAAGTCGGATTCGCGTTGCTGGCGATCGTAGCGCTGTGTGGCGAAGTTCGTCGCCTGAGCGGTGCGACGTCGTCCACGGAAACATGCCTGGTCGCGTCGTGGCTTACGATGTTGGGGGCCTTCTTCGTGGTTGCCGGACCACAGGCCATCGCGCCGCACTTCGAGCGATACGGCGTCTGCCTGATCGCGCCGGCGGCGTTGGTCCTGGCGCGCGGTCTGGCCTGGTGGCTCGAGCCACGGCACGCCGGCTCGGCGAAGTTTGCCGTAGTGCTGGCCGTTGCCGCTTGGCTGTGGCCTTTGAGCTTTGGGGTGAACTACTACCAGTGCTTCATGGGTACCGGAGGGCTTTCGCACCATACGTTTCGGACCGCCGCGGTGGAACCTAAACTGGCCGGCGTTCTGACCGTGCTAAACCATCGACGGCCCGCGGAGCCGATCGTGATCGTTTGCCACGATTGGTGGAGTTACTGGCCGGTGGCCTACCTGGCGTTCGACGCACCACAATCGCGGGTCCTGACATGGAAGTCGTGGCGACGGAACCATCGACAGCGAAATGCGGGTCGTTCGGAAGATGTGTGGTTTATCGAGTTTTCCGGAAGTCTCGGGGAGCGGGACGCGCTGCAATTGGCCAACAACGACGACTTTTGCGTATTCCGCGCAACGATAGACGATTACGGTACGCGTCCATTGATCACGGTCTTAGGCCCGCTGAAAAACTTTTCCCAGAATTACTAAAGCCGTCGGTTTGACAATGTAAAGGTCTGACATATGGTTCAAGTACAGAGATCGGGATGAGTATCTCCGATCGCTGAGATGTCCGTAGAGACATCGCACACAAGCCCTTCGAAGTGCCGGTTTCTCGGCGACAACTGGTTTCGGTTTTTGCCGTTCGGCACGAGAAGAACTTGCGTGTGAGGCCTGCAGCCTCATCATCCTCGACATTGGTAATCCGGTCGCGAGGTCGGAACGCAAGACTGAACATCGTAGCGCATCTGCGGTACGAGATTCTGTATTCCCGCGGAGCTTAATACGCTTCCGGGCAGTGGCGAGATGCGGGGGCAAGAAACTGATTTTGGAGCTTCAAGCACTGCAATGCAGGCGAGCATCGACTGACCTGTTGATGCCGCAGTGGGAGAAGCCCCGAAGAACTTTTCACGATTTCCGCGTTCCTGAACCGATCGGGTCGCGGACCGTCGTACGCCGGAGGATTCCATGAAGAATCTAGCCAAGAAGATGCAACGTTTCCTCATCTCGGAAGATGGGCCCACCGCCGTCGAATACGCCGTTATGCTGGCACTGATTATTATCGTGTGCCTCACGGCAATCAATTCGTTGGGAACGAATGCGAAGACGACGTTCACCAACGTGGCGAACTCGATCGGAAGTTAAGCGTTCAGGCGCGGAAGCGCCGCAAGCTCTCGCGCATCGTCGCGGGGCTTGCTTAGGAAAACATTCAACCCCTTCGGCGCGCTGCGGCGTGCCGAAGGGGTTTTTTTTGCGCCAGGCAGATTGCCTCGCGCCGCGCACTGAATCTCACGGCCGCATTGCGCAGCGGCGGACTGTCGTAGCCGCGGAACTTCGATGCGATACGACAGGTCGCTCCATTCGCGACGATCGCTACGGCCGCGCATTTTTCGCCGACCGGCACCAAAGCGGTTTTGACATGCTAGGCTTTTTTGGCGGAGCAGATTAACGCGCCGCCAGTCCTTGAACTACCGAAACGCGCATAGCGCGAATACGAGTACCCATCATGATTCCCGTACTGCCGCCCGAGATACTGGCCGGAAGCATTCAACTCGTGTGTTACTTCTTCACGCTGTTGGCTGCCCTTGTTGGTTGCCTGATGGTGCGAACCTAAACCCGCGAGGTCCTGCTCAACCCGAACTGGAGTCGAAGCGCCGTCGCGCGGCCGCGCTTGGCATCGGCACCGGACACGTCGGCGTACACTAGTCCAAAGGAAGAATGGAATGATCGATCCCACGATTTTCGGCGACCTGCTTTCCAAAAACTGGCCTGCCTGGCTGGTGACGATTACGCTCATCGTGGCCGCGTTGATCGACGGCTATAAGCTCAAAGTGCCCAACTGGCTGACTTTTCCGATGATCATCAGTGGTTGGGTGTTCAGCACGGTCTCATTCGGCTGGGAAGGGCTTGCCTGGAGTCTCGTCGGCACCGCGGTCGGACTGGCACTGTTGCTGCCCGCATATGCGATCGGCGGCATGGGTGCCGGCGACGTGAAGCTCCTAGCTGGAGTTGGCGCGTGGGTCGGTGGCACGATCACGCTCTACGCCTTTTGCGTCTCGGCCATTGTCGGCGGAGTGATCGCCGTGGTGATGGTTGTCTGCCGCCGCGGTTGGCAGAAGCACTACTACCAGTTCCTCACCATCTGGAATGAGATGGTCACGATCCGCGACCCGGAAAAGCTGTCCGAAATCGCCGCCAAGCGGAAGAGCTCGATGTTGCTCTTGCCCTACGGTATACCGATTGCCATCGGCACGATTGCGTATTTTGCCTACGCGGGAATGCTGTAACCGTTCGAGGTCGAATCGCGGCTTATCGGCGCCGCGCCGAGGTCATCGCCGGAGCGTCAACGACGCACGGGCGGCCGACACCGTAGACTCTCGCGGTTCGCTTCCCCCCCAGGCCACGTCAACACGCAAAACACTGGGTTATTGGAAGGATTTCCGCGATCAACGCTTTACCGGGCGGCGCCCATGTCCTTTCGTGCCGCTTCGGATGACAGCACGGCTGAGCGACTGCGCGCAAGGTCGTTGCTCGTGTCCAGATGCGTCGAATCGCTGACGTAATTGCCAGTCGCGGCGCCGTGTTTTTTGGCTCTTTTTTATCAAGTTAGACACCCGTCGAGGCCAATCTTTCTTCATGAGACGACCCGGAATCTTGTCGACTGCGCTGGCGGACTGTACGGCGAGGGTACGGGTTGGCGGGGAATGATCCGGTTTCGGCCGGAACGCGTGGGAGAGGTCAATGCGCTCAAAATCGATCGTTCTGTTAGCTCTGGCACTTGGCTGCGGTCTCGTGGCGGCGATCGGCATCGGTCAGATGCTCGATGCCCGACGCACGGGTGCAGACATGGGTAACCGGCAGCCGGTGTTCGTTGCGATGGCCGATATCGGGCCCAACGAAGAGCTCACCGCCCAAAACATCAAGCTCGAGGAATGGCCCCAGGCGATCGTACCTGCCGGTGCGTTGACCCGGCTTGAAGACGTCGAGGGCCGGCGATCGCGGATGAAGATTTATGCCGGCGAGCCGGTTCTGTCGTCGAAGCTACTTGGCCCAGACGAAACCATTGGCGCCGCCAAGGATATTCCACCAGGTTATCGCGTCGCCCACGTCACGATCGACTCGTCGGCCGGAAGCAACAACCTGATTTTGCCGGGCGACCGCGTGGACGTGTTAGTGTATCGCAACATCGGTCAAAGCAACATGCGGGCCACCGCGTCGAAGATTGTCCTGCAAGACATCAAGGTCTTTGCCGTAAACACGGACACCGAAAACGAGTTCTCGAAAAACCGCGACGACCAGAACGAGCCGATGACGGCCAAGACAATCTCGTTGCTTGTAACGCCGCGACAATCAGAGATTCTGCACGCGGCCACCGAGATGAGTGGTGGTATTCGGCTCGTGCTGCGCAATCCTGAGGATGACGCGCACTACGCGTCGGAGGGTGCAACGATCGCCGACATTTTCGGTCCGGATGAGCGGACCGACCGTGGAAGCGAGACGGGCGACAGCGATCGCGACAACTTGACCGACTGGCTCAGTGGACAACAAGACAGCCAGCAATCGCCTCCTCCGGTCCCGCCCATGCCGCAGCCAAATGGTCCGCGCAAGAGCATGGTCGTAATGTACGGCAGCGAGTTGATGCAGGTCGACTTTCCGGTCGACGGCAGCTTGCCGACCAACCCGTTTCGACAAGACGGCGGGTTCAATCCGAGTTTTGCACCAGGTTCCCAGTTGACCGGCGGAGCCGGCGGCGGGGGAGCCATGGGCGGACCGGGCGCGATGCCCCCGGCTCCGGGCGGCGCAGCGCCGGCCGACGGCGAGCAACCGCCGGGCGAATTCATCGAACATGCTCCGACGGAGAATGAAAACCCACAGGAACAACCGGCGCCTTCCCGATAGGTGAGGCGCCAACGTGCCGATCACGGTGGATCGGCATCACGGATGGTAGTTGGCGTATTCGAGTGGGTGGTGCGTAGGCACCGCCGAACGACTCGAAGACGCCCAACGCGACGCGTTTACAAGGATGGCAAGGATGGTTGAGCGAGCACGACGGATTCTCCGTCACCTGGTGGCCGGTCTAGTTTTGTCGACTCTGGTCGCAGTGCCGAGCTCTGCGCAGGAGCAGGAGCGGGATGGAAACGTCCAGCCTGTCGTCCAGAAGATCCAGGCGGCGAATACGAAGGTCGAAATGACCGTCAACGCCAGCCGGATTCTGACGATGGAAGGGACCATCCCTAAGGCCCAGGTCGCCAATCCTGAGTTGCTCGACTTTACAGTCCTCTCCCACAACGAGGTCCAGATCCACGCCAAGAAGGCGGGAATCACAACGGTCAACCTCTGGGACGACAAGGACAACATTCACACGGTCGACGTGATCATCTCGGGCGACGTGCGCGAATTGCACTTGTTGCTCCGTTCGCAATTCCCGACCGCGGCCATCAAGCTCTACCCGACGTCGGCCTCCACGCTGATCATGTCGGGATTCGTCGACAAATCCGACGATGTCAACCGCATCGTGCGGATCGCGGAGGACTACTTCCCGAAGGTACTCAACAACATGACCGTGGGCGGGTCGCAGCAGGTGCTGTTGCACGTCAAGGTCATGGAAGTCGCGCGAACGAATCTCAAGGCGCTCGGCATCGACTGGATGAACTTCTCGTCCGGCGGAGACTTCATCGGTTCGACCGCGGCGGGTCTGATCACCAAGGCGGACCCTACGACAAGCGTCTTTCGGGCCGGCGCCGCGATGACCAGCTCCGGTGCAGAAACCTTGCAGTTCGGCGTCGTGAGCAGCCCGCAAGGGTTTGTCTCGTTTCTGGAAGCCTTGAAGCAAGAAGACCTCCTCAAGGTGCTCGCTGAGCCTAACCTGGTTACGGTGAGCGGTCGTCCGGCCAGTTACCTTGTCGGCGGCCAGATTCCGTATCCCCAGCCGACTGGTTTCGGTAATATCTCGATCAACTTCCGCGACTTCGGTACGCAAGTCGACTTCGTGCCAATCGTGTTGGGCAATGGTGGCGTGCGATTGGAAGTTCGCCCGCGCGTCAGTGAAATCGACCCCACGCTGAGCATTACGGTGGCCGGCACGTCGGTCCCCGGTTTCCGAATTCGCGAGTTCGATACGGGCGTCGAGCTGAAGTTTGGACAGACTTTGGCCATCGCCGGCTTGTTGCAACAGCGCCAGACCATGATCAATCGCGGCGTCCCGTACCTGATGGATGTTCCTATCATCGGCGCGGTGTTCCAGCGGAAGCAGAGCCAGATCACCGAAGTCGAACTGTTGGTCACGGTGCGGCCAGAGTTGGTTGAGGGCCTGGATCCGCAACAGGTCGCTCCGTGCGGACCGGGCATGACCAGCATGGCACCGGATGATTGCGGCTTTTTCTGGAAGGGTTACATGGAAGTTCCCATCCGGATGCCTAACAACGGCCCCGCCGCCGTCGGTCCGAACGGACCGGTGTGCGGACCTCAGGGACAGATGTACGCCCCGCAGGGCCAGCAGTACTTCGAGGGCGAGCAGGTCATGCCCGGAGAACAAGTCATACCGAGCGACCCGATCATGCCGCCCACGCCGCAGCCGCCGATCGATTCGAGCACGTCGATGCAGCAGCCGCAGCGCCCCCAATCCGTAGCAGGCAATCCGGTGGAAAGCCGCACGTCTCACACGCCAGTGACGCGGGTCAGCTCTCGGCGGACGGCACCAGCCTCCGCGCAGCCCAGTCCCTACGAACGCTACAATTCGCAGGTTCAGCCGCAGTCGACGGCACAGAAACCGCAATCCGAGGCCCCAGGATTCATCGGGCCCCGTGGTTATGACGTAAGAAACTAAGTGCCACCAATGGCACGCCTGGATGTTTGAACCCAGGGTTCGTCAAGACCCAGCGTTCTCAGCCGGTTGGGCGGACCTTACGTCAATGAGTGACCTGACATGAGCAACGTGCTGCGACTGGCCATTGTCGATCCCACCGACGCGTCGCGCGAGGCGCTGAAGTCGACGTTGCTGAGTCTAGACATGGTCTGGCTCGAGGCCGAGTGTTCTCGCTATGAATTCTTCTGCGACGTCGTTTCGCAGACCCATCCGGACGTTGGGATTGTCTCACTGAACAACAATCCGGAGAAAGCGCTCCAACTGGTCGAACAGTTGCGAGCGAATTCGCCGGAGTGCAGCATCGTAGTTATCAGCTCATCCACCGACGGCAACCTAATCCTGCGGGCCATGCGGGCGGGGGTAAAGGAGTTCTTGCCGCAACCCGTGCGGATTGAGGATCTGGTCGCCGCGCTGGAGCGAATCAGTAGCCAAAGGTTCGGCGGGGGCGACTCCAAGAGCCGCAAAGGACGCGTCATCGCCGTAGCGGGCGCGACCGGCGGCGTGGGCTCAACGAGCCTCGCCGTGAACCTCGGTTGCGTGTTGGCCGCCGACCCGCAGCATACCGTAGCGTTGGTCGATATCGACCTCTGCTTGGGCGATGCTGATGTGTTCTTGGATACCATTCCGGACTACACGCTGGTCGACGTGGCGCAAAACGTGACGCGACTCGACTTCACGTTGCTGAAACGGTCACTTACGAAGCACGCTTCGGGACTGTACTTGCTACCGCGGCCGGCGCAACTGGAAGACATGGCGTTGGTCACGCCAGACGACTTGCGGCGCGTGATCGGGTTGCTCAAGGCAACGTTCAGCCACTTGATCATCGACATCTCGAAAAGCTATACGCCGACCGACATGGTCGCGCTCGAAATGGCCGACGACATTCTGCTGGTAACCCAGTTGGATCTGCCGTGCCTGCGAAACGCCGTGCGGCTAATGGTGTCGTTCGGGCAGATGGAAACGATCGTCGACAAGATCAAGGTGGTCGTCAACCGGGCCGGGCTGGACAACCACATCGGCATCAAAAAGGCCCAGGAAACGATCGGCCGCGATATTTTCTGGCAGTTGCCCAATGACTATCGCGTGATGGTCGACGTGCGCAACAACGGCGTCCCGCTGGTCGAGCAAGCACCGAAAGCGGCAATTACGCAGTCGGTGATCGCGCTGGCCGACGCCCTGTGTGGTGACGGCGATCACCATGCCCAAGACGGCACTGCCGAGTCGAAACTCTCTGGCGTGTCGAAACTTCTGAATCTCTGGCCGCAGCGAGTCCGAGAAGCGCTCGGCAAGTAAGCGCTTTGTCGTCTCGCTAGCGCCTGCCGGTAGTCTCGTACAGTCCGCGTGACAGATCGCTGCGCGCTTAGCTGCCGTCCGGGCGCGTACCGTCGCAGGCGATACAACCGGTGCGTCCGGCATCATTCCATGCCGTGCGGCAATTCAGCTCGCCGACGACCGTCGCAACTCTGCACGACGTCCCATGTTGCCCCGGCGGAACAAGCTATATTTCTTCGGACAGAATCCCGCTTGGGACGCGATGCAGCCGTTGGCATGTTGCGATCCGTCGGCCCTCGACGTTGGACAAATAGCTCGTCGGCCACGCATGACGGGTCGCCGCCAAGAACGGTTTGTGTTGTGAAAAGTCAGTTCACGAAGGACGCACGCCACCAGGACGAATCATGAAGACAGCAACGCTCAGGCCAACGGAAGAATCCAAGTCGGTCGAGTTCGAGAATCTCAAGCGGCGGATCCACGGCAAGCTGGTCGACAAGCTCGACCTGACGCGGATCGGCGAGCTCGAAGGCGACATTCTGCGACGCGAGATTCGCCTCGTCGTCGAGCACTTGTGCGATAGCGAAGACACGCTGCTGAATCGCAACGAACGGGAAAGGCTCGTTGACGAAGTGCTCGACGAAACGTTCGGGTTGGGACCGCTCGAGCTGTTGCTCAAGGACACGTCGATCAGCGATATCCTGATCAACGGGCCCAAGAACGTGTACGTCGAACGTCGCGGAAAAATGGAGAAGACCTCAGTCGCCTTCCGCGACAACGGGCACCTGATGCAGATCATCGACCGCATCGTTTCGAAGGTCGGTCGGCGTGTCGACGAAGTCTGTCCGATGGTCGACGCCCGACTGCAAGACGGCTCGCGTGTGAACGCGATCATTCCGCCGCTGGCGTTGGACGGGGCATGCGTCTCGATTCGTCGATTCGGAACGAATCCGCTGAAGCTTGAAGACCTGCTCAACTACAAGGCGTTCACGCCCGAAATGGTCATGCTCCTGGAAGGCGCGATCAAGGCGCGGCTGAACATCGTGATCGCCGGCGGTACCGGTTCCGGTAAGACAACCCTGTTGAACACGCTGTCCAGCTTCATTTCGAACGCGGATCGTATCGTCACGATTGAAGACGCGGCGGAGTTGCAGCTTCAACAGGACCACGTCGTCCGTCTCGAAACACGGCCGCCGAACATCGAAGGCAAGGGCGCCATCACGGCCACTGACCTGGTCAAGAACGCCCTGCGTATGCGTCCGGAACGAATCATCATCGGTGAGTGCCGCGGTGCCGAAACGCTCGACATGCTCCAGGCCATGAACACCGGTCACGAAGGGTCGCTAACGACGATTCACGCCAACTCGCCGCGCGACGCCGTGGCGCGTATGGAAACAATGATCACGATGGCCGGATTCGAGTTGCCGCTTAAGGCGCTCCGCCAGCAGATCGCCAGCGCGGTCGACCTGGTCGTGCAGGCCAACCGGCTTCAGGGCGGTCCGCGTAAGATCACTCACATCACTGAAATCCTAGGGATGGAGCAAGACACGATCGTGATGCAAGACATCTACCACTTCGCCAAGGAAGGGGTGGACGAGAATGGCCGGGCGTTCGGAAAGTTTGAAGCGACCGGCGTACGTCCGAACTTCATGGATCGCCTCGAGGCGGCCGGCGTGCGGCTACCCTCCAGCGCGTTTCGTCAACGAATCATGATGGAGGACTAAGCCGCGCGCGGCAATTTACTACGCGTCGTACTTGCCTTCTTTCCTTCTACCCGGTTGTCTCATGGTTGAAATTATTGTTCCCGTTGCGGCATTCATCGCAATCGCCGCGTTGGTTATCGGCGTCGGCTTCCTGATGAGCGGCTCGAAAGAGTCGGACGTCGAAGACCGCTTGGCCATGCTCACCGGCAGCTCGTCCGGCAAACAGGCGAAAGACGCGCTGTTTAGCGGGAGCGTGTTGGCGCGGCCATTGGATGGGTACGGGCAGTCCGCCGTTTGGGGGCGGCTGGCCCAGATGGGCAATCTCAACCTGCTGATGGAGCAGGCCGACGTCACCATGTCGCCGGCCCAGTTCTTCGGCATTTCGGCCGTCCTGGCGTTGGTCGGCATGTTCGTCCCTGTGTTTTCCGGCATGCATCCGAGCATCGTCCTGCCGATGGGCGTGGGCTTGGCCGTGTTGCCATTGGGGTGGCTGTTGTTTCGCCGGCGACACCGGTTTCGTCAATTTGCCAAGCAACTGCCCGATGCTCTCGAGCTGGTATCGCGGGCGCTTCGCGCCGGGCACAGCCTCGCGTCGGGCTTCAGCCTGATTGCCGGCGAGATGCGCGATCCGATCGCCAAGGAGTTTCACCGGGTGTTCGAAGAGTCGAATCTTGGCGTGCCGATGGAAGAGGCATTGGAGAACTTGACGGATCGAATCCCGAACCTCGACTTGCGGTTCTTTGCGACTGCCGTGGTGCTGCAACGGCAAACCGGTGGTGACCTGGCCGAGATTCTGGACAAGATCGGCTACCTGATCCGTGAACGCTTCAAAATCTGGGGCCAGGTACAAGCACTGACCGGCGAAGGACGGCTCTCCGGCATCGTTTTGTTGGCGTTGCCACCGGTATTGTTCTTGGCAGTGTATCGACTCAATCCCGACTATGTGATGCCCCTATTTACAGACCCGATGGGGCGGAAAATGCTCGCCGGTGCCATCATCTTACAGTTTATCGGTGCCGTCGTGATCAAAAAGATCATTAGCATCAAGGTGTAGAGCCATGCTTGTCTTCGCAGCGATCTCCATATCGAAGCTGGTCCCGTTCGCGATCTTCGGGCTGTTTGCCGTCGGCGCATGGCTGCTGCTCGAGACACTCGGCGCGAGGAATTCTCGCGCGCAGGAACGCCTGGAAGAGTTGCGAAACCCTCAACTGCGTCGCGAGCGAGAGGAAAACAAGACGGCCAAGCGCAGCAGCGCGGTCTCGAAGGTTTTGGAGAAGGCGGCTCCGATGAGCAAGCCGCTGCAACCAAAAACGGACGTCGAAGTCGGCAAGCTGAAAAGTCGGTTGAGCATCGCGGGATTTCGCGGTGAGAGCAGCCCCAGCATCTTTCTTGCGATGAAGTTCATCGGACTGATCATCGGCCTGACTCTCAGCGGCGGCATGACGCTGGTGACAGGGCACGTTACCCAACGCGCGCTCATCTATAGCGTGGGCTTAAGCGGGTTCATGTTCTATCTGCCCGACATGATCGTGTGGTTTGTCGGCAAGAAGCGCCGCGACGCGATCTTCCTCGGCCTGCCGGACGTACTCGACCTGCTCGTGGTTTGCGTGGAGGCCGGACTGGGTCTGGATCAGGCAATGCGCAAGGTGAGCGAGGAGATGCGCAAGTCCTGTCGCATCTTGTCGGACGAATTCAGCCTCTGTAATCTGCACTTGCAGATGGGCCGGGCCCGCAACGAGGTTCTGCAGGATCTGGGGGCCCGCACCGGAGTGGACGACTTGCGCAGTCTGGCCGCGATCCTGATTCAGGCGGACAAGTTTGGTTCGAGCATTGCCCAGGCGCTGCGCGTCCAGAGCGACTCGATGCGCACCCGGCGCCGTCAGCTAGCAGAGGAAAAAGCGGCCAAGACGGCCGTAAAGCTGATTTTTCCACTGGTGTTGTTCATCTTTCCCGCGATTTTCGTGGTGTTGGTCGGTCCGGCTGCTATCACGATCGTCAACGAGATGTTCCCGATGATGAACGGGGGCAAGTAGCGGGGGGGGGTGGCAAATCCGGCTCCGATTCTTTGCTTAGGGCCACAGTTCTGGTCCCCGGTGGGTCGATAAAGCCATATGAGGCACCGCCCCGCTGCGGTCTGCCCGCGCGCTTGCCAACGAGTTCCACGGGAGGGAGAGATGTTTCGTTGGGCGACCCTGATTCTATTCGGATGGGTGATTCTGTTGTCGGCCGCTCCGGCCGAAGCGCAGTGGTTCACCAAGTTCTGGCACAAAGTCAAGATTGACTATAAGCGGAACAAATACTGGCCCGAGCCGTTCATCTGGGCGGACCGCAAGGCCACGATCGCGCCGTTCAGCCAGATGGTTGCCAACGGGTGGCGACGCCAGAACTTGATGTCCGACTATCACTTCGACGACTCGGACACACAGTTGAACGTCGCCGGCGAAGCCAAGGTTCGATACATCCTGACACAAATGCCGCCATCACGACGAACCATCTTCGTGCAGCGCGGATACACACCTGAGGAAACGGCTTCCCGGATCAACTTGGTCCATCATGCGGCGCTGAACATCCTACCGCCCGGTGTTATGCCCGACATCGAAGAGTCCGACTTGCCGAACGACGGCTGGCCGGCTGACGACATCGACGCGGTGGCCCGCAGATTCAACGCCACTCGGCCCGACCCGCGGCTGAAGAAGATTGATAGCAGCGGCGGTGATCCGGAAGGTAGCGGTACGTCCAACTCGTGGTGAGCCAGGGAGAAGGCTCAAACGGCGACGGTGTGAACAGATAGGGGAACACGTTTCACGCCAAAAGCATCGCCACGCGCAAACGTACGGCCGACAGGCCGCAGCGCATTTGGAATCGAAGGATCGAACCGGGGTGAACGTGATGTGGCCACAAATGGTGGGCGAATGGTTTCGGCCGTGCGCGGCTGTTGTGTTCTTGATTCCGGTTCTTGCCGCCGGATGTGTCACTTCCACCAAGGCACCTACCATCTCCGAACCCGAGACCTGGTCAAGCAAGATGACCTCGGGATTCAAGAACAGCACTCAGAAGCTGGCCGAGATGGTCACGCCCAAGCCGGAGCCCGCCGTCGACAACGTATTGCATCCGGACAAGAAGCCCGGCCCGGGCGTCTATGTGGCCATGGCCGAGTTGCAAGAACGGTTGGGCAACGTCGAGCAGGCCGAAGCACAGCTACGCAAGGCGCTATCGCTTGACCGCAATCATCTGGGCGCACTTCTAGCCTATGCTCACCTGGAAGACCGCCAAAGAAACTTCCAGGCAGCCGAGCGCTACTACAAGCGCGCACTGAAGAAACACTCGAAGAACGCCCAGGTCTACAACGACATGGGCCTTTGCTATCACCGCCACGCAAGGCTGCCTGATGCGGCCCGGGCGTTGAGCAAGGCCGTCGAACTGGAACCAAACGAAAAGCTCTATCGGGCGAATCTGGCAGCCGTGTTGGTCGATCAGGGACTCGATGCCCAAGCGCTCGCGCAGTTGCAAGCGGCCCACGGTCAGCCGGTCGGGCACTACAACCTGGCCTACCTTCTGGTGCAGAAGCAGAAGCGCGACGCGGCGCTGTATCATTTCCGCCGGGCAGCCGAACTCGATCCAACATTCTCCGAGGCACGGCAATGGGTGGCCCAACTGTCCCCAATGCCGCAACATGTCGGACCGGCACCAATGCATCCGGCCTACGGCCCACCGGCGGCCGCGCTTGCCCAGCGCAATCCACAAGCGCCTTACGCGCCGGGGTCGATTGGCCATTCGGGTGTCGCGCCACCCACAGCCATAGCGGGCGGTCTTCCTGCGGCGCAGGGCGATCCGGCACAGAACCCAATGGCCCCACCCGAGCAGCGAATTTCGAGCCGGCGACTGCCACCGGGCCACCAGAGCACGTTCCGCTAGGCGCACGCGTCTACCACGGCTTGCCGTTCTTTCGCGTGCCGCAGACGAACACGTCGAGCCCCATCTCATCGGCCATCGCCGCTTTGGCCAGCATGGCACGATCCGCCTCGGCCTCGTCGGTGGCGTAGGCGACCTGAATGTGATTGGCCTTATGCCGTGCCATGAACTGATCGCGCGTGATTCCGTAGGTGACCGCGTGCATGATGGGCCATTGCGGGGTTGTCGCCTCCCAGCGGCGCTGTGTTTCTTCCGGCGGCAAGCCGACAGCGGCAGCCCGGCCCAGGTCCATGCATAGTCGATCGTTCTGCACGTAGACGCGCGACCAAACGATCTCGCCCGGTTTGGAAACACCTTTGAGCGTGCCGCCGCCCGAGGGAAAGTACATGGCCGGCTGGCGTTCACTGCTGGCGCCGCGCCATCCGTCGACGAAGTGTGCCGGCGGCGCCGACCCGCTGATCAGCAGAACCCAAACGTAGTCGCCCACGGTGCCGGTAGGATCCCAATCACCCCACCGCACGTCGTGTAGCGTGTTTTCCACGGGCTGCCCCATGGCGCGATGCACTCGATAGGTCATCAGCCCGTCGAGCCCCGCGCATTCGTCAACTTCGTTGAAGTGAACGACCGGCTCACCGTCGTAGAGTACGCGCTGCCCATCACGGCTCGTGACCGGCGGTCGCTCGGCGTTGTTTAGCGTGCCTTCGACCAGGTCGCTGGCCGGTAGAAGGTCTTTGAGCCCTTGTTGGTACTGAATTCCGATGGCATGACAGCCAAAGTCGTCGGCCAGCCTGACCGCCGCGACGTACATCTTGCACTGGTTGCGAATCTGCTCATCCGTCAGGTCGCTTTCGTGGTTGGGCCCCGTTACGAACCGCATGCCATGTGCCTCCATCCACTGTCGAACGGCACGGGCTTCGTCGTCGGTGGTTTGCATCGTTTCGTGATACAAGGTCGATTGACTGAGGCGCTCCTTGAAGACTCCGGTCGGGTTCAGCAGGTGATCGGGAATGATCGCATTGAACATGCCCATGCAACCTTCATCGAAAACGCCCAGGATCGCTTTCTCGCGACGGAGCTGTTCGGCCAGGGCGATGCCCAGGCGTCGCTGCTTGCCCGGTATTTTGACGGAGCGAAGCCGTTTGACGTGGTTCGTCTTGTGCTTGATCGCTCCCTTGGCGAGCCAGCGCTCCAGGTTGCGCACAAAGAACCGATCGGTGAAGTCTTGGCTCCACAGCGTCGAGTATTTTCGCCCGGCCTTCGTCAGCGAGCCGTTCAGGTTGAGCATGCCGACCAAACCGGGCCAGGTGCCCGACCAGTTCGCCACCGTAAGGATCGGGCCTTGGTGGGACAGCAGTCCGGGCAGAACGTGATGCGAGTATTGCCAGACGGCTTCGGCAACGATGAGTTTGGCCTTGGGGTCAATCTGGGCGAAGACTTCCAACCCCTCTTTCTGCGAGCCGATGAATCCATGTTGCTCATTCGACTTGTACCGATGGGCGCGCACCAGCTCGTAGCCCGCGTCTGCCACGGCGCGCGTCAGAGCCTGCTCCATTTCATACTGCGCGGGCCAACAGTTTTGATTGGCCGACAGGCGCAAGTCGCCGCTCGCCACCAGCAGCACTTGCGACTTCTTCACTTTTTTCGGTTGGGTCACCGTCGGGAATTGGTACTCAGCCATCGGAACTCTCCGGGAAGTTGCCAACCCGTCATCGTAGCCACCGACGCCGCGGAACAAGTGGCGTGCGATATGCGCCTGCCCCGCGCGGTCGGCCGAACGTGCCGGCTTGGACTATCTCATGGTGCGGTCGCTGGTTGCCTCGCTCCGTTTGGCACGTCGGTCAGCGGCCATGCGGGCCCTCGGGCCGAATGGTTCGGTTCGTCGCGTTGTCGGGTTCATGGGACTCGCTGATGGTGCACTACCAACGACGGGCTAGTGCTATGCCTTACTCGGTGATGATCTCGACGCGGCCCCAATAGGCCGACTGGCGTTTTCCTGTGCGCGGCATATGCATCAATTCGACGGTCGTTTCGCCCTCGACAGGGTTCTGGCCCGCCGGATCGGTCAAGTCGAACGACAATGTTTCCCAGGTCACGTCGGCTTCTTCATCGCCGATCTGCTCCGTGGCCAGACGCTTGCCGTCGACCTGAACACCCAGTTGCCAGGCTCCCTCCGGCGCGTGCGAAACATCGACCACCAGTCGCGCCCGCTGACCGGCAGGCACGTCAATGGTTCGTGTCAGGATGCAATTCGGATCGGTGCGCAAGACGCCCTCGCGCCCGCCGTGCTTGCCCACTAGCGCAACGCGCGGGCGGACCGGCTGCTGGACCGCGAAGCCGGCGGCAACGTACTGCGCCAGCTCGGTGGCAGCCGCACGATCGCGCGTCTCGCGCGGTACGACCGGCTGCGAACCGGGAAGCCGTCGGGCCGTCGGGTCCGACGGTGGCTTGTCCAGCGTTAGCAGCGCGAACAGATCGGCCATCTCTTGCGGCTTGAGCTGCTTCTCAAGGTCTTCCGGCATGAGCGACAATTCGCTCGTCTTCATCAATTCAATGTCATCGCGAGCCACGACTTCCTGCTTGCCGCCCTGAACCTTTAGCACGACGCGCTCAGGGCTGTCTTCGGCGACCAATCCGGTCAATACGCGACCATCGCCGGTAACGACAGTCCGGGCTTGATACGAGGCTCCGATTACCAGACTCGGATCGAACACGTTGGACAGCAATTGCTCGAACGAGTTGCGCCCGTTGAGCGTGATGTCGGGACCGACCTCTTCGCCGGCTCCGTGCAATTTGTGGCACTGACCGCAAACGCGCTTGTACACCGCTTGGCCGGCGACCGGATCGCCCGGCGTGTTCCGCAAGAACGAGCGCATTTGCGAGATGACTTGTTCGCGGGCCGGATCGCGCTGTTCACGAAGCGATCCCCAGATTGCTGTAACTTTCTCGGTCAAATCGGAATCGGCCCCGACCAAGAGCTGGCGCACCTGATTCGTATTGAGTGCCGATGTCGGAACCCTTTCGTTGCCGATGGCGTCGAGCAACTGTTCAGCCCACCGACGACGCTCGCACAGCAGGGCGACCGCCTTGGGGCGCAATTCCGGCTCCAGTTTTTCGTAGTTTGCTAGGAGCAGATCCGCGACCCAGTCGGCGTCGGACTGACCGAGCGATTCAATCGCGGCCCTGCGCAGTTGCACCGGCTGCGGCTGGGCACCCGCAAACAGCGGCTGGATGTCGGCCCGAAGGGAGCCATCGCCGGCGACGATCAGGGTGCGCAGTGCTGCGGCGCGGCGTTCGACCGGCCCATCGTCCGAGCGATACATGGCTCGCACCAACGGAGTGGCGGTGGCGTCTCGCCAAGTTCCGGCTAGCAGGGCTACGTGGACCCGCAGTGCATCATCCTTGGCCTCGTCGCGCAGCAGACGGTCGACAATCGGTTGCAGGCGCGTGCGCAGCCGCTGGCACTGCTCGTCGCTCAGCGTTCCACCGTGTGCCTTGGCGGCCAGCCGCTCGAAGCAACGCGCGAGCGTGGCGCGTTGGTCTTGCGGGCGCTGCGCGGCGTATTCGACCAGCGCCAATACCGGCTCGGCCGATCGGCCGGCCAACACACGATCGATCGCATGGTCGAACAGCCACTGAAAGTCGGCCGACTCGCGCTGCTCGCTTGTCGAAGCCAATCGAAAAAACCGCTCGCCGTGTTGCTCCAACACGGGGTGCAGGTTTTGCCAAACGATGTGCCGAATCAGCGCGTCGCCGGCGCTGTGGGATAGCACGTCGAGCAACATCGGCACCGGGTCCAGCCCTTCGATCTTGCGGGCTGCGGTGGCCACTTGCAGTCGGACCTCTGGCGCCGGGTCGTCGGTCATGCCGCGGATGACGCTGCGGACCGTCGGATCAACCGTCCCGGCATTGCCTGCGGCACGCACACCCCAGGCACGAAATCCAGGGTCGTCCGAACGAAGCAGTGACTGGTGCAACTCGACCGTCAATGGGCCGCCGCCGATCAACGCCCACAGCGCGTGCAATCGGGTCTTGCGCGGGGCGTTCGCATCGAGTGCCAGGCCCGCGAGCTTCGGACGCGTTTCCGGATCGTTGCGTTCGGCGAGGACGCGCTGCGCGACGTCGCGGTAGTAGACGTTGGGGCTTTCGAGCCGTTTGAGCAGCTCGGCGTCGGTCTCCTCCGCCAAATTGAATTGGCCGGCTCGGGGCGAGTCTTTATAGCGGATGCGATACAGCCGTCCTTTCAATCGGTCGATGCCTTCGGGGTCGCGACGGGCATCCTGGTAACAATGGTACCTGTCGTACCAATCCAGGACGTAAAGGCATCCATCCGGTCCGGTCTTTTGCACGACCGGCATGAACCACGCGTCGTTGGCTGTCAGGAAATCGGGCTCTCCGGCGCCGGCATACGTCGAACCGTTGCGCGACAAGACGTCGACGTTGATGCAGTTGCCGTGGATGTTGCCCATGTACAACCGATCGCGAAACGGCTCGGGATAGGCGTCGCTGTCGAAGTAGTGAATGCCGCAGTACGCCGCCTTTTGATGCTTGTGGTCAACGATCGAACGCATTGGATCGACAAACGGCGGATACGGTCCGCCCTGGCGAATGTAGTAACCGCCCTCGGCCAGATGCCACAGATGGTCGATCACGCACGCGCTGATAAACGCGTTGCCTTCCGGATCCCACGCGATGCCCCACGGATTGCTCGTGCCTTCGGCGAACAATTGAAACTCGCGCGTGCGCGGATGAATACGGAACAGTGCGCACGTGAACTCGTGTTTCTTGCCGTTCTGTTCGATCGTGCTGGCGTTGAATACGCCATTAAGTCCGTAGAGCCAGCCATCGGGGCCCCATGTCAACGAGTTGGGCAGTTCGTGCGTATCGTCGCGCCCGAAGCCCGTCACGACGACTTCCCGCTTGTCGGCGTGTCCGTCTCCGTCGGTATCTTGCAGGAACAGGATGTCGGGCGCATTGGCCAGCCATACGCCGCCGTAGCCCACCGCGATGCCCGAGGGAATATTAAAGCCTTCGGCAAAGATCGAGACGCGGTCCGCTTTGCCATCACCAGTGGTGTCTTCCAGGACCTTGATCCGGTCGCGTCCGGGTCCGGCCTCCATCCGCGGATACTCGAGGCTTTCGGTGATCCAGACGCGCCCCTGCTCGTCGAACGTCATGGCGACGGGATTGACAATGTCGGGCTCCGCGGCGACCAATTCGACGCGAAAGCCCTCGGGCACCGTCATTTTCGCCATCGCTTCTGTCGGCGACAGCGGCGGGCCGGGCGGTCGATCTTGATGGTGGGGGACAACATCATCGGCCGACGCGACGTGAAGCAGCGCCACAAGGGACAGAACGGTGAGCATCGCGTGCCCCATAAACGAGGCGGGCAAGCAAAGTCGCGTCGGATGAAGCATCGGCAATTCGCTTCGAGTCGGGGTTGGCCGTTCGTCGTACGCAGCCGAACATGGGCGTGAATTGCTGATTATGGGCAGCGGCCAGGCCGCCCGCAACGGGCAGACCGGCTCGTCGCGCAGGAGCGTCTTGACATGTTCGGCGGCCGCGAACGAGAATCGAAGGTAGGCGAACATTCCTCTCACTTCTTAGCGGTTCGACCTGTCATGCCAAAAACACACCTCCCTTTCGTCGTCTGGACGCTGCTGTTGGCCACGATGAGCATCACGGTGCTGAGCGGTTGCGGCGGCTCGGCGTACGAGTCATTGACCGACCGGCGGCTCATGAAGCTTCGTGCTGGTGCGCCGTTCAAGAATCTATGGGGGCCCACCACGATCGACGAGACGCCGTATTCGGTCCGCTTGCCGCTGGTGTTTCGCAAGTCGTTCCGACCTGACAGCGGTCACCCGGACGACAAGGGCCGCATCAAGCCGGATCGTTTTCAACCGCCGTTTCTGCAACTGCCGGGGCAGAAGCTGTTGTACGAGGGCACGGCAAGTGACGGGACGGGATCGCTACCGTTCTATTGTTACTTGGCGGTCGTGCCGCAGGGCGATGCCGAGCAACTGCAAGCGGAGATGCAAGCCGCGCTCAAGGAAGTGTTCCCCGAGACGCCGGACACCTGGGAAAACGTCGACGCGAAAACGCCGGAAGAAAAGGCCGTGCCCTGGCAGAAAATCCGGGTCACCGGCGAGCAGCCGTTTTACACCAGCAATAGCAAAGACGAACCAGTCGCCATGCCCGGCATCTTCGAACTTTGGGTTCACAAGGCCGAGGGCGACGTCGTCCTGATCGGCTGGCGCACGCCGACGTCGATCGAGGGAAAAACGGCGACGAGCAACCCAATCAATCCATTGCTGCAACTGTCGAGCGAAGGAAAGCTCGACATGCAGGCGATGCCTTCGCTGACGGCCGGCACGCTCGAGGTTCACGAGACCGAAGGCGAAGCTGGCTAGTTGCTCAGGCGTGGCGACAGCCTGTCACATTGCTTTGTGCCTTGGCAGCGAGCGATTCATCGCGTGTCGATCCAGATGATGGGGACTCGCCCGCGGTCACGACAGCGCACCATGCCCCCAATCCTTGCCACAGCAACGTCGGCGGGATAGACTTTCGTCGAAGCGACGGCGAGTCGCTTTGCCAGTGCCTCAGACGGTCTATCCGCGAGGCACTCCCGCCTTAATTCGACCCGCGCACGCCGCGGGCCCTCCAGGAACCAGACGCATGACTCATCGCACCACGGCAATCGCGCTCGGTTTGTTGGCAATCACGTGGGGCGCGTTAGCAGCCGATCGGCGACCGGCGGACAACTCGGCGCGCGAGGCGGATTGGCCCGAGTGGCGCGGCGCGGCGCGTGACGGCATCTCGGACGATTCGGATCTGATCGACGCGTGGCCGGGCAACGGCCCGCCGCTGGCCTGGAAAACCGACGGCCTGGGCAACGGATTTTCGAGCGTTGCCGTGGTTGGCGATCGCATCTATACGGCGGGTGACCGAGACGACGGGCAGTACGTGTTCGCATTGCGACGTGGCGATGGAAAGCAACTGTGGACGACACGAATTGGCGACCCTTGGGCGCCCGGCGGATACAGCGGACCGCGTTGTACGCCGACGGTCGACGGCAATCTGGTCTACGTGCTTGGACCGCACGGCGACCTGGTTTGTCTGACGGCCAATCAGGGCAAGATAGTCTGGCGCCGGCAACTGCGCGATGAATACCGCGGGCCGGTGCCCAATTGGGGATTCAGCGAATCCCCGTTGGTCGACGGGAACAAGCTGGTTTGCACGCCCGGCGGTCCGGATTCAGCGATCGTGGCCATGGACAAAAAAACCGGACGCGAGCTGTGGCGCAGCGCTATTCCGACGCTCGGCGATCAGGGCATGGACGGCGCCGCTTACTCGTCGATCGTGATCGGCAACGGCGGCGGCGTGCGGCAATACGTCCAGCTCATGGGTCGCGGAGTTGTTGGCGTGGACGCCAAGACCGGAAAGTTCCTCTGGGGCTACAATCGAGTCGCCAATCGCACGGCCAGCATCCCGACGCCTGTCGTCTTGGGTGACTATGTGTTTTGTTCGTCCGGTTACGGGACCGGCGCGGCGCTGTTGAAGCTGAGCCGCGTCGGCAGCAACGTGCAGGCGGACGAAGTGTACTTCCTCAACGGTAGGAAGTTTCAGAACCATCACGGCGGCATGATCGTGTTGGGCGACTACCTGTACGCCGGCCACGGGCACAATTCCGGCGCGCCGACCTGTCTGGAATGGAAAACCGGCAAGCAAGTTTGGCGCGAGAACCGCGGGCCGGGTTCCGGCTCGGCTGCCTTGGCCTTCGCCGACGGGAATCTGTACTTCCGTTATCAAGACGGAACGATGGCGCTGGTCGGGGCAACGCCCGACGGCTACGACGAAAAAGGCACGTTCGAGATTCCCAGCGTCGAGCAGCCCAGTTGGTCGCACCCGGTGATTGTCGGCGGCAAGCTCTATCTGCGCGAGCAAGACGCGCTGTACTGCTATGATCTGCGGCAGTAGCGTGCGCGCGTCGGTCGCGTGAACACTCCGGTCGGACATGCACGGCGAGAGGGCGGCAGCGGCTTTGCAGCCCTACGGCAATAGCGCTGTGACGGCAGCGCGCACGGTCTGAACCACTGGGCCGATGAAATCCGGCCATCCGCCCCAAATGCCGGCCACGAGCAATCCCAGGAACGAGACGACGAGCGCGACGTCCCACAAAAGTGACGGCTTCAACCGCGGATCGGTGCGCGTGTAACGAAAGTACAAGGCACCGGCACCCAGCATCGGCAGCAGCAGCGACTGCATCGCGCCGGACAAGAGGATCGCGCGGACCGGGTTGATGCCCAGCGTGAACAGCGTCAGGCAGACGAACGGCATTCCGACGGAAAACGCCACGACCGTTCGCGTGTGCGACGCTTCGCTGTGGCGATCGATCAGCCCGAACAGCTTGCAGCAATCGGTCCACATCCGTGCGTTGCCGGCGGTCGCGACCAGAAACGTCGAGTACAACACGGCCACGGCCCCAATCAAGAACAGCCACCGTGCATAATCACCAAATACCGGCACGTACGCCCGAGCCAGCGTGCTGACCATTCGCATGCCATCCGGGTCGAGTCCTTCGTTGTAGAGCACGGCGACGCCCATCAGGAAGAACGCTAACGTGGCGGTGGTGTAAATCACCATCGAGGCGAAGGCATCGTAGTGCATCACGCGCAGCCAGCCGCGGGCCCGAATTGCCCAGTCGGCGTCGTCGGTGCGGCGACCCGTGAAACGGGCATAGCCTTTCTCTAGGCACCAGTAAGGATAGGCGCACAATTCCGATGCCCCAACGCCGATGATGCCGAAGGCGGCCAGCGCCGTGGCCACCGGATTGATGCCTTCGCTCGCATCGGGCAATCCGAACGACAGGCCGTCAAGAAACGCCTTGCCCGTGATCCGCCACTGCTCGGTGGTTTGCAACGAAACGACGTTGCCGATCGTGATGAACGTGAACGAAACGACCAGCACCATCGAGATGTTTTGCACGAGCCGGTACCGGCCCCGATACAACAGCGAAGCGGTCAGCAGCGTCACGACGGTCGCCCAAATCTTGTCGTCCCAGGTGACCGGGTCGCGTAGCGGCTCGCCGCTGCGCACTTGGGCTTCCAGATCGCCATGTTCGTCGAACAGGCTGTCGAGCCGTTCGGCAAACAGTTCCTGGCCGCGCAGGATCGTGGCTTGACGTCCGGCGCTAAGCGTTGCAAAGCGGCCGGCCTCGCCGCTTTCGATGTCGTCGCGCCAGCCGATGTAGCGCTCGATTTCTTTTTGCGACGGGATTTCGACAGCTTGCAGGTAGTCGCCGCGAATTGGAATCGCGATCGCGGCCGCTTGGCCCACGCCGCCGACAATGCCGCCTAGTTGCCCGACGCCGATCACCATCATCGCCAGCCAGAACCACACGATCCAATTGACACGATAGCGAGGGCCGGGCACCTGGTCGAGCGCGGCGAGCGTCGTCTCGCCGTGTGTAATCGTGTAGCGTCCCAGCTCGACTTGCACGAATACCTTGATCACGCAGCCGATTACGATCAGCCACAACAGCATGATGCCGGCTTGCGCGCCGGTTTTGGTCGTGGCGATCAGCTCGCCCGAGCCGACGATGCTGCCGGCGATAATCAGCCCTGGACCCAGCCGACGCACGATGCCGATCAACGTGGACGGCGGCGCGACGACGCCCGCGTCGGTGCGCGGGTCCATCGACGGGGGTAGCGTATCGTGGTCTTGGGCGACGTCCATGCTTTGAGCATCTCGACGATTCGACGAACGGGGCGCGTCGATGCGCGCCGGTGACCGTAGATGATATCCGGCACGAGCGGCTCGTTCCACGCACCAGCGGCGTGAACTTTCCGGCGCACATCGCAAGAGCACTGCGGCACGGCGATGCGGCATTTGTGCGAACCGCCGACGCGAAGGTAGCGCCGAATCGTGCGCCGACTCTTGCCAGCGCCGCGAATTACCATTAACCTTGCCGCTTCACGCCTCTTGAATCGTTCGTAACACGCACAGCCCCGCATGCAGCACGCCGACTCTCCTTTGCGACCGCCCCACGGTTCGAACGCTTCGGGCCAGCCGAGCCGATGGTACTCCTGGGCGATCGTGGGGATGCTGTGGTTCATCTGCTTCTTTAACTACGCCGACCGCCAGGCGATCGCGGCGATCTTGGATCCGCTGCAGAAGGAGTTCGGCTTTACCAATACGCAACTCGGGCTGATTGGCTCGGCATTTATGTACGTCTATGCACTGTCCGCACCGTTTGCCGGCGGCACGGGCGACCGCCTCTCGCGCAAGATGCTGATCATCGGCGGCCTGTTCGTCTGGAGCATCGTCACCGGCTTTACCGCGGCGTGCAGCAAACTCTGGCAGTTCGTGTTCGTGCGCGGCGCCGAGGGACTGGGCGAGACGTTCTATTTTCCGTCGTCGATGTCGCTGATCAGTGATTATCACGGGAAGCGGACGCGCTCGCGCGCGATGGGACTGCACCAGACAAGCGTCTATGCCGGCACGATCGGCGGGTCGTGGTTTGCCGGGTGGATGGCCGTGCACTATGGCTGGCGATATCCCTTCGTGATTCTTGGTGCGGCCGGGGTGGTCCTGGGAATCGTGCTGACGGTATTCATCCGCGAGCCTCAGCGGAACGAGGCGGAGCGCAGAGACCGTGGAGAGCTTGCGCCCGATCTGCCCGAAGTTGTGCCGGCCGGGCCGGCGCCTGGCGATGCGAGCAACGATTGGGCGTCGTTCATCGGCACCACGATCCTCGAAGTGTTTGCATTCTTCGGCACGCTGTTACGCAATCCGCCGGCGTTGTTTCTGATTGCGGCGTTTTGCGGGGCCAACATCGTGGCGTTCATCTTCATTACGTGGATGCCCAAATATTTGCACGATCTTTACGGATTGAATTTGGCGGAGGCCGCGTTTTCGGCCACGGTCTACATGCAGGTGGCCAGCATGTTCGGTTCGATCGTCGGCGGCGTGCTGGCCGATCAAGTACGCAAGGTCACCCGCGGCGGTCGGGCCCTGGTGCAGGCGCTGGGGGTTATCATTAGCTGTCCGTTTATCTATTGGTGCGGCTATACGACCGAATTGACGAACGTGCTGATTGCGATGACGGGTTTCGGGTTCGCCAAGGGGATCTACGACTCGAATATCTGGGCGTCGTTGTACGACGTGGTGCCGGCCGAGAAACGCAGCACCGCGGTCGGCACGACCAACATGATTGGCTGGCTTGGCGCTGGACTAGGAACGACCGGTTTCGGCGTCGCGTTGGACCAGGGCTACCCCGAGGGGCTTGTGCTTTCCTCCACGGTCGTGATTTACGGCAGTATCGCAGGCCTTCTGGTGTTGGCTTCGCTGCTGACCGCGCGACGCATCGCCGCGCAAGAGGCGGCCGGAGCGGGCGTCTAGCTACATGCCGCCGCGCGGTTCATGGTGCATGCACTCGGCGGACCGATCCAGCAATCGTCGCCCGGCTGTCTTAATGAAAGTCGCGCGACTGCGATCCGAGTCCGCCCAGTTGTTCGCTCAGGTCCTCCAGCTTGCTGACCAATACGTGGATTACGCGGCCTTGACGTTGCAGCCGGCCGTGCGCGATCAGCGCGGCGGCCGTGCGGGCCACGCGGTAGAATCGCTGCCAAACGTCTTGCCGCACGATCAGATTGGCCACTCCCGTCTCGTCTTCCAACGTGACGAAGGTGATTCCTTTGGCCGTGCTGGGTCGCTGGCGAACCAACACGATTCCCGCCACCCGCACGTACCGGTTGGCCGGGTGCGTGGCCAGTTGCTCAGCCGGCAGAATGTTCCACGCGGAGAGTCGCTCGCGATGGAACTGCATCGGATGGGCTTTCAGCGATAGGCCGGCAGCGCGGTAGTCGGCCACGACTTCTTCGGCAGCTTCCAATCCGGGCAATGGGGCGGGGGCTTCGTCTTCGGCGGCCACCGTTTCGAACAGCGGCAGCGCGCGGGGCGCCTTTTCCTCGGCCAGCGCCTGCCACAACGCCTTGCGGCGATCGAGCGCAAGCGATCCAAACACGTCGGCCTCGGCCAGCCGCGACATCACGGCCCGGCTCAGCCGCGTTCGCCGGGAAAAATCGTCCCATCCCAAGAACGGGCCCCGTTCGCGCGCCTGTTCGATCGTGCGAGCGTGAACTTCGGACAGCCCGCTGATCAAGCGGAAGCCGAGTCGCAGGGATTCCTCCTCGAGCGTGCAGTCCCACACGCTGCGGTTGACGTCGATCGGCCGCACTTCGACGTCGTGCTCGCGAGCGCAGCGCACCAACTGCGCCGGCGCGTAAAAGCCCATCGGTTGGCTGTTGATCACAGCCGCGGTGAACGCCGCCGGGTAGTAGCACTTCAGCCAGGACGAGACATAGACCAACAGCGCGAAGCTGGCGGCGTGCGACTCGGGAAAGCCATACTCGCCGAATCCGCGAATCTGCCGGAATACGTTCTCGGCGAACGTCTCGGACAATCCGTTGGCCCGCATTCCGTCGAGCAGCTTGGTGCGAAACTGTTCGATGACGCCGGTCCGCCGCCAGGCGCCCATGGCGCGGCGGAGTTGGTCCGCTTCGCCAGGCGTAAAGCCCGCGGCCACCACGGCCAGCCGCATGGCCTGTTCCTGAAACAGGGGCACGCCGAGCGTTTTGTGCAGCACCTGCCGAATTTCTTCGTTGGGAAAAGTAACCGGTTCCAAGCCCGCGCGACGGCGCAAATAGGGATGGACCATGTTTCCCTGGATCGGACCGGGCCGGACAATGGCGACTTCGATCACCAGGTCGTAAAACGTGCGCGGCCGCAAGCGGGGTAACATGCTCATTTGGGCCCGGCTCTCGATCTGAAATACGCCCATCGTGTCGGCGCGGCCGATCATGCGATAAACGGCCGGATCCTCTTGCGGGACGGTGGCCAGCGAGAGCGCGCGGCCGGTGTGCTGACGGATCAGGTCAAAGCACTTGCGAATGGCCGTCAGCATGCCCAACGACAGGCAATCGACTTTCAAAATGCCCAGCTCGTCCAAGTCGTCTTTGTTCCATTGGATCACGGTGCGATCGTCCATCGCGGCGTTTTCGATCGGCACCAGCTCGCACAGCGGCCCCCGGGTCATCACCATGCCGCCGACGTGTTGCCCCAGGTGCCGCGGAAAGCCGACCAATTGCCCGACCATCTCGATCAGGCGACGCCCTAGCGACGAATCGAGCGAGATCCCGGCGTCGCGGGCCCGTTGTTCCAAGTGCTCGTCGAAATGGCGATAGCCCTCGAGACTTTTTGCCAATGCGTCAACGCGGTCGAGCGACAACCCAAGGGCCTTGCCCACGTCGCGCACCGCGGAGCGCGGACGATACGTGATCACCTCGGCGGTCATGCCGGCCCGCTCACGGCCATACTTGTCGTAGAGATACTGCAAGACCTCCTCGCGCCGTTCATGCTCGAAGTCGATGTCGATGTCGGGTGCTTCGTTGCGCTCGCGGCTGATGAACCGCTCGAACAAGAGGTCCAAACGGGCCGGGTCGACGGCCGTCACGCCCAGGCAATAGCAGACCGCCGAGTTGGCGGCCGACCCGCGACCCTGACAGAGGATCTTTCGTCGCCGCGCGAAGCGGACCATGTCGAACACGGTGAGAAAGTAGGCTTCGTAGCGCAAATCGGCGATCAGCGCCAGTTCATGCTCGAGCAGCCCGCGAACTTTCTGTGGAACGCCGCGCGGATAGCGCTTGCGCGCGCCGGACCAGGCGAGCCGGGTCAGGTACTGCAAGGGCGTCTCACCCGGCGGGGCAAGTTCCTCGGGGTATTCGTAGCGCAATTCGTCCAGCGAAAACGTGCAGCGGTCGGCGACTTCCGTGGTGCGAGCCAGGGCATCCGGCGCGGCGGCAAAGCACTCGCGCATGGTCTGGGGCGATTTCAGATAGCGCTCGGCGTTGGGAAACAGTGCGTCACCCGCCTCCGCGACCGTCGTGCCCAGGCGAATCGCCGTCAGCACGTCTTGCAGCGGCAGGCGGGATCGGGCGTGGTAATGGACGTCGCCCGCGGCGACCAGCGGTACCCTCGAGCGCTTGGACATCGTGATGAGCCGGGCCAGCGCTTGCTCGTCGTCGGGCCCTTTGGCCAGCGCGGCCACCAGGTAGGTGCGGTCCCCGAAGACGTCGCGACAGCGGTGCAGTGCCTCGACAAGCCAGTCGTCCGGCGGGCAAGAGCAGCTGGCCAGGCACGGCTTTGTGTTAGCTGTCGAATCGCCGTTGCGGTCCGCGGCCGGCGACGTCGGGCCGTGCGCCACTTCGTCGAACGACGCGGGCCGGCGCGGCAACACACCGCAGAGCAGACCCGGCGCATACGTTGCCAGCTCCTCGAACGAGAGATGAAACTCCCCTTTGGGCGCTTGGCGGCGTCCGTGCGTGATCAGTCGCGCCAGCCGTCCGTAGGCGGCACGATCGGTGGTCCACAGCACCACCGGCGGCGCGTCGAGCAGATCGATCTGCGCGCCGATGATGAGCTTGAATTGCAGTGTTTTCGCGGCCACGTGAGCCCGCACGACGCCGGCCAGCGTGTTGCGATCGGTGACGGCCAGCGCGCTCATCCCCAGCTCGGCGGCCCGCGCCACCAGCTCGTCGGGGTGCGACGCACCTTCCAAGAACGAAAAATTCGTCTTCGCCTGCAACTCGGCATAACGGGGCAGGGCGATCGTTCCCCGCGAAGCGGCGGCCGGCAAGGGTCGCTTGTCGGAGTCGGGTTGTTCGGGCATGGAAACCAACGCAATCGAAGTTCAAGCCGCGAAGTCGCGGCAAAGGGACGACTTGCCATACCAGTACCGCGCGCCGCACGATCGCGGCGCGTCGGGCAGCCGCAGCACGGCAAACACGCCGGTGCCGCGCCGTGACCGCCGGCAATGTCAGACAAACTCTCCGTGCAAAAACCATCCGCCGCTGTTGAGTTCACGAAACAGCCAAAACCGTGCGCCGGTGCCAGTCTCGACCTGGTAGTAATCGCGTCGTGTACACCGTCCACGCCACCAGCCGGTTTCGATCCGCTCCGGCCCCCACACGTTCATGATGCGATGATCGCGGCCTGCCAGGCGAAAGCGCAGCGGCGGACCCTCCGGGGCAATCGACATCACCGGCAGCCGCAGCGGATGGCTGCGCACGTGCAAGGGACGATCGCCGGGAACCTGCGAACCGGAAGCAGAAGCGTTCTCGCCACGGCTGCCGCGCCGCGGCTTTCGGGCCGGTGCGGACCTGTTGGCTCGACTCGGCAAAGCCGCCAGCCGCGCCACCGGCTGATACTGGCAGGCGAATTCTGGCTGGGCTCCGGCCAGCAGCCAGGGGCGCACCACGGCCTGGGCTCCCAGCCGATTACTCAATCGATCGACCAACACGGCAAGTTCGCGCGGCGCCTCGCGGCGATGCTCTTCGTCGACGAAGATCTCCCGCTGGCGATATTCCAAGCGATCGACCGCCAGCACCGTCAGACGCACCACGGCGACCGGGTCGGCAAAGCGCATCGACTCGAGTTTCAAACGGGTCAGCTCGCCAACGTGCCGCGCATCGGCGCTGGGCCGAAACAGGCCCACGACAAACTGCCACCGTGTTCGCTGTTCGGATTCGAAGCGGCATCGCAATCGCAACACGCCGCGCCGCTGCTGGGCCAGCGCTTGACAGGCCTGGGCGATCAACTGCTCGAGCGCGAACTGGATGGCTTCCTGCCGGCCGGTGGGATACTCGAACAGCCACTCGAACTCGCACTCCGGCGGCGCGGCCTGGGCAATGATCGCCTCGGGGGCTTTGCCCAGGGCCTGGTCCAGTCGCTCCAGCGGCAACGAGCCAAACCGGGCCAATAGCGTCGAGCGGTCCAGCGCCGCCAATTGCTCGACACGCCGCAGCCCCAAATCGGCCAACAGCGCGCACAGCTCGTCGGGCAGGCGCAGCGCAGCCACGTTCAACCGCGCCAGCGCCGGCCACGTTTCGCCCGGCCGAACGATGCACGGCGTGCGAATGGCCGCCAACACGGCCGGCGTGTCGGCGTCGCCGTCCGAGCCGTTTGGCGTGGTCGCGGCGCCAGACGTGTCGGCGATTTGCAGATCCGCAAAGTGGGCCACGGCCCAAGCCGCCGCGAACGTGTCGGCAAGCGCGGCCCGGGCCACCAGATTGCGGTGCTCCAGTTCGCGGACTACGCGCCGGGCCAGTTGCAACTCGCCGCCGAACAACGGGCCCAGGCCGCTGGCGTCCAGCAGCAGGCTTTCCGGATGCTCGCACTGTTCGACGCCCACGCTGGGGCTGAACCGCTGGCAAGACTCGGCCAGCGTTTCCAGTGCCTGGCGATCGGTCAGGGGGTCGTGCAGTTCCAGGTGAGGCGGATCGCGCCGCGCATAGTCGGCCAGGGCCGTCGCTTCGGCCAGCGGCATGTCGCGGCGGATGCCGGCCTGCCGGGAAGGAGCCTGCCACGGCAGAGCAGCCGCGCTGGCCAGGTGCGGACAATACGTCACGACGCGCGCGCCGCGAGACGCGTGCCATTGATACAGCAGCACGCAGCGCGCTCTAAGCTCGGCGCGCGCGGCGGCCAGTCTTTGCAGGGGCCAATGCGGAAGCCAAATGCACAGAGCGCGCTTCATCGGAAGTGCCTCGACGACGAGCAGACAGAGGAGCCGCGTCCGGCGGCCTGTTCGCGGGAATGCCGAAATGTGGTTCGGGTGTGGCCAGTTCGAGTTCGACGGTGCGACCCGCATGCCCGACGCGCGAGCGAATCAGCGTCACCCGCACGCGCCGATTTCGGCCCGTGCCACGAGGCCGCGCGACCGATTCGACCAACAATCGCAACTCGGCCCAGGACGGATCGTGGCGCACCGCCTCGGGCCGCACCAACAGGCCCAGCGCGCCGCTCCTTTCGGCGGCCAGTTGCCAGCGGCGCAGGGTGTGATCGTCTTCAGTGTCCACCTGGCACCACACGGCGGCCACGCCGCGCGTGCGCAGGATCTGGTCCATGGCCCAGGCACGATCTTCGTCGCCAGCCGGACGCACCACGATCAGTTGTCCAAGTTCGATTCCCAGCCGCAGCGCGGCGGGCGGATAAAACAGCCCGTCGGGATCGACCACCACGATGGCTCCGCCCTGGCGGGCCGCTTCCCGGGCAGCGTGCAGGGCCAACGTGCCGGTTCCGCTGGCCGGTCCGGCGGCCAGCCATTCGACCAGCGTGCCGCGACGAAAACCGGGCTCGGGCAACAGGCGATCGAGCCGGCCGTGGCCGCTGGAAACCAGCCCCTCGCGTCCGGGCTGCCGCGGGCGCTCGATTTGGCGCACGCGCTCGGTCAGCTCGGCGACGACCTCGGAAATCGGCTGGGATCGCAACGGCGTGGACATGCTAGCACCCGCGTGTTTCGTGTAGTGTACATATGTATCGTACGCCGGACAACACGAAGGCCAGCTTTTTCAAAACCAGGCAGGATGAATCGCTCTGCCGCGTGGCCGCAGGACAGAAACGGGGTAGAAATCGGCCCGGACGTGGCGAAAGCAACTCTGCCGACTCGCCCAGCAACCCGCGCGCGGTCCGCTCGCCCGCTTCGAGCAGCAGCGCCAATCAAGCGCCTACTGGTCCAACGCGCGCGTGCCGTGTTCGATTGCCCGGCGCCGTGCGGCGGCCTCTTCGAGCAACTCGTCGTTGCGCGCGCGACGGGCCGCGCCGACCGCCGTCAGCACCAACGATTTGGCAACGGCCTCCGGAGGCTCGCTTTCGTCCAGCAGTTGCAACGCGGCCACGGCCACGCGGCGCGACGATTCGGGGTCGCGCGCCGCGGCCCGACACTTGCCAAGCGCCTCGGCCTTGAGCAACAGCGGATCGACTTCGAACCACCGCGCCAGCTCGTCGATCGTTGCCAACGCCCCCGCCGTGTCGATGGCCAATGCAGCGCGGGCACACGCTTCGGACAGCAGCGCGTATTGATCGGCCGATGCTTCGGCGGCTGCCGCGGCGGAAGTCAACTCCCGCACCAGAAAGGCCTTTTGCTCGGTCGTCTTCGCCCCGCGAATCGTAGCGGCAAACTCGCGCGCGACGCGCTCGGCGGCTTCGTCGCGCACGTCGGAGGCGGGAAGCGGCTCACGGCGAATCGTCAGATCATCCGAGTCGATCAGCGGCAGCAAGTCGTCGACGTTCTCTCCGGCCGCCGCCGCGGCCTGCCAGAGCCGGCGGGCTTCGGACCGGTCGGCGCCCGGTTCCACGGCGTGAAAGACTCCGAGAAACGTCAGCACCGCGCCGGCGTCCGAGTCCGAAACGCTCTTGGCCAGCGTCACCGCCAACGGCGCCGGCAGCGTCGCCAGCGTGAAGTCGTGATGGGCCCCGGCCATCCGCAGCGAAATCTTTTCCGGACCCAGGTCGACGACCGAAACGACCTCGTCACCGAACTTCAACTCGTCGACGATGTCCAGCTTGTCGATACCAGCTCGGACGGCGGCTAAGAATCGGCTCATGTGGCCGGTGGCCAGCTCCAGCCGCTGCACAAGTGCCCGGTCTTCCCGACGTTGGGCCAGCTTTCGTGCCTGATCCAGTTGCGCCCGGGCCAGGGCGACGTCGCGCGCCGCCAGCGCGCCGCGGGCCCGATTCAGTGCACGCGAGAGTGCGTCGGGCGATGCGGACGATTCGGCACGGTTCGCCGGTGCCGTGGACGCTTCGTCGGTGTCCGCCGGATCAACCACAGCCGGTTTGGCCGCGGCCTGCGGCGCGCGATCCATTTTGCGCGATTGCAGTGCGTCCGCTCCGCGCGCGCCCGATGACGGTGCGTCGCTCGGGTTTTCGACGTCGATGGTTGGCGCGACAATTCGATCTTCCGACGGGTCGCTGGCCTCGAGCGCCGGCTGATTTGGGAGCGCCGTCGAACTCGGATCGTCGTCGAGCGGCCGATCGTCCGCTGCCTGCGCGGCTGCTTCGCCTGCCTGCGATGCGGCCGGCGGCGCGCCGTCAACGGTCCCAGCCAACTTGTCATCCTGCATCTGCCACACGAACCAGCCACCAATGGCCAGCACGGACGCAGCCAGCAGAAATCCCAACCCGATGGCAATGGGAGTTCGCCACGATGTGCGTGCTTCGCTCGCGGCGAGCGTCTCGGGGATCGCCTGGTCGTCGTCCCACAACGACGAGGAAAGCGAGGTGCCCGACGCGCCGCTGCCACCGTCCGTTCCGGCGGCGTTCGGATTCGCCAACAGTGGCCGACCGACTGGAATGGCCTTGGGCAGTGGCTTTGCCCTGGGTACGTTGGGCGCGGCCGAATTCGTTTCGCCGGCACCGGATGATGCGTCGTTCGCCGACGTCGATTTCCGCCGCGCACGGCTGTTCAGCTTGGCGTCGTACTGCGCCCGGGCAGCCGGATCCAACAGGCACCGCCGCGCGGCCTCGATTTGTGCGAGCACCTGATCGCGCAGCTTGGCTTGCTCAGCGCCGGCGGCGTTGCGCACGCGGGCCACCGCGGCGTCGGCTGCGGCGAGGATCGTCTCCGGGTCGTCCTCAAACGGCTTCAGGCCGAGAATCGTGTAACGATTGGCCCCCTGTTGTCCGTTGGCCAGGCCCAACCATTCGCGATAGGGATCGAAGGAACGTGACACATCCGGGGTTCCAAAGCGGCAACGGACTGGAACGAACGCGGACGCCCGACGCGCGATGACTAACCGCCGCCGGCCGAATCCCCCCGCGCAGGACGCGCGTAGCGAACGCCTTGGGCGTTGACTTTGCGTTTATACACGCGATTCGTACACGTCACGAACAACGTATCGAAATTCGGGCCGCCGAAGCAAACATTGGCCAGCCATGCTTCTTGCGGCTTGCGGATGATGCCGCCCAAGCGACCCTCGGTGTCCATCACTTGCAGGCCGAGCTGCGTGGCGACATACAGCCGGCCTTCGGCATCCACGGTCATGCCGTCGGCGCCGCAATCGGATTTGTCCGCCGCGGTGCGCATCGTCCAGAAGGGCTGCTTGAACGCCAGGTCGCCGTTCGACTCGACGCGAAAGGCGAACAGGTTTTCGCTCTTCATGTCGACGACGATCAACGTGCCTTCGTCGGGCGACAGGATCAGACCATTCGGGTACGTCATGCCGCGGTCGACGACCCGTTTCTCGCCCTGCGGCGAAATGTACCACACCTGGTCATTGGGCGGATCGGTGAAGTAAATCGCGCCGGAACTCATCACCACCAGGTCGTTGCTGCGCACGCCCTCGGCGATGACGGATTCTTGCCCGGCGGAATCGAACGCGACGATCCGCTCTTTCTTGTTCTGGCATCCGTAGAGCCGTCCATCGGGACCGAACATCAGTCCGTTGGTGCCGCCGCTGCCGTCGACGAAAACTTCCACGGTGCCGTCGGGCTTGACCCGATGGATCTTGCTGCGGAACGTGTCGGTGAAGTACAGGTTGCCTTGGGTATCGGCCGCCGGACCTTCGGAAAACGTATGCCCTTCGGAGACCAGCTCCCAGTCTTCGCCGTCGATGAGCAACTTGCCCAGACGCATGTCCTGGGCGAGCGCGGTCGTGACGGCTAGCCCCAGCACCAGCAGCAGTGCGAGCAGTCGTGCAGCCAACATGTTCGGTGGGTCCTCGTTGGTTCGGTGCCAGTTCGGCGCGGCAAGGTTGCACTGCGCCTGGTTTCACTATCGGGCCACTTGGGCGGTGCGGGCTTCGACGACGTCTTTCCATAGCCAGCGGAGCGAGTCGGGCAGGATTGCGCCGCCGTGCTTGCCGTTGTGACCACCATCGCCGTACACGAACTGATGGTCGTACCCTGCGAACTCGAGCGCGGCGGCCATTTGTTGATTGGCCAGCGGCCAACTGCCGTGCGCATTGTCCAGGTCGCCGGAACCGTCCTGCAATAACACGCGGATCGGCTTGCGCTCGGTCTTGCGAATTAGGGCAGGATAAACGTGTCCGCCCCGGATGTTCGTGAAGCTGCCCACGTGGCTGAGCACTTTTCGAAATGCCTCGGGTCGCTCCCAGGCCACCGTCCACGCACAGATGCCGCCGGAGCTGATCCCGCAGATTGCGCGCTCCTCGGGTTTGTCGGTCAAGTTGAGCTGCTTGCCGACCTCGGGCAGGATCTCCTTGAGCACAAAATCGGCATACTGCGGCGTCAGCGAGTCGTACTCGAAGCTGCGATTCCGCCGCGGTGCCTGATTCTCGGAGGCTGCGGGAATCACGCCGGGATTGATGAAAACCCCCACGGTCACGGGCATCTCTTGCTTATGGATCAGGTTGTCGAAGACGATCGGAACGCGAAACGACTTCTCGTTGTCGACGTACGCGCCGCCGTCTTGAAACACCATCACACAGGCCGGCGTCTTGCCGTCGTACTGCTTCGGCACGTAGACCCAATAGTCACGCTCCGTCCCGCGAAACGCGCGCGGGCTGGTCCACTGGTGCTTCGTGACTTTGCCTTCCGGCACGCCATCCTGGCGCTTCGAGTCGGGCCCGAGTTCGTAGTCGTCGGCAGCCTGTCCGGCGGTTGCTACCAGCACCAAAAAGCAAAGCGTTGGGATGCCGACGGCGCGACGCAGAACGTCAGATTTCATGGAAGGTGTCTCGATGGGGTTTCCGTCGTCGGGCATGTCGAGGGGCGGGCGGGGCGCGGCAACTTGTCGGAACATATCAGGTCAATGACCGGCGACTGTCCGAGGACCTTGGTGCGTCGCCGCTTGGGCCCCGACGCCGCTTCAAACTAACTGCACAAGGGTCCCGAGGCAAGCGTTTTGTCCGTGCGTGCGGCGCAACCGTCGCAGCCGCGGTGCCGGAAACGCACAGCGAACGGATCACGGCTTCGCGCCGCGGGGGCCGGCGCAGTACGCTTGAAGATAGAATCCTGCAGTTTGGACTTTGCGCACCGGGCCACGCCATGCGGCTCTTGACGTACAACATCCACAAAGGCATCGGTGGTCGCGACCGGCGTTACGATCTTTCGCGCGTCGTCGACGTGATCGAGGAACAGAATCCCGATCTGATCTGCCTGCAAGAGGTGGATCACAACGTGCGCCGGTCGCGCTATCACGATCAAGCGCGCCTGCTGGCCAATCACTTCAACGCCGAGGCGCGCCTTTGGCAAACGACCGTGCGGCTGAAAACCGGCGCGTACGGCAACCTGATTCTTTCACGTTGGCCGTTTCGCTCCGTTCATCAGATCTCGCTGCGGATGCCCACCAAAAAGCCGCGCGGCGCGCAGTTGGCCGTGGTCGATTCGCCCGAAGGACCGCTACTGCTGGTGCACTGGCACCTGGGACTGGCCGAAAAGGAACGCCACTGGCAAGTCAGTCATCTGTTGAATCATCACCTGTTTCGCGAATCGGACGGGTTGCCCGTGCTGGTGGCCGGCGACTGCAACGATTGGCGCAACACGCTGGCGAATGGTCCCTTTGCGGAGCACGGCTTCACACAAGTGACGACACCGATCTCACGCTATCGATCTTTTCCGGCATACCTGCCGGTCGGATCGCTCGACAAGGCATTTACGCGGGGCGACGTTCATGTCCGCGCGGCGCGCGTCGTGCGCAACAAGCTGGCCCGCCGGGCCAGCGACCATTTGCCGTTGGTCGTCGACTTTCACCTTAGCGAAGTGCATCTCAACGAGGCGCTCGACGCGCATCCACATCAGGACTAGCACGACGGCACGGCACGCGGCAGTGAATTGTCGCCAGATCGATGCGGCGGCACGATGCACCGGGCTAGCTCGGAAGAAAGCGGCCCGCAAGGGGCCTCAGGCGTCGTCGCCCAGCACTTCCTTGATCACCGCTTCCATGTCGAATTCGCCTTGCTCCATGGCCGCGAAAACACTTTCGCGATTGACACGAGAATCGTATTGATCGACCCGTTCGAGGATCTTTTCGATCGCGGACGGAGGATACCCCCGTTCAGCGAGCCATTCTTCGATTTCCGGGCGTTTTTGTGACATGACGGCGATTGGCCTGCAAGAAGCGTTCGGATCGGCAACACGACGACGGACGCACGCCAGCGGCGACACGTCGCATCGCAATTCTAATCGAGCCGAAGTCGCCGAGCAATCGCCGGACGCTATACGAAACCGCTTAGCGCCGCCACCAGTCGGCGGCTCCGTACTGCCCAATCGCCGCGAAACGCCGATGGCGCGTTGGGGGCCGCCGACCGGGATCGCAGCTAGTTGGTCGAAGCGTCTGTCGTCGCTTCGAGACGTGCCCGAAACTCCTCGTTGTCCGGAAACGCGCGCACCAGCGATTCGTAGAGCGGACGGGCTTTCGCCGGCTGGCCGCGCTCGACGTAGGTGTCGGCCAGGCCGACGGTGGCCGCGTTGGGGCCGGGAAAGCGCTCGATCATTTTCTCCCAGATCTGAACGGCGCCATCCACGTCGCCTGTGGCCTTGAACACCCGCGCAAGTCCGTTCATGGCGCCGGCGGCATCCGGATTGGCCTGGATGACTTTCTCGAAGTAGGGCTTGGCCTGATCGACCTCGCCACTGGCCAACAGGCACCAGCCCAGCCCGTTCAGCGCGGCCCCGTTGTCGGGCTCGTCGGCCAGGACTTGCTCGAATGCTTCACGTGCCTCGTTCGTCCGCCCCGTGTTGAAAAGCTTCCAACCGTCAACCGCGCCATTCGAGGCCTGCTGCTTCGGCTCGGGCGGTTCGATTTTCTTGCGCAGTTCCGCGCCGAGTTCCCCTGCTTCGGCTGCCTCGAGCATCTCCTTGGCCGTGGTATCGCTCGGATTGGAATCAACAATCTTGCGGGCCCACTTACGCGCTTGTGGGAACTTGCCTTCCAGCAGGTACACGCGTGACAAACCCCACCAGGCCGCCGACGCTTGCGGCGCGGCCTTGAGCAGGTACTTCTCGGCTTGCTTGTAGTCCCGCTGCAAGAGCGCAATCTGGCCCAGGCCGTTTAGCGCGGCTGCGTGCTTGGGCACCAGCGCGATCGCTTTCTCGAACGCTTCCTTCGCCTCGTCCGCGTGCCCGCCGTTAAAGCGACTCCACCCGAGGCCGTTCCAAGCGTTGACGTTCTTCGGCGCAAGTTCGACGGCTTGCTCGAACTTCGTGGCGGCGGCCGCATAGTCGCGTTGTTTCCAGAGCGTCCAGCCTTCCTGACTCAACTGGCCGGATTCATCCGGCGCGGCGGTCGTCAGCGTGGCGTTTCCCAACAGTCCGATTCCGACCAACAGTCCGACGATGACACACATGGCGATTCCTCCCCATAGAAGCAGTTGGCGGTGATGACGCACGCGGCGCCGTTCGTCCGATTGCAGTGACGCGACAAGCAGCTCATCGGCCCGTTCGAGTGCCTCGTCGAGTTGCTCGTTCTCGTGAGCTGGGCGATCAGCCGACGAATCGGCTGACGGTTCAAAGTGGTCGGTGCCTCGCATGGTAAGGTTCCTCGGCGATCAAATTCGTTTGATGAGGCGTGCCGCTTCTTCGGCGTTCGCTTTGCCGGGCTGCACGGCGTCGAGCACGTTTCCGCGGACGCGCTGGCTCTTGCCAATTTGCTCGCGGAGCGTCTCGATCACCTTGTCCAGCCGAGATCGAATCGTGGGATAGGAGACGCCGACCTGTTCGGCGATCTCCTTCAGATTGCCCCCGGCCAATACGAACATTTCGATGAAGCGCTGATGTTCGACCGGCATCCCCGCCAGCCGCGACATCGGGAAAGCCGCCTGGATCGACGTGCGACACGGTCCGCACGTCATTTCCGTGACGGTCATCGGGTTGCCGCAGTACGGGCACTGGCTGTCTGGAACGGGCACGTCGGCCGGCATGGGGGCCTCCTTTTCGTTTATTTGACGCCATGTTAGCCAGTAAATTAATAAAATCAAGTTCACAGCGGTAATATTTTCAATAATATTTCATTTCGGAGGGCCTGGCTCTGGCAAATGGCGGTTTGCCCCGAAGTGGCCCTGTCCTGCTTTGCGTGGCTTTCGGGGTTTTTCGCGCTTGCCGCGGACAATGCCCTTGTTGGACCGGTACCGGTCCGACTTTTTGGCGTCTACGCAACGTTGTGGTAGGCTTTCCCCCTGTTAAGGGAGCGCTTGCTGGGAACGAGAAGAGCCGTGGTGTTCGCCGCGAAACCCCTGCGGAGCGCCTGCCATGGCCATTGCATTTCGTTGTCCGTCCTGTAACCGGCCGTATCGGGTCTCTGATTCCCTAGCCGGCAAGACGGCGAAGTGTGGCCAGTGTGCCACCAAGATGAAAGTGCCCCGGCCAAGGGCGCCGCGGGCGAAAGCGCCCCAGCTAAAGTCGCCCCAACCCAAGCCGGCCGAGCCCAAGCTGGCCGAACCTGCGCCGGTAACGAGTAACGACGAGTTCGGCTCCTGGATGGAAGACGAGTTGGCTTCGGTGCCGCCAGCGGCCTCGGCGAGCGCCAGCAACGAGGTGACGTGCCCCAGTTGCGGTGCCAGTCAGCCGAGCGGCGCCACCATGTGCGGAAGTTGCGGAGCCACGGTGCCAACCGGCAGTAGCGCGACGGCATCGACAGCCGGATTGCAGCCCGCGCCGTACAACGTCAAGCCGCAGCAGCCGCAAACCAAGCGCACCGTGTCGTTCGATTTCAAGCTCGGGTCGATGGGCACGTTAATCCGCGGCACGGTGCTGAGCATCGTCTTCGCGCTGTGCGGCGCCGGCATTTGGGCGATCGTCGCGGTGTTTACGATGCGCGAGTTCGGAATCATCGCATGGGGCTTGGGCGGACTTGCCGGGGTGGGAATGGCGCTGGGCCACGATGACGATGATGGCACGACGGCCGGGATCATCGCCGCGTTCGTCTCGCTGTTCGGCATTGTTGCGGCCAAGCTCATGATCGTCGCGCTCGTCGTCGTAGTGGCGGTGGCAGCGATCGCCGGCAACGAAGGTGGAGTTCTGGACGGCATGGAGTTTCAGCGGGAGATTCTGATCGGAATGCTCGCCGAAGAGGATCTCACGGAACGCGGAATCGCACCGGGAACCGCTTCCGACGCCCAATTCGAAGCGGCGGCGGAAAAGGCCCGTGCCGTGGTGACGCAAATGTCCGATGAGGAGGTTGGGGAAAAGATGCGAGAAGTCATGGAGGCCGCCGCGGCGGAGATGGAAGAGCCGGACCAGACGGATATCGAAGGTGATCCGATTGAACCAGCCGCCGCCGACGTGCAGGAAATGGCTCAAGTCGACGTCGTTCAACCAGCAGAGCCCGGATTCTTGGCCCTCTTTTTCCAATCAATGTTCAGCCCGATGGACGGGGTGTTCATGTTGCTGGCATTCTTTACGGCCTACAAAGTCGGCAGCGGCCAACAGACCGACTAGGTTGTGTCTCCTCATGCCACCTGGTTCGCTGCACAGTGCACCGCGGGATAGCACACGGGGCATTGCGCACCGGGGCACGCATCGCCGCGGCTGCGCCCGCCGGCTGGACGCCCAGCAGTTGTCAAGCAAGAATGGAAGTCGTGGCCCAACTTGGTGTCCGCGCCACGGTCGTTGTCTCGAATAATCGTCTGTGAGCGGCCGATAGTCCCCACGTGGGCCGAACACCTTAGCACGCCTGTCAGTCTTGCCGCCGCAATTCTCTAACTGTTTTCAGCCGCGATGTCGCAAACGCCAAACGACAAGAACCATCGCAAGTCGGCCCGTCGCACGGATCGCGCCAGCGGTGGATCGGCCGGCTGGATCTGGGCCGCGGCGATCGTGCTGGTCGTAGTCGGCGTGTTTGGCGTGCGCTACTGGCAGTTGCAGGCCGCATCGTCCTCGGCCGGCGATGCACAAGTCGCCGTCGGGGCAAACTCGGCGTCCGGCGACGAGCCGGCAGACCCGTCCACGGCGCAGTCGAGCGCGCCGCCGTTGTCAGACGCCCCAGCTCCAGAGCCGGCGCCCCAGGGAATGGTCTGGGTGCCGGGCGGCACGTTTTGGATGGGCAACAACGAATATCCCGACTCCGTGCCGGAACACCTGGTCGAAGTCGACGGCTTCTGGATGGACGAGCACGAAGTGACCAATGCCGAGTTCGCCAAGTTCGTCGAAGCGACCGGCTACCGAACCGTCGCCGAGTTGCCGCTGGACCCGAAGGATTTTCCGACCGTGCCTCCCGAACAGCTCGGGGGAATCAAGCCGAGCTCCGTCGTGTTCACGCCGCCACCGGGCCCGGTGCCGCTAGACGACCATTTGCAGTGGTGGCAGATGATCGAGGGTGCCGATTGGCGGCATCCGACCGGACCGGACAGTTCGATCGAGGGGCTGGAGGATCATCCGGTGGTTCACATCGCATGGCGCGACGCAAAAGCGTATGCCGATTGGGCCGGCAAGCGACTGCCGACCGAGGCCGAATGGGAATTCGCCGCCCGGGGCGGCCTCGATCGGGCCGAGTATTGTTGGGGAAACTCGTTGCGGCCCGGCGCCCAGTGGCAGGCGAACATTTGGCAGGGCCGCTTCCCGAGCCAAAACACCGAGGACGACGGCTTCCATCACACGGCGCCTGTCGGCAAGTTCGCGGCCAACGGTTATGGCCTGCACGACATGAGCGGCAACGTGTGGGAATGGTGTGCCGACTGGTATCAGCCGAACTACTACGACAAGAGCCCCAAAAAGAATCCGCCGGGCCCGGACTCGAGTTTCGATCCGCAGGAGCCCGGCATCCCGAAACGCGTGCAGCGCGGCGGTTCGTTCATGTGCGCCGACTCGTACTGTCGGGCGTATCGGCCCGGCGCCCGCGGCAAAGGCGATCCTTCGAGCGCCGCGGGCCACATCGGCTTTCGCTGTGCGAAATCGGCGCAGCCGGCAAAGTAGCCAATCGGCCCAACCCAGGGGAAGAGACGGATTTCGGCGGCGGCCGGCCCACCGATCTTTGACAGTTGTTCGGCCCGGTCGCTATGCTGCTTGCGCCTTCCAAGCCCCCGAGCCCGCCCTCCATCCCGCGTTCCACCAGCCCACCTGCAGGACGCCATGATCATCGACGTGCACAGCCATGCGTGGCGCTATCCCGAGCACTTTGGCGACGACTTTGTCGAACAGGCGACGCGGGCCAAGGCCGATGGCAAGCTCGACCTTGCCGTGCGCTACGATGCCTACCGCAAGGCCGCCACCGGCGACACCCGCACGATCGTGTTCGGCGGCAAAGCGCGCCGCGCCGGGCTGTGGGTCGACGATCAGTACATCGCCGACTACGTAGCGGCGCACCCCGACACATTGGTCGGCTTCATGGCGCTCGATCCGACGCAAGACGGATGGCAGCGCGAAATGCTCAACGGCCACAAGGAACTCGGCCTGCGCGGGATCAAGCTGCTGCCGATGTACGCCGGATTTCGCCCCGACGACGAGCTGCTCGATCCGCTGTGGACCTACGCGTCCGAGAACAACTTGCCCGTGCTCTTGCACACCGGCACGACGTTCATTTCACAGGCCCAACTCGAATGCACGTTGCCGCGGCATTTGGATCCGGTTGGAATTCGCTTTCCGGACGTGAAGATCATCATGGCGCACCTTGGGCATCCGTACGAAGGCGAATGCGTGGCGGTGATTCGCAAGCACGCGAACATCTATGCCGACATCAGCGCACTGCATTATCGTCCGTTTCAGTTCTTTCACAGCCTGATGCTGGTGCAGGAATACGGCGTTTGGGAAAAGCTGCTCTTCGGCAGCGACTATCCCTTTACGACCGTGCGGGCGACAATCGACGGGATGCGGGCGTTGAATCGGATGGTCGAAGGCACGAACCTGCCGCGCCTCGATACCGACGCGATGGAATCGCTAATTCATCGCGATAGCTTTTCGCTCTTGGGCCTGGCGATCTGAGCCGCCGCGCTGCCCCGCCGAGCTGTCGACGTCGGGAAACGATCCTCGCGAAAAGAACACATGTTCGGCCAGCCGCCGACCCAGCGGCATTCGCAGCGCCGCGCAACACGCTTCGAGCAACACGTTGTGACCGGCCAGTGCGTAGGCCGCCCGCAGCACGCGACGGGCAAGAAACTGCTTGCGGAATCGCCGGCCATCGTAGGGCACAAGCCGCGAGAGATCGCCGCTCTGCAAATAATCATTGATCACCTTGGCCGCTAGTTGCGAAAGCCGCAGACACGGATCGAGCCCGCCGGCGGTCAGCGGAGAAACGGCGCCGGCGGCGTCGCCAATCAACAGGCCTTCAGCGTTGGCCAGCTTCGGCAGCACGCCGCCCACGGGAATTCGTCCGCCGCGCCGCTCGACGAATTCCGCCATTTGCAAGTCGACGATCGAGCGAATCGAGCCACGAAACGCGTCCAACGCCTCCGACGGCTGAAACTTGTGCCGGTAGCCGCCCACGCCCACGTGAACGCTATCGGTGTCTTGCGCGATCCACGCCACGTAACCCGGTGCCAGCCGACGATCCAAAAAGCAGTGCAACTGGGGCGGCTCGTCCGAACGCACGCCGCGGTAGACTTCTTCGAGCCCGACGATCCAGTGGCGATTCGTGCTCAGCCCCAGATCGCGGGCCACGCGCGACGTGGCGCCGTCGGCACCCACTAGGTAGCGCGTGTGCAGCACTCTCTCGGTGCCACCGACGTCAAGACGGACGTGCCGTCCGCCATCGACCGGCTCGCTGCCGAAGTAGCTCGCGCCGGATATCCACTCGGTGCCGGCCGCCTGGCTGTCTTTGAGCAACCGGGCGTAGAGCGCGCCCATGCGACCAATCCGAAACTCCTCGTGCGGACTTTGCAGCACCAGCGGCCGACGGCTGGGCGAATAGAGCGTGACGCGATGGATGGCCGGGCCCAGGCACGCCGGCGGCAGGGCAAACTCTTCGAGCGATCGGCGCACGAAGATGCCGGTGGTGTGGATGCTCGATTCGAGTGACGTTTTACGGTCGACCAGCGCGACGCGCAGCCCATGGCCCGCCAACAGCCGCGAGCACTGCAATCCGGCCAGCCCGGCCCCGACAATCACCACATCGTAGCTGCTCATGGTCGTGCCTCCCTCGCGTAGCGATTGCGTCGCACGCCGTCGACGGGCCGGCGCCCGACGGCGGGCCCGCGCCAAGCAACGCGGCGGTCCTGGCAGCTATCCGACCGCGAGAACTTTGTATCGCAAAGCATAGGTGCAAATCACTCCCTGGGTCGCAGTCACACCGGGAAATCAAGCGGTCGAGAAACCCTCGGACGTGCGCTTCGCAGCCGTCGTGGCGGTGCGGGCGTCGACAGCGTCTTGCACCACGCGCTCCAGCACGCTGATGTACTCGCTGAATCGTTCGCGTCCCAACGGGGTGACGTGGCAAACCGTTTGCGGCCGGGCGGAATCGGTGCGTTTATGAACGTCGACCAGCCCGGCGTCTTGCAGCACCAACAGGTGGCGATTCAAGTTGCCGTCGGTCAGCGCGCAGAGTTGTTTCAATTCCGAGAAGGCCAGTCCGCCCTCATGCGCTGACAGCGAAGCAAGAATGCCCAGCCGGGCCTTTTCGTGGATCACGCGCTCCAGCCCTTCGTAAGCGAAGCGGGCGTCGCTCTTGATATCGTTGGCGGGGTGTCCGTCTGTGTCGCTCATCCTCGACGCTCCAAAGTCCAATACAGAATTCCGCCGGCCATCAGTTGGCCCAGTCCGAACGGCACGCCCATGCACCAGGGCGACAACGACGCGCCGCTGTCGGCCAAGATCAACACGACGACGCCGCACACAAAGTAAAACGCCCCGATCAGAAAGATCAGCTTCGGCAACAGCCGCGCCGATGCGAAGATGCCCAATCCAAAGAACAATTGCCACAGTCCGGGCAACAGCACGACATACTCCGGCAGGAACCGCGCAATCACGGTGGTCACCAGCGCACCGGCCATGATCGAAGGCAAGAACTGTTCGACGGCCAACCGCGCGACGACAAAATGCGTCAGCTCGCGAACCAGGTTCAATCGCCACGTCATCTCAATGGCCAACGCCGCGATGCTGATCGCCGCCGCCGCGATCCACAGCGCCAGGTACAGCGCAAACTGCCCGGCCGGATCCGCAACCACGACTGGCTGCACGATCGCCGCGGCCACCGCGACCACGCCCGAAAACGCCACCGGCGCCGCGCGATAGCCGCGAAACACGTCGCCCTTGGCCATCTGCTGGCGAATCTCGGCGATTTGCAGCAGCGCTTCGCGAAGTTCCATGGGGGTGCGTCGCTGTTGTCAGGACGTACTAAACTGATAACTTTGCAATACAAAGTACCCGGTCTTCCGCCCCGGGTCAAGCAGCCGGCGCCGGCCGAACCACGCACCGCGTTGGCGGCTGGAACCATTGTACTGGGGTCGCCCGGCCTGTCACGCGGTCTTTTGCACCGGGCGTCCGGAACTTGGGTCACTCGACGCCGGTCAGCAGGCGAGTGGCCGTGTCGCGGATGATCGGCGCCGTGGCCGGTCCCTGCGACATCGTTTCCTCGTAGTAATCATCGCGAAAGTCGTATTCCGGAATGATGTAGCCCAACTCGTCGTTGGCCAGCCCGATCAGGATCCGCGGAAAGCCGGTCATCTTCTCTTGGATTTCGAAGCTGACTTCCGGCAGCAGCTCGCCGGGAATGGTCAGCAACTGGGCCTCGCCCAGCGTGATCAGCGCGACTTCGGTGACCACACGGCCCCGGTTCAATCCGCCCCGCGCTTGGTAGAGCGGCTTGAAGTTCTGGTTGGTCATGGGGATCTCGACTCGCCGCGCATCGACCGATAAGTCGAACGTCGCCTGCGGCTGCGCGGTTTCGGCCAACTCCTTGACAAGCGTTGCCAGTCCCAGCCCGGTGGCTTTGGCTTCTTCATGCGTGCGGGCCTTGTTGTCACCCGAAATCATGCCACCCACCGCGCCGTTTAGAAACACGGCCTGTCCGCCGCCGTCCTTTTTGATCTGGTCGCACATGTACCCGGGAAAATCAGCGCTCAGCTCGAGCACGCCTTTCTGCAGGCCTTCGACGTGACAGGCGAAGTTGACGATTGTGGCGATCGGTTGGTCGTCGGTGCCGATCGGCTGCAAGATCGACAGCGTGGGATCGACGATTCCCACGTTGCGCGCGTTGCGGATGTAGCCGATCACGCGGGCGCCGTCCATCGGCAGCTCGCGCGAGGCGACGCGAAACTCTTTGACCGGCCGCAGGTCTTTCACGGCGTCTTCGATGCAGCGGACGACCTGATCCTGAATGTATTGGATGTACGCTTCCGGGTAGTGGCCGTAGACGCCGATCGTGTCGGGCGCCGCGTGGTTGTGCGACATCGCCAGTACCATGAACGGAACACCGGAGTCGGCGGCCCACTCGCGCATCGGGGCAATGTCGTTCGAGGTCATGCCGAACAGGTCAGCACCAACCAGCGCGATCCGCAGGCCGTCTTTCTCGAACACCACGCAGCGGGCCTTCAGGTCGTCGTGTGGGTTATAGCCGGCGCGCACGCGCGGCGGCAGCCACTCAGGCGTGAACGGCGAGATCGCTGTCTCGGCCACGCCGCACTTCAGCTCGCTCAAGTCGGCCGGTTTGTCGGGTCGCGGCTGGGGCCCGGACCGCAAATGGCTCAGGTCGATCTGCCGCCGCGCGCCGGAATGAACCCGAGGACGCAAGTGCGGCACGTACGCCACCCCGATCGTCTGGCCCGCGTCGTCAAACACAAACCGCACGCCCTTGGCCGAATAGTCCAACAGCGAAAAGGTGGGCATGCGGATTTCCTGCTCCGGCTCGCCCAGCGTGGCCAGGACCTTCTTGCGTGTTTCGTACCCGGCGGGCACGGTCGCCGCTTCGACGCAACTGAACCCACCGTCCTTGCCGTGCAGGTGAACCGAATCGTAGACACCCGGTCGGTCCGGCACTTCGTACAGCATTTTGTAGGCGTACCAGCGGGCCTCGTGATCGGGCTCGCCGAGGGCCTTACGCACGTCGTCGGCGGTGGACAAGCCAGGAACCAGCCCGTGGTAGGTCAGTGCCGGCGGCGGATCGTCGGCCTTCACCGTGCCCTTGGGCGCCTGGCCCAAGGCAATATTGGCGGCGGCCAGCATCACGCACGGCGCGGTCAGCAGGAGCAGGGCGATCGGCCTTCGCCGCGGAAACGTGTCGCAAGAACGCATGGCAGGAAACCTCAGAGCGGGTAGGCGTGTGCAATGGTCGATTCCGCGCGCCGCCCAAGCGACGGGGGCGCGGCATCAATCATACGTGAAACGCCGGGGCGATTCCAATTAGCCGGGCATGCCGGCGATGGCATGTGCCGGGGTGGCACGTGCGAATCCAACGGCTCGCGCAGCGCCAGCAAAACGCCCCGCGGTGCGCTCGCACGCGCAGGCTGCGCCGGCTACTGGGCGTCTTCGATCCGCACGCCGGCTTCCTTGAGCGACGCGAGCTGCTCGGACTTGGCCGTCTCCGAAAGCGGATTGCCTTCCAAGTACATCCGCAGAAACGGCGCGAAGTTCTTCTGGCCCTCGGCGTCGCTCTTGGCCGCTTCGACCAGCGGCGCCAGGTCCGCAATCTTGTTCCGCTCGACCAGCAGCATGCTCTGCGGCGGGTGAACGGTGGCCGGGGCGATGTCTTCGATCTGGTTATCGCTCAGCTTCAGCACCCGCAGCCGGCCGATCGCCGACAGCGGCTTGATGCTGACCACTTCGTTCTTGGCCAGATCGAGCGAGGAGAGATTGGCCAGCCCGGCCAGCGGCGCCAGCTCGCTGATCTTGTTTTCGGCCAGGTACAAGGCCGAGAGCTTCGTCATCGCGCTGAGCGGTTGCAGGGCGCTGACCTGGTTCTTCGACAGGTCCAGGTATTGCAGCTTGTTCAGATTCATCAGCGGCGTGATGTCGGCAATCTGGTTTTCGGCCAGCGTCAGCGACTGCAAGTTCACCAGGTCCTTGATCGGCGCCAGGTCCGCCACCTCGTTGTTCGTCAGGTCGAGCAGCAGCAGGTTCGTGCAGTGCTGCAAGCCGGTCAGGTCCTTGATGCCGCGTCCCTTGGCGTCCAGCGTGGAGATCTTCCGCAGGTCGTCCTCGGTCAGTTCCTCTTCGTTGTCCTTCTTCTCGAACACCAGGGCCCGCAGCGCGGCCTCGAGATTCTTATCGGGAAACGTCACGGCCCAGGCGGCCGGCAGACCCCATTGCAGAACCAGGACGGACAGGACAAGGGATTTCAACGGGCGGGCGATCAATCGGTGCATGACTCGGATTCCTCTGCGTTGCAAACAGCCGGCGACGGCAGGCGGACGGTGGGATCGCGGGCTGGTGGGATTGTGGACATTGCGGCGCGCGGTCGCGCCGAGAACCTCCATTTTAATCCCCCCGCCGCGCGATCCAAGACCCGGGATTGAGCCAGTTCGCCGGCAGCTAGGGCGTGCGTTGGCCGATCCGCCGCCGGCGGCACCAGGCGACCAGCGCAACGAGCCCGCAGCCAGCCAGGGCCAGGCTCGACGGCTCGGGGATGAATAGGAGCGCGCCCGCTCCGTCCAGAACGCCGCCAGAAATGAACGCATCGATGAACTCGCCCGTAGCACCGTCGTAGCGACGGACACCGCCCGTCGGAATCTCTCCGCCGTCATTGTACGAGACATACAGGTTGCCATCGGGGCCGAAAGTGAAATCGACAACGTTGGCCACTGCCGCGTCATCCAAAAACACATCCAAAAACGCGCCAGTCGATCCATCGTAGCGAAACACCTTGCCTCCCTGAATATCGCTAACGAACAGGCTACCGTCTGGACCGAATTCGATGGAACCGGTCAGCGATAGGCCGCCGCCGGAGGCGAACACGTCGATAAACTGCCCGGTCGTGCCATCATAGCGCGTCACGTGCGGTCCAAACACATTGCCCACGTAGAGATTGCCATCCGGGCCGAAGAGCATGTCAAGCGGCGCCGCGACATTCGCGCCTGATGCAAACGCATCGACAAACGCCCCGGTTCCGCCTTCGTATCGCAAGACTTCGTTCGAGAACGAACTGGCGACATAGAAGTTTCCGTTTGGACCGAAGTCTACTCCACCGGGTTGGTCCAATCCGCTGCCTGACGCAAACACGTCGATGAACAATCCGCTTGTTCCGTCGTAACGCAGAACGCGACTCGTAAGCCAATCGGCGACATATAGGTTTCCGTCGGGCCCCTGCGTCATCAACCCCGGGCCGACCAATCCGCCACCGGAAGTGAAATCGTCGATAAAGGCCCCGGTCTGCGCGTCGTAGCGCAGGATGCTTCTTGTCCCACCATTGGCGACCAGCAGTTGCGCCGCCGAGGACGGTTCGGCGCGCAGGCAGACCATCGCGGCAAGCGCGAAGCCGCCAACGGCCGCGAGGCGCTTCAATCGATTGACGAATTCCAAACTTCGAAACATCGTGCGTATCCATGGGTTCGTGAATCCTCCCGGTCGCGCCGCGCGAGACGAACCAGCGCAGACGGACGATCATTCGGGAAGGTTGCCGAGCAGAGGAAGACCGCGACGTGCCGGTGCGGCACGATGGGTCAGCGGCAGCGAAGAAGTGCGATTAGCGGCGCCTCGGCGACTGTCATACAGGTAGGGGGGATGCTACCCGCCAAGTATTGCTCCGTCAAGGAAAAACTCGGCGCGGCGCCATCCGACGCTCCTATGCCAGCCGGATTGCTTGCGGCCCGTGCACGCAGCAAGTATTTTGAGCGCCTGCGTTTTCAGCCCGCAGTCCAGCCGCCATATCAACCCGACGGCCAGCCGCCGACGCGTCGACCGCCAGCGAAAAAACCTCCCACCAGAAAAGCCCCACAACAGAAAAGGTATCCGCCATGATCCGTCTGTTTGCCGCGCTCGGTTGGGCCTGTCTGCTGGCTGCAAGTTCGGCCCTGCCGGCGTGGGCTGCCGATGCGAAGAGTGCCACGACCAGCCTGTTCGACGGACGGACGCTCGGCCATTGGAAAAGCACCGATTTCGGCGGCGAAGGCGACGTGGAGGTCAAGGACGGTACGATCGTCATCCGGGCTGGCAACCCGATGAGCGGCATCACCTGGACGGGCAAATACCCGAAGATGGACTACGAGATCTCGCTGGAGGCGATGCGGGTCGACGGCAGCGACTTTTTTTGTGGGCTGACGTTTCCGGTGGGCGATGCGTCGTGCAGCTTCATCTGTGGCGGTTGGGGTGGTGGCGTCGTGGGGCTGTCGAGCCTGGACGGTAGCGACGCCTCGGAGAACGAAACGACCGGCTATCAGGAGTTTGAGAGCGGCCGCTGGTACAAGATTCGCGTGCGCGTGACCAAGGGCCGCATCGATGCCTGGATCGACGACGACCAGAAAGTAGACGTCGAAACCAAGGACAAGCGGATCTCGGTCCGCATTGAAGTTGATCCTTCAAAGCCGCTGGGCATCGCCACGTTCAACACGACCGCGGCGCTTCGGGACATCAAGATCCGCAAGCTGGATGAGCCCGCGGCCAAGTGAGCGCCGCGGCCAAGTGTCTTGGTTTCGATTACGCCAACGCGGTAATCGCTGCCCCGGTTCGATTGCCCGCGGTAATCATCGTCTCGGTCGAAGGGCCCAGCGATTGTCGCAGCGTTTGAGCGAGTTGATCCGCCGCGGCCTGACTCTCGACCACCGCGAACACGGTCGGCCCCCAGGAGCTCTGGCCAACGCCAGCGACGCCCGCCGCGCGGATCCGCGCCACAACGTCGGCCACGGACGGGCTGGCGAACGGCCCGTCCTGACACGGCGCAAAGCACATGCCGGAGGTGCGTCCGTAGCGGTAGAGACTTTCACTGAAGCGGCTGAAGTCGCCGAGCCCCGCAGCCGGAACTAGTTGTTCGTCGAGCTCGGCGCGCAGCGCGGCGGTGGTTTCCGGCGACACCGGCGGCAGCGAGTCGAACGCCGTACGTTCGGCGTCGCCCGACAGTCCACGATCGCCGCCCGGCACGACCAGGACGAACCGCCACGCGGCAGGCAGTTCGATCCTGTGTTCCAACGGCGCGATCCGTTCGGCGGCAAGCGTTCCGGATTCGACGATCATCCCTCCATGCACGAATCCAAACGTGCCCACCGCCGAACGCTGCCCGCGACCTGATGCTTCGGCTAACTGCGCTGGTTCCAAGGGCGGCCCGCCGGTAAGCGCTTGCAGCCCCGCGATGACCGACAGCGCGAGTTGCGTTCCGGTGCCCAGTCCGACGTGCTGCGGAGGCGCGTCGCAAACTTCGACCGTGCAGGCGGGCGGATCCGAAAGCCCGTGCCATTGGGCAAATCGCTGGGCCGCGGACGTCACGCGCTGACCCAACGGGCCGACTGTCGAAAATCGCTCGCAAGGCACGATGCGTAGTCGGAGGCCCGGCCGGTCGATCATCACCCCGGCGCCGCCGAAGTTGCGCGCAGCGGGCTGCCCGAATGCGAACATTCCAAAGTGCAGTCGGCTCGGGGCGGCGACTTCGACCGGCGTCATCGTGGGCTTCCGAGTGGGGGTCGGCGGAAGGCCACGGCAAACGTTGCCACGGTGCCGCGGCCCGCGACTATTCGTCGTGCGCGTCGGCTTGTACCGCGCGCGTTTCGTATTGCTCGGCGACGTAGGCAGCCAGGTAGTCAAACGCGCGCTGTTCGGCCGGTCCGCCGGTTTTGGCAACCAGCGGGCGCAGCCGCTCGAAATGCGCTAGCACGTCGTCGCCGTCGAGGAACTGGGTGCGCGTGGCCAGGATCGCGGCTTCTACCACGGCGTGCTTCGCGCGGCTGAATCCGAAGAAATCACGCAGCCGCCTATGCGCAACGACGTCGCACACAATTTCGGTGCGCTCGTTCGAATCATCCAACGACTCGACCCGCAACGCGTACCAGCGGCACGCGCCGCTGAGGATCCAACCGTCGAACGCCTCGGCCGGCTCCATCGGCGGTGGCGGAACCGGCGAGCCGAGCGCCGCGCGGGCCAGCAGTTCGACGTCGTCGGTGACGTGAAACACGGCCTGGCCGGTGCGCTTCAGATTGCGATACGTCGTAGATGATTGATACGGCCGCAGGACGAACCGGCGCAGCGTGTCGTCGACGCGCGGCCCCATCGGCGATATGTTCGCCGTGCCGTCCGGATTGATCGTCGTTATGATTCCTTCGAGAATCACCCTGACGGGCCTCCCGGGTTCGTGCGGTGTCCTAAAACGTGACCGGACGCGCCGGCACCGCGGTGGGCGGCGGCGCGGGCTCGACGCGCTCATCGTCGATGGTTGGCAGCGCGGCCGGCACCGGCAGGCTCGCCAAACGCAAAAATCCGGCCAGTAACCGATAGCCCACGTCGGTCAGAATCGATTCCGGATGAAACTGCACGCCGACGACCGGCCAGTCGCGATGGGCCACCGCCATTACTTCCTGGTCCGCGGTCCATGCCGTGACTTGCAAACTCTCGGGCAACGAGGCGCGCTCGACGGCCAACGAGTGATACCGGCTGGCCACCAGCGGGTTGGGCAGGCCGGCGAACACGCCTTGTTCGTTGTGGTGGATGGGCGAGGTGCGTCCGTGGACCGGTTCGGCGGCGCGCACGACGCGCCCGCCCAGCGCGGCGCCAATCGCCTGATGCCCCAGGCAAATCCCCAATATGGGCACGCTTGACGCAAAGTGGCGCACGATTTCGATCGAGCCACCGGCTTCTTGCGGCGTGCAGGGCCCCGGCGAAAGGACGATCGCGTCGGGACCTTGCGCGGCAATTCCTTCAATCGTGACCGCGTCGTTGCGCACAACGACGGTCGACTGGCCCAGCCGCTCGAAGTAGCGAGCCAGGTTGAACACGAAGCTGTCGTAGTTGTCGACGAGCAAGATCATGGCAAGCGTCTATTGCATGGCCCGAAGCAGTCCGGTGGCCTTGTGCCAGGTTTCGTCGTATTCACGGCTGGGGACCGACTGCGCCACGATACCACCTCCCACAGGCGCCTGCCACCAGCCGCGACTGGCAGTGATCGTGCGGATCAAGATGCTGGTGTCCAGCGCGCCGTCGAATCCCAAATAGCCCAGCGCGCCGCAATACGCCCCGCGCGCCGTAGGTTCCAACTCGGCAATGATCTCCATCGCGCGCACTTTCGGCGCGCCGGTGATCGATCCGCCGGGAAAGGCCGCCCGCAGCAGGTCGACCGCGGTTCGGCCTTCGGCCAAGGTGCCGCGCACCGCGGAAACCAGGTGCATCACGTACTCGTACGACTCAACGCGGCAAAGCTGCGTGACCTGCACGCTCTCAGCTCGGCAGGCGCGGGACAGATCGTTCCGCAACAAGTCAACGATCATCACGTTTTCGGCGCGGTCCTTTTCGCTGGCCAACATGTCATCGCCAGCGAACAAATCGGCTTCGGGCTGCGCGGTGCGCTGCCGCGTGCCCTTGATCGGGCGCGTCTCGACTTGGCCGTCGCGCACACAGACAAATCGCTCGGGCGAAGCACTGGCGATCTGCGCGTCTCCCAAGTCGAAATAGCCGGCAAACGTGGCCGGGTTTTGGCGGCGGAGCCGAAGGTAGAGCGCCACCGCGTCGTCGCGCGCCGGATAGAGCAGTCGCTGCGCGAGATTCACTTGGAAGACGTCGCCCGCATGGATGTAGTCGATCGCACGCTGGATTGCCGCCAGATAGTCGGCCGGAGCGAAGTTGCTGGTCAACCCGGAGGGTCCGGCCACCGGAAACTGCGGAGCCAGCGCGTCGGCCGGCAGCGGATCGTGGTGGCGCGGCCGCGATTGGGCCGGCGGCTGCGAACCATCAAGCCACTGGCGAAACTGTTCCAACCGCTGGGCGGCGCGGCGCCGCCGGGCTGTCGGCGCGGTTTCCGGAAAACCCTGCGAGATGAGCCACGCACGGTGCTCGAAATGGTCGACCGCCAGCACGACGTCATACAGTCCGACGGCCAAGGCCGGAATCTTGAACTCGTCGTAGCGGGGACGGGGCAGCACTTCGAGCGAGCGCCCCAGGTCGTAGGAGAACAGCCCAGCCGCGCCCCCCTGAAACGGCGGCAATCCGGCAATGGTCGGCGTCGAAAACGGCGCAACGCGGCGCTGTAACTCCGCCAGCCCGTCGGCGCCGTCGGCCGGAAGCGTGACCCAATCAAACGGATCGGCCGTCAGAAACGAATAGCGTCCGAGCACCGGATCGCGCCGCGCGCTATCCAGAAACAGCACGCCCGGCAGACGGGCCAAACGGACCAGGGCCGTCTCGAGATCGACGCCGGGATCCCACGGCTCGACCAGGGCGCCGTACTGCGTCTCGAGCGGTTGACAAACGTCGACGTGCAACACGATCGGTCTCGTTTACGGGGCAGGCGGTGAGTCATCTTGGTCCGGAGGCTGCGATCGAGATTCGACGCTCCGATGGCCCTGCTCGGGCCGCGTCAAGAAGCCCCAATCCAGCGCTTCATCCTGACGGTACTCCTTGCCCAGCGTCAAGGCCGTGACGGCTTTGGCCATTTCATAGCCCAGGTAGAAAGCGTGGCTGGCGTCGATGGCGTGGTCGGAGCGGTCGACCAGCTGCTCGAACAGCTTGAATGGATCGTCGCCGATCAGGTGCAGCCCCGTGGTAACGACCTGAACGTTGTCGCGTTCGGCGAAGAGGCGGATGTGATGATCCTTGATCTGGTCGGCCAGCCGCCGGAGCGTGTCGCCTCCATGCTGGGCCGGTTGGCCGTCGCGGAGCATCACCAGGCGCGGCTCGACGTGCTTGGGCAATGTCTTGTGCCGCTGCGCATAGTAGACGAGGCGCCGTGCCAGATCGCATTCGCGAACGCTGGTGCGGGCCCAATTGATGACCTGCGTGGTCAGCACGCTGCGGATGCCGACTTCCTGGCAAATGCCCAGCAGCACCACGTTGATCGCGGCGCTGTCGGCGTCGGTCAATTCGGTGAGATTGCCGATCCCCATCATCATCTCGGCATCGGGATAGCGACGGCGCGTGTCGAGATAGCGACCCAGGCTGGCGGCAAAACCAAACCCAATCGGCTCGAGAATCGGATCGATGCGCAGCGGCACGCGATTGCCGGCCAGGTGCTCGATCGTCTCGTCGAGGCCGGCTAACGTCGCCGGATCGTCCGGCACGGCCACGACCTCGCAGCCCCAATCGGGCGCGGCCTGGCGATTGGTGCTGTTGACCGAGAGCACCAGCTCGGCGCCGGCGCCGGTGGCCAACTCGATTTCGCGGATGTTCATGCTGTCAATCGAAACGCGATGCCCCGCGTCGATGAGCGCAGCGACCGCTTCGCCCACGCCCCACCAGGGCTCTGCCGGATCGCAGCCCACGTCGATCACGTCGGCGCCGTCGGCGCGCAGCCGATCCGCTTCGGCCAGCAAATCGTGCATGGCCAGCCGGCCGGCCATGTTGATCTCGGCCAGGATGTCGATGTCGTACGCGCCGTAGTCGCCGGAAGTCGCTGCCTGTCCAAAATAGTCGGGCAGCCGGCGGAGATCGCGCGGGCCGCGTTCGACCGCGACGCCGGCCGCCGTTGTGACGACGTCGAGGTCACCCTGGCAATACCCAGGCAGAATGACGCGCGTTGTGCCCGGCGGAACATGGATCCGTTTGGCGACCCAATCGGTCGTCATCAGTGCCGCCACGGTGATGCCCAGCACGTCGATCGTGTATTCGAATGCGGCTTTCGGTGCCAGCTCGTCCAGGACGCGGCGCAGCGAGAACTCGGCCAGGCGTCCGGTCACGAAGTGGATGTGCTGGTCCATAAGGGCAGCGCGATCGGCATTAGGTTTGGCGCAGTCCGCCGTTGACCGGCAGCACGCAACCGGTCACAAAGTCGGCGGCGGGCGACGCGAGAAACCGGACGGCGGCGGCCACGTCTTGGGGAGTACCCCAACGGGCCAGCAACGACTGCTCGACGGCCGTGCGTTGCCAGTGCTCCGAAGCCCGCTCGCCCCACTTGGTCTTGATCCAGCCCGGCGCAACACAATTCACGCGCACGCTGGGCGCGAGCGAACGGGCGAGGCTGCGCGTGAATGCGATGACGGCGCCTTTCACGGTGGCAAACAGTTCGCCACTGTCGCCGGCCATCCCGTGTTCGGCCTGGTCCCAGCCCATGTTGACGATCACGCCGCTGCCGCGTTGCCGCATCCGCGTGCCACATTCTCTTGCTAGCGCGAGCGTGCCGACCACGTCGACGCGCCACAACGCGTCAAGCTTGCGCTCGAACGACCAGCCCGCCGGTTCGCCCGTCAGGACGTCGGCCCCGGCGTTGTTGATCCAGATGTCGACCCCGCCTTGCCAGTTCCACGCGGCTTCCACCAGCGGAGCGTGCGTGGCCGGGTCGCCCAAGTCGCATAATTCCACCTGTGCGGCCACACCCTGCTCGGCCAATTCGCGGGCAACCGATTCGGCGGCATCCCGGCTGGTGCGCCCGTGAACGAGCACGTTGGCGCCGGCCGTGGCCAATTCCAGGGCGATGGCACGGCCGATGCCCTGGGCCGAACCGGTCACGACGGCCGTTCGTCCGGCCAGTTCGCGCGGCGGGTTCGATGCGTCTGGAGCAGCGTTGGGCATGGGAGTCGTACTCGAATGTCTACGGGCATTCGTGTTCTTGGGCAACGATTCGTTGTACCAGCGTTGGCCGGGGGGCGCAAGTCCCGGCCGTGACGGCGTGCACCGCGACTTTCACGCAAAAAGTTGTCGCACCCTGGGGCAAGCGGGGGGGAGTCGTCGGCAAATCCGTTACCTGCGGCGCGGTTTGGCGGCGCGCGACGACGAAAAAGGCGGAAGCTTTCGTACCCCCGTCGAGTATCATGGACGTAGTGCGTGCTCGCAAAACCGCACCCGATCCGCGATCGCAGACGGCAATCGGCCGTGAAATGTCGATTGCACAGTCTGGCCGGCGGTTTTGTTCGAAGGCACTTCGAATCTGGCGTCGTTCTTCTCTATTCCGGCCAGTCGGACGAACTGCTCGATGTCCAACGACTTGATGGACCGCCTGGGCGTCACGGCGTACGCTTTTCGCGGTTACAACGTGACGAACCTGGGCCGCAGCACCGAGCTGCTTGCGCACCCGGCGTTCGGGCCGGTCGTCGAGCGCTATCTGAAGCGGGCCAGCGAGATCTGCGCCGACACCGTTGGCCGCAAGGTCGACCTGGTCGGTCGCGTGCGGCGCAACGAGGAAACGACACTGGCCACGTACGACGAAGCCATCGCGCTGGTCGTGGCCGTCGAGTTGGCCCATCTGCGGCTGCTGGAAGAGTTCTTCGACGTCGCCTTCGAGCGGGCCCGCATGATCTATGGCTACAGCCTGGGTGAGTTGACGGCCGTCTGCGCCGCCGGCGTGTTCGACATGGAGCGCGCGCTCCGCGTGCCGTTGGAGGTGGCGACCGACTGCGTGGCGTTGGCCGAAGGCGTGACGATGGGCGTGCTGTTTTCGCGCGGGCCGCTGTTGGACTTCGACGAAGTAAAGCGGCTCTGCGTGCAAATCTCGGCCGAAGGCAACGGCACGATCGCAATCTCGTCATACCTGGCGCCCAACACCGTATTGCTGCTGGGGCAAAACGGCACGATCGACACGTTCGGCAAGCGCATGCACGACGTGTTTCCCGCCCGCGTCTACCTCCGCAAGAACGACCATCAATGGCCGCCGGTACACACGCCGTTGGTCTGGCAGCGCAACATTCCCAATCGCGTCGGCGTGACGATGCAAACGCTCGAAGGTGGCTTCAGTGCGCCGCACCCGCCCATTTTTTCGCTGGTAACCGGCAAGATCAGCTATACGGACTTTAACGCCCGCGAGATCCTGGTCCAGTGGATTGATCATCCGCAGCGCCTGTGGGACGCGGTGTACGAAACGCTGTCAGGTCGGATCGAAACCGTGATTCACGTCGGGCCCGCGCCAAACCTGATTCCCGCCACGTTCAATCGCCTGCGCGACAACGTGCAGGCCCAGTTAACTGGCAACTCGCTGAACAAGCTGGGCCTGCGGGCGATGGCCCGGGCGGCACAGCGGCCCTGGCTCACGGCATTACTCCCGTCGCGCACTGCGCTGTTGCGCGCGCCGACCGTGCGGCACATCATCCTTGAAGACTGGCTCCTCGACCAGCCGCTCGGCGAGCCGCGCTTGCCCGAGGTCGTTCAGGGCGAGGCGGCCGGCAGCTCGTAGCACACCGCTTCGCTGTTGCTACGCAACAAAAGCGTTCGGCCGGCCAGCGCGGGCGGGTTCCAGCACGTGCCCGACAGCGCGGTGATCCGGGCCAGTTCGCGAAACTTCTTTGGGTCGGCTTCGACCAGCGCCAGGTCGCCCGTCTCGGACTGCACCAGCAGTAGATCGTCGACGAGTATGAGCTGGCCGTGGCCGTAGCGGCCGCGCTTCCACTTGGCCCGTCCGGTCTCGAGGTCGACGCATTGCAGAATGCCTTCGTCCAGGGCATAGACAAAACCTTCATGGATAACCGGATTGGTGAACTTGGTTTTGAGCCGCAGGTTACGCCACAATTCCTCGACTGTCCAAGCGTCGCCGTCGCGGCGGATCTGCCAAAGCGCGCTTCCGGCGCCATAGCCCTTGGTCAGCAGGATCCGATCGTTGCCGGCCTCAACCGGCTGGGCGACGGTGGGCGTGGCGCGGCCCGCATCGGCCTCGGGCCAGTCGCGCTCCCACACCACGCGACCATCTTTCGGATCGTGTGCCACGACGCTGGTCGCGTTGACGATCACGATCTGCGGCACGCCGTCGAGCGTCATGACGGTAGGCGAGCTATAGCTGCTGGCATCATCGCCGCCGCTCCAACGAAACTCGCCGGTCTGTTTGTCGAACGCGATGAGCGACTTGCCGTCGGGCGCACCGGCGCTGGCGATCACCAAGTCTTCGTAAATCAGCGGCGAGCAGCTCTTGCCCCAGATCGGGTTTCCCGCCGCCGTGTCGGACGGCGGATTGGTCCGCTCGGGGTCGAAGCTGGCGACGACGTGTTGTTGCCAAAGCTGTTCGCCCGTCGCACCGTCCAAGCAGGTCAAGTGCCCCAACGCGCCCATCGCATACACTTTGCCCTCGTGAACCGTGGGTGTGGCGCGGGGGCCGATGCCGGCCAGCGTTTCCTGGAATCGCACCGGCGTGGCGTGCGACCACCGCGGGTTGCCGGTGGCCAGCTCATAGCAGGTGATCAATTCGTCGGGCCCGCGCTGCTCTTGGGTTACCGCGTACGGACCGACAATCGCAAACGCGGACCATGCCGCGCCGATCGGTTGCCGCCAAAGCTCGCTGGGTTTTTCGCTCGACCAGTCGCGCGCCAGCCCAACGTCGTGCAAGGTTGCGTCGCGATTCGCGCCGAGAAATTGTGGATAGTCGTGGTCGGTGGTCGCCGTCAGGTCGACTGGAGATGCGTCGGCGTCGGACTCTATTTCCCCCAGCGTTTCGTCGGCATGGGGTGCCCAGCGAAAGCTTACGTGGGGAATGATGTCGCCACTGACGCCCTCGATACGCAGCGCGGCCAAGGCAACCAAAACAGCACCCACGCCGAGCGCGCCCACGTAGTATCGCGTCTTGCGCGACGCCGACGAGAGCAGCACGAACCAGGCAAACAACAAGATCAATGTGCCGGCCGCGGACGACGCCTTGGCCAAGAACGCGTTAGCCGGGGAAAGGATTTCTCGGACTTGCGCAAACTGTAAGGCGGCCAGCGTGCCGGCCCCGACCATCAAGAGGATCAGAGGGATCAGCGAACGTAGTGGCGGCGGGATCGGTAGTTTGTTGTCGGAGGGCTGTGGCGCGTCGTCGTTCGACATGATGGCTTCCTGAATGCTTGGACGAATTTCCCGATGGCGGTCCGTACGGAGCCGGCGGTGCCCGGTTAACGGGCTTGGAGTGTTTTCAGATACGCGTACAGGTCGCTGAGTTCTTGGTCGGAAAGTGGATCCAACAATCCGGTCGGCATGATCGATTGCGTGCCGCGGCGAACGGCGGATCGGTCGGTGTTCGTGATCCGAACCGTCGTATCCGGTCCGGTTTGCAGCAGCGTGATCTCGGGAGACTCGTAGACGATCAGTCCGTGGTGGACCTGACCGGATCTGGTGATGATCGTCGTCGTCTGATGGGGGGGCGCCACTTCGAGATTCGGATCGACGATGGCGGCAAACAGGTCGTCGCGCGAAAACCGCACCGACACGCCGTTGAGCGCAGGCCCAAGATGACCGCTCTGCTCGTGGCAACGGTGGCAAGAACGCTCTTGAAACACGGCCCGTCCGCGCTCGGCGTCGCCAGCGTGCCAGTCGACACCGGCCAGCCGCTTCTTCCACCCCGCCGCATCGGTGCCCGACGATCGCCTGAGTTGCGCGGCGAAGGCCGGGTAGTAGTCTTCGAACAACTGATACCAATCGACCCAGGTTTGCGTCGGGTCGGTCGGGCTCTCCACGCCGGAATTCTCCTCGGTCCAGAAATTGAGCAGGCGGACCAACGTGTGGCGCGGCTCGACCGGCTTGGCCGTGGCACACGCCTGCTTCAGAGCCCGTAGCGCCGCAGCCATCTCCGACGAACGGCAGTTGATGCCCAGCGCGATCAGCGCATCGGCGGCACGACGTACGACGTCCGGTTGCGCGGAAGCCAGCGCCGCGACGAACTTTTCCCGATCTTCCGCCTGGGGGTGATCGGCCAGCACTAGCACAATCGCGTCGCGCAGACCCGGATCATCGTCCCAGCGCGACACGATCGTCGCGCGAGCCTGTTCGGGCGGCAGCGCGCCGGCCAACGCGACCATTTCGCTGGTGGGCTTCGCCTGCGATTGGTCGACACGTGACCAAAGTCTCGCAATCGCCGCACGGCGTTGCACGGACGAAAGTTCGTCGACGAACAGCGCATGATGTGGGTGGCCAAACTGCGGATGGTCGACCAGCGCGTCAGCCAGATCCGGATCGTGCCGGCACAACTGCTGGAATGTCTCGGCGACGCGGAACGGCCAATTGCGACTGGCAAATTGTTCCAAGGCGTCAAGCTTGTGGTGCAACCCGAGCAAGGCTGAGGCGGTCGCCGCGGAGACGTCCGCGCTGCGCTCGCCCGGCAGACGCGACGCGACGATTAGGTAGTGAATATCCTCTTCGACCGACGTGTCGTCCGTCCACTTGGCAGCCACGGCGGACAGCAACGCCGTGTCTTGGGCGGAGAGCATCGCCAGCAGCCGCGCAAGTTCGCGATCCAGCTCCGCGTCGCCGGTGGGAAACGCACCGGCAAGCCGCGTCACCAGCGTAGCACGTGTCTCGGAATCGCCGACGTCGTCAGCCCGTCCAGCATAGCCGATGTACACTTCCGGCAGCTTCGGCGACGTACGAAAATCGCCCAGCGCGATTTGCAGCAATCGCACCGCTTCGAGCGCCAGGCGCGTGTCGTCGCCGGCCGTGCGGAAGCAGTCGACACACGTCTGTACGTCATCCGCCGAAAATGCCGCGTGGGGATCGGCATCGTCGTCCGGCTTACGGACCCAAAGATCGGCCAAAGCACGGCGGGCTGCCGCGGCGGTCATCTCACTGGACGCAGGTTGCACCGCAAGACCCGATTGCTGATAGCTGGCGCGGCCAGCGCGGCGCGCGGTCAGGATGGCGGCCATGCGAACGCGACGCTCAGTGCTGCTGGTGCCGCGCGACCAGTCGGGTGCCGGCGACTGCTCCGCGGCGAACGGCTCGGCCAGCGCCAGCGCTTCCCAGGCGGCACGCTGCACGCGGTGATCGTCGTCGCCGGTTAGTTGCGCCAGGATTGCCAGCCAGTCGGCTTCGCTAGGCATTCGAGAAAGGGACCACGCGGTCCGGGCGCGCACCGGCGCGCTCGCATCAGCCGCAAGTCGGCGCGCTACGTCGAAGGAAATGGCGCCGTCCAACTCGACGGCCACTTCGATCGCGCGCACCCGTTGCTCCGGCGGGCGCGATCCATCCAATGCGGCCTGCTCGAACGACGCGCGCCCCAGCTTCGTGGCAACGGGCAGCCAGTGGGCCCGCGACCAACTGGCGCCCGGCTGAGCGGCCGCCAGCACAACGTCGAGATCGGACGAAGCCGCGGATCGGGCCGCGGCGGCAGGTTTGCCTGAACCGTCAATCGGGCCGGTCGCGTGCACGCGGAACACACTACCGCGCGTGCGACGTCCGCCGATCGCTACGAACAGATCGCCCTCGGGTCCGACCGCCAAATCACACGGCGCGAATCCGATATCGCCGGTGGTTTGCAAAAAGGTTTCCGCCTGCGAACGGTAACTCGCACCCGACGTTTCCAGCGGACAGAAGTAAACGCGGCCCAAGCTCCAGCACGCCGTAAACACGCCGCCCCGATACCGCTCGGGAAATGCCCGATGCCGGTACACGACCAGCCCCGTCGGCGAACCGCGCCCAAACTCGACCAGCCGCTGCACGCTGTCGAACATCGACGGCGGCCGGTTCCAACCGTTCGTGCGGTCCATCGGCAGCCAACCGTGCTCCAGCCCCTGGCCCACGTCGAACATTCGCGAGGGCGCGTACCACGGTAGATGGTGATCGCGCTCGCCATCGGAGTCGACCGTGAATAAATGGCCCGCCGAGTTGAAGCCGATGTCGTAAGCGTTCCGGAATCCATGGGCAAAGACGTCTCGCGGGCGGCCGTCCGGCGAGAACCTCGCGATCGCACCGGAGCGGGGATGCTCGACCGGCGAATGCCCCTGGGCGATCAATTTCCGCGAATCGCCAGCGTTGTTGCCGCACGCGACGTAGTAGTCGCCTTCCGGTCCGCGCACGATCGCGTGCGCCCCGTGCTCCGAGTAGTTCAGCTTCGCCCAGACTTCCGGCGGTCCGTCCGCCGTGCCGTCGCGGTCCGCGTCGCGCAGCCGCATCAGGGCATGGTCGCCGGTACAGATCAAGTCGCCGCCGTCGAAGAGCATTCCCTGCGCGCCGCTGGCCGGCACCGACGAATATAACGTGGCGCGTTCTGCGCGGCCGTCGCCGTCGTCGTCGTGCAGCGTCTTGACGTAACCCCGACCGGAGACGACGACGCGACCTTGCTCGTCGAGCGTCATCGAATAGATATCGTGCGCCAGCGTGTCGTCGGCATATAGCGAGACCTCGAAGCCGGGCGGGACTCGCAGACCTAGCTCGCCGGCCTCGTCGCCGCGCGCAGTGGTCGCCACACTCAGGATGAGGATCGCCGCCAGCAACGTCGAGCATCGCCGGCCGGCCAATCGCGCCAGATCGTACGCGGAGCCAGACATAGGTCTATGCTATCCGCGGCGCGTGTCGCTCACAATCGGCGCTGCGGAGACCGCGGCGGTACGGCGTGGCCTGCGTTTCCTACTGCGGCTGCAAACGGTCGTCGGTGCCGCGGCTAGTTGCCGATCGACACGCCCCAGTACGCGCCCGGTCGGCGGCGATAGGGCCGATAGCGATAGTACGGCCCGTAGTAGGTATAGCCGCAAGGCGGTCCCCAATACACGGGCGGAGGCGGCGGATAGGCTTCGACCACGGCCACGCTCGGCGGTCCGGCGGTTGCCACTTGCGGTGTCGAGGTTTGTAGCGCCTGCACCACAGCGGGGCTGATGCCTTGCTGTTGCAGAGCGATCAGATCGCCGGCTTGCAGCGGTTGCGCGGGACCGTGGCTGCGGATGTGTGTGACGATGACTTGCTCGGGCACGCCGGCGTGCGACATCGCCACCACGTCGGCGATCGTCACGCTTCCGGTCGGCGCGGGTCGTCCGAGTCGGGCAGCGATCTCGGCCCGATTCGAGGCCTCGATGTCGTCCAGCGCGCCGCCCACCGCGGCTCCGCTCAGTGCGCCGACGCCGGCTCCAATGGCCGCGCCCGGTCCGACATTGCCTGTGGCGCTGCCGACCAGCGCACCCAGTCCGGCGCCGCCCAAACCGCCGAGCAGCGCGCCTTGGTCCGACCGATACGGCGACGCGCAGCCTTGCGCTAACAACAGACCGGACAGACCCAGCACCCAAAGTGGACCGGCAATTCGGGCGTTCATAACGTTTGTCCTTCGTACGCGTGTGTTGGAGCGCCGGCATTGTCAACGGCACCGGCGCCACGACCGATTCGCCGCGGCGCGCCGTTCGTCTCAGGCGGGCGGCGTGGCAAAGGGGCGGAATAGTCCGGGAAACGGCCTGCCAGGTCAAGAGAAATCCGGCGGTCTGACGAGCGCTTTTGGCGGCAACGTCCTTTGAAATACCAACGCGCCGCCGGGGATGATGCGCAGCAGTTTGCGAAGTGCTAGCAAACGCCAAGCTCAGTCGCCCCTCACGGCACGGCTGGCTGGTCGTCGTCCGGGTACTTGCTGCGCCATTCGCTCCAGCGGGTCAACGCCGCGGAGCGCTTCGACTCGGTCGTGAACGCCAGCGTCGGAATCTGAAAGAACGTCTGCGGACTGGATTGCACGTCGGCGCTGCCGTAGCTCTCGGCGTCCTGCGACGTCAGGTGGACAGCCACCGCCAACGCCACGTCGCGCAGTTGCAGCTCGATCTGGCGCGGCGGCTTGCGCAGGTGGACCGCGCCGCAAACCGTCGCGTCGTCGAGAAACTTCTCGACCAACGGAAGTTCCTGCCGGTCGCCGAACCGCCCAATCGCCATCAACGCAAACTCGTGCAACCGCGGCGTGGCCGGCTCGCTGTCGAGCACTTTCTTGGCCAATGCCAGGCCCTGCGGGTGCAGCTCGTACGACGCGGCCAGGATCAGGTTTTGCATCGTGACGCTCGGGCTGACGTCGCGGGCGATCCAGTTGCCCAGCAGTTTCTTCATCGAGGCCGACCAGGGACCGCTACGGGCAGGTTCCTTGAACGACGACTGGTAGATCATCCAGGTAAACAACTGCGAGGCGAATTGCTCGTCGACCGTGACGCCGTCGTCGGAACCAATCAGCAACAACGTCGCGATGGTGCCCACCGGAAATTCCGGTTTGAGACCGGCGACTTGCACGTACTGCTCGAGCAGATCCGCGCAACGGGCGTCGAGCACGTCGGCCACAGTTTCGGGCCGTTCGGCATACGCTTCGAGCAAGTGCGGTTCATGCCGCGCCATCTCGGCAAACAGCCGGCGATTGGGTGGGTGGCCGCCAAAACGTTCGGCGAACATCTCCCAGCCGGGCAACGTGAGGCCGCGGCGCCCGTCGTAATCCGCCTCGAACGCGTTGAGCCGGGCCGCGAAATCGGCATCGGTCACAATCGCCAGCACGTCGCGGGCCCGATTCCGCAACTCGGCGTCGGGATCGTCGATCGCCGCGGTCAGCGCGTCTTTGGCAACGATTCCCAGCGCGGTCAGTTCGCGCGACGCTCGCTCGCGCTCGGCAAACTTCACTGAGCCCAACTGCCGCACCAGTTGGGCGATGTGCGGGGCGTCGGGCCGCGGCTCGTTGGCCGCGACGTTGCGAAAAATGGGCCCTCCGGCTGCCAAAGCGGCGCAAAGCACCAGCGGACCCAGTGTGCCGGGTCGCCAGTGCGAGGGCGTGAGGAAGTGCATGGACACGAAGCTCCCGGCCGGTGGATCGCCAAGCGTTCTACGTCTCATTGTAGGCCGGCATCGGCCAAAGCGTCCAGCTTGGTTGCACGGCTCAAGGCACGACCGCGGCAGCTCGAAATCCCACATCGCACGGCGATTCGGCACGGCACGGTGCGACAGCGCGTCGATCGATGGCCAGCGGCTGGCACGGCGCACTGCCGATCGTTCGTTGTTCACTGCGACAAGCGGGGCGACGTCAACTTGGTTGTTCGCTGCACGAAATATGGACGTTTTTGACCATTCGCCTCGCCAGACGGGGCGACTGGTTGCAACGCCCGATCGGCTCGGCTACAATTCGGCCTGGGATTTGCGGCCGCTTGCAGCCAACAACTGCTAAAGTGCCATCGCTTTCCGACGCGTTATCGGCGGAGGGCGATTCAACTTGCAAAGTGAGCCGCGACTGTCTTTGGGGCAGAGTCGCGGTTTTTTTTTGCAGATGAACAGATCTCCGAGATCTGCGTCTTCGGAGTGCCCGCCTCGTCGGGCATGTGGTGAGTTTGATGAGCCAACCTCTCGAACCAGACGGCGACGACCCGACTCGCCGCGGTTTCTCGACGCTGTCGGTCCATGCTGGCGAAGCGCGGCAGAAGGCGGTCGACGCCATCACCGACGGAATCTACTGTGCGTCGACGTTTACGTTCCCCGACACGCAAGCAGTGATCGACTTCATCGAGCGCAAGTTGCCGCGCGAGGAGTACGGGCGCTACGGTAACCCCGCGGAGAAGGTCGCCGAACAAAAACTGGCCGCGCTGGAAGGGGGCGAGCAGGGTTTGCTTTTTTCCAGTGGCATGGCCGCGTTTGTGACGCTGCTCACCGCAAAGCTCAGCGCCGGTGACGAAGTGGTCATGTTCGACGAGTGCTACCACCGCAGCCGCGAGTTTTGCACAAAGCACCTGACCCGCTTCGGCGTCAAAACCCATGAGGTGGCCACGGGCGACTATTCGGCGATGGAGGCCGCGATCACCGATCGCACGCGGCTGCTGATCAGCGAGTCGCCGACCAATCCGCACCTGAGCGTCGTCGATCTCGAACGATTCGTGGCCCTGGGCAAGAAGCGCGGCATCGAGACAATGATCGACGCGACGCTGGCCACACCGTACAACCTGCGTCCAATCGCCGCCGGCGTCGACTACGTACTACACTCGGCCACCAAGTACCTGGGCGGGCACAACGATCTGCTGGCCGGCGTGCTGATCGGCCGCAACGATGCGATGGAGCCGGTGCGCAAGTTGCGCGGCATCACCGGCCCGGTCAACTCACCGCACAACATCTTCCTGCTGCTGCGCGGGCTCAAGACGTTCGAGCTGCGGATGCAGCGCCACAACGAGAACGGGCTGGCCGTGGCCCAGTTCTTGGCGGCCCATCCGCGCGTCGAGCGGGTTCACTACCCGGGGCTCGAAACGCACCCACACTACGCGTTGGCGAAGTGCACGATGCGCGGCTTCGGCGGACTGGTGACGTTTCTGGTGAAAGACGCGGATTGGCGGCAAACGGCCGCGGTGGTCGATCGCGTGCAGATCCCGCGAATTGCGCCCAGCTTGGGCGGCGCCGAATCGTTGATCGAGCAGCCGCTGGTGATGAGTTACTACGAGTGTACGCCGCAAGAGCGCCAGCGCTTCGGCATTCCGGACAACATGATTCGCATGTCGTGCGGCTTGGAAAACACCGAAGACCTGGTGAACGATCTGGCCCAAGCGCTGGACGGATGACGAATCGTGTCGCGCATCGCTGGGCCAGTGCGCCGGCCGCGTGAGAGCGGTTCGAAGGTCGTCCCGGCGGCTTCACAGCAGAACCTGGAAGAAGACGATGGAATTTCGGACGCGCGCCATCCACGTGGGCAACGAGCCCGACCCCGAAACGGGCGCCGTGGTGCGGCCTGTACACTTGTCGGCCACCTACGTCCAACCGGCCGCCGGCCAGTGCGGCGAATTCGACTATTCGCGCAGCGGCAATCCAACGCGAAAGCAATTCGAGCAAACCCTCGCCGAATTGGAGGGAGGCGTCGCGGCGCTGGCGTTCGCGTCCGGCATGGCCGCCACCCATTGCGCCATGATGCTCCTGTCGGCCGGCGACCACGTTGTGGCCGGCTCGGACATTTACGGTGGAACCTACCGGCTGTTGCACCACGTGGTCAATCGGACCGAAATCCACACCACGCTGGTCGATGCCGGCGACCTGGAGGCGGTCGATCGGGCGTTTACGCCGCAAACGAAGATCCTGTGGATCGAGTCGCCCGGCAACCCGTTGATGTCGATCACCGACATCGCCGCCTGCGCCGAAATCGCGCATCGCCACGGCGCGCTATTGGGTGTCGACAACACATTTGCGTCGCCCGCGCTGCAACGTCCCCTGGAATTAGGGGCCGACATCGTGATGCACTCGGCAACCAAGTACATCGGCGGGCACAGCGACCTGTTGGGCGGGGCATTGGCGGTGCGGGAGCAGGCGTTGTGGGACCGGCTATATTTCATTCAAAACGCGACCGGTGCGGTGATGGGCCCGCTCGAGTCGTTTCTCTGTTCGCGCGGATTGAAGACGCTGGAACTACGCATCCGCGAGCAGTCGCGCACCGCCGCGCAACTGGCCGACTGGTTGGCCGACGACCCGCGCGTGCGCGTCGTGCGTTATCCGGGCCGTGCCAATCATCCGGGCCACGAGATCGCTGCGCGGCAAATGGATGGAGCGTTTGGCGCGATGCTCAGCTTCGAGATCGACGGTGATTTCGAAGCCGCCAGTCGGTTGGTCGACGCCACGCGCCTGTTTCAATTGGCCGTTAGCCTGGGAGCCGTCGAGTCGCTGATCGAGCAGCCGGCCGCCATGTCGCACGCCAGCTACGCCCGCGAAGATCGCCTGGCACACGGCATTCGCGACGAGTTGATTCGCGTTTCGATCGGGTTGGAAGCGTTCGACGACTTGCGCGACGACCTGGACCAAGCGCTCAGCGCCGCCCGCGCCGGCAGCGCGTGACGATGACGATGCCGACGCCGCGCAAAGCCGCGATCCATGCCGGCGGCATCGCGCGCGGCGAGACAGAGTGCCCCGCTGCGATCGGCATGATAGCAAGCCATCGCCTCGCTGGATCTTTTGGGCTTTCGGCGAAAGTTCGGCGCCTCAGCGTCCGATAAAGGGGCCAACCAACTGCGCGCACATGCGCGCCATTCAGCAGGCGGGGGGCGCCTCAACGTTGTGTTGGACGCATGCAGCCCCTTCGCCCGGCCCAAGCTTTTTCCGATCGCGCGACGCGCTATGGCGTTTGGGTCGTGATCGGCACATGCCTTTGGGGCTACGGCTCCTCGGCCCGCGGGCAGTCGTTTCACTACGCGTCGAAGCCCCGAGCTAGCAGTTCCGGCATGTCGTACGCCAGCGCCGATCCGGCGCCGCGGATGATGGAGCCCAACGAGGAAATCGGGCGGCCCCTGCCACGCCGCCGCTATGTGGATCCGCGCTATCGAGGGCGGGGCGCTGAAATGACCGAGATGGCGGCGCGGCGGTTTGCCAGCCGCCAACCGCAGAGCCGACTGCGTATTCGATCGAGCCAGGCGGAAATGCAGGCCCCGCCGGCGGACGCGGTCGGCGATCCGTTCGTGGAGGTCATGCCGTCCGACGCGCCGCTCGCCGATTCGTCGGACGTTCCATTGATCGACCCAGCGGTCGATGAAGGAATCATCATTCCACCGCGCCGCGAGGAGGTGTTTCGCTACGAAACGTACCCCGGCGGCCCGCCCAGTGACATGACGTACTTCGAAGGCGAGATGCCCTTGGGACCCTGGGACAATCAGGAAGTAGGCTGCGGTGGCTGTGGCAATTGTGACCAGTGCTGCTACTACAACCGTCTGTTGCCGAGCGTATGCAGTTGGTGGAACAACTTCGGCCGCAGCCCCTGCTGGCGCAAGTTCAACACGTTCAGCGGCGCGCAAGGTTTCAAGGCTCCGCCCGACTTGGGCATG